>CAYMWF010000105.1:9762-16177 GCA_964394085.1 uncultured Gemmatimonadota bacterium | reverse complement strand
AAATTATCATTCGTCTGCTGGCACTTCTTCCGCTTTTTTTAATGACATCCTGCGATCCCCTTTTCTATATGTATAACGATAGCGTGGTCGAGGTAGTCGACCACCATATTTTAGATCCGAACGGGATCACCCCGGAAACCAACGGGCAGTTTATGGGCGCTTCGATGGCAGCCCATGTCGGCACGACAAAAACAGTCCGCCAGGCGCGCATCGTCACTCCCTATAGTGATATGACTGGTACACCCTTCGCTCTGCGACCGAGCGTGCATATCCATAGATCCGGCGGGACAGGTCCACAGGGCAGCCTGGGCCTGCTGCCGCGCGTTGACCTCCTGCTCAAGTTTCGCTCAGACTCGCCGATCCTCTACGGCGTCAAGGTGCAGCTCATCGGCGACGGTCAGGATGCGCGGACCCGGGGGTTCAAGCTCGGAATGGCCGGGTACTACGGTGAAGCGCTCGAGAGGCAACACGAAGAAAGAAAGCTGGACCCTGATTATTACGATCCGCCGATCAGCCGGTATGATACGAAGGTATTCGGCAGATATCGAGAGGGGGCGCTTCTGCTCGGTTATCGCGTCGACTCGGACCGTATCTTTTTTCAGACAACAGCGTTCACACACGTCCGATCGAATGCCCGCATCACCGTCGATACCGTGACCGAGAATCTTATCGCCGAGACCTGGGTGTGGGTAATGACCCTCGGTCTGAGGACGCACCTTCCCATGCTCGAGGGCAGCTTTTTACACATCGAAGCGGGTTGCGACATTGCGGGTGTCAACGGCGTCTGGGACGATGCGGATGTCCTGGCGGCCATCGGCGTCGGCTACGGGTGGTAGGGACTGTTCAACGAGAATGTTCTCCAACCGGTTTTTCATGGGGCTCGGAGCCGCCTCCGGGATTGCGGACCATCGCCGCGAGGATGAGGTGTTCCCAGGAAGCGGGCTCAGCCCGGTCAGATAGGGGGAAGCGGGTCGGATTTACAGGAGTGACGACCGATTTACCGTTGATCCGTCGTGTCTTCAACCACGCGAAACTCGAAGTGGTCGAGGTCGTATATGCGTCCCCGGTGTCCAACCCCGGCGGCGAGTGAGTATGTTCCCGGGATCCAGCCGAGGGGAATGCGGTACTCGAACTCGCGAGCCAAGTTACTCGATGGAGCAATCGATGTATAGAATGGGTTTTCGAGTGGGTTGCCGGGCCAGGGAGCGCCGCCGGGGAGTCGCACTCCGGCAGCGGTGCCGAAGTTCTTTTCGTGCGGGTGGGCGTTGCAGACGGTGTACCTGACGCGAGCCGAGTCTCCGGAAGCGATCTCGCGGGTTTCGGGCGACAGGTACACGATGAGCTCTTTCGACTGGTCGAAGCTGCGGGCGCCCATATCCCGCACGGTGCCGTCCAGGTCGAGCGAGTCGGGATTGCCGGAATCGATACAGGGAGAACCCCAGAGCAGCCGGTAATCACCGTACTCGGGAGCAACGAACATCGGCTCCTCGTCGATGTTGCCCTCACCGGGCCAGCCGCCTTCAATATTTGACCAAGTTATTTGCGGGTCGCCTGCACCTATCGAAATCTGGTCAGGTGCGTTGCTTCTCAAAACAAGGTTTTGATAGTCGGTATATTCACTGTAATTCCATATTCCTCCTCCCTGCTCTGACGCGAGATTCAGGATAAATGTGCAATCGTGAATTGAAGCTTGTGAAACTCTCAGAATCATTATGCCAGCGCCACCTGATGCAGCATAATTCCCTGCAAACAGGCATTCAGAGACGGTCATCGAATAATCGGAACTCCAGACGTATAGTCCACCCCCATTATCAAGCGTAGCGACATTATCCATAATATCGCATCCCGTGATAGCAGGATAATCAGTGTCAATCAGATAGATGCCACCGCCGGTTTCAGATGAGTTACTGGATATAATGCAATCCGAAATGATAGCTGTACCTCTATCACAGTATATGCCGCCACCCTGCACCCACGAGTTCCACCCACCGTCGCATATGTTGTTCGAGATTTCGCACCGTTCCACAATGATGTCGGATTCGTAACTGTAGATGCCGCCACCCAGGGCATCTCCACTCCATGCATCGACAATATTATCTGTGATTACACAGTCATATACTGTTGCAGTCGTTCGGTATAAGTGTAAACCGGCACCCTCGTTCATAGCACTGTTGGCTTGGATCAGACAATTTGTGATAAGATTATTCGAATATTCCGAGTAGATAGCTCTTCGATAACATCCTGAAATGTAACAACTATCTATTAAAGAAGAACTTGACTCTAAACAAATACCGGCTCCACCATTAGGGCTGAAGCCATAAAATATATTACAATTGTCGATTAGTGGTGCTGAGTTTGAAATGTGGATAGATGCACCTCTATTATCAGCAAAACCATTTAGAACGGTGAAGCCTGAGATTACTGCAGTCGCGCTCTCTCCTGAGTAGATGTGGAACCCTCTCCCCAACTCCTCGCAATCGATAATTGTATACTCAGGTCCGAACTCTGAAAGAAGAACTATATCCTTTCCGTGAAAAGAAAGATCCCTGTTGCCCTCTCCTGTATATATGCCTGGGGCAACAAGAACGGTATCACCTTCTTCAGCGGCATTAATCATGTCCTGGATTGTGATATCCGAATTTGGGTTTACAATGAGAATTCCTGCGATGCATGGAAAATTGCTACTGAAGACCAGTGCGGTCATGCAAGAGAGAATGACAAAGGAGGTTATGGTTTTCATTATTCGTCCTCCTAGTAATACTTCATGAAATCGAGTACGAAATTCGTGATTTGCCCGTGTTGCTTCATTTCATCCGTTGGTTGAATTTTATCTTCATCAACATTGTAATTTTCGATGAGCTGGTCAGCGAAAGTTTCGAGTAAGGGGTTGTATTCAGAACCGATATATTTTAGAGCGGGAGACACCATTAGCAGGTTCACTATTCCAGTCGGTATACCCGATTGATGATAACTGTCCTTATAGAATCTATATGTGGGAGCACCAACATACAGACTCTTAAGAAACAGCCCCACTGTTTCTGATTGAACAGCGGCCGCGGTTTCGCATGTTGTTTCATGATACTTAGCAACTGCCTGGTTTAGTACAGCCGTGGTGAACGTTTCACCGCCTAGAACAGGAGCGTATTTAAATGGAGCGTCATCGCTTGTGAGCATGTCTAAGGCTACAGGAGCACCGGTTATCAACGGGAATTAGCAATGAAATAATTGTCATGGATAATGCAGAAGTCAAGGATTAATAAGTCCCCCATTCATAAGCTCACCGGTTGACGATACCCGTTTATTATCTCGAGATTCGTATTGCGGGTAGATGGCGGTGATCGGGCTCCGCCCGGTTTCGTCGCAGCGGCCTTGTATAAAATTTCCGAGCCGGAAACAGATAATCCATCCGGTATCGTCGCCACCGCTGCCTGCGGGTGATTCTCTCCGGGTGAGGAACTCATGTTCCGGCGGGTTGCGGGCGGATGAACACGTGTTCCGGCGGTTTGAGGGCTGATGAACACGTGTTCCGGCGGATTGTCTGGAAATGATCCTAATGATGTCAGACAGGCTCACTTATCCGGAAGATCGACGGTCATTCAGATCGTCAGAAACCCGGGAAATACGTGGACCGGCCGGGCGCCGGTTCAGGCCCCATCCGGAATTCCAGCAGGCCGCCGTTCACAATCTCGCCGTGCCTGAAGAAGGGTCTTTGGAGCGGCGCTCCGTTCAGGATGGTTTCCTGCACGTATATGTTGCCGGGCGCGAAATTCTCCGCGACTACGACCAGGTCGCCCTCGGGGAGGTGAACCACGGCTTCCTCGAACCTGGGACTCCCCAGCAGGTACCAGTCCGAACCCGCCAGCGGGTAGAAGCCGAGGGCGGAGAAGATATACCAGGCGGAAAGGGTGCCTCCGTCGTCGTTTCCGTCGAGACCGTCAGGCCCGGTGCCGTATTTCGTGTCCATGATCCAGTGGACCCATTTCTGGGTCAGGTCCGGCCTGCACGCATAGTTGAACATGTAGACGGCATGGATGTCGGGCTCGTTGCCGTGCCAGTAATACTGATCCGGCAGTGGAGTGTCCGGGGCGATCGATGCCATGAAGAAGAAGTTGGCGAGCTTCCTGACGAAAGCCGTCTCCGAGCCGAAAAGCTCGATTAAACCGGGAACGTCGTGCGGGACCGACCATAGCCAGTGCCATGCGTCCCCCTCCACGAACTCCTCGTCGAAAGGCCAGGTCGGGATGAACGGGAAATACCAGGTGCCGTCGTCGTTGCGGCCGCGGAAGAATTTCCTCAGTCCAAACCAGATATTCTCGTAGTTGCGCGAGCGTTCGAGGAACATTTCGTAATCGTCGTCGTAGCCGAGGGTTTTAGCCATGCCTGCCAGGGCCCGGTCGGCGTACGCGTATTCGAGGGTCTTGGAGGGGCCGCGGGAGACGAGATCCACGGGGCAGTATCCTTTTTCGATGTAGTATTCGATGCCGTCGCGGCCCGCGTTGGGGCGGGGTTCGACGGCGTGAAGGCGGCATCCTTCGTACGCGGTTTCAACGTCGAATCCGTCGATTCCCTTGGCGAGAGCGCCGGCGAAGACGATGTCGGCGCTCGTTCCGATCATGCATCCCGTGTATCCGGTGGCGAGGGGCCACCTGGGGATATCGCCGCCCTGCTCGTACATTTTCACCAGCGAGATCGCCATGTCGTTGGCTCTCACTGGGTCGATGAGCGCCATCAGCGGGTGGAATGTCCTGAAGGTGTCCCAGAGGGACAGGTCTGTGTAGTAGGTGAACCCGTCGGCCTCGTGGACGGCGCCGTCGAAACCGGCGTACAGACCGCCCTCCTCGGTGAAGTTCGTCGGCATGAGGAAAAGACGGTACAGGGATGAATAGAATATCCGCCGGTCGTCTTCGGTGCCGCCTGAAACGGTCATCACATCGAGCTCGGCGTCCCAGAGTGCGGCGGCTTCGGCGCGGCAGGCGTCGAAATCGTAACCCGGCATCTCCGCGGCCAGGTTCCGGGCGGCCTGGCTGACCGAAATGTAGCTGAGGCCTACGGCGGCGAAGACCGTGCCGCCCGCAGAGGAGTCGAACCCGATCCAGGCGCCGATATCGGTTCCCTGCTGCTCGAGGACGCCTTCCGAAATGACGCCGTCCTTCCATGTTCCGCAGGAGAGGACGGGGGTGTCGAGCAGACCGTAAAAATAAAGGACATATCCTCCGAACCGCCCCGATAGCGAGCCCTTGTTGTGTATCCATCCGCTGATTGTAAGGCTGTCGGGGTCGATGGTCACGCGGCTGTCGGCGCATCCGTCGTCGGTGAGAGAGTGGCTCACGTCGAACAGGAGGTATGCGTCTTCGCCGGGTTCGTAGGTATACCTGTGGTATCCCGAGCGGGGAAGGGCGGTGAGCTCTACCCGCACATCCGGATCGTCGAGGGTGACGGCGTAGTATCCGGGCGACGCCTCCTCGGTGGCGTGACTGTAAGGTGAAGATCGGCCGACGTCGGTTATCGTCTCCTCATCGAGCTCCCTGACCGGCATGAAGAGGATGTTGCCGTAATCCTCGGCCCCGGTTCCGGTCAGGTGAGTATGGGAAAACCCTCGTATGAACAGATCGAGGTAATAGTAGCCGCCCGGCCGCGCGTAGAACGGCGGACCGCCCAGCAGGGATGTGTCGGGTCCGAGCCGCACCATGCCGAAAGGAGCCTGGGGACCAGGCTGTATGTTGCCCATTTCGTAACCGAGACCGCCCGACCCGATGAACGGATCGGCGAGATCGGCAGATGAGGGCGTTGCCTCCGCCTGATGCATCGCCGCCGCCGGGTATGCGGCTGCTGCCTGGTGCGTCGTTGCAGAGTACACCGCTTCCGCCGGATACGTCGCCACCTGATGCATCGCCGCCGCCGGGTGCGCGGCATCCACCGTGTGCGTCGCCGCCGCGATTCCCAGGAGAAGAACAGGGAGCAGCCTTCCTCCCCTGAAAGGCTCCGCCGGGTGAAGGCGGATGCGCTGTTTCGAGCCCGGTTTCCTTGCGTCCGGCACCGGGGACGATCCGCAAGGACCGGCGTTGCCGCGATGGACGCTCTTCAGGGGATTGAGCCTGACTGATGCGGGAAATGCCATGATATACTCCTGGGGAGAGAGGACGGCCGTTTCGACTTTGTTGTAATTATATCAGTATAACATACGGAAATCCGAATCGCACCCCAAGGGACCTTGGCGCGGGGGGATTTTTCCGGAAGTGTCGAAGAATATCGTAGAATCTTGTTTCCAGCCGGTTCAGGATGGCGGTCAGGATGGCTCCGCTACGCGGTGCCTTCAAGTTTGCCGAGTCGAAACCTCCGGGCTGACAAAAAAATCGATCATTGGTTTACATAATAATTCTCCACATGGAGAAAAGGTTTACATAATAATTCTCCA
>CAYMWF010000105.1:0-9662 GCA_964394085.1 uncultured Gemmatimonadota bacterium | reverse complement strand
ATGGAGAAAAGGTTTACATAATAATTCTCCACATGGAGAAAAGGTTTACATAATAATTCTTCACGCGGCGAACGAGTTTTCATAATATTTTTTCACGAGGAGAATCGGCCAATTGTCACGATCCGATATTTTTGTGAAAGGAAAGAACCCTGTACGCTATTAGCGCGGGAGAAATTACTTTGCTCAATCGGCGGTAAGGTACAAAGTCCGGCCTCGAATTACCGGTGGTGCGGAGTGCCAGGAGATCGATCGAAACACTCGTGTTTATGGTTCCAGTGATTTGCTGATTCTGAGAAGGGATTGGTTACGATGAGTGTTTTCAATGAGTTATTCTCCCCGGGGATTTCAGGCGTCGCTTCCGGTGTTCCAGCTGTTTCAATATTTCAAACGCATGCTGTTCCCGGCTTGCGATACCCCGGAGTGGTAAAGAAAGGGTCATCCCGCCGCCTGATCGGGCATGCTGTATCGTCACGCTATAACGGTCCTCGCCCTGAGAAGCGTCGGAAATCGCAGCTCCACTCCCAAGCTGATCGGGCCTGGCTGCAGCGCCCTTCGCAGCTCCCATCCGGTAAACCACACAGCATCATTCGGCTCCACTGAACAGGTTCCAAGCAATGAAAAAGGTTCATGAGGGCTGTCCGATCCCGGGCCGAGAGCACGACCCTTCGGAAACGGGGTTGGAAACAAAGAAAAATAGATCCCCCTTTTTCTTAAAATAGACCTGTCTATTTATTTTGAATTCTTTTTCGAAGATATTTTTTCGAGAGACGCCGTTTCCGTTTCAGGAACGGACATGGGCTATCAGGGCGGCGCCCAGGGCTCCCACCAGGTCCGGTTCGGGAGGAACAGTGATCTCGGTCTTCAGAGAACGGCTCAGCGCCCTTACCATTCCGGCATTCCGTGCTACACCTCCGGACATGGCCGGGGAGGCCCCTTCAAGGTTGCGTGAGACCTGGGTCACCAGTGCAGCGACGCGTGAGCCGACCGACGAGTGGAGACCCCTGACGATATTCGCGGGATCGGTCCCGTCAGCCACCAGAGAGACTACTTCGCTTTCGGCGAAAACGGTGCAGACGCTGCTTATCGACACATTTTTGGTTGCTTTCGCATCCATTTCTCCCAGGTCGTCGAGATCAACCTCCAGGGTGCGGGCCATCACTTCGAAAAACCGGCCTGTTCCCGCCGCGCATTTATCGTTCATGGCGAAATCGATCACTTTGCCGTTGTCGTCGATGAGTATCGCTTTGCTGTCCTGCCCGCCTACATCGATCAGCAGTTTCGTGCCGGGAAGCAGTTCCCGGATGCCCCGCGCATGGCAGGTGATTTCAGTCACCGACGCCAGTCGATCGTCCACCCGGTCCCTGCCATACCCGGTTGAGATGATTGCCGAGATGTCTTCCCGGGTGAGTCCGGCCTGGTTGAGGGCTTCTTCCCTGGAGCGCCCGGCGGCCTCCTGGTTTCTCGCCCCGGTGGGCACAACAGACGAACCTATGACCCGGCATTCCTCGTCGACGATGACGGTTCCGCAGGTCAGGCTTCCGATATCGATTCCCATAAAATACATTGCTGGTCCACCTCCGGGAGGTTAGCAAAGGCGGCAACTATACAGTATCGAAAGGCGGGCGAGAAGAGAAACATATCCCTTTTGCATGGATGCCCGTGAGCTAGTTCATATTTTTGGCGAGTTCCAGTTCCCTCCGGATTTTCTGAAGCCCGGGGTATGATGGAGCCAGGGAAGCGGCGCGGTCGAGGAGGTTTTCGGCCCGGTCGAACTCTCCCCGTTTTATCATTTTCGATGCCGGATCGAGAAAACTCGAAAGTATCCTCGTATAGTTCGCCTCGAGGGTTGGGATGATATTCGTGAGATTGTCGTTTTTTTTGTAGACCGAGCCATCGAACATCCCTTCCATCGAGTAGGTGAGCCATATCTCACGGAGATGCTGCAGGGCAACGGGCGATCGGCTCAGCCTGGTAACAAATCCGGCGGGGTGGAAGGAATACCCGTTCACCGGTCCGAAATCGCTGTCGAAGGCGTAAACAGGGCGGTCCAAAGTTCCTCTCCGTATCATGGAGGCGACGATCCTGTTCCGGACCTCTTTCCTTCCCCTGCCGCGGGGATCGAAAATGGGAGCGCCTGAATCCTGCGTCGCGGGTTGAACTTTACCAGAATCGGGATGAGCGCCGCCCTGGCCCAGGGATGACGGCACGAACCGGGTCACTCTGCCGCTCATGTCGATAAGATCCACATCCCGTCTGAAACCCTCGATTTCCGTCAGGCAGACGAGCACGCTGTAATGAAATTCAGTGGGAACGAACAGTATCGCTTCCGGTTCGAGGGTTTTGAGCAGATTATTCCCGTAATCGTAAATGAACCTGTAGTTCGACCTGTCATTCTCGAAGTATGTCCGGGGAAAGTTCCAGGCGGGAAAGAGCAGCAGCGCCGCGGCGCCCGTCACCGAAACGAGCCCGGCCGCCCGGCCGGCTTTTGCCGGGTTCTGCAGGAACCGGATTCCGGCGACGGAAAGCGAGATAAGCGGAATCACCGCCGGAACGAGGAAACCCTCGGGATCGGGGATCCTGTAGGATGATGAAAAAAGCAGGACCGGGACCAGGTAGATCAGCATTGAAACCGTGACCCGGTTCGCCATAGAGCGGTCGTGAACCGGCCCGCCGATTGCGCGTCCCGACTTTCCCGCAGCGTAACAGGCGGCGGATCGCCCGGGCTTGTTTTCGGTTTTCCCCGACGACGGAATTAGCGATGAAACGCCGGTCAGCGACAGAAGCGATGAAACGCCGGTCAGCGACAGAAGCGATGAAACGCCGGCCAGCGACAGAATCGACAAAAAGCCGATAACGGCCATAACCGCCGCGACGGGTCCGGCTTCGGACGGAAGAAAAGAGAAGAGGCACGTCTTGAAGTTCATCCAGGTCGCCGGTTCGAACGGCGACAACCGCCCCCTGCTGTTGCCGCCGGCCAGCTGTTCGAAGAGAGCTGAAGCGGTTTCCGGGTTGGCATAATCGATCAGCGGGTCGCAGGCGGAACGGAGCGGCGGAAACAGGAACAGGGTTGCGGGGAAAACAAAGGCCAGGAGAGCCGGAATCGCCTGTTTGAGCTTCGGTCTCGCCAGGAGGACAAGGCATGGAAGGGCCAGGATGAACGATTGGTGGTGGGCGGTTCCCATCCCGGCGATATAGGAGGCGAGAACCAGGCTTCGGAGATCCCCGCTGGTTTTTCCCGCATGAAGAGCCGCCAGGAACGACAGCGTCAGAAACAGCAGGTGCAGCGAATACACTTCGGCGACTACCGCAAGCGACCAGTACGTTCCGGATACCGCCAGCAGAATCGCCCCCGCCGCCGAAAGCAGCATGGAGCCGTATGCCCTTTTCAGAAACAGGAAGAAAACCGCGACTCCTGATGCGGCGAACAGGGAGGAAAGGAGATTGAGCGCAAACACCGGATCGGCTGAAACCGCTGCCGCGAGCCTGCCGGTCATCGTGTATAGAGGATATCCGGGTTGGTGCGGCACTCCCAGAAAACACGACGCCGCGGTGAATTCGCAGCTGTCTCCGCCGAATATGGTCCTGCATGCGGTAGCGGCATAAAGAACGAAAGATCCGGTTCCCAGAAGAGCCGCCGATACGAGAACAGCAGCGTTCCCGGCTCCCGGTTGTTTTCCGGTTATGTCCTTAAGGAATATCATACGATTCGGACGAATCCGCGCACCGGTGCGGGCACCTGCCGTTCGCGCGGGGGATTTTCCATTCAGAGCCGGAACTATACCGCACCGGAAAGGCAGGTAGAAGCAAAACCGGCGGTTCGAGATGCGCGCTGAAGCCGATTGACTTTTCCGCATATCGTTATTCTTCTTGCAGCTGACCGGCTGTTTTTTTATTGTGAGGTCTTTACGGAACATGTGTTCCGCCCCTGATTGTCGATCAGCATCGGAGTGATGGAAATGGAAGAAGATATAGTAACCATCGAAGAAGAGGGATACGAAATAGAGTCCGGGCCTTCCAGGGATGAGAGGATGTGGGCGATGGGCTGCCACATCAGCACATTTTTCGGATGGGTTTTCCCGTTCGGCAATATAATCGCCCCGCTCGTGATCTGGCTCATCAAGAAAGAAGAGCCGGAGTTCATCGGAGACCAGGGGAAGGAAGCGCTCAATTTCCAGATCAGCCTTACGATCTATATCGCGATCTCCGCGGTCCTGGTCCTCCTGATCATAGGTATCCCGATGCTCATCGGGCTCGTGCTCTTTGATTTTATAGTAACGGTCATCGCCGCCATCCGGGCTGCCGACGGGGTCAGGTACCGGTATCCGATGACGATGCACCTCGTCAAGTAGGTGCTGCTCGATCCGGGACGGCACGTACGGAGGAATTGACGCGTAGAATACGAAACCTCGCGGGAATCGGGCGGCACCTCCGCATGGTGCGGCAACGGCCCGGGGAGGAACCGAATGGACCTGGGAATAAAGGGAAAATCAGCGCTCGTCTGCGCTGCGAGCAGGGGATTGGGTTTCGCGGCCGCCCTCAAGCTGGCGGCCGAGGGTGCGAACGTGACGATCTGCTCCCGGGATGAAAAGCGCCTGGCCGATGCCGGTAAAAGGATCGCTGCGGCGCCCGGGGTGAGGGATACGGCTGTAAAAACGGTGCCCGCCGATGTGGCCGATACCGATCAGGTGCGTTATCTCGTCAGCGAAACGGCCGCGGCGTTCGGCGGGGTCGACATTCTCGTATGCAACGCGGGGGGGCCTCCGGCCGGCACCGTCGACGACCTTACCCCGGGCGATTACAGGGCCGCAATCGAACTGAACCTGATGAGCACGGTCACCCTCTGCTACGAAGCGGTTCCACACATGAAGAAAAAGGGATGGGGCCGGATAGTGGCCGTCACCTCCATTTCCGCCAAACAGCCCATCGACAACCTGGTTCTGTCCAACACCGCCAGGGCGGGAGTGCTCGGTTTCTGCAAGTCTCTTTCCAACAGCCTGGCACACCGCGGGATCACGGTGAACACGCTCTGCCCCGGCTATACCCGCACCGAAAGAATCGATGAACTCGCAGCTGAATTCGTCAAAAGAGGCGCAGGCACGGTGGAGGATTATTACCGGAAAGCCGAAGCGGAGATCCCTGCAGGGAGGATGGGACTTCCCGAAGAATTCGCCGACGCCGTTGCCTTCCTGGTGTCGGAAAGGGCAAGCTACATTACCGGCGTCGTGCTTCCCGTCGACGGAGGCCGGATCCGCTCCATCTTCTGATCCCGACCCCGTTTCATCGCCCCGGACAGCGAACCGGGGTTACCTGACCTCCGAGGAAAAGGGCACGGATTCCACAACCGGTCCTGTTCAGTTTTTCAGGAGAATCATCCCTTCACGGCCCAGCGCACCAGGAGAGAGAAACTGGGAGTCTGACCCTGCATCAGGATTCCCATTCTGAAAATCCGCCCCCCGAGCCAGATTACCAGGATCGACAGCAGAATTACGCCGGCCAGGCCCGCCCAGGGCTGCCAGGCCGGGACGCCGCCCGGCGCCGCCATCCGCACGAGCATGAGCATCGGCGTAAAAGGCGGAAAGAGCGACATGACCGTCGAGAATAAACTGAGAGGCTCCTTCAGCACGGGCACCATCACGAACATGGGGATTATCACGGGAAACATTGCCGGCATGGTAAGGGACTGGGCGTCCTTCGGATCGTTGCACGCGGCGCCCAGCGATGCCATCGACGCACCCATCATTATGATCGACATGATCATGAAGGTGAATATCCATGGAACGAGGTGTACCGGAAGATACTCCAGCAGCTCGAGCCTTTCGAGGGAGATAGAGCCGACGGCCAGGTAAACGAATGCGGCCGTGAGGGATACGGCGACGCCGCCCAGGATCTTCCCGGTCATGAATTCGAACGGGCGCACCGAGCCGAGCACCACCTCGGCGATCCGCTGGGTCTTCTCTTCCATAACCGAGTTGAGCAGGGGGATGGCCCCCATCATGACCATCAGGAACATGAAAAGGATGAGAGCCATGGGCAGACCCACGGCCTCGGCCTCGCTCCGTTCTTTCGCCTCTTCAATGGCCCCGGTCTCCTCGTTACGCTCGAGCAGTCCCATGCTTTCCACGTTGGTCCAGGTCAGGATTCCCTCAGCCTCCTCTTCTCCGACCCCCGCAGTTTCGAGCCTGTGTTTTCGAAGGATCATGTTGACAAGGCTGTTCGACCATCCGCGCATATCATCGATGGCCGGGTTCTCGGCATGATAGGTTATCCTTTCCGACTCCGCGCCCCCTTCCGGGCTCAGAACTCCGGGACCGATTTCGAGGAAGGAATGCAGTTCCCTGTTCCTGACCTTCTCGGACAGGGCGAACCGCTGCCTCGAAATATCGGCGGAATCGATACCCGTTGGTTCGACTATATAGATGGGCCTGATCTGCTTTCCCGATTCAGGATCGTGGATCATGGTCCGGTTGCGCTCATCCGCCATGACCCGGAGCTCTTCGGTCACTACTCCCGACCAGTCGAGCACAGCCATGGTGCGATCCCTCGTGTCGACCTGGTTTTCGGTGAGCTTCATGGCGATCAGGCTGCCAGACATCAGTATCGGGGCGAGTATCAGCCCGATAATGAAACCCTTCGTTCTCACGGTCGCCTTGTATTCCCTGGCGGTCAGAAGCAGAATCTTACGCATCGGCGGCCTCCCTTGCTCCGGGTCCGGCGATCTTCACGAAGATCTCGTGCAGGGACGGTTTCGACACCTCGAAGCTCCTGATCCTGGTACGGCCCGAGATATGTTCGAGCACGGCCTGCGTGTCGGTGCCTTCGGCCAGGTGCAGTTCCCGCCACTTCCCGTAGTCGGAGACATTCTCCACGAAACTCATCTCCGGGAGCGGGGTCGCATCTTCTTCGAGCCTTACCCTCACCGTATCCCTGCCGTACCCGTCCTGGATGGCGGAAAGCGTCCCGTCCAGCACTTTCTTCCCTCTGAAAATCATGAAGATGAAATCGCAGAGCGATTCAGCCGTGTTCATGTCGTGTGTGCTGAACAGGATTGTAGCCCCTTCCTCCCTCAGGTCGAGCACGGCGTCCCGCAGGGCGTCGGCGTTGACCGGGTCGAGTCCGCTGAAGGGCTCGTCGAGAATGATGAGGCCGGGACGGGCTACGATGGCGGCGATGAACTGGACTTTCTGAGAAAGACCCTTGCTGAGAGTCTCCACCCGTTTCCCCGCCCGGTCGGCCAGGTCGAACCGTTCGAGCCAGTGATCGACCTCCTTTTTTACGTCTTTCCCCTGTTTGAGCTCGCCGTAGAAGCGGAGCAGGTCCCTGATTTTCATCTTACGGTAAAGGCCCCGCTCTTCGGGGAGATAGCCGATCATGTCGGAGGTATCGGGCCCCGCAATCCGTCCGAATACCCGGATGGTTCCGCTGTCGGGGTAGAGGATGTTCATGATCATCCTGATGGTGGTGGTTTTGCCCGAGCCGTTGGGCCCTATGAAACCATAGATCGAACCTTCCGGAACATGGAGCGACAGGTCGTCCACGGCCGTGAGGGTTCCGAAGGTTTTAACGACATTCTCTATTTCCACGGAATGTTTCATCGGCCGTCCTTTCCGGATGCCATGGCCCGTATTTCTTCCGATTCGAAAATTCTCGAGCCGGGGAGTTCTTCCCTGGCGGCAGCCAGAACGGCGGCGGCCACATCCCTCGCTTCAACCGGCTTGTACCGGGCGGGAATCGCCACGGACAGGCATCGGCCGAGAGACTGTCCAATCTCTTCGCCCAGCCGCTTATCCCGCCTGTTTCCGAGCAGGAGTGAGGGCCTCAGGACAGCCAGGGAATCGAAACCCAGCTTCGCCGCTTCTTTCTCGACCTCGCCTTTTATCCTGTAGTAGAACATCATGGAGCCCGGATTCGCGCCGACGGATGAAACGACGGCGAAAAATCCGGCGCCCCGTGCGGCCGCAAGCCCGGCCGCCTCGATGGTGTATACCAGGTCGACTTTCCTGAAATTCTCTTTGCTTCCCGCTTTCGCGATTGTAGTTCCGAGAGCGCATACCAGGTGGTCCACCTCGAAAACGGCCGCGGATTCCTTCAGATTATCGAAGTCGATCACATGTTGACTCAAACGACCGCCGTCGTCCGTGACCCCGTCGACCGGACGCCTCCCCGCCACCGAGATCCGCCCGTAAAACGGGTCACCCAGCATCAGTTTCAATATTTCTCCGCCTACAAGCCCCGTAGCGCCGAGAAGCAGCACCTTCTTTTTCCCCATGATTTCCTCTCCGGGAGTGGTTCGATCGGGCGACGGCGTCCGTTTTTAAACACCTTGAGAATGAAACAGCCCGGATTCCGGGCTCCCAGGTCCCGGATTCCGGGCTCCCAGGTCCCGGATTCCGGGATTCCAGGTTCCGGATTCCGGGATTCCAGGTTCCGGGCTCCCAGGTTCCGGGCTCCCAGGTTCCGGGCTCCCAGGTTCCGGCTCCCAGGTTCCGGGCTCCCAGGTTCCGGCTCCCAGGTTCCGGGCTCCCAGGTTCCGGCGGATTAGTCTTCGGTAGCCGAAACACCCGGATGAGGGCAGCACTCGCTGATCAGGAATTCAGCCACGCCGAGTCCTACCCGGAGCTCGTTTTCGGTAAGCACTGATTCCAACCTGCAGATACCGAGTCCGGAATCGTACGGTACCGGATGAGAGAAAGACATTTCCATTTCTTCATCCGGTTCCAGTTCCACCGGTATCCCTTCGTGCAGGATAAGAGTATCCTCTAAAGAACCCGACATGATCAACAGGCATTCATCGAAACCTTCGATATTTTCAGCCAGGTTCCGGATAACGAAGGATCCTTCCGCGTCGTATCCCGGCTCGACGCATCCGGTCAACTCTTTGAACTCGACCAGGAACAACCCGTATTCGTCCGCCCCCATGTCGTAGCCGGCGCCGACAGGCCGCGGATCTCCTTCGTAATCGATGTCGATACCCGAATCGGTGCCGCTGTCGATACAGGGTGAGTCGGGAAGTAAATGGTAATCCAGGCCGGGTTCGTCGACAAAGCGGGGGGGTTCGTTTATGTTGCCGATTCCGGGATAGCCGCCGTGAATGTCGCTGTATGATACGGAAGCGCCATAGCCTTCAATTTCCGCTCCTTCGTTTCCCCAGAAGATACTGTTTAGAATAGTAACATAATAAGAATCGTAAAGGTAACATCCGCCGGTGCCTCCATCAGACATATTTCGGGTTACCGTGGAGTTCACGATATTGATCGGATGATCGTTCTTGTAAATAGAAAATCCACCGCCATTTCCACGCGTCGAGTTATGTAATACCAGACAGTTGGAAATATCCGCCGGTGAATTTCGAAGAAACATGCCTCCACCTGCACATCCGATATTCTCCGCAACAATATTCGATGTTGAGCTCAGCCTGCTGTCCCCGACGACGTAGAGTCCACCTCCATCATCGGAGCAGCTGTTCTCCAGTATTTTGCTCTTATGGATGTTGAGGGTTGAATGGGAAGCGCTCAGTCCTCCGCCGTCATCTGAACTTGTATTTTCTAATATTCTACTCCAGGACATGGTAAAGGTTGAACCGGATACGCTTATACCTCCTCCATCAGACCTGGTTCTGTTGTAGTTGACCAGACAGTTGTTTACATCCACAAGCTCGGAATAGC
>CAYMWF010000104.1:14189-16324 GCA_964394085.1 uncultured Gemmatimonadota bacterium | reverse complement strand
CCCGGAAGTCGGCATAATGCAGCTTATGCCGATATCGGCATAAGCTGCAGCATAACAAGAGATTGGAAGGATCGTTGCCGCCGCCGGACGACAGCGGCTTCACGTGATGAACCTCGAGGGAGGATGTTTTGCCGCAGCCGGGTACGCGACACACACCTTTATCCCTCATGAAGATTTTCTTCCGGAGCGCCGGGCTTACCGAACGTTTCTTTCTGCCCGGAACACCCATGTCGTCGATAATGTGGACGGCGCTGTCGCAGAGCGCCTTCCCGAACATCGATTCATCGACCTCGATATGGTCTCCGGACTTCCCGGTCATGAAGCTTTTTTCGCATTCAGGGCAGTGATGGATGTAGATATTGTATGGAGAATCGATGATCACCGGAGCGACCCCGTTGTTTTTCTTTTCAACAGCCGGGAGCGATTCTGAGGTTATGTTTTCAGACGTACACCTTTCTCCGGTTCGCTTAGCGTCATCGCCTGAAAAAGCGGTCTTTTCTGAAGCATCTCCACAGAATGATGCATCCGTATCCTTCGAAGCATCTCCGTCGAACGATGCGCGAGCTTCTCTTTCGAGGTAATCCCTTGAAAGAGAAATGATCATCTGCTCTCTTTTCCATTCACCCGGGTTCTTCCGTTTCCAGACTCTACGGCTTTCGTTTATTACTGCGAACTCCTCTGGAGTAAGCTTCAACGTGACGTTTACATGCCGGGAAGCCGGGATGGCGGCGGTTCCTGTCGGGGCGGTGTGGTTTTGACGACCTGATTCAGCTTTTTTCGAACCGGTATCCGTGAGCCGGGCAGTCCTTGAAACAGGATACGCGACACCGGTTTTCCCCATGAGCTCCGGGATTATCGTTTCTTCATTTTCGAAGATTTCGACCTGGTTCCGATCACCGCCGGCGACGGCCTTCCGTTTCAGCCGGTTTACCGATTCATTCTTTTTCGCCACGAATTGTTCGAGTTCCCTGCTGCTTGAGGTCAGGGCTGTTTCGAGCACCTCGGTTTCGCTGAAAGGTTCCTTGATCCTCAGGATATCACGAACTTTCGTCCAGCCGATCCGCTCCTCATCAAAGGCTGCCCTGATAACGGGAAGCTCTCGGAGCCGCCGGCCGATGTTCAGGAGAGCGTAAGCTTTCTTGCCGGCAATGCCGCTTACTTCCGCGACGTAGGCTATGACAGACGAGTAGCCCAGTTCCAGCCATAGCCGCCTGTCGTCGATCTCCGCCAGATAGAAAGCCGCCGCCGCTTCGCTCCTGGCCATGGTTTTCGCGGCTGCTCTGAACCTTTTTTCGACTTCGATTCCCGGAAGACCGGTATCGCAATTCAGCATTGTTTCTGCTTTGGTTCCTGGCAAACCGATATCTTGCTGCAGCATTGTTTCTGCTCTGGTTTCTTGAAGACCTGCGTCGTACGGTACCGCTTCATCGACATTATTCTCCGGCAGATGCGCGCCAAGCCTCTCTTGATCTTTCCAATTCTCTTCAGATTTCAAAGCACTGATAGTTAACTTTCCGATGGATTCATCTTTCATGAACAGAGTTCCTTTCCTTCCTGTTTCACCCGTCTCCAGGTGAACATGAGCCCTTTTTGCTACTACCTTCCGCGGTGAAAATACAACGTATTCCATAAGCAGAGACGAATTTACCACAAAAAAGCAACCTTGTCAAATCGATTGATCGTATAACATGATATACAACAAGGGGTTACGGTCACACACAAAAGGTTTCTGGTGCATTTGGAGGGGCTTTCAGGTGAAAAATGTCAACTTGGTCGTTTCAAGCGGTTCAGAAGCGATAACAGGAGGCTATCCGGCGCCATTCGGAAGGGAGCGTCGATAAAGACATTTCACGAAGGCTTTTATTTTTTCTCAAAAAAAAATCGAAATCACCTGAAAAATCAGGAGAGAATGAGGCCGTTTTTCCAGCCACAAGTAAACCAGGCTCCAGATGCAACCAACCCTCAGGAGATTCTTCACACGTAGAAACGCTCCTCCAGGCCGGAGAGGGTTCCTTTTCCGACCGAGTCTGCCCCTCCGGTGAATTCTTCACACGTAGAAACGCTCCTCCAGGCCGGAGAAGGTTCCTTTTCCGACCGAGTCTGCCCCTCCGGTGAATTCTTCACGTGTAGAAAGT
>CAYMWF010000104.1:0-14089 GCA_964394085.1 uncultured Gemmatimonadota bacterium | reverse complement strand
GGTTCCTTTTCCGACCGAGTCTGCCCCTCCGGTGAATTCTTCACGTGTAGAAAGTGCTCGGTTCTTCGGAAGGCATAAGTCTCTTCAACCGAGGCAGTTCGCGCGTTTGCCGATTCTTGCCGGCTGGTCGGGGGATTTTCCCTAGCGGTAAAATGACCTTTTCAGCTGGAGAAATTCAGGCGTCGATGCCCATGTTACTGCAGCTTCAATACTTCAGCCACATGCCGCCCCCCGCTTCCATCACCGGAGAGTAGAAGAGAGAGCGTCTTCCCGCCCGGCGGAGCACGCTGCGTCATACACCGTGCGGGAAGACGCTCTCTCTTCCACCCGCCGCTGAGCCCGCACCCACGGATCGGGGTCGCTGCCGGTGTTGACTACCTGTTACCGGCACAGGTGAAAGCTATTCCGATGGAGCGGCACTGGGAGGTACCACATGATGAGCACCAGGCTCTACTTGATGAGCACCAGGCGCTGGGTCCGGGTGAAGCCGCCCGCTTCAAGGGCGCAGATGTAGACTCCGGACGGGAGATTCCGGCCGGTTTCATTTTTCCCGTTCCATAGAATGGAGTGGCTTCCGGGTTCTTTCGTTTCGCTGACGAGGGTTTTCTCGAGGGCTCCCGCGATGTTGTAGATTTTAAGGGTGACGAAAGTTTCTTCCCGGAGGGTGAACTCGACCCGGGTGACGGGGTTGAAGGGGTTGGGGAAGATCCGGTCGAGGGAGCAGAGGATTCTTCCCGGCGCCGCTCCTTTTCCGCTCCCGATGCCGGCGGATGCTTCCAGCCGGTATACGCCGCTCGGAGTGCCCGCGTAGACCCCGTCTCCGCCGCGGGTGAAGGTGAGGATGAAGGGTGAATCGAGACCCTCGCTGAACGGCTCCCAGGTATCTCCCCTGTCGAGGCTCCTGAAGATGCCGTAGCCGGGTGACTGGAGGAATGCGCCGCCCGTTCCGGCGTACAGGGTGTCGCCCGACGGTCCGAAAGAACCCGAAAGAGCGCAGATGCTGTACTCCTCCAGGCCGGCGGAGCTCCAGGTTTCACCGCCGTCCGTGCTCCTGAATACGCCGCCGGTGGTGACGAACGGTCCTCCGACCCCGGTATACATGTTGCCCGGAGAGGCGTCGTCGAACAGAACGACGTAAGCTTGCGTCGGGGAGTTGTATTTATGCTCCCAGGTGCTACCCGAGTCGGTGCTCAGGAATACGCCCCAGGTCGTGGCTGCAGCCGCGGTCTGTGGGGAGGTGGGGTGACCGGTCAGCGACCATACGCTGTTTCCGATGTCCCAGCCGGAAGTCTGTTCCCAGGTGGCGCCCGCGTCGGTGCTGCGGTGCACTCCCATGGTATCCATTATCGAGCTGGCGACCCCGGCGAGAATCACGAGCGGATTCCGTTCCCGGGCTGAGGCCGGCTCCAGGAGGGCCACGGACGTGACGATCAGGCTTTCGGGGCTCCATAACTCGTCCCAGCTGTTTCCGCCGTCCGAGGTGCGGTATACGATTCCGTTGGCGGGTGCATCTCCGGTATGGTACGAACCCGATGTATAAACCTCGCCCGTGTTGGTCGGATGAGAGGCTAGATCCCACACGCTCATCATGTATTCAGCGGATGGGAGAATCGTCAGGTCCATCCAGTTCGTCCCCCCGTCGGTGGACTTGAAGATGCAGGGGATGTCTTTGTAAGTGCCCCACCCCGACGCGGCGTACAGGTCGCCCCCGCTGTCGAAGCAGAGCGCCTGGATAACGGTGTGCCGCATCCCGTCGGCCGAGTGCTCCCATGACGCGCCGCCGTTCGACGTGATATAGATGCCGCCGAGCCCGTCGACTCCGGCCCACGCATTCGATGGATTGCCCGGCTCGACTACGACCGCGTGGGCCATCCTGTCGACGATGCCGTTGTTGATCGGCACCCAGGTCTCCCCCGAATCCGTGGTCTTATAAACCCCCTCGGCGCCTTCGAGATAACTTCCCGCGGCGCAGTAGAGTATTTCGGGGCTCCCCGGATCCATGGCGAGATCATGTATCGTGTTGCCGGGAGCGAACAGGGTGTCCCAGGATGCGCCCCCGTCGCCGGACCTGTAGATGGTGCCCGCGTCGGCCAGGTCGTGCCGCGTCCCTGCGAAGATCACGCCGGTGGAGTCGACGGCCAGGCTCTTTACGGCGCCCCACGGCCCGAGCGGGTTCGACCAGGTTTCGGAACCGTCGAAGCTGATGAAGACTCCGGCGCCCGTTCCGGCGTATATCGTATCCGGCGCGCCCGGCCGGGCGAAAAGGGAGATGATCGGATAGCCTTCCAGCCCTGCCGAGGTCCAGGTCGCGCCGCCGTCGTCGCTCTTGAAAACCCCGTATCCGTTGTACGGAGGATCCTCCTTGAGGGTTCCCGCGTAGATGACGCCGGCATCCGCCGCGTCGAAGGCTACGGCGTAGACGATGGTATCGCGAAGCCCGGCGTGATTCCAGGATTCACCGCCGTCCTCCGATAGAAAGACCCCGTTCGCCGCCGCCGCCACCAGGTCCGGAGAATGCGGGGATATCGCGATATCGATTATCTGACCGGCATTCGAAACCATCCCCTTGAAGTTCCAGTTGGATCCGCCGTCTGAGCTCCTGTAGACCCCGCCGTAATAGTCGCTTCCCAGGTACAGTACTTGAGGATCCTGTGCCGAAATGGCGAGAGAAAGCACGAAGCCGCCGTCGGGACCATCGAGCTGCTCCCAGGAGTTTTCGTCCGCCGGTGCAAGACCGACGACTGCCGAAGACATTGTCAAAACGAATAACAGGACAGCGTGAAGGAACGTTTTCATGATTTCCGATTCCTCTCGTCTGTAAGGGAAATGTCCATTTAAAGCGCGATCGGCAGTCTGACCCGGACTGTCGTACCTTTTTCGACTTCGCTTTCGACATCGATTTCTCCCTGGTTGGTTTCCACCAGGTTCTTACAGATAGCCATGCCGAAACCGAACCCCTTCACTTTGGTGGTAAAGAGCGGTTCGAAGATTTTGTCGAGATTTTTCGGTGCGATACCGCAGCCGGTATCTACTACGCTGATTGTAATGTTTTCGCCGTCTTTTTCAGCGGCAACCGTTAATGCGCCGCCGTCGGGCATCGCCTGCACCGAGTTCTGGATCAAGTTCATAAGGACGAGGTTTATCTGCGTCGGGTCGACGGTGATTTCTCCCAGATCGGACGGTGTTTCGGCAATGATGTCGACAACCGGGGGTATAGCTGACTCTATCAAGGCTCTTTCGACCAATGATTGGACAGGTACCGATACCATGTCCGGTTCTTTGATTCGCGAGAAATCAAGGAGGTTTGAGATGATTTCATCCGCCGATAATACCTGTTTTTCCAGGATTTCGAGGTGTTCTTTTACCTTGTCGGGAGAATCACGGAGAACCATTTTCAGAAAGTACGCCGCATTCCGGATGGCTCCCAGCGGATTGCGAAGCTCATGCCCCACACTGCCCGACAACTGGCCGAGCACAGCCAGCTTTTCATGCCGAAGGAGCCTTTCCTGCATTATTTTCAAGTCGGTGATATCACGAAATACAAAGATAACGCCTATGATTTCACCCTTTTCATCCGATATCGGTGCACTGCTGCCCGAAATATGCCGCTCATCGCCGTTTTTAGAAATCAGAATAGTATTTTGCGCGACTCTTGTCGTTACACCCGATTCGAGCGCCTGTTCGGCGGGATTTTCTCGAGGTTCCCGGGTTTTGACGTGGATGAGAGATAAGATTTCATCCAGGCGCCTGCCGATCGATTCCGCCTGGAACCAGCCTGTGAGTTCCTCTGCAACCTTGTTCATAAGGACGATATTAGAAGCCGTGTCGGTGGCAACCACCGCATCGCCGATGGCGCGCAAGGTTACTTTCAGGCGATCCTTTTCGGCGTCGAGGGCGGAGACGGCTTCATCCCGCTCTTCTTCGCGGGTCTCGATCTGATCAAGCATCTTGTTGAATTCATCGTAAAGAATGCCGACTTCATCGAAGCCCTTTCTCGTTACGCGGGCCGAATAATCCGCCTTTTCCGAAATGGTTTTTGTGATTTTGGCGAGGTCCAGAATCGGATTCGAGATGATCCGCTGCAGAAAGTGAGCGATAAAATAAGAGAGAAAAACCAGGACGATTATCAACAGCGACATCATTGTGATGTAATCTCTTATTTTATGTCCCAGTTCGTCGGTCGTCGATCTTATATAAATTAACCCGTATCTCTCGCCGTCATAAAAGATCGGCTGGGATACGTGAAGGTATCCGGATTCGAACCCGACCGCACGCGTTCCGTCCTTGTAGAGAACCGTGAAATCTTCGCCGGATCTGCTGTAGGCAGCGAACAGGTCGCCCGTTTCGTCGAACAGCAGCACGTCTTCTATCGAGGGTATTGTCTGCATCCTGGCTAAAATTTCTTCCGCGCCTTTTTTCTGGTCGAAATCCAACGGGGTTACACAGTATTCACCGAGAATCCTGGCGTTCATAAGGGTATTATTCACCATATCCTGCTTGAAAGCATCTATCTCGGTTTTTATCACGAAGGAAAAACCGGCTCCCATCGTGAAGACGGTTGCTATGACCATGATCCCGACCAGTTTGTTCCTTATGGAGAGATCGTGAAAAAAGTTCATCGGTCGGCCCCTGCCGGGTTGACGATTACCGCCGATTTCAAAAGAAGATAGCTGATCGACAGGCCGGAGTAGTGGGCTTCTGTTTCATTGATTTCAAAGCGGACTTTCTCCTGTTCGATGTAAAAATTTATCAATCCACCCTTTTCCGCGAATCCTTTAATATCGCCCACCGTAAGTATCGGTCTTCCATGTGTTACAGACAGGATCTCCTTCACTTTTACATTCAGAACTCGCGACACGAACAGGACGTGGCATTCAGCAATATTTTCAAGATCGTCTATCTGCCTGATTTCAACATTCCGTCCTTTGATTTGGTGCCCGGATACGATCTCTTCGAGATGATGTTCGAAAGGGTTTCTGCCTATGATGCCGATGATAAAAGGATTATTCCCGGAAGCTGCTTCCTTCTCCCCCGGCCATTCGACGAATTTTGTGAATTTCACCAGAAATGCGGCTTTCACCCTGTATTCGGGTGGTCCGGCGGAGGAAATCCCCGGAAACAGTAAAAACAGCAGTAAAACCATCAGGAACCGATTCCTGAATAAGAACGCTTTTTTCAATGCGGGACCTTCCATTTTTTCAACCTTCCGGAGTATCTAATTCCCGGGGCATTCCCCGGGATCAGATTCTCATGCGCATCGAATAAACTATACTTCTCCCGTATCCCAGGGGAAGCTGGTTCAGCTCCCTTCGTACATATTCCGGAACCAGCACGTCTCTGTCGAAGACGTTTTTCACGGAAAAGATGTGCTTGATAACGCGCCCCTTGAAATCGTGAGTGTACCCCAGGTTGAAATCGAGGGTGGGCTGCGCATCGATTTTTTCGAAAGCGCCCTCGGTTTTATCTCTGATGTTGGATACAGCGGATACATAGAAAGATTTTATGCTCTTCGAAATCCCCGCGGAAACAGAATGTTCCGGTATATATTTGAAGTTGAAATGGTCGTTATCCTCGTATTCGTCCCCGTTATCCCCCCGGATATAATTGTAGTTTAAAAATCCGTTGAACAGTCCGGGATTCCGGTACTTCAGTTCGAGCTCGACCCCCCCCGCGGAGAAGGTGCCGCCGTTTCGGTATCTCTTGGCGCCCAGATCGGGGTCGTCGAACCTGAATATCTTATTGTAGTAATTTGCGTAGAAGCAGAGAGCCTGCATGAAGAATTTTCCGGTCGATGT
Source organism: uncultured Gemmatimonadota bacterium (assembly GCA_964394085.1). Taxonomy (GTDB): domain Bacteria; order CAYMWF01; family CAYMWF01; genus CAYMWF01. The sequence goes on along the minus strand of CAYMWF010000104.1, from coordinate 8,294 downwards.
CAGGTAGGCGATTTCGTACGAATCGGTTTTTTCCGGTTCGAGATTTTCATAACCGAATACGGTGGCTGTCGGGGTCTCGAAATAAAGTTCGAACAGCGACGGCGCCCTGTAGGACTGCCCATAGATCAGTTTCAGGCTGTTTTTTTCGTTGATGGTGTAAACTACCGTGCCCCGGGATGAGACATTCAGCCCGAACATTTCGTTGAAAGAAACCCTCGAGCCGGCCGACAACTGGAACGGATTCCGGACGAATACGGCCTGACAGAATCCTGAATACTCGTAAACAGTCTTGTTTTTCATGTTGTTATCAGCAACCAGCGTGTCGGTCGTTACATCGTAATTCGAATATTCGAGGCTTTCTCTGTAATCATAATCCGCACCCAGCTCGAGATTCAGATATCTCGAGATTCGAATTCCGGACCTGGCGAAGCCCGCAATCCTGTAGCCGGCGATGTTGGCCCTCGTGTTGTCGTCGCTCGTCCGCGAAAGATTCCTTCGATTCCAGTCCAGGGTGACGCCGCCGTTGAAGTCGATCCGGTCGGTAACCTTCCCATGGTATCCATAGTTGGTCAGATACCCGTGCATATAATGGTCGTTGCCCGCACCGGTGGCGTATTTCTGAGATACACCCAGGTAGCTCTCATGTGACGAAAATGCATTGAACAGGAGCCTGTGGTTTTTATATTCACCGTTTAGAATGAAGGTGCTTCCATCGATATACTCGTGCAGGTGGCCCGTTTCCCCGGTTTCATCCGTCCAGGCGACAAGGCTGCCGGTTTCGTCGCAGGCGTTCGCCGAAGCAGAAACAGACAGCCCGTCGTGCGTTATAATAGAATTCACCCCGCTTTTTATATGATGATTGCTGCCGATTTCCATCAGGATGCCGGTACCTTCGCTCTCAAGGCTTCGAAGGATGATGTTGACGGCTCCCGCATAAGCGTTGGTGCCGTAAAGAACGGATGCCGGCCCCTTCAGAATCTCGATTCTTTCCACGTTGCTTATATCGACCCTGTCGATATTGGCCTCGCCCGTTCCGGCGTGCCAGGTCGGGACATTATTGATCATGACCAGCACTTTGTTCGCATAATGATCCTGCAGTATCCCCCTGCAGGTGGGCAGGTTTCTCTTGAGGTACGTTCTCTGGACGCTGAATCCCGCAACGGTCTGGAGGGCTTCCGTAATCGAGGTGAAGTTGTATTCCTCTATGGTTTTTCTGTCTATCACCGAAACCGTTGATGGAGTCTCGAAGATGACATTGCCCAGCGAGGATGCAACTTCGATCCTGATGTCCAGCAGTTCTTCGAGGGACATTTCGAGAAGATTCTCCTCGACGCCCGCAAAAAGGTTGAAACCCGACAGGGCCGCCGCCGCAACCAGAATCAGGATTTTCGAGCCGGCATGAATCATTTGGGGGTACCCGTTTCTATGTGACGCGGATATTTTCGGGATCCGAGAAGAGAAGTTCGTTAAGATCCTGCTCGAGAGAAATAGCTTTCACGATTACTTACGGTTGAACGAAATCTACCTGCCGGGCCGGGCTGATGCAAGGATTTTCGGGACAATCGTATCCCGCCGTCCGCAGACTCAAAAAAAACGGGCGGGCCTCGCGGACCCGCCCGTAACAATCTCCGGTTTCACCTGATGGTCAGTGAACAGGCTCCTACCTTCGGTTCACCTCCGCATCGACCGCGGCGAGTGCGGCCATTGATACTACTTCCTCGGCGCTGGAATCCATTTCTAGGATATGAATCGGGAGCTTGGTTCCGGCCAGGATCGGGCCTATCACTTCCGCTTCGCCGAGGTGGCGCAGCAGCTTGTAACTGATGTTCGCGCTGTTGAGCTCCGGGAATATGAGCACGTTGGCGTCGCCCATCAGTTTCGCGAACGGGTAGTAAGCTTCGGCGGTCGCCCCCGAAACGGCTATATCGGCCTGCATTTCACCGTCCACGATAAGATCGGGACGCTTCTCCTTGAGCATCATCGTGGCTTTTGCGACTTTGTCGGCGCTTCTGTGCCTGACCGAGCCGAAATTGGAGAAGGAGAGCATGGCGATGCGGGGTTCCATGTGGAGAAGATTGCGGGCTACTTCCACGGTGGCTTCAGCGATCGCTACCAGCTCCTCGGCCGTGGGATCCATGTGGACCGTGGTATCGGCGAAGAGGAGGATCTTGTCTTTGAAGAGCATGGCGTTCATCCCGCAGACCCGGTCGATCTTGAGAGCCGGCCCGATAACGTGCAGCGCCGGTCTGATCACATCCGGATAATGCCGGTTTATACCGGCCAGCATCGCATCCGCATCACCCCTCAGAACCATGACCGGCGCATAATAATGTCTGCGGGACATGAGCCTGAAGGCTTCCTGAAAAATCAGGCCCTTGCGTTTTCGGATATTGTAGAAACTTTGGGCGTAGGATTTGCGATTACTCGAAATCAGCGGATTCACGACTGTAACACCGTTCAGATGCTCCAGCCCAAGCTCATCGATCTTCACCTTGATTTTATCGATGGGGCCCAGGAGGATCGGGTCTGCGATACCTTCCTGAATCACGATCTGGGCGGCCCGCAGAATGGTAGGATGATCTCCCTCGGCGAAAACGAGCTTTTTCTTAACTTCGGTGCGGGCCCTGGTGATCATGCTGCGGGTGAACTGCTGGGTCGGTCCGAGTCTCGATTCCAGCTCGACCTTGTATTCTTCCCAGTCTGTGATTTCGCGCCTGGCGACTCCGGAATCGCATGCAGCCTGTGCCACGGCCACCGATTCCCAGATCAATACACGATGATCGAAAGGCTTCGGAATCAGGTACTCGCGGGAGAATGAGAACCGCTCGACACCGTATGCCCTGCACACCGAATCCGGAACATCTTCCTTGGCGAGGTCGGCCAGCGATTTCGCCGCCGCGACCTTCATATCCTCATTGATCGCCCGCGACCGGACATCGAGAGCTCCTCTGAAGATAAAGGGGAAGCCGAGGACGTTATTGACCTGGTTCGGATAATCGCTGCGTCCCGTCGCCATAATCACATCGGGCCTTGCATCGAGGGCGTCGGGATAGGTGATTTCGGGGTCGGGATTCGCCATCGCGAAAATGATCGGGTCCTTTGCCATGGACTTGACCATATCCTTCGTAACCATATCGGCGACGGAGACCCCGCAGAAGATGTCGGCGTCGACCATGGCGTCATCGAGAGTGCGGGAATCGGTCTTTATGGCGAAGTCGGCCTTGTATTTGTTGAACCGGGGATGGGCCGGATCAATATCTTCCCGGCCTTCGTATATGACACCCTTCGAATCGACCATCAGCATATTTGCGGGATCCACCCCGAGGGAGATATAGAACTTGGCGCAGGCGATGCCGGCGGCGCCGGCGCCGCTGTACACCACGCGGACCTTATCGATGTCTTTCTTTACGAATTCGAGGGCGTTGATCAAAGCGGCGCCCGAAATGATCGCGGTACCGTGCTGATCGTCGTGGAATACCGGTATGTCCATCTCTTTCTTGAGGGTTTCTTCTATAAGGAAGCAGTCGGGCGCTTTGATGTCTTCGAGATTGATACCGCCGAACGTCGGCTCGAGCAGCTTGGTCGTGCGGATAATATCCTCGGGGTCTTCCGAGTCGAGTTCGATGTCGAACACGTCCACATCGGCGAACCGTTTAAAAAGAACACCCTTCCCTTCCATCACCGGTTTTCCCGCCAGAGCTCCAATATTGCCCAGACCGAGAACCGCGGTTCCGTTCGATATCACCGCCACCAGGTTTCCTTTTGCCGTATAGCGGAAGGCGTTGCCGGGATTTTTCTTTATTTCCCGGCAGGGCTCCGCCACTCCGGGCGTATATGCAAGCGACAGATCGAGTTGAGTAATGCAGGGTTTTGTGGGAACGACCTCGATTTTGCCTTTCTTCCCCCCGCTGTGGTAATCAAGAGCTCGTTTTTTAGTGATTGACGGCATATCATCAACCTTTCCGGGTTTCCCCAGTTCTTTTCAAACAGGTCTCGGTTCTGCAAGGACGCACCGTGAAGGCAAAAGGCTGGACTCCTGCCCGGGACGGCGCGATCGCTTTGAAAGGCGGGAAGTATTGCACAGCCTCGAAACCCGATCAAACCTTTTTGCACGCCGATGAAAAAAGCTGAAATGTCTCTTTTAATTTTCCCCCTTGTGACGGGATGCAGCATGCCCCCGGAGTGTTCCATTCTCTTCAACGCGAACGAGGAATATCCCGTCGTGCCGGGCTATTCTTATAGATTTCCCGGTATCGGCGCCGGAATTGACGGCGCTGTCGTCCGCACCTTTGATCCGCCGGAACCGGGCTCCTGGGAAAAGCGCTTCGAGGTCGAATGCGAAGCCCCCGGGTTTGCCCGTGCAGAGGACGATGCCGTTTTCGAATTCCCGTGCGTATGTTCTCGGCGCGAGCTTGACCCCCTGGGTCACCGGCCGGCCGAGCCAGCCGCGTCCCGACGCGGGGGTATCTCCTCTGTAATCCGGATGGTTGCAGCCCGTTCCGGCTCCGTCCACCGAATATTCGTCGTACCAGCGATCCGCATCCTGTCTTTTCTGTATCTTGAACCCTATGGAAAAGGGCCCGGTCATCGCGTAGTAGCCTTCTCCCGCTATACATGTAAACGCCATGGTGTGACGATGAGCGGCCCAGTTGGTGCTGACCGGCGTTGTTTTCGTGTCCCGCTCGTTGACTACCGCGATAACCGGCTCCGCCATCCTGCCGCGGCGGAAGAGCTCGATATACCTTTTTTCAGCCAGGGGAACGGAAGCGTCCTGGAAGAATCCGTTGAAATCCTCGAAAAACCTGCCGTTGGCCTCCCTGTTGAGAGGGTCGAAGAACGCACCGTTTTTTACGAACACGAGGTCTTTTCTGCCTATTTCTTCAGCCGCCCGGCGTATGCCCCGCACGTATATTTTCATTCCCTCCATAAATGCCCTGGAAGCCTCGATCGGATCATCGACATTCCCGTCCAGGTTGAAATCGGTGAAAAACCACCTGGGGTGAAGGAATCTCCACGAGTACAGCGTATCCGCGTTCTCCTTGTCCGCATCCGCGATCAGCCCGGCCGCCAGGTACCGCCCCTTGTATCTTGAAGGCAGGACAAACCGTTTCATATACCGGAGAAGATAGTCGGTCCAGTTCAAAGGTCCTCCTTCTCCGCCGGCGGCTTCGCACGCGGGAGTGCGGTTCATGTAGAAGGACAGTGCGCCGAAACCGCGGTTGCTCGAGTTCAGAAATCCGAACCTGGCGCCTGCCGGGTATCCCTGCGGAGTTCCCATCAAGGTGCGGCCTTGCTTTCCTTTTACGGCCACCCTGATCAGGCCTTTTTCCGCGTCGATTCCGGCCACGGCCATAATCTCGAAATTCCCCCTGGTTCCTCCGTTGTCGTTGTCGTAGAAACAGCAGTACGTCCAGTCGTATGCATTTTGTCTCGTCCATTCACCCGAGCCCGTTCTGAACTTGATTTTTTTCAAGCCTTTTTTCAGCGATGCAGGATCGAAGCGGAAAACATTGACGGAAGAATCCGACGGAACCGGTTCGAGCAGCTCCAGGAAAGGGGTATATGCGAAGTACTTCGGGCTGACATTGTCCGCGAAGAATCGCCCCGGGGAGGAGGTCCCATACCTGAAGTTCACCGCTTCGAGGTGGCTCAATGAAGCCTGAACCAGGAAGCGGAGGCCGGGATTCATTCTCCGGGCGCCGGTGACTATCTTCTGAAGATCGGGGCTGATCCTGTTCAGGTCATAGACGACGTTCCTGTTGTTTCCTTCTCCGCGCCACTTACCCAGCGGAACCCCGCCTCCGATGCCGCTGCTCAGGCATACCGACGTGCCGACGACCAGCAGGTCGAACCGGGAAAGTATCTCGAGAAAGGCCGGTTCGTCTTTAATCTGTGAATAGAAGACGCCGCCCAGCCGGGGATACCTGGTATGCTCAGGGAAAGCCGACCGGAGGTCCAGATCCTCGGGGGAATATATTCCGGAGCCGTGGACGGCCAGATAACGGAGAGAGCCCGGGACGGCAGGTAAATCCGCCGGATCCTGTTCCCCCCGCCCATTCCCGTCGCGTATTGATTCATCCGCCGGGTTATCTTGCCCGCCGCTCCACGGATCCGGATTCGGATCGGGGGATGCTGCCGCGGGAACGGGCGGAGGCGAGTCCGCATCCGTGGGTGCGGCTCCGGACGGGGATGCCGATGAGACTTCAGCTGCGGGGGGCGGCACTCTATCGTCGATGGGCGTCCGGATGCACGAGGAAAGAAGCAATCCCGCGAGCAAAGGAGTAGAAACGATAACCTGGATCGATAGTTTCATTGGGCTCTCCGTCTGCCCGGAATTACGCCGGGATGCGATTCCAGCTGAATCCGAAGTCATCCATGCGGTAGTTTCGGCCGGGTCAGACTATCCGGTCATCAATCCGCAGTCAATCACCCGGATAACCATAAGGTGAATTTCCGCATAACGATACGTGAAGTCTTTTACCTGGAAACCGATGTTTCTGAAAAATCCAGGATCCCTTCTTCGATGATTGTATCCGCCACCAGTTTTGCCAGATGCTCGTATCCATCATCGTTCATATGAACGCTGTCGACAAAGAACCGCATCGCTTTTTCAGGTGGAAATGTCTCATAGAGATTCTTGAAGAAAACACCTTCTCCGGCATAATCGTCTGCGATGTCCTGAAAGGCCTTGCAAAAGGCGGGAAGGTCGATTCCCGGTTGTGTATGCTCTGATATAATTTCGGGTATAAGTAGAATATTTATATCCTTTTCAACACAGAGAGCCACTATTTTTTCAGCGGATCCGCTCTCGGCAACAGAGATGGACCTGATTCCGTGATTCGATAATTTTCGACTTTCTTCCGGTTCGCTGAAAACGTTCTCTGCAAGGAGGAAAGCGCCCATGAACAACCGCAGCCTGACCGCATTCAGAACCCCGCGGATCAACATCGGATGATCCCATCTGAGTTTCACTGCCGCCGCTATTTCCCTGTTCGTGCTCAGAAATGGCGCTTCTTCTTTCACCGATTTTAATCGTTCATATAAAGATTCAAGTTCCGGTTTGTCGCCGTTTACGCCGAAATAGAGGATTACAAGATCAGGATCCAGGAGGAAAAGTACTTCTTCAAGATACAATTTCAGCATGTATAGCGGCGCTCCGACTATACCGCCGTTGATCACCTCCAAATTTATCGAAGATTCTTCAGCGAGCAGGTTTTCAAGCACGCTGGGATAGCTTTTGGTGATGTTGGAGGCAAATGTTCCGTGCGTGCTCGAGCTACCCAGGCATATTATCCTGTTCGTTCCGCATGGTTTTTCTCTGGTATGGACTTGATTCCTGATGACAATGTTATCCCCGGCTTTCTTTTTTCCGAAAAAGTCGGTATGATTTTCCAGATCCCAGAACAGCCTGCTTAAATGATGGTCATCATCCAATACAATATTTAAGAACCTATGACTCCGGATGCTGATTTCTACCCCTCCGGCAGCGGCCGCTATCAGGAAAATGAAGAAAAAGTATCGAAATACTCTTTTCTTTGAGGACCCGGCGACAGTTTGATGCATGATAAAAACCAGCCAGGGGAGAAAGCCGATAGCTAGAAAAGAGAACCTTTCGGTAAACGGATAAAACGGGAGCATCAGGTGGTAGCTGAAAAGCTGGATTACTGATAAAAAGAAAATGAATGGAGAGTTATTTACGAAAAGAGATCCCCCGATGAAAACGACAGGGGGCACCGCTGACAGGAGTATGAGCGCAGATTTCGATAATACGGTGTTTGAAGCCGGTTCTGTCGAGATAAACAACGGGCCGATAAAAAACAGATAGAAAATCAGGGAAAACATGGTCCACAGGAACCGGCTTTTTCGGGATAAGGGCTTTCCAGAGAGAGAAAACCCGCTGCGAACAAGGTGAATGAACTTGGTAGAGGTTACGGCGATGATTGCCCCGTACAGAGAAAAGAAAGGGAGTGCGAAACATGCCCTTGCGAAGTAAAGAAGAACCGTCTGCAGCGGAATCAAAAGGAATAAAAGACGGGTTTCGCTTGAGGATATTCCGCCGGAATACCGGTGAAACGATAGAACAAGTCGATCAAACAGGAGGGCGATTACGATAAGCAGGAAAAAAGCGCCGGTAAAAACGCGACCTGGCTTATGGTGAAAATCGATTGCCTGGGGAATATTGTAAAAAAAGGGTGTTGTATGAAAAGCGCCTTCCGCAACCGGGACGCCCGATCCATCAGGCTTTGTTTTTTCAATCCTGACGAAATCCAGGAGAACGGGAGCGGTATAATTTC
>CAYMWF010000103.1:1062-16544 GCA_964394085.1 uncultured Gemmatimonadota bacterium | reverse complement strand
GCGGATCGAGGTGGTCACTCTGAAGAATCTGTGCTATACTTCACGATGGCTGATAAGAATCCATCAAAGGAGGGAGGAGTTTCTCTCAAAAGAGATGTCCGTGAAAGCGACAACAATCATTGTCACCTCTCAGTTTAACCAATCAGAACCTGTTTAATATGAGATGCGAGATGAAGGAGTTGAGAAAATGCTTACGGATAAACGAGGAGCTTTGTTTGTAACCGTCTTCCTGTCGACTGTGTTTCTTGCTTTCTCTCTGGTGAATGCTGATGCGAGCGCAGACGAACGGGAAAAGGCTGAAAAGTCCCTGCCGGCCGCGGAGAATAACCGCCAGGCTATCAAGCTTGCGGAGGAAGAGCCTGAGAAGAAGGGGGCTGTGGAGGTTAAGGCGCGTCAACGGGTTGTGTATGGTTTTTATCCCGGGGGCATGGTCTGGATCCGCGGTGGAACCTTCTTGATGGGTGGTTCGCCAGGCGGGGAGGACAAGGATGCTGACGGGAGTCCGGGTCGCAAGGTAACACTCAGCGGTTATTACATTGGTGAGCATGAAGTCACTCAGCGGGAGTGGAAATCGGTGATGGGAAGCAATCCAAGCCATTTCAAGGGTTGTGCTGATTGTCCGGTAGAAAATATCAGCTGGTATGATGCTGTCAAATTCTGTAATCAGCTGTCGATACAAGCCGACTTGAAGCCATGCTACCGGATTGACGGACAGCATGTATCCTGGGATCGAAGCGCGAACGGCTATCGTTTGCCCACGGAGGCTGAGTGGGAGTACGCGTGCCGGGCCGGCAGGACGACTCGCTCCTATACCAGGGACAGCAAAGCTGCCTGGTCCCAGGATGGCTGGTGGAGATGGTTTGGGGGGAATTTCGAACGAAAAACAACCCCGGTGATGGGGGAGAAGGCGAACGCATTCGGATTGTATGACGTGCACGGGAATGTATGGGAGTGGTGTTGGGACTGGCACAGTGATTACTTTCACGGGAGCGTCACAGATCCGGCCGGTCCGTCCAGCGGATCCAAGCGCGTCAGCCGCGGCGGCAGTTGGAACCGCCTTGCCAGGGACCACGAATCACCGCTTCGCCGCAGCAGCTCGCCCGGTTTCAGGATCAATTACCTGGGCTTGCGCCTCGCGAGGTCAGCCCCTTAGTCCTTACCGGGGGCTGTGCACCCAACGGTTTCTACTTGACGGTCGGTAAGATCGGCGTCTATCCGGAGGCCTGCCCGGAGGATCGCTTCCACTGGATTAAGCTTCCGATCTCCGCCTTGTCCAATTCAAAGGACAGGAAAACAAAACCGCTCTCCCTTGAGCAGCCTCTGACCATCACGCCAGGATTCGATGATTTCAAGTGTTTCGGTACAAATGACGAGGTAGCGCCTTCCCGCCCTGAGGAGCACGCTGCGTCATCCGGGCGTGAAGGCGCTCCCTCATCAAGCTACCAGCGACTGGCTAATGAAGACAAGACTCCCGTGCCGTGACAGGTTTTAACCTTACCTGGTATGCGCAGGCCGTCAATACGGTCTCGCCGGTAAGGTTCCGGCTTCTACCCGGACCCGATCTACGATGCCTGATTTACTCCCCGCTCCGAGCGAACAGCTCCCGCTTTTACTTCGGTATCCCACATGTCAAACTGACATAATACACATTGGATCGCGCAGGGTCCTCCTCCATAAAAAATTGCATGGTCTCACGAGCTCAAGTATAATTTCTTCAAGGGCAAAGGAGACGGAAATACGTGAACAGTCGAATCCCGGGGTGATGTTCAGGGAATTCTCAAAAGGTAGCGGTTTTGTTTTTCCTATCCCTCTGAACCGGTTTCAAAGCGATGAAGGTGATCAAAGAACTGATACTGCTCCGCCACGGCGAATCGGAGCATCTCGTGAGAGGACTTACCGGGGGCTGGACCGACACTCCGCTGACCCGGCGTCCGGCCCGGCTGGCTGTATTCTTCGAATGATGAGTTGATGATTCCGGCGAAGAGCATCGAAAACCAGATTACGGATCCGGCAGGATTGAAAACTGAGCCGGAGGCGTTTCCGGTTGATAAAAAGGGAATGATATGAAAAAGAACAAGACCGCTGCTGAAGAGAGAATCGTGAATAAGTTAAACAATTTTGGTACTCTACCTCCGGCCCCCTCCGGGATACGGATGGATTGCCGGAGTCGGATACGAAATGCCGTATAACTCCGGTAGATTCGACTGGACCAGCCGCCTGGATCTGTTGGGATACAGCCTTCCTTGCGGTGTTCCTTTAGCAGGAAGGCCCGATTGCTTCGGGATATACAGCCCTGATCGTCTTTCGCTGAATTGGTCGACAACCGGAATATCGCGTGTCGCCGGATATAGCGAATAAAGTCAAGCCTCGGAGGATATATTGTCACGAATTATCACTCGCGTGCTTGCAGTGAGCTGTCTGTCGCTGGTGCTTTTCGTGTCGCTGGTGTCTGGTGCGACGATTCGGGTGCCGCGTGATCAGCCGACGATTCAGGCGGGGATTGATGCTGCGGTTGATGGTGACACAGTACTTGTCGCATCAGGCAGCTACTATGAAAACATTAACTTCATCGGGAAGGGGATTGTTTTAATAAGTATGGAGGGACCTGACAGCACCATAATTGACGGGGAAAACTGGATGATAGATGAGGTCGTATGCATGGCGTCAACAGAAAACGACAGCACAGTCTTCAGCGGCTTTACGGTTCGGAATGGGAGATGGGGCATATATCTGATAAGTGTGCAAGGAGCGCCGCTAATCACGGATAACATAATAACCGACAATGAATATGCAATAATCTCTTTGAATATAGATTACAGTATGTCACCGAGAATTTGTAACAATCGAATCATTGCGAATTCAGGAGGTTGTGCCATATACAGTGACTTCGCCAGTCCGCTGATTAGTGACAATATTATTTCCAATAACACAACTGCATCTGTCGTTGAATTCTACTATCAATTTAATGAAAAAACCGGAAGCACGTGGAAATCGGAAGAATGTCGAGGATACAAAAAGGCATATTTAATTAATAATCTGATAATCGAAAATGAACACTCCGTGATCAGCGTCATAAATGCTGGTATCGGACGTCAAGTTTACTTCGCCAATAATCTTATAATCAGGAATGGTGGCGACTGTTTCTCTTTGAACGGCACCGATGGGATATTCTGCTTAAATAACAGCATAGTTGGGAATGAAGGCTCCGGCATAATTGACTGGGGCTCCGATCTGACGATTAAGAACAACATAGTCTGCAGTAATGCTGAATACGGAATATGGGGAGCAGAGGGCCACAACCATAACAATGTCTGGAACAATGCGTTGGGGGATTATCGTAGTTGCTCTCCAGGCCCCGGTGATATCTCCGAAGATCCGCTTTTCAAAGATCCTCTTCTGGACGATTTTCACCTGATGACCGGTTCCCCGTGTATCGACGCGGGAGCCCTGACAATCATTGGTTTCGATATGGATATGGATCATCGTCCGTCAGGTGATAGCTTTGATATAGGCGCCGATGAATGGGTTTCACCCCTTGATCCACATTACAGGTGGCTTCCACTCGAATGAATTACGCTCGTGAAACCATGCAACTTTTTCCTTTCCCCCTGGCGTGATCCGATTTGCTCACCTCTGCGGATGTCTATATCCTGATGCGAAGCTTGGACATTTCCGGTTCGTCACCATCCGTAAATCCCCATCCTGCCCAAAACCACGCACATAGCTACCCACTAAATTGATCCCGCTCCTCAGGCAGGGGTAAACATCGACTTTGAAGTGAAGTCGAATTATAACGGCAGCTACGTGGGGGGGTATTCGGAAACAGCTGTACGAACCGTCAAGAATCAGCCTTTCTAGTGAGAACCGAGGGCCAGGGTGGTCGATCTTGACTAATCTGTGCTATGCTTCATTGAGACGAATGCACATTCACCAAGGTATTAGTTTCCCGCAAAGGAGAGAACCATGAAAGCGACATTAATCGTAATCATCGCGCTCTTGGTCATCCTGACGATTGCTTTGCCGGGTTTGTGCTTCGACCGCTGGGACGATGGGTATCTTTGGGTGCCTTCGGAGTATCCCACGATTCAGGACGCAATTGACGCAGCGATTGACGGTGATACCGTTCTCGTCTATCCAGGCACATTCTCGGGTGAGGGTAACAGGGAGATCAGCTTCCTGGGGAAAGCGATTACTGTGAAGTCTGCATATGGCGCGGAATATACTGTGATAGACTGTAAACATGAAGGTCGCGGGTTTCTTTTCCTCACTGCTGAAAATGTTGGCTCCCTGCTTGCAGGTTTCACGATCACAAATGGACATGCATATAGGGGCGGTGGGATTTGGTGCCGGGAATCCTCCCCGGCCATCACCGACTGCATCATAATCGGGAATACGGCCAAACATGACGGCGGCGGGATCTATTGCGACCATTCCTCCCCAACCATTAAGAACTGTAAGATTACAGATAATCCGGCTGATGATTACGGTGGCGGGATATATTGTCGACACTCCTCCCCGACCATCACGAACTGCACCATAACCGGGAATTCGATATTAGGGTATTGGGGAGATGGCGGCGGGATCTATTGCTGGGAATCCTTCCCGACCATCACGAATTGCATACTATGGAACGATACACCAGAAGAGGTATATATTCACTCAGGAGATCCGTGCATCACATATTCTAACATTCAAGGAGGTTGGGCGGGATACGGGAATATCGACTCCGATCCACTCTTCACGGAGCCTGAATCAGGTGATTACACCTTACTGCCGGGCTCTCTGTGCATCAACGCCGGAAATCCGTATTCAAGACTGGATCTCGACGGTTCCACCAATGACATGGGTTCCTTCGGCGGAATGGGAGACATGCCGGAAGGAGCTATCGGGGGTTATATTTACGGCACGCTTTCCATATCGGGTTCTCCATTTATCGTATCGGAAGACCTGGTGATAGAGTTTCAAGACACACTGATTGTTGAACCAGGTGTGGTTCTGAAGCTTCATAACAATAGCGGTTTCATCGTGTATGGCGCATTGCTTGCGGAGGGAACCGAGGATGATTCCATAACCATAACAAGATTTCAGGAGTGGGAAATGGGCGGGGGCGTCCGGTTCATACAAGGGGAAGGAACGCTCTCATTTACCCGGATTGAAAAATGTCGAAACGTTTATGGCGGCGGGATCTATTGTCGGGACTCCTCCCCGACCCTCACGAACTGCACGATAAGCGGGAATACGGCTTCAAATGATGGTGGCGGGATTTATTGCGACTACGACTCCTCCCCGATCATCACGAACAGCAGCATAAACGGGAATACGGCTGGATATGAAGGTGGCGGACTGCATTGTCTTCTTTCCTCCCCGGCCATTACGAGCGTCACGATAGTCGGGAATACGGCCGGAAGGGATGCCGGCGGTATATATTGTTATGACTCCTTCCCGACCATCAGTAACTGCACGATAGACGGGAATACGGCATCAGACGACTGCGGCGGGATCGGTTGCTTGGCTTCCTCCCCGATCATCACGAACTGTAAGATAACCGGGAATACTGCTGCTTCAAGCCGTTCGGGCGCTGGCGGAGGACTTTTCTGCTATGGTGATTCATCTCCGACCCTGATGAACTGCACGATTTCCGGGAACACGACATGCTGGTCCGGCGGCGGGATCTATTGTTCCGGTTCCTCCCCGGTTATCACGAACTGTACGATTGCCGAGAATACAGCTACCTGGTTTAATGGTGGGATCCGTTGCAGTTTAAATTCCTCCCCGATCATCATGAATTGTACTATCATCGGGAATACAGCCGCCGAGTTCGGCGGGATCTTTTGTTCCGACTCCTCCCCGACTATAGTGAACTGTATCTTGTGGAACAATTTACCGCGGGAAATATACGTTGAGAGCGGGGATCCAATTGTCAAATACTCGGACATTCAAGGCGGCTGGATTGGTGTGGGGAACATAGACGCTGATCCGCTCTTTACGCTCATACCCTGGTTCGGATTCGATTATGGCCTGCGAACCTCCTCGCCGTGCATCGACTCGGGCGATCCCGCCATCGAAGATGAGATATATGACTGGCATCCGCTCTGCCCGGATTGGTATGTCAACGGAGCCCGTTCCGACATGGGAGCCTATGGAGGTCCCGGAAATATCTACTGGATCAATTAGCCGTTAATGAAAAAGGAACCTCAATCAGTTGCTTGCCGAACTTGATATTTCTCACATGGTAAAAAGTTTCGCTTTTCGATCGCCTATATAGGCGTATTCTACGACAGAAATGGCTTCGAGGTTACTGTCATCGAGAACGGTACTGGATCCAATTAGCCTGTCCAGTCGCTTTGACCAGACCGAACATAGCCCGGTCACACTCCCGCGACCGTTGCCCGGTTTGTCGAGCAGCCGGTCCCGTGCTATACTTCCACATGAGTAAAACGAATCAACCAAGGAGCATCGCAATGCTTCGTACCATCACTTTTAAGCTCTCAATGGTTTGCCTGCTGCCGGTTCTCACAATCTCGACGGTATCCGCTGTCACGATCCGTGTGCCTGCCGACCAACCGACTATCCAGGCAGGTATTGAAGCTTCGGTAGACGGCGACACGGTACTGGTGGCTGACGGGACCTATGCCGGCGCAGGAAATCAGAACCTGGATTATATTGGGAGGGCGATTACGGTTGTTTCGGAAAATGGTCCCGATATGACGGTTATCGACTGTGGAGATGACGGAAGAGGTTTTAACTTCATCAGCGGCGAGAACCGTTTGTCCCTGCTGGCGGGTTTCAAGATAATTAACGGAAAAGAGGTTAAAGGCGGTGGAATCCGATGCGTCTCTTCGTCGCCCACAATCCGGAACTGCACGATTTCCGAGAATTCGTTGGAGGAGTCGGGCCGGGGCGGCGGCATTTACGTGGAATCTTCCGACCCGGTCATCGAAAATTGCCTTATTTCCGATAATTTCTCTCCCGGCGCCGGTGGTGGAATCTACTGTCTCGGTTCCGCACCTGCAATCCAGGAGTGCAGAATCTTGAACAACAGCAGCTACTATTCAGGCGGCGGCATATACTGCACCTCCCTCCATGACGAAAAACCTGTCATTGCGGCTTGTGTAATATCAAGAAACTCCTGTAGAGAATTCGGTGGGGGAATATGTGTGCAGGAAGACTGTGATCCGATCATTACGAATTGCGTCATTTCGGACAATTCGGCCAAAGACGGAGGCGGCCTCGGGGTCTATGGTAATGAGTATTATGGCTGGGATGCCAGCCCGACAATCTCTAACTGCATCATCTCGGAAAACAATGCCTCATGGTACGGTGCCGGGATAAGGGTTGGATCTGCCACCTGTGCAGATATCGTTAACTGTACGATTGTTAGAAACACCGCACCATTCAATGGAGGCGGTATTTACGCTAGAGGTTCGAGCTCCTATTGCCATCCTGATATCATCAACTGCATTGTGTGGAACAATTCACCTGATCAAATAGATACAGACCTGGGAGCCAGGATTTCCGTAAGTTACAGCGATATCATGGGGAGCTGGGAGGGACCTGGAAATATAAACGAAATGCCGCTGTTCGCGAATCTTCACGGGATCGAGTTTCTCCTCAAACCTGAGTCACCGTGCGTCGATGCCGGAAGGCCGAACATAACCGATGCAATTTACGATGGGCATCCCCGGTGGCCGGGCTGGTTCCCCAATGGTTCCAGATCAGACATGGGCGCATACGGGGGTGAAAGAAACTGGATATGGCTCTGGATGCGAGAAGTGATACAATCCTGCCAGGGAGGCGCTGAATGCCGCGAATCCTGATTCGCACCCTTATAATGGTCAGCCTGTCACTGCCCTATGTCGTATCGGTGGCGACGGCCGCTACTATCCGCGTCCCCTCCGAGCAACCGACGATCCAGGCGGGGATCGACGCTTCAGTGGATGGCGATACGGTACTCGCGGCTGATGATATATATACAGGCGAAGACAATCGTGACATCGACTTTATGGGTAAGCGGATTACAGTAAGATCAGTAAATGGCTCGGAATCAACGGTAGTCGATTGTGAACGGAAGGGCCGCGGGTTTTTTTTCAAACTCGGAGGGGTTACCGTCACGGCTTGAAGGATTCACAATCCTTGGGGGAAAAACAGACGATGGGGGCGGGATTTATTGCTACAATCACTCCCGTCCGACTATCATGAACTGCACCATATCGGGGAACACAGCTGGTTATGATGGCGGCGGGATCAACTGTGACCCGTGCTCCTCCCCGATCGTCACAAACTGTACCATTACAGGGAATATGGCTGGTGATCACGGCGGCGGGATCTACCATTATACCCACATGTCTCCGGCCATCACGAACTGCATCCTCTGGGGCGATAGACCCGACGAGGTGTACATTGGCGGAGGGGGAGAGCCTGTCATCACATATTCAGACGTTCAGGGCGGCTGGGAAGGTGAGGGGAATATCGACGGAGATCCGCTTTTCGTGATGCCGAATTATGACGAATATCGCCTCCTCTGGGGTTCTCCCTGCATCGATGCCGGCGACCCCGAGCTTAAGGATCCGGACGGGACGAGGAGCAATATGGGGGCGCATCTCTTTGATCAATCGAAAAAGCTTATCGTCTATCTCTCACCCGAAACCAGTGAGATCGCACCGGGTGAGACCGGTCGAGTCCGCTACACAGTTTGTAATTCTAAGCCTTACGATATCAGCTTCGACACTGCCGCAGCGATTCGCCTCCCGAACGGTGCTCCCTGGCCCGGTAACCCGCTGGTCGGACCGGTCTTCGCATCGATAGCGCCATCCAGCAATCTTTCATGCGAGTTCGAGTACCAGGTACCGCTCGGCTGGCACCCAGGTACCTACTCCTTTGCCGCTGCCGTCGGTTATGGTGATCAACTTTTCGACCGTGATCGCTTCAAATTCACCGTAATTGAACCCGGCGTCGAAACCAAATAACCTCGTCTTTCCGCCTTTGTGCTGCTCATTCTATCCCGGTCATCCATCATCCTTAAAATGCTCAGCCTGCTATTTAGAAGAAAATTTAGCACAGGCGGGCGAATGTAGAATTCTCTGCCGATAAAATGATCGATGGGGATTCTATACTGCCATAAAGGATCAGGATCGGCTTCTATGCACGACGCGGATGCGGGAGGCGAGCGATGAAACCCAATCCAACGGCATTTCCCTCCTTCTTCCCGGCGGCGCTCATCCTTCTTCTCTTTTCGGGCTTTGCTGCGGAGACGGTATCCGCCAATGGCGAAAAGAACTATCTGAGTCCTCCGTCGGTGAAAAACATCATCGTCATGATCAGCGACGGAAGCGGATTCAATCATGTGAAGGCGGCCGATATATACCAGTACGGCTGTTCGGGAATCAGCTCCTTCGAGCGTTTCCCCGTCATTTATTCAATGAGCACCTTCGCCACGGGCGGGCATGGATATGATCCGGACCTCGCGTGGTCGGATTTCCTGTATGTGACGGAACGAGTCACCGATTCGGCTGCATCGGCCACAGCGATGTCGACATGCTTCAAAACGAGTCGCGGAATGATCGGGGTGGATTCGGAAGGAGATCTGCTTGAACATCTCATCGAGAAAGCCGAGGAGCTGGAGAAAGCGACCGGAGTAGTGTCGAGCGTGCAGTTCAGCAGCGCCACTCCGGCCGGGTTCGCGGCCCACAACGTTTCGCGAAGCAACTACCGCCAGATTGCGTACGAAATGATTGAGGAGAGCCGGCTCGATGTCATCATGGGTTGCGGACATCCTCTCTACAATAACGATGGAGAGCTGGACTATCACGGCAATTATGAATATGTATGCAACAGAACATTATGGGACATGATAGTCGATGGAGTCGCCGGATCGGCCGTAGACGCCGATCATAACGACCTGATGGACGATGAGTGGACTCTGGTGGAAACCCGCGAAGACTTCCGGGATCTGATGCTGGGATACACTCCCAAACGCGTGATAGGCATACCCCAGGTGTTTAGTGCGCTGCAGGTTCACCGGGCAGGCTGCATTGATTCGGATCCCTTCGAGGATCCTCTGATATCAACGGTTCCAACCCTGTCCGAAATGACGGCGGCGGCACTCAACGTGCTCGATGAGGACGAGGACGGCTTTTTCTTGATGATTGAGGGCGGCGCCGTGGACAGGGCGAGCCACCTGAACGCCGCGGGGAGGATGATCGAAGAGCAGATCGCCTTTAACGACGCCGTCGACCTCGTGGTGGACTGGGTGGATTGGCACGACTTCTGGGACCGGACGCTCGTGATCGTCACCTCCGACCACGAGTGCGGATATATCACCCGGGAGCGCGAATACGCGGGCGAGGAGGTCTGGTCTCATGAATCGCTTCAGAATTACGGCGCCGGCAACATGCCCGGGATGGAGTGGAACAGCAGCGATCACACGAACAGCCTTGTACCGATATACGCAAGGGGTGCATGCGCATCTCTACTGAGGCTGTGCCTGAGTCGTGAAGATCCGATACGCGGACCTTACCTGGACAACACCGCTCTTCCGAAACTTCTCTCCCGGATCATGGACTAGGGCCCGGCAAGCATTGAATGACGCATCTTGCCTGTCCTCTGACTTCTCGTGACACAAAATTCAGGATATCCCAAAGGCTGGCGGGGGAGCGCCTTCCCGCCCTGCGGAGCACGCTGCGTCATCCGGCTCTGCTAGTCCCTCGCTCCGGGAAGCGCTGAAACTCGCTGTTCCGTTCCCGCGCTGCTCGCGCCTGCTCGCAGCTTCCCGCCCCTCCCGCAGCTCAAACATCAGCGCTTCTGATCCTCCGCACGGAAGTGTCGCCCCCGCCGCTTCCCCTGCTCGCAGAGTATCGAGAGCCATCACCAGCAGGACGGATGGTATGATCAATGTTCCTGGATGAGCGGTGTCCCTCCCTACCCCGGATGACTCCGCTATGTCCTCCGGGCGTGAAGGCGCTCCCCCGCCAGCCTGTGCAATGCCAAAACCCTTTGAATTATAACGACTTTCACGGAAACCATGGAATGACCGGGAAAAGCGTGGTGTCGAGCCGCAGAATTGAACTGCGGACACACGGATTTTCAGTCCGAAACAGCACAAAAAGGCGGGGGCTCCGAATCCCCCGTCGTGCTTGTACTTACGTTTTGCATCAATAAGTTGCAGCAATTTCCTACGTTTGGTTACGTTTGGTTAGGTGTGGTTAGGTTGGTTTCTGACGGTGACAAAAAAGTTACAATTCAGGGCGATCAAGCTGACGCGATCTCGGTAAAGTCATCGAGCTGTAAATGATATCCAAGGCTACATGTATGAGGTAATGTGCCCAACGGCTTATCTCTCGTGTGATTCATCGTGAAAACTCGGTAGGGAACCGGCGAAGAACCTGCGGTACAAGACCAGCTACCCACGGCAATCCTGTGATAGTGGGTCGATGGATGACCGGTGCCCTGCGCCTTTTTATCGCAGTTGAAGCGGACCGGTATGTAGTAGCTGCAGCTCAGATAATGCCTGTCTTTAACTCCGGGTCGGCTCATTTGAGAAGTATCATCTTGTTGTTTTCGGTAATGGCGCCCGCAGTCAGCCTGTAAATGTAGACCCCCGAACTTACAGGAAGACCAGCGTCGTTTGTGCCGCGCCAGATTGCAGAATGAAGGCCTGTTCCCTGCACACCATCGACGAGGGTAGCCACCAGTTGACCGGACATGTTGAAGACTCTCAGGGATGCGCAGCTTTCCCGAGTCAGTGTGTATAAGATCGTTGTCGTTGGATTGAATGGGTTCGGGAAGTTCTGTTCGAGAGTGCAAAGTTTGTTCTCTGTTGGCGGGAGAGCCTTGCTGTCATCAGGCATCTTTACACCCACCGGCGGTCCAGGAAACAGGGGCTGGCTCAGATGGCTTGATTAATCGTACTGGTGAATACCAACTCTGGAACGATTTTCCTGGTGAGATGCATGTGGCTTCCGGTGGCCCGGCCGTTACACGCTCTGACATCAAGGGCGGTTTGGTCAGGTGAAGGTAATATCGATAAAGAGGCGGTTGGTCAGGTGAAGGTAATATCGACATAGATCCGAAGTTATTCCCGTTTCTTCATTTCGGCTTCCAGTTCTTGCATAAATCCACCGTGCCATGCGTAGTTGCTGGGGAGCCTTCCACAGAGGAAGCTCTCTACAACTGATACTTGCATCACCTCGAAGAAAAAAGTGTCTTCGGCATATGTTTCTGAGGGGGAAGGGCCTATAATGGATGTATATTGATAAGTACCGGAGGGTGCTGCAACCGGTATTTGATGTACCAGCCGGGCGTTGCCGGAATAATCCGCAGGAATTTCATAATACTCCGCTTCCAGTACTGCGATCGTATCGCCTTCCGATGTAATAACCTCGCTGTTCAGCAGGAATCCTTCCGGCTGTTCATTTCTGTTGATGACGGTGTAAAGAATATTGAGGCTGCCGCCTTGCGAAACTTCGGAGGTATCTGGGGACATGTAAATCGTCAGATACTTCGTTTGATCGAAATAGTATGCCCCCATGTCGCTCCTGCTTTCATCGGGATCGAATTCACCGGGATTCCCCGTATCGATGCAGGGTGAATCACCGAGCAGCCTGAGATCCCTCCTCCCGATGCAGGCGAACCCGGGATACTCGCTGATGTTACCATAACCGGGCCATCCCCCCTGAATATCCGAGTAAACGATTAAGGGAGAGCTGCTGCCACGTTTAAAGATCTGCCCGTTTTCGTTGCTCCATATAATGCAGTTGACGACTGGTGGATCGGATGAGTCGATGTGAATACCGCCGCAGTTTTCTGATGCTGAATTACAGGTTATCGTACATTTGGTGATGCTCCCGTCCGAGCAGTAGAAGGCTATACCCCCTCCTGCGTAGTCGGCGGTGTTGCCATGTATCAGGCATTCGGAGATCCACGGTTCGGCGTCCCATTCGGAGTAGATTCCCCCACCGCTGACACCGGTGGAATTTCCGATGATTCTACATCGGCTGATGCTCGGTTTCGATTCCCCATCGCACGCGACGCCGCCACCTCCCGCGATATAGCTCGGACAGTCATTGAATAGGATATCACAATCGTTGAAGACGGGAGATGAATGCCAATCACAGTGTATTCCGCCCCCTTCGCCACTCGCTGTATTACCGGAAATCGTGCAGGAATTGATGACCGGTGTACCATAATCGAAGAAAAAGAGACCTCCACCGTCTCCTTCGAGGGCCTTGTTTCCTGAGATCAAGCAACTGCTTACAGTTGAATAACTGCCGAACATACTGACGCCGCCCCCATGCTGATCGGTTACTATATTGTCCGATATGATACAATTCGATATTTCTCCGATTGAAGTGAGTACACATATACCGCCGCCGAAGTCTTCGGCCGTATTAGCGATTATCGTGCAACCGGATATAACGGGTCCTTGATCCCTGCAGTTAATGTAGAAGAGACCTCCGCCCATCTGGGCGAAATTATCAGAAATAAAACAGGCATTTATTATGGGTGCCGAGGATTCGATCGATATACCTCCACCGGAGTGTAAACTCACCGTATTACCGGTTATCGAACAATCGGTTACGGTTGGATTACCATTCCAATAGGTTCCGATCCCACCGCCGTATTCCGCTGCGGTATTATCTGAGATTATACAGTTTTGAATCATGGGATAAGAAGCGTTGAAGCAGTATATACCGCCACCGTCGACTGCGGAATTAGCGTATATCATGCAATTTACAATCGATGGAGACGATTGTTTACAGTAAATACCACCCCCTGCTGAAGCTGCATTGCCGGACAGCGTGCAATCTGAGATGGTTGGCGAAGACTGTAGACAGTAAATACCGCCGCCGCTCTCATCACTCCCGTTCTTTACCGCGAAGCCATCCAGTTTCGTCGATCTGTTTTCATGAGTCGTGAAGATAAATCCATTCCTGATGAATCCACAATCGATGACCGTACTGTCAGAACCGCAATCGGACCTCACCACAATCTCTTTTCCCCAGGTATCAATGCCTCGGTTGCCCTCGCCGGTAAATGTTCCCGTCGCCACGAGAACGGTATCCCCGTTAACTGCGGCGTCGATACCGGCCTGGATCGTGGCATATGTATCCGGAACGCGAAGAGTGGCGGCGGTTGTGATCGAGAGTGATGCAGCGGTTGCTAGAATCGAGAAGAACAGTCTGTATCCGCTGCTCAAACCAGACCTCCTATTTACAGGAAACTCTATTGGAATTTGTCATTTCACTCAACTTTGTCTGGTAGGAGTATAAGCTTTTAAGCCGGTTTTGTCATCCGGATTCCATACACGGGAAGCTTGCAAACAGTGACGGCGATTCGTCTTTCAATCGGTGTATTACTGCCCGGTTAACCGTTTGATGAACCAGTCTTCGCATCGATCGCACTCTCCAACGATCTCTCGTGCGAGTTCGAGTACCAGGTACCGCATGGTTGACACCTTGGCACCTACACCTTAGCCTCTGGCGTCGGTTACGGCGGTCGGCGCTTCGACCTTGATCAATTTGAATTCACCATGGTTATAAACGTCATTGGATTCGCTGAATTTGCCGGGCAGCCGGTTCCGTGCTATACTTCTGCATGAGTGAAACGAACCAGCCAGGGAGGAACGGAATGCCGAGAACCTTCACCCGCATGCTTGCGATGGGCAGTCTATCGCTGGTGCTACTGGTATCGATGGTGTCCGGGGCGACGATTCGGGTGCCCGGTGATCTGCCGACGATCCAGGCGGGGATTGATGCTGCGGTGGATGGTGATACGGTTCTTGTTGCGCCCGGCACGTACAACGGAGCAGGAAACAAGAATCTAGATTATGAGGGCAGGATGATAACCGTCATTTCAGAGAACGGGCCTGAATACACCATCATCGACTGCGAAAACAACGGCAGGGGATTTAACTTCAGGGGCGGTGAAGGCGCTGGCTCAAGGTTGGAGGGGTTCACAATCTGCAACGGCAACGTGAACGATGACGGCGGCGGGATCTATTGCAGGTATGACTCCTCCCCGACTATCACGAACTGCACAATAACCGGGAATACGACTGACTCCGCCGGCGGCGGGGTCTATTGCGACGGATCCTCCCCCACCATCATGAACTGCACGATATCAGGGAATACGGCTGACTACGGCGGTGGCGGGATCTTTTGCGCCTACGACTCCTATCCTGCAATCTCGAACTGCACTCTAACCGGGAATACGGCTGGCTCGCACGGCGGCGGGATCTTTGACTACACTTACTCCGCCCTAACCATCAAGAACTGCACGATATCGAATAATACGGCTTAATACTCCGGCGGCGGGATCTTTTGCGACGGTTACTTTTCTGGTTCTGCCCCGACCATCATAAACTGCACGATTTCAGAGAATTCGGCTGACTACGGCGGCGGGATAAGTTGCGACTACTCCTCCCCAACTATCACTAACTGCAGAATATGGGATTATTCTCCGGACTAATTATACATGAAATGGGG
>CAYMWF010000103.1:0-1052 GCA_964394085.1 uncultured Gemmatimonadota bacterium | reverse complement strand
CTATCACTAACTGCACCATAGAGGGAAATACGGCTGACTCCGGTATTAGCAAAGGCGGCGGGATCTATTGCTCCGACTCCGACCCAACCATCACGAACTGCACCATAATCGGGAATACTGCCGACTACGGTGGCGGGATCTATTGTTCCTTCTCCTCCCCGACTATCACTAACTGTATAATGTGGGATGATTCACCGGAGGAAATATACATTCAATGGGGAAATCCAGCCGTCACGTACTCCGACATTCAAGGCGCTTGGGTTGGTACCGGCAATATCGACATCGATCCTCACTTCGTCTCGGAGGCGCATCATGATGTCCGCCTGCTCTGGGGCTCTCCCTGTATCGATGCAGGGCATCCTGATTTACTGGATATAGACGATACGAAAAGTGACATGGGAGCATATTTCTTCGACCAGTCGAAGGAACTTTTAGTTTATCTCTCTCCAGAGATCCGAAAAATCGCGCGGGGGGAATCCGGAGCGGTTCTCTACACGGTGAGCAATTGCCATGGCAAGGCTGTTGACTTCAAAGGGAAATCGATTATCTACCTGCCGGATGGAGAACCCTGGGAAGGTAATCCGCTCGAAGGACCCGAATTCTATACAATCGCTGCGGAATCTAACAGACAGAGGCTGTTTTCGTATACGGTGCCTGACAACTGGCCGCTCGGAGTGTCGAAGGTTGAAGTCGGAATCGGCTTCCCGGGAGAGCTCTACGACAGAGACGGCTTCGAGTTCACCGTAATTGAATGAGAACCAAGGGTCGATTAGCTTTGAACCAGTCAAGCCCAACGAATCCGCGCTTGTTTACGTCATACGCCCCGCCCCAAAACGCTCACCTTCACCAAAACCACGCACGTAGCTACCGTGTAAATCCGATCCGACCCGTTGGCAGGGGCAAACATCGACTTTGCGATGAAGTCGAAATAAAACGGCAGCTACGTGGGGGTTTTTTCGGAAACAACACTCCAAGTCATCGAGAATCGTCCCATACTCTGAGAGCCAGGGCTCAGGTGGCCGTTCGGAGGATTATGTGTTATGCTCCCTGCG
>CAYMWF010000102.1:0-16625 GCA_964394085.1 uncultured Gemmatimonadota bacterium | reverse complement strand
CCGAACCGGCAGTTGAACCGAACCGGCAGTTGAACCGAACCGGCAGTTGAACCGAGCCATCGAAGGAAACGCCGTTGAACCACATCGAAGATATCGAAAAGAAGATGTATGAGTGGGTCGAGCTTCAGGCGGCCATGGGACCCCGGCGGCCGGGGAGTCCGCCGGGTCACAGGAACGAAGATTTTCTGGCAGAGAAGCTGAGAGAATTCAAGCTCGAACGCGTCAGGAAAGAGCCTATACCGATTACCTGCTGGAGCGGGGAAGAGTCCGGGCTCGAAATCGGGGAGGGAGATAATATATCCCCGATCGACCACTTTTATGTTCCATATACGAGACACACGCCAGATTCCGGAATCAGTGCTCCTCTTTTCTACATAGATCCCAAAACCGTGCGGATTCCCGCGAAATGCCGGGGCAAAATCGTTGTAACGGATATCTCCTTTTCGGAAATAAGAAGGGAAGATGCAAAAATAAATCGTCTCTTCATGAAGCTTCTCAAGAGGATCAGCCGGGGTAAAGCCACCTTCTGGGGGCTGCGGCCGGTCTACTAGTTTTTTCCCTTCAGCAGGTCGGGACGGGAGTTGACTGTGGAAAAGATCGATTGCGGCGGAGTAACTGTACGTTATCGATTCCGTCCGGCGAAGGGAGGGCCGGCCGGTTCGACCACGATTATCTTTCTGCATAACGCGGGAACGGATCATACGATCTGGTCGCCCGTCGCCGATATTCTCGCCGGCGGCTACAGCGTAGCGCAGCTCGACTGGCCCGGATACGGCGAGGTCAGAAGCGAGCCCGGGGGGCATGGGCTCGGAGATTACGCCGATATTCTGTCGGCTTTTATCGCTCGACAGGGTCTCGAATCGGTCGTTCTGGCAGGGAACTGCCTCGGAAGCGGCGCCGCACTCGAGTGCTGTTTCAGAAGGAAGGGGAGCGGGATCGCGGCCATGATCCTGTTCAACGTGCTGGTTCCCCGCACCCTGGGCGCGGACGGCAGGTTCTTTCTGAACTGGTCTGCATCCGCCCTGGGGTTTCTTTATAAAAAACTGAGAGAAAACCTGGTCGTTCCCCGGGCGTTCGCCGGCTTCGCCCTGAAGCGCCAGACGAAGAACATCGACCTTATTTCCGTTTCTGCGGTTGAACACCTGAAAACACTCCACGACAATCCGGCAAATATCCGGAATCTCGGCTCTCTGGTAGAAGCGCTCGATGATTCACGTCACCTGGATTCACTCGAAATGCCCGATTACTTCCCTCCGACCATGATCGTCTGGGGCGACGGGAACAGGGTTCTTCCACTTTCGCGGGGTGAAAGGTTCGTCCGTGATTTCAATCCGACGGAATTTGTCGTGGAGAACGGCGGTCACCTCGTGATGCTCGAGCAGCCCCGGATTTGCGCGGACAATATAAGGCGGTTCATTGAGTCCCGCGTTCCCGTCTCGAAATAAGTTAGCGGGCGTTTCCCGTGCCGTGCCGGCCGGACTCGCCGGATTTTCCTGTCAGCCACCAGTGGTAATACTGAGCGATGCAGTTGTCGAAGAGGTGGATGTATCCCTGGCGGTTCAGGTGGATCGGGTCGACTTCGTCGCCGTCGCGGTTCATCAGCACCGGCGGGGTGCCGCAGTTCGGGTTTCCGCCCAGCAGCGGCTCGTAGTCCGGAGCCGCGCCGGGGGGAGGCACCTCGTACGAACCCCAGAAAACTCCCATCGAATTTTCGTATCCTCCCCTGAACTGGTTGATGCCGAAATTGTCGATGTAGTCGACGCCGTCGGTATTCAGGGCGAAGGCGATCTTGTACAGGGCGCAGTCGCCGAAGGCTCTGTTCATCACCTCGTTGTTCGCCCTGTTCGGATAGGCGTTGAACAGGTCCACCTCGAACCCGTAGAAGAGGGCGAACTGCACCGCGACCCAGCTGAACTCGGTGAAGTAGTGAGGATCCCACAACGGGCCGTGGGCATAGGTGCAGTTTTCGGTGATATTGAGGTAATCGTAGCCGACCCAGAGAACCTTGATTCCGGGACGGACCCGTTTCGCGAATCGGATGACTTTATCGACGTTTCGCGTTATATCCTTCCAGATCGCGCGCTTTTCTTCTTCTGCCAGCAGGGAGTTCCATCTCAAGAGCAGATCGATGCCGCCAAGGCTCATGTGGATGATGTCGATGGACGGGTTCGCGAGGAGCGTGTAACCGAGCCGGTCGAGCAGGCCCCAGTCGCCGCCGGGGCCGGGGCCCGGAGGTTCGGGTATGCCGTACTCGGGGGGCACTACGAAGTTGCCGGCCCACTGCTCGGCGGAAGTGCCTCCGATGGCGGTATACGTTCCTTCCACCTCGTAAGCGCCTGTCCCGTAATTATAATCGAGCACATGCTGAAACGAGCCGTCGAGCCATGGGAACTGGGTCCAGGAATCGCCTATGAGCACGATTCGTTTTTCGGCGCCGGCAGGGTCCGCCATCGAGAGCGCGAGGAACAAACACAGGATTATCGATGCGGTATTTCTGTTGAACAAGAACATCCGTCCGCCTCTCCCCTCTATCAAGCGAGTCCGAAAGGAAGGAGCATCTCCGGTCAGCCGGATCCGCAATAACCGGCCCGGTATCTCAGAGTTTAACCTGCAGGGGTGTGGCGAATCAAATCAGCCGGTGCTGAAAATTCAGGCTGTGGACACAGGATCGGGTTCGTCGACTCTCGAGGTGATGGCCGCCGGGATCTGCGGCCGGTTTACCGGCTTTGCATTTAAAGGATCGGGTTCGTCGACTCTCGAGGCGATATCCGGGTTCGCGCAGGCCGGGGCGGCTTCGTTTTTTTTTCATTTCAGGGAAATCAAGGTTAAAATTGGGTGAGTTGAACTGCGCAAAGAGACGTCTTTGCTTTTCCCGCCCTGATGGCCATTCTTGAACAAGGAGTAGAGCATGCGGACCTCCCCGAAAACAGCATTCCCCATTCTATTAATGTGCATCATCACGGCGACGGTTTCTCTCGCCTTCGCCGCTCCGGTCCTGGAAGGGGCCGACACCGCCAAGGGAAGCAGGATCCATCTGAAGGCGGCGACCTTTATTCCGAAACTCGAGGCGCCGGTCATTCCCGTCGACCTCGCGGTCTCCCCTCAGGAGACGCAATACTTCATCGTTCAATTGAAGGGCCCCGTCCATAAGAGGACGCTCGACGCACTTACGTCCAGGGGGGTGAAACTTCTGGACTATGTGCCCGATTTCGCCTATATCGTCAGGATTCAGCCCTCCCGGGTGGAAAGGATCGAGCGGCTCTCGATCGTGAACTGGGTGGGCCCCTACCATCCGGGCTATAAACTCGCCGCCGATCTTCACGGTGCGAGCGGGATGCTGAGGGTGAACGTGAAGGTCTTCGACGAAGCGGGCAACATGTCCATCGCGGGTAAGGCCATCGAGGAGATGGGCGGAGAAATCGTCGATGCCCATACCGCCACCAACGTGCTCCAGGTTCGAATCGACGGCTCCCTGATCGACCACGTCGCCTTCTTACCCGAAGTCCAGTGGATGGATCGTCACGCCGAAAAAGAACATTGCATGGACAACATCCAGGTTCTCAGCGGCGCATCGGACGTTCAGGCGGGGGGATACGATGGGAGCGGAATAGTCGGAGAGGTGAACGAGAACGGTTTTGACAGGGATCACTACGAGTTCACCGGCCAGATACTCGCCGAGGACGGGAACGTCCAGGACAACGACGCCCACGGGACGTGCACCTTCGGCATCATTTTCGCCAGGGGGCAGACCCCAAAGGCCGAAGGCATGCTGCCCGGCGCGCAGGGCGTATTCTGCGACTGGGACATCAGCAGGTACACGTCGATCGACAACCTGTACTATAACTGGGGAGGCGTCTTCCAGAGCAACTCCTGGATAATGACGGCTTACTACGGCGATTACACCACGTACTCCCAGGAGAACGACCAGGCGATCTACTACCACGACCGGGTGTCGATGCTCTACGCCGCGGGCAACTACGGGTACGACATCGCCACCGACGGCGTGTCGAAGAACGTGATATGCGTGGGAGCCCTGGACCATTACGACAATCTGAACTGGAGCGACGATTATCACTCGTCGGCCCATCACGGCCCCGCCGCCGACGGCAGGATCAAACCGGACCTCTGCGCCGCGTACGACTGGATCTACACCGCCGACGTTCTCGGCTCGGGCGGATACAGCTACGGTGATTACTTCAGCGACTTCGGCGGCACAAGCGGCGCGACGCCGATCACCGCGGGAGCGGCCGGTCTCGTTTACGAGATGTACAGGGACAATCATTTCGGGAACAATCCAGGCGGCAGCCTTCCCCACGCAGCTACGGTCAAGGCGATTCTCATCAACCATGCGCGCCAGTATTCCTTTTCCCAGGCCAACAGGTACGAACAGGGCTGGGGATATCCCGATGTCGGCGCCGTGTACGACAGCTCCGACGACTTCATCGTCGACGAGGATGACGCCATCGGCACCGGAGAGACCCGGACCTGGAACTTCGGCGCCTCCAGCGGCACGCCGCTCAAGGCGACCCTCGTATGGACCGATTATCCGGGCGTGACCTCCTCGAGCAAACACCTGGTAAACGACCTCTCCCTGAAAGTCACCGGACCCTACGGCACCGTCTACCGGGGCAACTACGGCCTGACGAGCTCCCAGTGGTCCTCATCCGGGGGCTCCGAGGATCACACGAACAACGTCGAGAACGTTTTCATCCAGTCGCCCCAGACCGGGCAGTACACCGTCGAAGTCTCCGGTTACAACGTGGTGCAGCCTTCCGGGAATCCCTACCAGGATTTCGCCCTCGTCGTCTCCGGAATAACCGTCGGCAACCAGCCGCCGAACCTCCCGTCCAATCCCGGCCCCGCCGACGGGGCGACCAATATCGGCATCGACCAGGACCTGGCCTGGGACGGCGGTGATCCGAACCCCGGCGACCTCGTCTACTACGACGTCTACTTCGGCACCAGCCCCGCGCCCGGGTTCATGGAAAGGATCGGACCCTATTCGGCTTCGCAGACCGCGATCTCCTACGATCCCGGAACGCTCAACTACAACACGCAGTACTACTGGAAGATTGTCGCCGAGGACGATCAACTGGCGATGACCGAAGGTCCGGTATGGGATTTCACGACCATGGAACTCAATGAACCGCCATATACACCGGTCAATCCCGATCCTGCGGACGGTGCGACGGACGTCGACACCGGAGCGGACCTGACCTGGGACGGCGGCGACCCGAACGCCTCCGACGTGGTCTACTACGAAGTCTACTTCGGCGAAACCACCCCGCCGCCTTATTACGACACCACCGAGAACTATCCCGCCACGCAGACGGGCATCACCTACGATCCCGGTGCGATGAGCGCCAACACCACTTACTACTGGCAGATAATAGCGTACGACAGCCAGAGTGAATCCACTCCGGGAGCCGTCTGGTCGTTTACCACGACGGAGTCCCAGCCGGTCAAGTTCCATGCAACCATGGACATTCCCGTGTCGAACGGCGGCATCTCCGGAAACTACAGCTTCACCCACACCTCGGATGACGGATACGAAGGCATCACCGAACGGCAGAGCGGCGGTAAACCGTCACGCCGCCACAGTTTCCTCGAACACAAGTGGTCCCTGAGCGTCGGCGCCGGGTACAGCACTTACATGTTCTACATCGAAGCGTTTCACGGCGCGAACTCCGAGGGCGACGACTTCGTATTCGCCTACTCGACGGACGACGTGAACTACACCGACATGGTGACGGTCACCAAGACAGCCGACGACGACCTGAACCAGTCGTTCGCGCTGCCGGCGTCGCTGTCCGGGACCGTCTATATCAGGGTGAAGGATACGGATCAGACGCAAGGCCGCAGAAACCTCGACACCGTTTACATCGATCACATGTACATCGAAGCCGGAGGTTCGCCTCCGCCCAACGATCCGCCGTTCACGCCGGCCAATCCGGGCCCGACCGACGGCGCAGTCGATGTCGACATCAACGCCGACCTGGGCTGGGACGGCGGCGATCC
Organism: uncultured Gemmatimonadota bacterium; assembly: GCA_964394085.1. Taxonomy (GTDB): domain Bacteria; order CAYMWF01; family CAYMWF01; genus CAYMWF01. The sequence continues at coordinate 10,607 of CAYMWF010000102.1, read as the reverse complement.
GAACAGCATCGACATGGTCTACTACGAGGTGTACCTGGGCGAGACCTCTCCTCCTCCTTACTATGCCGCCACCGGCACCTATCCGGCGACGCAGACGGCGATCACGTACGATCCGGGCACTCTGAGCTCGAGCACCACTTACTACTGGCAGATCGTATCCTACGACAATCTCGGGGAATACACCGCCGGTTCCGAGTGGATGTTCACCACCGGTGAAGCGCCCACCACGTTCCATGCGAACACGGACCTGCCCGTGAAGAATGGAGGGATTACCGGCGACTACCTCGACACGCAGGCGTCGGACGATGTCCGCGAGGGCATAACCGAAAGGGACAGCGGCGGAAAGCCGTCGAACAGGTACAGCTACCTCGAGCACAAGTGGACCATCGACGTGGCGGGCGGCGCGAGCACCTACACCTTCTACGTCGAGGCTCATCACACTTCGAATTCGGAAGGTGACGATTTCGTATTCAGCTATTCGACGAACGACGGGAGCTATACCGACATGGTGACCGTCGCCAAGACCGCCGATGACGGAGCCTATCAGACCTTCACCATCCCGGAAGCGCTTTCGGGAACGGTTTACATCAGGGTGGAGGACACGAACCGGACGGCGGGCAACCGGACGATGGACACCATATATATCGATCACATGTTCATCGGCGCGAACTGATCGAACCCTGCAACCGGGTTCGAGCCGAAACATCTGCGGGAAGGGGCCTGCGGCGGACATCACGCCGGCGGGTCCCTTCGCTTTTTTTTGCCCCCCGGACCCCAGGGATTCCTCTACCAGCCTGCAACATCAGGCATGCAGTTCCAGCGTGGATTTCGAAAACAGCGGTTTTATCCGAGTCGTTTCAGCCGAAAATCTGTGGAAAATTGAACGGTTAAGATGTATAAAATATACACCGGTCATTTCCACAAGCTGGCCTCGAGTTCAGCATTTCAATTTACGTTTCAAGATCGCGCAGAACACAAATGATTATCAGCAGCAGGAGCCGATCCGATGCAAACAAGACCTGCCCGTCAAATCATCAAATCATTCATCTTTCTGCTTATTTCAGCGCCGGTGATTTCTTTCGCCGCAGATGCCGTGCTTGAGCCGCCCGCACCCGTTGAGGCCGGATCGATGGGAACATGGAGAATAACGTATCGAGTGCCGGCGGAAGGAATCGGGAAGGGCGGCGGGGTGAGACTGCTGATCCCTCCCGGGTTCGACGATCCGCAGGTAGCACTGCCGCAAAGCAACGGTTATACGACTGCAGCAACAACCTCCTCCGATGCCGCCTTCGACCTGCAGTTGGACAGAATCGACATTCCCGGCGCTTATGCGGCACATCCCCCACATCAGACATCTCTTACCCTGAAAGTCGTGGAAGGATCGCTCACCGGCGGTGCAGATGTGATTTTCTCCTACGGTGATACCGCCGATGGAGGTCCCGGAGCCGCCGCCGCCGCCGCTGCCGGAACAAAGTACACTTTTTTTATCTCTGTCGATACCGACGGGGACGGATTTTACCAGGGAATCGACACTTCTCCTTTTCTGGAAATAATTCCCGCCCCTGCATCCAGAATACTCTCCGTCGTTCCCACTGATATAGAACTGGGCAAACCCTTCGATGTGAAATTCCTTATTACCGATGCTTTCGGCAATAAGAACAGCGAGTGGTATGGAGGCATACGCCTGAAGTTATCGAACGAGAGGGGCAGGGAGGTGGATCTCGGGAGAATCGACTTTCCGGTTTCATCGAGAGGAACACTGACCGAATCCCTGACCATCGAAAATATCCCCGAAGGGGTCTATCGACTCCAGGGAACGGATATCTCGGGAAAATTGCAGGCCGAAACGACCAATGCGAGCTTTCTCGATTCCGAACCGATAAGCAGCACGATTCTTTTTGGAGAGATACACGGCCATTCGAATTTCTCAGATGCCGCGGTTCCCAGGGATCCGGAAGCATATCTAGGGTACTTGGTCGGTGAAGGGCTCGATTTCGGTGGGTTGTCAGACCATGATTTTACGCCGAGCGGCTGCGCAGGCAGCAATCTCTGCTGCAAAGATCATGAAGGTGCGCCCGACACCTGCGGCCATGGATGCGAGAACAACGACATCAGCAGTCACAGCGGTTTCTGGGATGAGTGCAACTCCGGTTCCTATTCCTCGGAGTGGATGTGGATGAAGACGGCCTGCGACGATTTTTATCCGGCTTTCATAACGCTCCTCGGTTATGAATGGACCAACCGGAATTACGGCCACAAGAACGTCTATTATCTCCCGCCTCCCCAGATGAACTACTCCTCGCTGCCCGACAGTATTTTGAGTATCTCCAACAGCATCGTCGACCCATCCGCAGTTCCTCCGGAATACGCCACGCCGGACGAATTGTGGGACGAGCTGCATCAGCAGTATCTCGATTTCGGCTTCAAGGCGGTTTCGATAGCCCACCATCCGTCCTCGACGACGCCGTCCATAACGGACTGGAGTTATCATGATAACTTCTACCAGCCCCTCGTGGAAATCTACTCCTGTCACAAGAGCGCTGAAACCAGCGAACCTCTCTACCTGGATGACCCCAACACCGCCGGTTTACTTGACGATACGATGTATGTCGCCTGTCATTCCGTAAATGAAGATCCTCCGGTGGAGGAGTCTTATTTTGTTCGAGGTGCGCTGACGACACCGGTCGGCGGAAAATATCACAGGTTCGGGATAATAGCGGGCAGCGATTCTCATCAAGACAGGAACGGCGGCGACGGGCCTCCTTATTCATCCTGCTCGAATCAGGAACCTGATGAATACTATGCGGGATATGGTATTGCAGGCGTGATCGTTCCTACGGTCGTTCATCCCTACGGGAAGCGCCATCAGCTTTTCAACGCTCTCAAGAAGCGGCACACGTACGGGACCACGGGGGATAAAATCATTCTTCGATGCGGCATATCCTGCGAAGAAAACGGAACCGCAAGAGATTATGTAATGGGAGATGATTTTTCGACTTCGGAAACCGACCCTGTTCTCACCGCAAATATCAAAGTCGCAGCCGAAGACATCGTTGACGACAAAATCGAGACCATCACCATTTTCTGGTGGAACAGCAGCATCGGCGGAAACTGGTCGTACAGCAATATATATCCGTCAGGAGCATCGTACGAAGGGGCTTATGCCATTCCCCGATCCAGGTATGCGTCCGGTTTGAATATCTATTACGTGAGGACATATATCGACACCGATCCTTCTTCCACCGATGATAAAATCGAGATTGCCTGGTCGTCTCCGATCTGGGTCAATATTCCATAGGAGCCTTTTGATATACGCTGCATGGCCGGAATCATCCTGTTTCACGGCCTTCCGGTTACCTTCCCCAGTATCCGTACTTTTTAAGGAATTCTTTCTTCTCTTTGCTGGGAGAATCACGAATCATTTTGTATTTCAGCTGGTTCCGCGTCTCCCACTCTTTCAGAACGATCGACAGCTCTCTTAACATATCCGGACGTTTTTTCGCCAAGTCTTCCAGTTCATGAGGATCCGCCTGAAGATCGAAGAGAAGCAGACCGGCCGGCTGGGGAGACTGTTCACCGGATTTCGTAAGCGGCGTAGCCAGCTGTATCAGTTTCCAGCGATTCGTCCGGACCATGTTGCGGTATGTGTGATCTATGTGGTTGGCTTCGCTGAACGCACGGGTGAAATCCGATTCGCCTGCCCGGCCTTGTATGAGCGGAACAAGGCTTTGCCCCTGAATGTCGCGCGGGATTTCCAGACCGAGCATTTCCAGCGCGGTCGGAAAGATATCAATCAACTCGACAACCTGATCGAAAGCGCGGGAGTTGCCCTGGTTTACGGCTGGATGGAGTATGAGCAGCGGTACGCGGACATCTTCCTCGAAGTAGCTTACGCCGTGAAACCAGTGCCCGTGTTCATTGTGCTGCTCTCCGTGATTCGAATAGATAAAGATTATCGTTTTATCGAGGAGCTTTCGTTCCTCCAGCCCGTTGAATATTTTCTCCAGATGCCTGTCGATGTAAACAATACTGGCATCATACTGGTCTTTCATGCACTGGATGTCTTCTTCGTTGAATTCAGAGGTCCGCAGCAGCCCGGGATCCACCGCGATGGATTCGCGCATACTTTTCAGGATTTTGAGAAGTCTGTTCCGGCAGCCGCTGTTGAATACAAGCTCGGTTCTGTATGGAAGGTGCATGTCGAAATTTTGTATGAAGATAGAAAACCTGGCGCGGGACAGTCGATCCAGCTCACTGTTGAATCCGCTGAAAAAGACTTTGAAGATGTCCGTCTTGAAAGTCTCTTCTTTTTGAAAAGGATCGAACGTGCGCACCTTATACCGGGATTTCTTTAGAACGGACTGCAGTGTATTGTGTTCATATTCCGGTCGCTTATGAAAGTCCAGGATTCCATGCACGGAAGGATACAGCGATGTATAGACCGAAGCGGAGCTCGCCTCGGTCCATGTCGATTGGGCGATGGCGTTCCTGAACAGGAGCCCTCTTTCGGCGAGTTTATCGATAAACGGGCTCGTCTTGCGATGGTATCCGTAACAGGAAAGGCGATCCGCTCTCAATCCGTCAAAATCGATGAACATGATGTTGTATCCGGGGCGACGGAAATCGATCGATTGTAAATCCCCTTCCTTCCAGGTGAGTTCAGATGAATCGGCCTGCTCCGGTGATCCGACCGCCGCGCCGACTCCCGCCGACAGGATTAAACCTATCGAAGCAAGGGCGCAGATGAATGACGCTCTCTTGACTCTCCGGATAAAACCGGTAATCCGACTTGACAGTTTTGTTGCAGTTTTCATACAGGCATTCACTGGATTTCTTCCTGGATTTCACCAACGAGTTTTCGTTTTCTACCACCAGGAATATAATATCTGAACCAGCGACTTCAGGCAATGGGATTTTGGATTTTTGAGCTGAGAAGAATCGTTTCAGGGTGCGAGGGGAATCCGGACCAGGGTGAGGCCCTCTGCAGGGGTTGAAAAACGGATCCTGCCGTTTGAAAGGACGGGCGAACAGAGGGCGGCATCTTTGTGTACGGCGCTGTACTCGTACAGGGTGCCGACGCGGTTCGCCTGCCCGAAGATGGGTGAAAGATCCGCGGCGATCAGGCCGCCGCCGTTTTTGACCACCAGGTTTACGTATTCCGGGTCGCGGGTTACCATTACCCGGCCCGGCCCGCCTGCGACCATGTGCTCCATGATGTCTTTAGCGCCGATGAGACCGCGGATCATCAGGCGGTACGCATAGTAGGTTTCAGTGCGGGCCCATGTTCCATCGGGAAACCGGCGGATCAATGCGTGATCCGCTCCTGTCCACCAGTCGTACATGTTGAAGATCGTTACGCCCTGAACGCCCATCGCCGAGAAGGTCATGAGCTGATCCGCGGTCAGAAGAGCCCGGCTGATCGTATCGTACGTGGCCCAGAGAGCGCCCCACTCGCTGACCCAGACGGGCTCGATCACTCCGTCCGGATTGAAGGTATCGATATCGTGCCGGATGTGGCTGATGCTTTCAGCGGGATCGTCGCCGTAAGTGTGGTAGTCGGCCACGTGGAGCCTGTCCACCAGGCCGGAATCAGCATTGCTCAATGAATATTCCACGTAATCGCTTTCGAAACCGGCGACCACGGGCCCATGGATGACAGTGCCGGTTCCGGTAAAGTCGTTCGCGTACTTCACTGCGTCGTACGCGTACTCCATGAGCGTTACGTACTCTTCTTTTGTGCCGTTGTTCTCGAGCCAGCCCTGGCCGTACCGGTCGGGCTCGTTGAGCACCTGGAAGCGCGTCACCTCATAATCGTTTCGAACGTTGAGCCAGTATGCCGCGGCAAAACAGTGTTCCCACCATTCGTTCAGGTCTTCTTCGGTCAGGGGATCGGGGTCGGGAGCCCAGGGCGGATTGTTTGTGTCATCCTTGTTGCGCAGAACCAGGAGGGGAGTGATCCCGCTGCTGATACACTGGTCGATGACTTCCGCCCGCGAGTATTCTACGCCGGGGTCGGCTGGATCGGCCCACCTGTAATACATTCCCCCGAACTGGTCGTCCCACCATGTCCATGGGACCGTGTTCGTAAAATCGTTCGCGGCGTCATCCCTGATGCTCTGGATCGACGGTGTTCCGATCATGGTTTCGCCGTAATCGCCCCAGACGGCGTCGTCATCATCCCACCACTCCAGCTCGGCCATCTTCGTCCACATCCTGTAGGTGTTGACACCGAGATCCAGGAGATCGTCGATATCGAACACATACGCCTCGGTCGCACCTATGTACGAAGTGGTCCGGCCGAGGACGGAGTCCGCAACGGTAATGGTCACGTCGGGAGGTTTCGGAGCCGTTGCTATGTGCCGGATATCCTGGCCGGCGAGAGCCGCTGCAATTGTCGCGATTGCACACGCGGCCGAACATCCCGCGGACTTCGACAATTTCACTCGGTCCATCCTCCTTTCGAGAAATTATACCCGCGTACGTGAATCCATGCCCGTTTTTTGTTACGGGTTCAGCGTGAGACGAAAAAACACCCGCGATATTCCTGTATACCGCCAGCACCGGAAATACTTTGAAAACGGTGATCTCTTCCGAATATAATGTCCGCATGTCGATAAACATGGAAAAAGAAATAACCGAACCGGTGAAGCTGTGCGACGAACGCGGGAGGCTGAATCCCGCCGCCGTCGGCTTTTCCAGGAAACCTCTTCACATCTGCAATCTCTCCCGACGCTGGCTCCGCAAGAAGCGGTGGAACTACTGGAACATGACGACAGACAAGTTTTCGTTCAGCGTCACCGTATCGAACGTGGATTATCTCGCCCTGGTATTTTCCCATTTCCTCGATTATGAAACGAAAGAACTCAACGATCTGACGCTGCCCGTGCCGTTCGGAGCCGGGTGCGCGATGGGAGATCGTGTGGGCGACGACGCGGTTTTCAAAAGCCGGCCGCTCAACATTTCTCTCAAATATGGAAAGAACTCGCTTCACATCATCGCATCCGCCCCGAAGTTCGGCGGCAGGAAAATGAGCGCCGACATAACCGTGACGATACCCCCGGATCACGAGACGCTCAACGTGGTGGTTCCGTGGAACGAAAGAACCTTCCAGTTCACCTCGAAGCAGAACACGCTGCCGGCGGAAGGCGAAGTGAAGATCGGAGAGAAAACGCACGTTCTCGAAAAAGAGAAGGCGTTCGCGTGTCAGGATTTCGGGCGCGGTATCTGGCCTTACAGGACGCGGTGGAACTGGTCTTCATTCTCGCACAGGCAGGGAGACGACACGATAGGGCTGAACCTGGGCGGCATATGGACGGACGGCACCGGCTCGACCGAGAACGGAATCTGCCTGGACGGCCGGCTGCACAAGATAGGCGACGACGCCGTAATCGTTTACAACAGGCGGAATTTCATGGAGCCCTGGTCGCTGCAAACACCGCAATCCGGTGCGGTGGATCTCGTTTTCGCACCGTTTTACGACAGGATTTCCAGTACCAACCTGGGCCTGTTATATTCGAATGTCCACCAGTGTTTCGGAAAATTCAACGGAGTCCTGCGGGTGGCGGGCCGTGAAATCAGGGTGAAGGATGCCGTCGGCTGGGCCGAGGAAGCCGTCTCAAAATGGTAGCGGGAACGGTTATATCCAGTGACGGGAGTGTCTGCACGTCACCCCCCCCGGCCGTGCGAATCCCGGTGTCCGTACCGGTTTCGAAGCGGTCAACCGGACCGGACGGCCCTCGCTGCCAGTCCCACGCTGGTCAACAGCATTGTTCCGGGATGCGCATAGTGGCGCCAGTGTCTGCGAAGGTGACGGATGACGAAGCCGGGGCGGAGGTAGAAGCGGCGGTAGAAAGCCGTCTGTACCGGCTTGAGCCGCTCGGGCGGAATGCGGCTGAGTGTCCATGAGGGATCATTGTAGTGGTACAGGTTTGCCGACGTCGTTTTGTCGGCGGGAGCCGCGCCGAGGGCTCCGAAATAGCGGATGTCGGGATAGGGACAGAAGATCTGTACCTGGAGGTAGTCGGGGTCGAGCCGCAGGGCAAGTTCCATAGACTGCTCGACGTCGCTGAGGTCCTCTTCGGGGCACCCCACCATGAACATTGCCACCGCGCCGATGCCGTGCTCCCTGAGCAACCCGAATCCGCGTTCGACATCGGCTGCCCATGTGTCGCTGTTCGGCGTCTTGCCGAGGCGCTCAATCGTCCGGCGGGAACCGGATTCCACACCTATCTTCAACAGCACGGCGCCGGTCCGGCGTGCCGCCGCCACGGTTTCAGCCGACAGATCGTCGGCACGGGCGTGGGCGATCCACGGAAACCGCAATCCGCGGCGGTCGATCTCGCTGCAGATGCCGAGGATGTGTTCCCGGTCGTAGAAGAAGGTGTCGTCCTCGAAGATGATCCCATGAGCCCCCGTCGCCAGGAGCGACTCGACCTCGTCCAGGATCCTGGCGGGAGCCCTTCTGCGCAGCTCTGCACCGGTGGTTTTCCGCAACACTTCCGTGCAGTGGGTGCAGGCATGAGGACATCCCCAGGATGTGAGTATGTAACCCCAGCGGGACAGGCGGCGCCGCCGGACGGGAAACGGGAATGGGTACTGCTGAAGCTCCTCGGGCTCGAATAGAGGCCGGGGCAGCTCGTCGGGGTTCTCCACCCGGAAAACCTCCTGCCGTTCCACCAGTCCCCGGTAGTGACGGGACAGCTCGCCCGCGGATTCTTCCGCCTGCAGTCGCGCCGTCAGCCGGACAACCTCCTGTTCAGGCTCTCCGAGAATCGAAAAATCGAAGGCGCCGGACCAGCCCGGCGGCATGCGGCGGGTCATGTGGGTCACCTGCTGCCCTATGGCGATTGTGAGTATTCCCGCCTCCCGAAGCGACCGGCCGACGGCGACGGCCTCGTCGATGCAGGTGCTGCTGGCTGCGACGGCGGCGATCCGGGGGGTGAGGGGAAGCACTTCGTTCACCACGTCGGCGGGCGACCAGCGGTGAATCCATCCGTCCAGGAGCGGCGCCCGGACTCCAAGTTCATCCTGGAGCCCCGCCTGGATGTATTTCAGCTGCAGGGGCGGATGTATATGCCTCGGATGCCCGGAGCGGGTTTCCGGGGTTCTGTCGACCCGTATCAGGACCGGCGATCCCCGGCGTTCCATCGTACTCATCTCAACACCCGATCCCTGCGTCTCCCGCATCCTTGCCGGCCTCGCCGGCGAAACGATGCAGAACTCTGACCAGTCGTCCGAATCGACGATTGCCGAGGTTCTCGTACAGCGGCAGGAGCACGGCCTTTTCGCAGACGCCGGCGGCTACGGGGCAATCCCCGGCGCCGAGCAGCGCAGCGCAATCATCCACGACCTCGCTGCCGATCCCCACGTCGACACCGTGCGCGAGGGCTTTGCCCCGGAACTCGGCAGGCGCGAGCCGGTGGCTGAGTACCACGAACTGGTAGAAAGCCGGGTTACCCACGACATCCCTCCTGACGGCGGTCAGTCCCGGAGGAAGTTCACGGGCCAGCTCGTCACAGCGCCGGTTCAGATCGGCATTGCGGCCGTCGACGAGGTCCAGCCGTCTCAGACCGAGCCGGGCCTGGTAGGCAGTGTACGCGATCTGACGGGGCCGCTGCAGGTCGTGCGCGCCGCGGTAGGCCTTCTCGAAGAGGGGCCTGAACCGTTCCGAGAACAGGATCCGCGCCATCGGGCCGTAGAGCGGGCTGCGGACCAGCGCCTCCTCCAGCCAGGTGGACATCACCTTTTTGAGGACGGGACCGCGTTTTCGTTCCTGTGCGGCCAGAGCCGCCGCCACCCGCTTCGAAACCTCGGACCGGTTCGTCACCACCATTCCGCCGCCGTAGGTCGGCAAGGCTTTGTTGACCTCGAGGCTGAAGATGCCCGCGTCACCGAATGTGCCTGCCTTCCGCCCGCCGACGGAGGCGCCGAGAGCGTGAGCGCAGTCCTCCACGACCACGATGCCCCGCGTTCGAGCCTCGTAACAGATCTTCTCGATATCGCACGGCCCGCCCAGCAGGTGGGTGGCCAGGACGGCCCCGGTTTTCGGGCCCATCCGCCTGATAAGCTGCCGGACATCGATGTTCAGGCTTTCTGCGTCGACATCGACCGCGACGGGTTGGAACCCCTCTGCCTGCAGGACGGGGAGAAGTTCACCCAGCGTGACGGCCGGAACGAGGATCTCGTCGCCCGGCTGGACACCGGAAGCCCGGAGCGCGATCACGATGGCGCTGCGTCCGCTGGACGTGGCATGGGCGAAGCGGCTGCCGAGATACCGGGCAAACTCCAGCTCGAACCTGCGTACCAGGTCAGCGGACGAGTCATCGCGTTCCAGCAGCGCCCGGCTCCAGGCTGTAACATCCCCGGCCGATATCGGAATCCTGCGTCGCGGTATCATTGCTCCCTCGAATATGGGCAGCGTATCAAATCCATCGGTCCTTTTGTTCTGGTTAAGCGGGAAAGGGTCAATCGGTGGTGTGATTTATCGTGAAATCAACCGGCCACGACCGCCATACTACAGCGTGTCGCGGGATAAATCAATTTTAGTTCATCCCATGCATTCTGCGTTGCGAGTGTTTTTTCGGGGGCTTTATCCAAGGAGTCGTCAC
>CAYMWF010000101.1:0-16995 GCA_964394085.1 uncultured Gemmatimonadota bacterium | reverse complement strand
CGGAGAAAGGCGACGCCGGCGGGGGATGGATTTAGCTGACGGTGCGGTGGTGAGGATCAACTTCCGCCGCCACGGCAGAATTTGTGTGCGCCGGAGCGGGTTAAGACCGGTTTTTGGGGGAGGATTTTCTTTCCGGTTTCGGTACCCGGAAGACGATCTATAGGCTTCCTTGCTATCGTTCCTGTTTAGAGGGGGCAAGAGCACCTGCTTCCGTATGGATATCGATTGGGAAATGAGCTTCCTGCTGTCGTTTCTGTATCGAAGGGTAAACGGTGCCGTTCAATATGAATGCGGGGAGATGTCTCTGCTTAGCTAGATACGAAGGCATTTTTTTGGATAGTTTCGGGCTGATGGAACGGGCTTTACTTCAGCTAAGATATTTATTACAGTGGCGCTGTGGGGAAGCTTTCTTCCCCGAATTCCCAGGGGTTTAGCCATCTCGAACACCGGCCCGGTGCGACGATTCGTCTTTCGGGTAATCTGTTTATTCGATCGATTCACCCGACCGAGCCCCGGCACGGGACCCGGCCGTATCCGGAGTAAGAAATGACTTTCCGAATAATTATCCTCACTCTCCTGATATTTTGTCTCCTGGGAAACGTAACCGCTTCGGAAATCCGGATGGTCGCCATACTCGATGTCCAGGGGAACGAGGTTCTTGAAAAGGATGAGATCTGGCTGCTGACCGAAACCCTCAGGAGCACCATACGTCGATTCCTTCCGCCCGCCGTCTATTACGTGGTCAACCGCGAGAATCTCCTCGAGCTGCTGGCGACCCGGCAAATCGATCTTGCCGAATGCGTCGGCGCCGAATGCGCGATTGACGCAGGCCGGAAAATCGGATCGGACTATGTCATCACCGGGGAGGTCCGTTCCTCTCATGAAGAATACATCCTCTCCCTGTGGCTGTATGAAACCTCGACCGGGAATCTCGAGTCACAGGTGCTCTGTAAAAAAGCACTGTTCAATGAAATTACCGCCGCTGTCGGCGACAGCCTGGGAGGCGCCCTTGCAGGTGTTTTGCCGTCTTACGGGGAACTTATTGTAAACAGCCTGGGGACGGACGATGAACGGCTTGACGCTAGGGTGTTCATCGACTGGGAAGAATGCGGAACCACGGGTCATATGCCTTTGAAATTAAAACAACCACCAGGCGTCCATCATGTTCTCGTTCAGTGTCTCGAAGGAGAAGCGACCGGCAAAGAATATTCCGATGAAGTCGATGTTCTTCTCGATGAAATCGTCGAAATCACTGCCCGGTTCCCGCCCGAACCTGGTGCCGGGCGCTTCAACGGCTCGGACCTCGTGCACATTCTCGTGCGGACTTCGCCCGACAGCGCCGGAGTGAAAATCGACAACCGCTTCAGGGGCCTGTCGCCGCTGACAGCGACACTTCCGCCGGGATTGCACGCCTTCACCTTTGTAAGGCACGGATACTCCCGCGTCGACAGCGTGGTCCATGTTCCGCGAGATTCGTCCGGATCGTTTCTCATCGGTCCGGTCCGGCTTCCTCGGGAATCGGGATACCTGTCCGTGCGCTCCCGCCCCCCGGGTCTTACCGTCCTGGTCGACGGGGAAATTGCGGGCAAGACTCCGCTGACACGATTCGAGTGCCCCGCCGGAACACATGACATCGTGGTGCACGGAAACAACCGTTTTGAACATACGAGACTGCGGAATGTTCACATTTCACCCGGTGAAGTAACAGAACGGTATATCCTGCCGTCTCCGGTGCCGGAGACCCGGCCGTCGCCCGCCGCCGAAATCAAAAGAGAGCCGCTCGAGACAACTTCGAGGGAAAGCTGCTTCTGGTACCTTGGAGGCGGCAGGAACGATACGAACTTCTCCGACCATCCCGATTACGGTGCCGTGTTGGGAATGATCTGCGCGAAAAAACTCACGAAAAGCAACCGGTTGTTTCCCGCCATCAGGATTCTTCTCGAAGGCGATGTCCGCTGGAATTCATTCAGCGAAACCGATACCGCGTCCGGCGATTTCACAATATTCTCGACCGACGTGGCCCTTCTCGGCGATCTATCCCTCGAACTGAGCGTCGGCATCGGCGGGGTGATCTACCCATACGCCGGCATCGGCCTGGCCGGGGTCTTTTCCAGGAGCAGCCTGCAGAGAGACCAGGCCGACTATTCTTACAGCACCCTCACTGCCGGGCCTCTGGGCGGTTCTTCGATCGGTTACGGGATGGACCTCGAGATCGGCCCCTTCACGGCCCGGTTCGATTCGAGGAGAAGGAAGTTGTCCGGCCTTCTCGATTATTCCCTGGAAGACAGCTTCTGGAAGATCAATATGGAGGACAGGACAAGATTCGAGTGGTTGTCGGAGACTGTGACCGCCTTCGCCGGATTTTCTTCGGGCGCTGCCTCGGTTCTCGGCGGAGTAAGGCTTGACAGACGGACCCTGCAGAACGCAAGCATCGAGAATGAGCCCACACTGCCGGATGAACCGGCGGTTTATTACTTCATCGCTTTCCGGCGCGGGTTCTGATTCGATTCTTTCAATCAGGCGGCTCTGTTACTTCAATAATTTTCGAAGCTTCATCGAGGATATAACCGGTGGTGTTTTCTTGAAGTGAAGCAGTCACGTAATACTGACCCGGCGGGAAATCTTCATCAACGATGTCGTGGAGCATATTCAGCTGCACCTGACCATAGCCCTGAGTCTTCGAAGTATAATCGAAGATTTGCCGCCTGCCGCTCCCGGGGGGCTTGTACCAGGATTTCAGATCGTAGGAGCTGGTATCGCTCTGATCGGCCATCAATACGGCATATACATGAATACTGTCGCCCTGTGCGTAGACCGAGTCGGTTGCGAAAACTTCAATCTCCGGCCATCTTTCACCGTAAGCGAAGAGAACTCCGTCGCCCACCTCGTAAAACCCGCCCCCGGCATCCATGATCGGAGATACATTCATAACGGTTTTTGCTTCCTGTTCCCAGATGACCTGCCCCTCTGCGGAAAAAGCGTAGAAATTCGCCAGGGTACCCAGGTAGAAGCTGCCGTCATTTCCGATCACCGGCGGGAATTCGCAATCCCCGAGCAGGTGAATCTCTCTGATCTTCTCCCCGGTCGTCAGATCGAGTATTATGATGCTTTCTTCAAAAGTGGGAAGCAGGTAATACCCGTCCGGATGGATTGCTCCGGAAGCTCTTGTCCTGGTATTTGTTTCGGTCTGCCACTTCATTTCACCGTCTGAGTAGTATGCGGTAACCTGACCCCCCTTATGCGGCACGTAGATTACATCGTTCTCATCGATAGCCGGCGAACGCGGATCGCCATCAATAATATTCAACCAGCGCTCGGTGCCGTCCGGGTAGAAGCTGTATAACCCGACATCCCGGGAGGCGATATAAATATTACCCTCGGAATCGAGGCACGGAGAGACCGGTCCGATCGGGCCGGTCCATGCTTTCCAGTTGAAGTAGCCGGTGATTTCGTCAACCGAGTACAGGTATCCGTCCCCCGAACCGAAGATGACATTCCCTTCGCCGTCGAAAACCGGGGGGCTGTGGATCCGTCCCGGCGATACGAAAATCCATTTAACTATTCCCGTGCCGCAATCGAAGGCATAGACGAACCCGTCACGATTTGCGACGATAAGCCTCCCGTTCTTCGAGACCGCGGGCGTCGCCCTTACCCCGGCGCCGACATCGTAAGACCATTTCAGATTTCCAAACATATCGAGGGCATAGACTTCCCCGCCCATATCCGCGATGAAAATGGTTCCATCGAGCCCGATGACCGGAAATGAGTATACATGCGAACTGGTAGCGAAACGCCACCTGAGATTAGATTCGTCCGGGGAGGTTTTGAGCCCCTCGAAATTACTCACGCCCGAGTGGCGGGCATCCCCCTGGAAAAGCGGCCAGTCGGAAGTCGCATGCTGCGACTGCGCAGCCGGGGAGATCAGCACCATCAGAACAAGTATAGTCAAGGTTGTCTTCACAGATCTGTCTTTCATCAATGTCGTCCCGGTGTATCCGGATGATTCCAGGTAGTTGGAATAGGACTCGCCTGTGATCCGTCGAAGCTCTGGAATCTTCATTTTCCTTCGGAACGGAGGATCCGGATGGTGCGTCTTTGATATGCCTCCTACCTCGTCAACGCTCTGATGTCCCAACTCTTTAGTATATCAAGACTTTTGTAAGAAGTCAAATCATAATGGATCGGTGTCAACGAAACCCAACCCATTTCTATGGCGCGATCATCGACATCATCGTCCTCCAGAAGCTCGATTTTTTCACCGTCCATCCAGTAATAGGTGCGGTTTCGGGGATCCACCCGGCGAATGAAGGTTTCTTCGTATCTCGTCAGCCCCTGCCGGGTTATTTTCACACCCTTGATCGCTTTGGATTCCACCGCGGGAACATTCAGGTTCAACAGAACCCCGGGCGGCAGGCCGCTCTCGAGCACCGACAGGGCGAGTTTTCTGGTAATTGAGGCGGCGAAGGCAAAGTCCTTCGAGGTGAACGAGGCCAGGGAAACCGCGATCGACGGGATTTCGAAGATGGTTCCTTCCGTGGCGGCGGAAACAGTGCCGGAATAGATTACATTAATGCCGGTATTCGGTCCCTGGTTTATACCGGACAGGAGGATATCCGGTTTTCTGTCGAGCAGCGCCTTGACGGCGATCTTGACGCAGTCCGAGGGAGTTCCGTGAACGCCGAATCCGAAAAAATCACCGTTCCTCTTCACCCGTGAGACCCGTATCGGATCCGACAGAGTTATCGCATGTCCGACCGCCGACTTTTCGCTCATCGGCGCAACCACGCTGACCTCTCCGATGCCTGCTATTTCTCTGTGGAGGGCCGTCAATCCCGGCGCGTTTATGCCGTCGTCATTTGTAAGCAGAATATCCGTCAACGGTTCAGTCCTTTCGGTTCGGGCACCTTTCCTCCTCAACATCGGAGGGTTCGGGCGGCAACGCCTCGCCCGACATCGACCTGATCAGCCTGACCACCCGTTCAGGGGATGGAGAATAAACGACTTTTTTGTTTTCCACCACCAGGGCCAGGTCGCCGTATATGCCGAGTTCCAGACATTCGCCCCTGTCCGCCGCCAGGAGGCGGCTCACTTCATCCGTTTTGCTGAGACGCTTGATTTCGTTCGGATCGAGCCCCGCGGCTTCGAGGGGCTCCTCCCAGTAGGATGTCCCCAGGGAATTTCCACGGATCCTCAGGTAGGAGGCGTATTTTTCAGGATAGAAGCTTTTGATTGCGATCTGCCTCCTGTCCTCTTCGAGCTCCGGAGCTCCACCCTTCGAGTATACTGTACCTTTATACTCGGAGGTGATGTAGGCTACCCCGTAATCCCGGACCGCAGAGCCGCTGTCGCCCAGTGAATCGAGCAGGGCCAGGCAGCCGAAAAACCGGGGTGAAAGACCGGCGCCGAAAACCGTCAGGCTGTCTTCCGTCCGTTTCCTGTCGACAAAAACCCGTGTCGATGCGTCTTCCATAAAGTCGACAAGGAATTCACCCACCGGTGTAAGCCTGGCACTGATATCATTGAAGGAGTAAGCCTTTTCAACTCCTCTGCCGAAAAAAATCACCGGAAGAACCCGGATTTCCGCCGCGGCGACGGCATCGGCCAGGGAGCTCATTCCCCCCCGGGGAAGGTCGTTCCCGGTTTCGGGCCAGCGCCAGGGCAGCACCGATGCCGCCGGGAAAAGCCGGTCCAGAGCATTCATTATCCCGCTTTCGTCGAAAGCCGCTGATTCGGATGGTATGACGGGGTGAATCGGGAACGCTGCCGGCGGCGGATACGATTCTTTAAGTGCCTTATCGTCCGTGATGAGCGAGAGCCATGACAGAACACGGTCCGGGGAGTGTGAACCCCGATATTCTTCGGCATCGATATACAGGGTGGGGCTGTATCCGACCCCCACTTCCACCGAAAGCTCCGATTGCGCCAGGAGAATTTCCATCGCCTGCGGTGAATCGCGGAAAGCTTCAATCGTCTCGAGGCTCTTCCGGTCCGCCGCCGCTGAAAGGCACCCTCCTCCGCCCCTGCCTTCCGCAAGGCACCTCACATATTCCGCGTATATCCCGGGAAAAGTATTCAACATGGCGACCTGCAGCAGGTTCTCGGCGAGCTCTTCCTCGCCGCCGGGGCAGATCGGTATCCCGTCTTCACCCGGTTCCCCGATAAAAAGCACCTCCATGATGAAAAGATCAGGTCTTTCCTCCGTGATGTCGAGCAGCGTGGAGACGAGAGGGGGGCCGTACGGGCAGAGCCCCATCAAAAAGATTTCCAGGTGAAGCATCCTTTGCTTGACGGCGGCAGGGAGATGGGAAGCTTCCTGCGGCTCCGGCGAATCGGGCGCATCCGAAGTCGATCCCGGCGAGGCGCTATGAACCGCCCGGTCGAAGGCGGCGTCTTGAGCTGCAGCTTCATTTTCCGAGGGTTTTCCGTCACATGACAAAAGGAACGCAGGAGCGAGCAGGATGAGGATCGACCCGGCAATGTAAACAATTCTCTTATCCATCAAGCGTCCCACTCTTCGCCGGTCACGACGAACCGGCTGTCCCGGTCAGGTCCGGAGAAGACGATTCTACATGCCCGTAGTCGAAAGGGTCAAGAAAGGGATTTCAGGAGCAGGCGGAGCCTTGTGCGGAGCTCTTTCGCTCCGAACAGGGGAAAGGTCAGGGGCAGCAGCAGAACATAGAGTAATCCTGTCAGACGGGGTCCGGTATTGCGCCTCATGAAGAATCGAACGAAGGGTTTGAGGAGGGCCGGAGCGGCGATGAAGGCGGGAAGCAGGTTCGTGAGGCGGGTGGCGAGACCGGAGTGGGGATGACGGAAAGCGCCGGAAGTGTGCAGGGAGCCCTTGCCGGCCAGGATGCGCTCCCACGCGGCATCATCCAGTAGACCGTTCTCCCTCGCTTTTTTCGCTATCTCCGTTCCCGGATATGGATACATCAGGTATGTCGAAAGCACATCCGGCGCGACCCGGTCGAGGAGGTCCACCGTCTGCCACATTTCGTCTTTGTCCTCGCCGGGGGTGCCGAAGATCGCCGTGGTGTGAAGCTTGATTCCGTATCGCTTGACGACCCGGGCCGCGGCCAGGATGCGCTCCTCGCTCATGGGGCGGTTCATCAGCCGCCTGACGGATTCGCTCCCCGAGTCGATGCCCATGAAAATCTGGGTGCAGCCGGCTGCCGCGAGACCCGAAACCTTTTCGTCGTCGAGGGCGAGAGGGTTGCCGAAGCAGAAGAAGGGTATCCCGAACCCGGACGCATAACCGGGCAGGAATTCCCGGAGCCATGAGCTCGACGACGTGAAATCATCGTCGTTGAAATAGATATAAGTGACGGGATACCGGGTTGTTTCTCTTTCGATCTCGGCCAGGACATTGCCGGGGGAACGGCGGCGGAGCCTGTATCCCGAATCCCGGTAGAGGCTGGTGCGATAAAAGTTGTTGATACAGTAGGAACAGTTGAAGGGGCATCCGCGGCTGGTAATCAGGAGGAGAGATCCCCTGAAGACTCCGCATTCGCAGAAGTGGCGCCTCTGCGGGAAAGGAAGCGAGTCCAGATCCTGGACGGGGGGCCGGATCCGGGCCTGGTTCCCGCCGGTTCCGCCGGTTCCGCCGGTTCCGGTCAGAATTCCGGGCACTTCCCCGGGGTCGCGACCCGCCTGGAGGGCCGCCGCGAGCTCCACGACTGTTTCTTCTCCCTCCCCGAGGCAGATCATGTCGATGGAAGGATCCGCAAGCACCGTATCCGGAGCACAGCTCGGGTGCGGTCCCCCGGCCACGGTAGGTGCGTCAATCCGGCTCTTAAGGAGCGCCGCCATGCTCGAAACGTGGGGGAAATAGTTGGTGGGCATGGAGAAGGCGAGCAGGTCGGGTTCGAACCCCTCAGCCTGCTTCAGGAGCCGGCCGCGCCGGTTCAGGATCGCGGCCGCCGGAAGCTTGAAATAGGTGGTGTCGTCGAATCCGGGCTCGAAAAGAAGCCCGGTTTCATGCCCCGCCGCTTCCAGGGCGCCGCACAGATACTCGATTCCCGCGGATTCGAAACACCGGTAGTAGAAAAGCACGCGCATCAGGCGAAAAGCCCATCCCGCGGAACCCCGCGGCCCGCCGGTCCCGTCGAGAGTCGGCGAAGGAAACGGGCACACGATGGAGACCGCCGGGCCTGATCCCTTCTTTGCTCCCCGGCAGCGAAAGAGATCCGGAGCTCTGTCTGCACCTTCCGTCTCATGAAGCTGTCCCGCTCCCGTTTACACTGACAAGGTAGTCACCCAGCAGAAGATTGTCCATATCCGCTTTCCTGAAGCAGAATATCGCATCAGCGGGCGTGCAGACGATCGGCTCGCCCCTGATATTGAAGGATGTATTCAGCACCACGGGGACGCCCGTCAGGCGCTGGAACTCCTCGATGAGGCGATAATACTTCAGGTTCGTCTCCCGCGCGACGGTCTGGATGCGGCCGCTGCCGTCGACATGGGTCACCGCCGGGATGATCTCCCGTTTTTCAGGTCTTACGGGGCTGACCTTCAGCATGTAGGGCGCAGGATCCGTCGTTTCGAAGTAATCGGAAAGCCGGGGTTCGAGGATCGACGGGGCGAAGGGCCGGAAAGGCTCCCGGTGTTTGACGCGGCGGTTAAGGATATCTTTCATTTCGGGACGCCTGGGATCGGCCAGGATGCTGCGGTTCCCGAGAGCCCGGGGGCCGATTTCCATGTTTCCCTGGAACCAGCCGATAATCTTCCCCTCTGCGAGGAGGGCGGCGGCGGCGAAGGACGGATCTTCGACTTTTTCCCAGGTCAGGCCCCTCCCTTCCCTCTCCAGGGCGGCCAGGACCTCTTTTTCATCGAAAGAAGGCCCGAGATACGGATGGCGCAGCCTGTCCCGGTTCGCTCCGCCGTGGATCTTGTGCCAGATGAACAGGGCCGAACCGAGTGAACATCCTGTATCATTGGCCGCCGGAAAGATAAACAGTTTCTCGAAGGGTGTCGAAGAAAGGATTTTGCCGTTCATCACGCTGTTCAGAGCCACTCCGCCGTTCAGGCAGAGGTTCTTCTTTCCCGTTACCCGGTGGAGGTGGCGAAGGTGAGCGTATGAGGCCTCTTCGGTGATTTTCTGCAGGGACGACGCGATGTCGCAGTGCCGCTGATCCGGGTCTCCGCCTTTCGGCAGTCTTGGTCCGAACTTGTCGATGAATTTACGGGTAATGTAGTTATGACGCACGATATGCACATCAAAATAGGAAAGATCCAGCCTGTAGCCGCCCTGCTCGTCGAAATCGACAATCTCCCTGAATTTGTCGTAATAGACGGGTCTGCCGTACGACGCAAGCCCCATCACCTTCCCTTCGCCGCTGTTCTCCTCGAACCCGAGGTATTCGGTTACGCAGAGATAGAGCAGGCCGAGGGAATGCGGATAGGTGAGGCGGTATACGCGGGTCACCTCCCCCCCGCCGGCGGAATATCCGGATGAGGTTAAAAGTTCCCCGTTGCCGTCGATCACCATTACGGCGGCTTCCTCGAAAGGAGACGGATAAAAGGCGCTGTACGCGTGGGTCGAGTGGTGATCGATGAAACGGAATCGGCCCTTGAACCCGTATCGCCCGCGGATCAGCTTTTTCACTCCGAGCATGTTCCGGAGAATTGACGGACGACCCGTCGTGTAGCTCAAATACATCGGCAGGTTGCGGAGAAGTATTCCGGCCCGGTTCAGGAGACCCCGCCAGGGAATCCAGAAAAAACCTATCTCGTCCACCTCTGAGAGGCTGCCCAGGGAGGCTTCGGAAAGGCAGTATTCGACGGCGTTCACAGGGAATTCACTGGTATGCTTCTGCCTGTTGAAACGCTCCTCTTCCGCCATGGCGACGATCTTTCCGTCCGAAAGCAGTGCGGCGGAGGAATCGTGCATGTAACAGTTGATACCCAGAATATTCATTTATAATCCTGAAACCTTCGGCTGCGCTTCTTGATTTCCCGGAGGGCGGAAAGCATCCGGAAGCTGTCCTTGAATAATCTTATGGAGGTGGGGGTGCCTTTATACCGGTATGTCACCGGCAGTTCTTCTACGCGCATCGACAGCCGGGAACCGATGAAGAGCACCTCGGCATCGAAAGCGAAGTCCTCGGTTTTGAGGACCGGGAAGATCCTGGCGGCGGCGTCCCTGCGAAACCCCTTGGCGCCGCACTGGGTGTCCTCGAGCTTGAGTTTCAGGTAATGATTGACGATGCGGATGTATGCACGACCTATCAGGTGGCGCTGGAACATATAGGCGAAATGCATGGGGTGGAGAAGGAACTCCGATCGGGGATGAACCCGGCTGCCTATCACGATGTCCGCGCCTTCCCTCAGGCGCGAGATGAACATTGGCAGAAAATCGAGTCCGTAGCAGAGATCGGCATCGGTAAAGAAGAGAAAATCTCCGACCGACGACGACATGCCGTATTTGACCGCCGCCCCTTTGCCCGTGTTCCGGTCCAGGCTCAGCAACCTGATCCAGGGATTCGCCTCGGAGGCTCGTTTCACCAGTTCAGGGGTCCTGTCGGTGCTGCCGTCGTCGACCACCACCAGTTCGGTCAGACCGAGCCTTTCCCGCTCCCGGATTACGGTCTCCAGGGTGGAGGAAATCACCTGCCCTTCGTTGAACGCCGGGACAACCAGCGATATTTTCGTAAGCTCTTCTGCCATGAACCCCCCGGCGGCTTTTACTTGCAGCGAATATATAGCCCTGTTAATATCCCCGCAAGTCATTTCACGAAGAAAGGTTCGCTGGAATGCCCACGCCTCTTACCCACACAATGTTCGGACTCATCCTCTACCGGGTATCGGTCCGGCCGGGCAATATCCTGCAGCGGACACTGAAGCTGGATACCGAAACCGGAACGATCTGGCCATATGTATTCGCCGCCACTATAGCGGACATCGATCTGGTTGCGGGCATGCTCAAGGGCGATCCCGATGTATTCCACAGGGGCGTCACCCACACCCTCGCCGCAGCCGTGGTTTTCGCCACGGCCCTGGCTTTGATCGCCACCCGGAACGGCGCCGGGGTCCGTGAAGCGCTCAACCGCTGGATTTTCTTATCATCCTGTTACATGGGTCACCTCGTTCTCGATTTTTTTCAGCGCGATATCACGGTTTCGAACGGAATGGGGGTGCCCCTGCTGTTTCCCTTTATTCACCACACGCTCATTTCACCGGTGAAGATTTTTTTCTTCACGAAAAGCAGTCCGGACTGCACGGGGCTTTTCGGTTGTTTCTTTATACCCGTGAACTTTCTCGCTGTGGGCTGGGAAATCATTTTAATGGTGGTTTTAGCCAGGATTATCCTCGGCGGAAACGGATTCAAAGAACTCGGGAAACCCGGCTCATGGAAAATCCGCGGCACCAGTCCGGAGTAGATGGATGAAACCGGTCTACATCGAAACCTTCCGGCGGGGCGATCTGGCCGGTAAAATCGAGGAGAGCAGGAGGATCGTTTCGAACTGCATCTTCTGCGAACGCCGTTGCGGCATCGACAGGACGGCGGCTGAAAGGGGAAACTGTCTATCCGGGGCAAGGGCTTCGGTTTCGAGCGCAGGGCCTCACCACGGTGAGGAAGCCTGCCTTCGCGGCGCTTCCGGGTCGGGCACGATTTTTTTCGCGGGATGCGGAATCGGATGCGTTTTCTGCCAGAACCACGGGATAAGCTCCGGAGAAGAAGCCGGAACCGCAGCGGGAACCGATGAACTCGCGGGGCTGATGCTGGACCTGCAGAGAATCGGGTGCCACAACATCAACTTCGTCACGCCGACCCATGCCGCGGGTGCGATCCTGGAAGCGCTCGCAACGGCGATTGACGGAGGTCTCGAAATCCCGCTCGTCTACAACACGGGCGGATACGACTCCCCCGAGACCCTCGCCCTGTTCGACGGCCTCGTGGATATCTACATGCCCGACTTCAAATTCTGGAAACCGGACTCGGCCGCTCTCTACCTGGATGCTCCCGATTATCCCGACGTAATCCGGAGGAACATGGCTCTCATGCACGAACAGGTCGGGAACCTGGTTCTCGACAGCCGGGGCGTCGCCGAGCGGGGGCTTCTCGTGCGGCACCTGGTGATGCCGGGGCTGGCTGAAGAAACCCGTTCGATATGCCGCTGGATTGCTGAAAACGTTTCAACGGAAACAGCGGTGAACGTGATGTTCCAGTATCATCCGTCCCACCGCGTCGGCGGCGGCCGGTTCAAAAAGATAGACAGGCGGCTTCTGGTGGAGGAAGTGCTGGCCGCGAGAGAGGACGCGGCCGCCGCGGGGCTCACCCGCCTCCTGTAGGCCCTCCCTTTATTCGGCATACGACCCACCGGTTCCGGCGGCTGATCACCCATGACGGACAGGAACACCATCACGATTTCGATCCGCTTTTACGAGGAGCTGAACGATTTTCTGCGAAAATCCCGCAGGAAGAAGCGTTTCACGCGGATATACCGGCACAACACGTCGCTGAAAGACTGTATAGAATCGTGCGGCGTGCCTCATACCGAAGTGGACATGATCCTGGTCAACGGCGAACCGGCGGGCTTCGACCGGCTGGTCAGCGACGGGGACGACATCGCCGTTTACCCGGTATTCGAATCGCTTGACATCTCCGGGGTGACGAGGCTCGCCGGTCGACCGCTCCGCGATCTCAGGTTCGTCGCCGATGTGCACCTCGGCGGTCTGGCAAGGAAGCTGAGGCTTCTCGGTTTCGACACGGAATTCTCGAAAACCGCTTCCGCGGATGCTCTCCTCGAAGCGGTGGAGAAGGGTAGGCGGGTGCTCCTGAGCCGGAACCGGAAGCTCCTCATGAGGCGGGTCGTGGACCGGGGGCTCTTTATCCGCTCGGACGATCCGGAAGAACAGTGCGTCGAGGTTGTGCGCCGGTTCGATCTTGCAGGATCGATCAGGCCGTTCACCCGGTGCATGGCCTGCAATTCGCCCCTGGCCCCGGTCTCGAAGGAAGAGGTTCTTTCCCTCCTGGAACCGCTTACGAAAAAATACTTCTTCGACTTCAGCGGGTGCGCCGGCTGCGGGAAGGTCTACTGGAAGGGGTCCCATTACGGCAAGCTGGAAGCCTTCCTCAAGAGGATCGGGTATGAAAGTTGAAAACTTCCGTTTCAGGTCCGGCACCGGAGACCAGCTGATCGGCGACCTGTATCGAGGCCGGAGGGGCGCTCCTCTTCTGCTTTTTGCCCACGGGATGCTCTCCAACCGGTCCGGTAAAGCCGCGTTCATGGCCGGGCTGGCCGCTGCATCCGGCTGCCATGCCTTCACCTTCGATTTCGGAGGGTGCGGCGAATCGGACGGCGAGTTCTACCCGATCTCTTACGAAAGGCGCTCAGTCGACCTCGACGCCGCCATCGAAACCGCACTGGAAAGAAGCAGAGCTTCGAAGCTGGCCCTGGTCGGCTCGAGCATGGGCGGCGCTCTGGCCATTGCCGCCGGCGAGAGAATTCCTGCCGTCGGGGCCGTTTTCGCACTGGCGCCGTCCGACGACGGGGGCGCTCTCGAAGCCGCCGGAACCCTGGGAAAACCCCTTTTCATCGTGCACGGCGACCGCGACGAGATAGTAATACCAGACAGGAGCGCCGGGCTGGCCGCCGCCGCCGGCAACCATGCAAGAAGAAGGCTCGAACCCGGCGCCGGTCACTCCCTCGAAGAACGCATGCCGGCCATAGGACCTGAAGTCATCCGGGAACTGACCGGCATCCTCACCGCTCCCGGCTGCTACCAGCTCCTGGTCAGGCTCGACAGTCCCCTGCCGGAAATCCCCGCGGGGCGGAACCGCGCCGGACGCCGTCCCCTTCCTCCCGGCTACTATGTTTACTCCGGCAGCGGAGGCAACTCCCTCGAGGGCAGGGTCTCCAGGCATATCCGGACGACCGGGGTGAAGCCTCGCTGGCACATTGACAGGCTCCTCTCCTATCCGAACGCCCCCCTCGTAGCCGCTTTCCGCTTCCCTCTCCCCTTCTGGCCGGGAGTGGACGAGCATCTCCTTCACGCCGCGGCCGCAGACCTCCCCGGCGCTTCCGAACCCGATCCCGGTTTCGGCTCCAGCGACTGCCGCGACGGGTGCCGCTCCCACCTGGTGCAACTCCCCGCATCGGACGACCGGGAAGCGAAAAAGCAGCTCGCTTCGGTTCATAAACGGCTGCGTCGTGATTGCTGAACGGATACCACAGTGGCATGGTGACGACACTTTCCGCACGCATTGTCGTCACTCTCCTGGAGGCGGTTCACCGTAGTCCATCTAGTTTCGCTGGGTACAGCCGCCCAGGCTACCTCCGGCTGAAAACCGGTTGCATGATACCCCAAAAGCCTTTACAATATTTATACGCAATTTGTTATCATTAACTTCACTCGAAGGCGCAAATATGTTTCAGAGAATATTACCTGGAACTGTCTTTATACCGACATCGGCTGTCGTGATTATCCTGGCTGTGGTTCTTCCCGGCTCATGCAGCGATATCTGGCGTGACGATTACCTCAGGGTACCTTCGGAATATCCAACGATCCAGGCAGCGATCGACGCAGCTATTGCGGGTGACACGGTTCGCGTTTATCCCGGTATTTTCACCGGCGCCGGTAACAGGGACATTGATTTTCGCGGTAAACCTATTACCGTAAAGTCAGCGTACGGACCCGATTATACAGTAATAGACTGCGAGTACACCGGAAGGGGGTTCCAGTTTACAAGCTATGAAGATCATTCATCCTGGCTGGACGGTTTTACGATTTGTAATTGCACTCCCGCTTCCAGCGGTGCCGGTATAGTTTGTGTCGATGCCTCTCCGGTTATCTCGAATTGTTTTATTTCAGGGAATTATACGTTTAACAGCGGAGGGGGTCTCGCATGTATTCGATCACTGCCGATCATCACGAACTGCATGATTGAAGGGAATACAGCTCTTAACAATGGCGCGGGTATCTATTGCCATGCTTCCTCCCCGCAAATAATTGAATGTTCGATAAGAGCGAATTCGAGCGGCTATCGTGGCGGTGGCATCTTCTGTCTGGATTCATCTCCAATCATCAGAAAGTGTTTAGTAACGGAAAATTCCTCCAGCGACCGCGGTGGAGGCATCTTTTGCCTTGAATCGAGCTCATTCCTTACGGATTGCGAAATATCTGGAAATAATGTTGACGGTCGCGGCGGTGGCATCTCTTATTACGATTCTTCCCCAACAATCACGAAGTGCTCGATTGCGGAAAATGAGGCGGTATATGACGGCGGCGGGATTCATTTCTATTATTCGTACCCGGAAATCTCGCATTGTTCCATAAAGGCTAATACCGCTGCTCGAAGGGGTGGTGGAATTTTTTTCAATGATTCACGTCGGAACTTAATAAATTGTGTAATTTCCATGAATAAGGCAGGCGACGATGGAGGTGGAATATACTGTCGCTATTCGCAGCCGGTTTTGAAAAACTGTAAAATATCGGAAAACATCGCCCTTGGAGACGGCGGCGGGATTTATTGCCATCGTTCACATTCGGTTATCAAGCATTGTACGATTTCCGCGAATGCGGGCGGGCGTTTCGGTGGCGGGATTTATTCTTTTGAATCACCGGCTCCAACCATTAAAAACTCCATCCTGTGGGGAGATTCGCCTTCGGAAATCGCCTTCTTCTATACAGAGGTCACAGTCACTTATACCAACGTCGAGGGTGGATGGCCGGGAATAGGCAATATCGATTTGGACCCACTGTTTATCGATCCGGAAAGGGACGACTATCATCTCCACCCGGTATCCCCATGTATCGATGCAGGTATCGATTGCGGTGTGTACGAAGATCTGGATGGGGATCCGCGTCCGATGAGAGACGGGTTTGACCTTGGAGCGGATGAAGCGGGTATTATCGAGGATCCGATAATAAGCATATCGCCGAAATCATTCGCACGAACTGGTGAATGTGGTGGATACATAGAAAATGACACCTTGATAATCAGTAATATCGGGGCTGATGAGCTCATTTATGAGGTGATTGACGGGAGTGAAGCTTGGTTATCACTTACCGGTGCACTGAAAGGAGCGATTCAACCGGAAGATAGCACCCTTGTTTTTTTAAATTACGACATCTCCATGCTGGATGTGGGTATATACGATGACACTGTTTCTATCCTCAGCAATGATCCATGGTCACCGTCGAAGCTCATACCTGTCAGGATTGAAATTTTGTGTGGCGGTATTATACGAGTACCAGGAGACTGCAGCACAATCAAGGATGCAATCGATCTTGCATTCGATGGTGCGACCGTTCTGGTCGCAGATGGTACCTATACCGGTTCAGGAAATAAGAATATCGATTTCAACGCAAAAAAGATTACAGTGAAATCTGAAAATGGGGCGTTCCACACGGTTATCGATTGCGAGAATGAAGGAAGAAGTTTTTATTTTCACAGTGATGAAGGCTCATATTCAAGGTTGGAAGGATTTACCCTTATTAATGGGAATCCTGTCGATGGATACGGCGGTGCTATATATTTCAGCAACTCATCCCCGACCATTGTCGATTGTATCATAAGTGGAAATACAATAGGAGACTCGGATGGTGGCGGTATATTCTGCGCCAATTCAAACCCGCACATCGCTAACTGCGCTATTTATTATAATTCGACTAACCAAAATGGGGGTGGGCTATTTTGCACCGAATCAAACCCGCAAATTTCGACCAGCACTATTTCCGGTAATTCGGCTCAACTAAATGGCGGGGGGATATATTGCGTCGATTCATATCCGCATTTCTCGAATTGTTCTTTCTCTCAAAATATTGCTCAAAAAAAAGGGGGAGGATTATACTGCCGCAACTCCAGCCCGATTCTAAACAACTGTACAATTACCAGTAATGCAGCTGTATTGGGAGGTGGTGGGATCCGATGTTACGCAAACTCCTACCCATTTATCTCGAACTGCATTCTATGGGCTGATTCTCCACAGGAAATACTAATAGATTTTAACGATCCTGTTGTCACCTACTCCAATATCGAGGGCGGCTGGG
>CAYMWF010000100.1:0-17190 GCA_964394085.1 uncultured Gemmatimonadota bacterium | reverse complement strand
ATATTATCTGGGCGGCATGCGGCAGGGACGTAAGAAAGATAGCTCGAAATTTTCTTCAATGCAAACGGAAATCCGCTTCTTTTTGATGCGACGATAATTTTTTCCGAACAGGGCTTATTCGGGCGGCATCATCGCTACGATCCGGCACATCGAAGACTCCAGTTCGATGCCCCTCAGGGGGAAGCATCCTATCCAGACCCGGCCGTTTCCGATCTTTTCTATGTCGCCGCCCAGGTTCTCGGCGTGGACGATGCGTTTCGGGAACAGCTTGAGGTGCATCACCTGGTAATATTCTTCGGACGGGAAGAGCTCGTCCCAGGATTTGCCGTGCTTCTCTTTCATTTTGGCTTCGGCTTCGGCGAAGGGGCCGGGATGCCAGTCTTTGATTATCGTGTTCATCGGGTGGTCGGCGCTGCCGCAGTCGACTCCGATCCACTTGATCCCCATGTCGATGACCCATTCGTGAAAACCGGGGCCGGGGCCGGGATGCTTCACGAAGTAGCGGATTTCGTCGGACCCTTCCTGGTCCCAGGCGTACCTGTGGTAGCCGGTGTTGATGATGAGGATGTCGCCCTTCCTGACCTCCACGCGGTCGGTGATCATCTCGGGCGAATAGAGATCGTAGTCGTCGACGGCGTCGGAGATGTCGACCACGGCGCCGGGGCCGATCCATTCTTCCAGCGGGACCTGTCCGATGGCGCGGCCGCTCGCGTGGAAATGGATCTCGCCGTCCATGTGGGTTCCCACGTGGTTGCTCGTGGTGATGATCTGGCCGCTCGCTCCCTGCCCCATGTGGGCGCCGGCGATGCGCTTGAAATACTGGATGCCGAGCGGCATGTAGCTCGGCCACGGAGGCGTATGTATGCTGAGGGGCTGGGTCAGGTCGTAGATTTTCACGTTATCCATGAACTGCAGAAATTCTTCGGTGGTCATTCTTATTCTCCTTCGAAATGATTACAGCTCCTGCCTTCCGGATCTCCCGTGATTCGGAACGAGGAGGAATTTTCAATCAGCTTGATGCGGGAAATCCGGATCTCGTTTCTATCTTTATTGAAGGATTCAATTCGATAAGAATACCGGCACTTTTTTCTTGAACCCATATGCACGGCATTCTCGCACCCGCATTTGTATCCGGCTGCATTATACCGGTCAGGCACGATTCGACCACATATTTCTCTCGACTTTGATTCGACGAAACGGCGATATCGATCTTTTAGCACTTGCCCATCGATCCGGCCCTGTTCACCATTGAGTCGGTCCAGAAATAAATACCCCACAGGTCTTTCACCGGGACCATCCCGAAGCTCCTGAGGGCTTACTTCCGACATGACCATTCCCTTCTCGGCAAACCCGCACGGTGTTCATTCCAGGCGCTCAGGAACTACTATCGGAAGGTCCTGACACACCTTCATCTAACTCATTCTCTCCTGGAAGCATTCGGGTTTCAATGTGGATGCATCGACCAGGTTCCGCGGCGGCGACAGGTCGACAGCCGAACGGCTGGCCCGGTACATCTCGAAACCGGTCGTAGCGCTCGAAAGGCTCGCTTATGATGCTGAAGCCGGCAAAATCTTTTACCGCACAAAGAAGTACGTCATCTCCATGGAACCGGTCGACTTTTTCGGACGCCTTGTGCCGCACTTTCCGAACCCGACGAGAACGGTCCTCGATATTACTGCGCGTATTCCCAGCGTATAAGTATATATATTCGCACGGGAACCCTCTCAATAATACATTGCGTAGCCTTCCGAACTCATTTACAATTTCTTCAAAGGAGACCGAAACATGTGAAACCGTCGATCCCGGGGCGATGCTCAGGGATTTCTCAAAAGGTGACGGAGAGAGGTGAAAATGGCCGGGTCGGAAGAAATTGATTGGACGGGCGTCGGCCAACCAACTAATCGTATCGAAGCCCTGAATCCTCGAACCTTCGTGGAGCGATTGGACTCCATGACGCGGGCTTTGCGTTCCATGAGACGACTGCGCGAGGCCTTTTGGGCGCAGCATCCTGAGGTATTACGTGGACTTTCTGGCGATCCTGCAGCGAATGGCGGCGAGTGGTCTTGAGTTCGTAATCGTCGGTGGGACGGCGGCGCGGCTCTACGGCAGCACGAGATTGACGCAAGATGTAGACGTGGTGCCGCGGTTGGAACCCCCTGCCTGGGGGCGCTTGGTTCACG
Source organism: uncultured Gemmatimonadota bacterium (assembly GCA_964394085.1). GTDB lineage: Bacteria > CAYMWF01 > CAYMWF01 > CAYMWF01. Next base: position 15,010 of record CAYMWF010000100.1, on the reverse strand, counting down.
AGCTCTGGGCGCTCGGTGCGCGTCCCCGGATCCCGGAATCGAAGGAGTGCGTTTCCGATCCCGCCAACGTACGCCGGTGGATAAACGAGAAGGGCATGCTCACCCTGTCGTTCCGCTCGCCCGACGGCAATGCCGAGGTTGATCTTCTAGTAGCGGAATCCGATCGTTTGGACGATTTGCTCTCTCGCGCCACCAGTGTCGAGATCGAAGGGCAGACCTTCCATGTAGCCTCGTTGGACGATCTCATCGAAATGAAGCGCCTGGCCGGTCGGCCGCAGGACCTGCTTGATGTCGCCGAACTGGAATTGATCCGGGAGCGGATCGAAGGTGCTTGAGCACTCTACTCGTGCCGGCGGAGGCCTGGATCATTCTCTATAAAAAATAAATCCCCTTTTTATTGAACCTCGAACTGGAAGGCGTCGCGGTCGAGCTCACCTCCTCCCTGCTTCACCGTCAGCCTGTATGTAGGAGTAGAAGCCGAGTGGGGCGCCGGCCGGAACCAGGTCGGAGAAGTGGCGGCTTCCCTGTGCTCCTGCGGGCAGCGTGGCAGGCGCGGGCCCCGGGACGGGATTGCCGTGGGACGGACTTCCATCGGGCAGCCGGAGATCCGTTCTGACCTGGACCGTCCCGGCATCGCCGGAGTTGCCGGCCAGGAAAATCGTATAGCCGGGTTGCTCGCCCCCGTGGATCAGGTCGGAATCTTCGACTATGTCGCATGACACCGCCGGCAGGGGCACTTCGATGCTCACATCGTCGATGTACCAGCCATCCTGGGTCATTCGCGGCTTCGATGGTGAAAGCTAAGGTTTTTGACTTTTTCGCCCTTCATGTCGAAATTGTCTTGACATTTTCGACTTGCCTGTCGAAATTGCCAACATGAAGCGATACCTTGAGCAGCATATTCTGCGGGATCTACCCCGAAAGATCGTTCTGCTTTCCGGCCCGAGGCAGGTCGGCAAGACGACTCTGGCCAAAATGCTGTCGGATGACGCCGATTACCTGAACTACGACAATCCCGAACACCGCCTCGCGCTCATGGAACGTTCGTGGGACAGGGCCAAAGAGCTGGTCATCCTCGATGAGCTCCACAAGATGAAGAACTGGAAATCCTGGCTCAAAGGAATCTACGACACCGAGGGGATTCCGCCGTCCATTATCGTTACGGGCAGCGCCAGACTGGACACGTACAGGAAAGTGGGCGATTCCATGGCAGGACGCTTCTTTCCTTTCCGGCTTCACCCTCTTGATCTGAAAGAAATAAAGACGGCTGCTCCTTCCGGCGACATACGGGCCGGGCTCGAGCGTCTTCTCGAATGCGGCGGCTTTCCCGAGCCTTATCTCGAAGGCGCCCCCGGATTCTACAACCGGTGGAAACGGACCCATCTCGACATCATCATCAAGCAGGATATGGTCGATCTTGAGAGTATTAAGGAAATAACGGCTATCGAAACCCTGATTCAGCTCCTGCGCAACCGGGTGGGCAGCCCCATATCGTACAGCTCCCTTGCCAGGGACTTACAGCATTCCGACAGGAGTATCAAGAGATGGCTGACAGTGCTCGAGAACATGTATATCGTTTTCAAGGTCGCGCCATGGCATAGAAACATCGCTCGATCGCTCTTAAAAGCGCCCAAGTACTACTTCTTTGATACGGGTCAGGTAATCGGAGATAACGGTGTTAAACTGGAAAACCTCACCGCTTGCGCTCTGCTCAAGGAGCGCCATTATCTCGAAGACTGCCTGGGAGTGCAATCGGGTTTGTACTATCTGCGAACCAGGGACGGCAAAGAGATCGATTTCTTTATCACGCGGGATGACGCACCGTTTCTCATGCTTGAAGTGAAATGGGGGGCATCGGGAAAAAGCCCGAACTTCGCCTGCTTCGATAAATATTTTCCCGGGGTGAAAAAAGTGCAGATTGCCGGAGAGCCCGTCCGGGAAAAAACCTATCCCGGCGGTCCGGAAATACGGGAAGCCCAGAACTGGCTGGCCGACCTCTCCCTGGCATGACCCTTCCGCACGGTGTTCCCGGCAGCCTTTCAAAAGACGGCCGGCAAGGCTGGTCGGCGCCGCCCCGCAACAGCTTGCGGCTGTTTCAAGGCAGGACCTGGCCGAGTTTGGCCCAGGAGACGGCGTAGATTTTCTGGCGTCCGTCGTGTTTGATTTTTCTGCAGACGTTTTTCTGTTTTGTGACAATCAGGCAGGGTACGTCGAGTTCCTCGCAGAAACGGTAAACAGCCCGCGATGCATCGGGTTTTCCTTCCCTTGCCTCGATTAACAGCCAGGGTCTATTATTCAAGGTGATTAAAAAGTCGACTTCGGTACCGTCATGGGTGCGAATGAAATGAAGCTGCATCTTTTCGCCGAAACGGTCGGTATAGAGAGATACCGCGCGATGCAGGGAAGAGGAGACGAAATTCTCAAAGCGGTTGATTCCGGCGGCGCGCCAATCCATATAGTACCATTTTCTTTCCTGCCTGTATGACCGGCGGATATTTCTGCTGAACGGCGATACCGGAAAAACAAGCTGCACTTTATTTAGGCTTTCCAGCCATCGCTTTATACTGCCGTGGGTCGTTTCAAGGTCACGGGCCAGGTTGCTGTAACTGATTGTATTGCCGACGGCGGGTTCAAGCAGTTCCAGGAGGTATTCGATCTTATCCAGTTCCATAATCCTGGTTAAATCGCGCAGGTCCTCCTGAATTATGAGATCACGGTGGTTCATCGACCATCTTTTCCAGAATGTTTCAGAAGATTTGAAGAATGGCTCCGGAAAGCCGCCAAGCTGCATTAAATCCTCGAATTCCGGCGCATCCGGGAGAGATGAAGCCGAGTCAAGCAATTCTTCGGGATTATCCGGCAAGGAAAAATCATTACAGGTGAGATCCGGGAGATTGAGCGGGAACAAGCGTGTCTGGAAATACCTGCCGACCAGGGAATCTCCGCTTTTTTTGAACGTTTCCAGTCGGGCGCTGCCGGTTATCACAAACCTGAAGCGATCGGAATGGACATCAAATATCCCCTTCAGGATATCTTTCCAGCCGGGACGCTTATGAATTTCATCAAAGCATATCCATTCTGAATCAGCAGCCGCAAAAAAATCGGCATCCATCTGCCAGGCCAGACGAACTTTTCTGTTATCCCAGTTGAAGTATCCGGCCTTGTCGGGACATAGCGTGGATTTCACCAGGGTGGTTTTGCCCACCTGTCTCGGCCCGGACAGGAAAAGCATACGCTGCCCCAGCCAAGAATCTTCAGTCCAGTAGCTTTGGATTGTTCTGAATTGCTCGATAATTTGTCGCACGATAACCAAATTTACGCGTAAAACCGGTTATGTCAAGTCATTTTTACGGGAAAGAGCAGGAAAAACAACCCAACACCCGTTGAACATCCTTGGGGCATTGCCCCGAAATTCGATACTTTCACGCGCCTCGGCCTCCCTATCAATCTGATCATTCTTGCTGTTGTGAGCTTATGCAACTTTTTGAGGGAGGCTCCTCGCGTGAACCGATATGTTTCACTGCGGTCATATCGGAACCGTCACCCCCTGGAAAGTGCAGGCTTCCATGGGGTCTGACCGGCGGCGGCCTTTGTCCGGGATCAGCGGATGCAGGGATCTTTCCGATCGAACGTTCGGGCGAACCCTTCATAAGCCGCAATGAACGGCTCCGGGGGGGCTTCGAGGACGCCGGCTCCGACCTGTCCGACGCCGGGTTCGCGGTGGGCCACGCCGGTGTCGATGAACGGCAGCACGTTTTTCTCGACCACGGCGGTTACGTCGATGCCGGTCGGAGTGCCGCGGAAATCGAGGGATGGAACCTGGTATGCTTCGTTGTCGGCGAAAACGATTTCGTACATCTTTCTCGTGTAGTTAAGGGCGTCGGCGGCGCTTCCGCCCACGAACTGGACGATTGCGGGCGACGCGGCGATGGCGAACCCGCCCAGGCCGTTCGTCTCGGTTATCGAGCTGTCGCCGATATCGGGGTTCGCGTCCTCGCGGGTGAAACCGGGAAAGTAGAGAGCATCGGGCACCGCGGCCGGGCCCGTGAACCATTCGCCGCCCGTGCCGGCGAGTCTGATCCCGAAGTCGACCCCGTTCCTGGTCATGACAGTGACGAGGCTGCTGCCCGGAACATCCTTCGCCGCATCGAGAGAGGCCTTGCATGCCGCCATCGACAGGTTGAGGAAGAAGTGGTCGTTGCCGTCGATGAAATCGAGCGCCTCGGCGGCCGCGGCGGTATCAGGTGCGCTCCTGACGATTCCGGGCGCGAGAGCCCTGTACAGAAGCGATGTTGCGGCACGGTTCCTGTTATGGACCTCGTCTCCCATGTGGAGAGCCTGTGCGATGATCTGCTTGAGATCCACCGGCCCCGCGGCGTCGAGGGCTCCGGCCAGGACGGTGAAGAGCGTCTTCTCCATCCAGCGGAGCCGCTCGACCACGTCCTCGCTGAAAGCGCCGTACCGGAGCACCTTTCCGAGCCCTTCGTTCATGGTCGTGAAAGCTTTGTTTCCGCCGGTTCCGTTTTCGATGATGAAAACGGGCATGGACGGCGACACGATGCCGGCCATCGGCCCCACGGCGTCGTGCTCGTGGCAGGGGGCGAACCTGATATCGCCGGATGCGGCCAGTTCCTCGGCTTCATCGGCGGAGGAGGCGCGGTTTTCGTAGAGGAGCGCCCCGATAACGGCGCCGCGCATCGGCCCGCACATCCGCGGCCATTCGATGGGCGGCCCCGCGTGAAGAAGCGTGTTTTCGGTCATGCCCGGGACGACGTCGACCGCCGGGGCCATACCCGCAAGCCGGGGAGTTGCTTTCAGAACCCGCTGAACCGCCTCGCCGTTGGCTTCGCGGATCGAACCGGATGCTGCTTTCAGGAGAGCACGGGCCTTCGGGTCGACGCTCATCGGCGGCTTCCAGTCCACCTGGATCACCGCGGTGCCCGTCATCTCCACGGTCTCCTTGAACGACTCGAGACCGATGTTCACCACGGCCGTCTCTTTATTGAACAGATTACCGATCGACATGTTTTATCTCCCTTGCGCCGCCGTGCCGCCGCCGTTTTTTCACGTTTGCTTTTTATCCACCGCCTGCGCAAGCGCTCCCGTGAGCCTGGCGGCCTGGGCGTTGGAGAAGTTCACCGCCGCTCCCGCGCCGGTCAACCGCGAAGCGACCCTGTTGACGCCCTGCGGATCCGACGAAGTTCCCGTTACGGACACGATCACGGGAACGCCGGCGACGATCACTTTGGAAATCGTATCCTCAAGCTCACCGGCAGGATCCAGGTTCGAGCCGAAGCCGAGCACCACGTCGATGAGGATGACCGCTGTTTCAGGGTCGGCGGCTTCTTCGAGCATGCGCCGCTTCCTCAGGCTGAAATCGATCATCGGGTGGGGGCGTCCTACGGTGAACTCATCCGCTCCCATGTCGATGATGGTGTGTCCGACGCTCTTCATGTTGTCAGTCAGCGGCTTCGATTTTCCGGCGGGCGCGTTCGAGTTGAGCGGCCCGACGCCGAGTTGCTCGAGTATGAGCTGGGTCTCGGTGCAGAAAGTGCCGCCGCTGAAAAGGCCGCGGATGAACTTCCTCCCGGGCTCGATCTTTTTCGCCACGCCGTCGATCATACCCAGGAAGGGATCGCTTCTGCCGGCCAGCGCCGCCTTCACCTTCTCCCCCACGTTTTCCATGTCGGGAATTTCGGCCAGAAACGCGGCGGCGAAGGCGGCTTCTTCAAGGGTGGCGGCGTTGAAGACTCCGTCCGCGACGAGGCCGTCCTCTGATCCGAGCAGGATGGCGACCACGGGTTTCTTCACCTTTTCAATGAGATCGGTGACGCTCTTCACGACTTTCGCTCCCGGCGGCTTCGATACGAGCACTATCACCTTCGTGGCCGGATCTTCTTCGAGGACGCGGATGCCTTCAAGGAAGGAGATTCCGCCCACCTCGTCGGTCACATCGCGCCCCCCCGTCCCGAGGGCCTGGGAGATTCCGGCACCGAGGGCGGTCGCGATGCAGCTCACTTCCTGGAGCCCGGTTCCCGAAGCGGCGACCAGTCCGATGTGGCCCCGTTTTACCGAGTTGGCGAACCCGAGCGGGACGCCGTTGAGGATGGCGGTGCCGCAGTCGGGGCCCATGACGAACAGGCCCTTCTCCGAAGCTGTTTTCTTGAGTTCTATTTCAGTATCCAGGGGAACATTGTCCGAGAAAATCATCAGGTGGACACCGTGATCGAGAGCAGACATGGCCACGTCCCCCGCGTAGGCTCCCGCAACCGAGACGATCGCCAGGTTCGCTTCTGGCAGGACTTCCAGGGCGCCGTCCAGGCTCGCCGGCCGGTAAACGCGGCCGCTCCCTTTGCGTTTTTTCGATTCGGCGAAAATAAGGTCGAGCCTCTCGAAAGCCTCGACGGCTGTCTTCTCGGTCTCCGCTTTTACCGCCACCAGCAGATCGGAATCACCCGCTTTTTCGAATTCGTCGAGCAGAAGCCCCGAGTTCTCGAGAATGGCGCGGTTTTCGCGGGTACCCATCACCACGGCGGCGTCCTGCACGCCCTCCAGGCCGGTGAGTTCGCGTCCGGCCAGCATGAGAGTAACCGAATCGTAGTACTCCCCTTTTCGTATCAGTCCTTTGGAGACCATAGTTTTGTACCTCTTTCCATCGTCAGGATAAGACCGGCGGCGGTATCCGCCCCGGATGTCGCGCCGAAATCCAGAAGATGCGAAACCGCCGGCTCCAGGCGGGCGGTATCACCCGTGTAAAGTGCGTCCAGGACGTTTCTCATGTGCCCGGTCGGACGTCCCTCACCGGCCATGCGCAAAAAATTTTCCGAAACCGGACCTCCCGCTTCGGCGGAGTCGAGCATGCCGGAAATGACGCGCGTCATATCAACGCCGTGAAGTTTTCCAGCGAGCCTCAAGCCGTAACACACTCCGGCCAGAAAATCGTCGCCCGACGGCGTCAGGCCGCGGCCGCATCCGCCCAGCAGCTTCGCACCGCCTCCCACGTCACCCGAGAAAAGCGCATCCGCACCCTCGAAGAAGCGGGTTCTGAGGGCTTCCTCGAATCCGGCGGCCGGGAGTCCTGTGGTTACCGCAGGGCGGGCTTCCTCCCTGAGCAGGAATACGAGGCTTTCGGGCGGCGCCGCTTCGAGTAGTTTCGCCCTCAGCAGGCGGAGCCCGGAGTGAACGACGGCCGGGTCAGCAGGTTCGACGTCGAACAATGAATCATAAACAGGGATGTTGGCACGCTCCACCCGGCTGCCGCCGATACGGAAATGGTCGTCCCGGATCTCGAGACAGGGCCCGCACCGAGCCGGATGGAAGCCCCTGAACGTAATATAGAACGGGCCGGCGCCGGCTTCTTCCGATACCAGGCAGACGAGCCGGTCTTCGCGGGAGTAGTATACCGCCCGGGAAAACCCGGCCATCCGATCGTAAACGCCGGGCTCCAAACAATCACCGGCGGAAAGCGGAATCATGCTTTCGTAAAGACGAAGCCGTAATACTTGTCGTACGCGGCCGTCCTGACCACTTCGACCTTGCCGGTCACATCCATTCCGAGCTCGGGCTCGTCGATGCGTATCTGCCCCGTAACGCGAACGCCGTTCTCGAGCTCCACTATGCCTATACCGAGTTTGGCCACCTCGAAATCACCGGGCAGGTTATAAACGAAAGTAAAGGTCAGCAGCTTGCCTTTTTCGGGAAGCGGAACCTGCTCGAAATCCATGTACGTGGTTTTTCCGCACTTTCCGCAGCGCATCCGGTAAGGATAGTTGATGAAGCCGCATTCCCCGCACTTGTATCCGTACACACGCTTTGCCATATCAGCTCTCCTTCACGAACGTGAGACAAATCACGTTGTTGCCGAAACCGCCGAAATTGCAGGTGAACCCGGTTTTCGGTGCCTTGACCTGCCGCTTGCCGGCCTCGCCCCTGAGCTGGAGCACAATCTCGTGGGCCTGGCCGATGCCCGTGGCGCCGACCGGGTGCCCCTTGCCCTTGAGCCCGCCCGATGTATTGATCGGCATAGACCCGCCGATAGCGGTTTCGCCCCTTTCGAGGGCCAGGTGACCTTCGCCCCTTGGGAACAAGCCCACTTCCTCGCTCTCTGCGATTTCGAGGATGGTGAAAGCGTCGTGCAGTTCGGCCACGTCGACGTCTTTCGGTTCGACTCCCGCCATGGAGAAACTCTTCTCCGCCGCCATTCGCACCGCTGGAAGCTCCGTCGGGTCGGGGCGTTCGTGCACCGCGTGGACGTCGGTGGCCTGGCCGATTCCGGCGAGCCTGATTTTCGGCTTTTTCAGTTTCTTCAGCGCGTCGGCGCTCACGAGGATGACGCACGCTCCCCCGTCCGAAACCGGGCAGCAGTCGAAGAAACGGAGCGGCTCGGCCACGTATGGGTTGTTCGTAGAAGCTTCGGGCGATTCGAGAATGCCCTCGATGGCGATCTCCTGCTGGAGATGGGCGAATTCGTTGAGCAGCGCGTTGTTCTGCGCTTTCACGGCCACCATCGACAGGTGCTTCTCTGTGACGCCGTATTTTTTCATATAAAGGCGGGTGAACATCGCCGCGAGGGATGGGAGGGTTACGCCGTAGATATACTCGGCGTAAGGATGGGTCAGGGTGGCCACGAAATCGGTTGCGTCGAGGGTGTTGACCTCGCGCATCCTCTCGGCGCCGGTCACCAGGACGACATCATACATGCCCGATGCCACGGCCATGAAGCCCTGCAGTATCGCCGACGCCCCCGAAGCCGGGCCGTTTTCCACCGTTGTGGCTCCCGCCGGCGTCAGGCCGAGGCAGTCGGTGACGGCGCTGGCCAGCCCCGACTGGTGGTTGATGCGGCATCCGCCCATGTTGGCGACATAAACGTAGTCCACGCTGTCGAGCCCTGCGTCATTCAGAGCCATCATGCCAGGATATGACGCGATTTCAGCCAGCGGATATTCGAGACGCGTGAAGCTCGTGATTCCGACTCCCGCTACATATACATTACGCATCTTCACACCCTCCCTTCCTGTTTCCAGCGCTGGGCCATGAGGCCCGTGCCGGTCGGATCGTACATGGACCGGGTGGCGGCCAGCAGATCCATCGGAGGCGTGGGCGGATCGGAGGGCGGCAGTATCGCCTCCTTCGCCCTGGCCAGGATCTCTTCGGGAACGGGCCGGCGCCCAACTATCAGGCTGTTCCTGGCCCTGTCGAAAAGCTCTTTCGTAAGGGCGTAGGATGGAACGCCGCCGAGCTCGTGCGGAACATCGAACCGCTCCTCCAGCTTGTATTCGATCATCCAGCGCCTGAACCCGATGGGCGACTCGGCCACCACGAGAACTTCCTGCTGCTTCAGGATATCGATATGATACTCCATCTTGGCGGCGAAGGCGTGGGCGCCGATTCTCAGTCCGCGCCTCATCCCCAGGGTATGCAGCGACATGCCGACATCCCCAGTCACCCTCCTGCCGTTCACGACGGCCGCCAGCTCGCCGTCGATCTGGGCGACGAGCACGTACTCATCCTGCACGCGGTGGTGATAGTAAGACAGAAGCTCGGCATAGACCCGCGAAGCCACCAGGTCGTAGAAGTCGCGCTCGACCTGCATGAGCGGAGCCACGTGGGGCAGGATATCGGGAATCTCTTCGCGCCCCACCTGCCTGATCACCATGCTCTCGCCGCTCGCGATGGTCATATATTTCGGCTCGAAGGGCGGCATCGGCGTATCCACCGGCCGCAGTATTTTTTCCAGGTCAACCGTCATCAGGTCCTCCTTCGAATCAATAAAACAAGGAAACCGGGAAGAAATCCGGCATTCTACTATCCGCGCCGCTACGCTTCAAGCGAAGTTTTACCGCGAACTCGTCTCTGAGCTATCTTTCATTTCGAATAACAGCACCAGCATGCGGCGCCCCCGCCGATTTTCTTCGCGCGAAGAATCGCGGATAAGCTGCCAACGCGAAGCGGTCGCCAGCTTCATTCGCGATAAATTATTCTGTATACTTGGAGGAGCCGGTCATATCCAGGCCGGGAAACTCAATTCCGGAGTATGAAGGTAGAAGTTACGGGTATCGGGATTTTTTTTCCTGCAAAATAGAATTTGATTTCTATCTTGCATGAGTATGATCGTCGCGACGCGCCGGTTCCTCATCTCGAAAACCACCAGGCCGAGCGGTGGAAAATTAGATTCGAATCTAATCATCAGGCGTGTAGAAACCGATGGAATCAATTCCAGGACAGGTTCCGTCACCGGGGAGATGAGGAGGGAGCGCCTTTCTGCCCGGAGGACATAGCGGAGTCATCCGGGGTGGGATATATCGGCTCACGCGTGCGAATCCATCGTGCCGCTTCAGTATTGAAAATGGTTGTCCTCCAGACAAAACGAGCGGGGAAAGGCTGGGAGGCGCTCCCTTCCCCACCTGCCCCGGGAGCTCGAATACCGCATCCCACCTGCCTGACGACCGCCCCGAAAAAAGAAAGCTAAAGTAGTCTGAAACAGGTCCGATACAACGAAACGGGTATACTACAGATACCTCCTCCATTCCGCAGCCGCGGCGAAACCCATTCTAACGCCGCGGCTGCCTCTTTTATCCCTACGGATTCCGGCTCCCGCCGCTTTCTTTCAAGTTGATCCATCCGCTGTTCTATAGTACGCTCGGGAAAGTATCGTATTCACCGGCGACATTTCACCGTTCAGTTATTCGGAGATTGTGTATGAATCGTGATCTTCCTGAATGCTTCCGCTGCATCCGGATCACCGCCCTTCGAGCCGCCGCTTCCATCATGTTCGCTGCCTCAGGTGTTTTCACTATTCCAGGAATCCTTCATGCCGGGATGGATGTGCGGGCAATCCCCGGCGGTGAAAAACCGGCGGTACGCACGGCTGATTTTAGTGAAACAGCCGGCGGAGACGTAATTATCCAGAAAAAAGTTCAGGATGTCGGAAACATCATGCTGCAGGTCAGCAACTACGGCTTTTTCGGTAATAACACGATTGATGAATATGATGAAACGGACGGACACGACGGATTCATCGCCTGTCGCTTTCCGGCCGGATCGAGATGGGATTATCTATTCCAGGGCGCCCTTTGGGTAGGCGCAATCGTCGGAGATGACACGCTCGTTTCGGTGGGGTGTGACGGCTGGGAGGATGAATTCGAATTCTTCCCCGGCAAGAGCCCCGGCGATACGCTCGTCGAGAGCTCTATCAATCATATTTCCCCCTACAGCCGCGGTTACATTGTCGGCCAAATAGACATCGGACACGGGAACACCTGCTCGCAAGGGTCCGAACCGCATCCGCATGATCCCGCCGTCTACAACTGCATTTATGACAGCACCGCCATATCCGAGCTCGATTTTACGGCCGTTTATACCGATACGATGCTCACATCCGATCACTCCGACGTATCACCCAATCATACCAGGCCTCTCAACCTCAGACTGACGCAGCGGAGCTATGCCTGGAGTTATCCCTACGCCGAGGACTTCATCATTTTCGACTATGAAATCGAGAACATCGGGTTGAAGCTCTTGAAACAGGTCTACCTGGCCCTCTACCTCGACGGCGACTGCGGCCCGACTCCGACAGAGTACGACGCGCGATACGCCCAGGATGATATCACCGGTTTCCGCGAACGGGACGAAGCGGGCAAAGACGTGAACGTAGCCTGGCTCGCCGATTACGTAGCTCCGGGCGGCGATGACGTGCTGGCGCCCTCGGTCATGGGCGTCAGGGTGGTGCGCACACCCGAAAGATATGTAAACTTCAATTACAACTGGTGGCTGTCGGACGGCGAGGACGCACAGAACGACTGGGGCCCCGGTCCCCGGCTCCCAAGCGGCACATCGGGAACCCCGATGGGAGATGTCAGCAAGTATCTCGTAATGTGCAACTGGATGCAGGACGGCAACGACCCCGACCAGCTCGACGCCCTCAACGGAGGCATACCGGTCGGCCCCGAGGATACGCGCTTCCTGCTGTCCACGGGCCCGTTCACCATCAGGCCGGGCCAGATCATGCCGATCACTCTCGGCTACTTCTGCGGCGAAAACTTCTATATCGGCGGGAACAGATTTAATGTGGACTTTTCCGACCTGGACATGAACGCCCGCTGGGTGCAGTTCATGTATGACAACCCCAGCGTCGACACGGACGGCGACGGTTTCTACGGAGAGGATGTAGGTTGCGACGGCCTGCCTTTCACGGGCGACGCGGGAGACAGCGACGGGATACTGCAGGATTGCGAGGATACTTTCCTGCCCGCCGGAATGACCGATCGATACGGCTACGCCAACGGAGTCATGGATGAGGGGGACGGGGTTCCCGACTTCGAGGGCCCGCCGCCGCCGGCAGCGCCGAAAGTCCACGTGGAAATGGGTGATAATGAAGTGATTCTCAAGTGGGATACCGCTGCCGAGGAGTTCGTCGATTCTTTCATTCCGGAGCTGGCCAAGCAGCGCGATTTCCAGGGTTACCGGATTTATTTAAGCACCACCGGCGTCTCGACCGAATTCACCAAGCTCAGCGATTTCGATATGGACAAGGTTCTGCAGTGGTATATGAAAGACACGGTCGACGGAGAAGGCAACCCGACCGAAGTTCTGCGTTACCGCGTCGATGACCGCGGCGACCCCGAATACGCGCCGGACAGCATCGGATTCAATACCGGTCTTTCCGAAATCCTCAATCACGATCCCGATTCCACCGAATACGCCTACCGGTTCACTTTCGGACCGGTTAAAAAATGCTGGCCCCTCTATTTCAGCGTTACGGCGTATGATAACGGCTATCCTCCCGCGAACCTCGACCAGCTGGAGAGCAGCAAGCTGAGCAGCCGCGTAAAAATTGTGCCTTATACGCCCTCCCGGTACCTGGACGGCGGAAAAGCGTATGCACAACCGAACCCCTACCGCTTCGATCTCGATTACATGAAGCCCCCCGGGGGCGCGCGCGGCTGGGAACCCGACGAGACGCAGTGGACCGAGTTCGATCGCCGAATCGATTTCGTGGATCTTCCGGGTAACTGCACGGTCAGGATCTTTACCATGGCGGGAGACCTGGTCAAGACGCTCGTAAACAGGGACGGCGACACGCTCGTAAGCTGGAACCTTCTCTCCTTAAATGATCAGCTCGTGGCCAGCGGTCTGTATTTCTTCGTCGTGGAACCGGAGGGAGGAGGCGATCACCAGATCGGTAAGTTCGTGATAATCAAATAGTTTCGTCCGCCGGCCTATACACCTTCCTCACAGGGGGGGAGAGGAATAAGCCCGGTTCCGAAACCATGCACTCCCCGGTGTTTCCAGAACCCGATCGATTTTCACCGGAAAATCGCTCTGAAAGCGGCAGGTCTTCTTTCGGTTTGATCTTCACGGCCAGTGGATATATTCTTACATACCTGAAGGGGTGCGAGACCGGAATAACGATTCCACCGGAACCGATTCGTCAGCCGCGCCCGACCGCTCCTCTCTCAATTGCTCCAAAATCAGCAAAGGGTGTATATCGTGGATAATTCAATCCTCTTACCGAATTTCCGCTCGACCGTCCCGGAACCGTCGAAAACGACCCGTACTATTACGCGATTTCTATTTTTGTTCACTTTCAGCGCCGTGTTCCTTCTTCCTTCCCTGGTGCTCGCCGAGGAGATGCCCCCTCCCGACCGCGAAGGCGGTGGAATTCCGGCCGATCTTTCCGTATCCGGCGCCGCCGGCGAGGGCGAAGTGGATATCCAGCGGAAAGTGCACGACATCAGCAATATCTGGCTGATGGTGAGCAACTACGGCTTTTTCGGCAACCCCACCCACAGCGAATTCGACGAGACCGACGGGCATTCAGGGTTCGTATCCTGCCAGTTTCCGGCGGGTTCGACGTGGGACTACCTCTTCCAGGGAGCTCTGTGGATAGGGGCCATCGTGGGGGACGATACTCTCGTTTCGGTAGGCAAGGACGGATGGAACATAGAGTTCGAAACCTTCCCCGGAAAAGGCGCCGGAGACACAATCGTCGAGTATTCGATCAATCATATCTCACCGTACGGAGAGGATTACCTGCTCGACGGAGTAGACGCCGGTCACGGTTTCGCCTGCCAGAACAACTTCGAACCGCACGGCCACGATCCCGCAACATACTACTGCATCTACGACAGCACCGCCGTGTCGGAGCTCACCTTCGAGGGTGTTTACACCGACACAATGCTCACCGCCGATTATCCCGATGTCTCGCCCAATCACACCCGCCCGCTAAATATAAAGATAGCTCAGAAAAGCCACTCCTGGAGTTATCCATACGCTGAAGACTTCATCATCTTCGACTACGAAATCGAAAACATCGGCATCAAGCTGCTGAAACAGGTCTACCTGGCCCTGTATCTCGACGGCGACTGCGGCCCGATCCCGCAAGGTTGGAGTTCCAAACGCCACCAGGACGACATCACCGGTTTCCGGCAGACGGACGATTCGGGCAAGGACGTGAACGTGGCCTGGCTCGCCGACTACGTGGGGCCGGGCGGCGACGATGTGCTGGCCCCGTCGGTGATGGGTGTCAGGGTGGTGAGAACCCCTGAAAAATACGTGAACTTCAACTTCAACTGGTGGCTCTCCGACAGCGAGGCGGAAAGGGACTGGGGGCCCGGGCCGCGCCTGCCGAGCGGAACCACCGGGACGCCCGACGGAGACGTGAGCAAGTACCTGGTGATGAGCAACTGGCTGCAGGACGGCAACGATCCCGACCAGCTCGACGCCAGGAAGCAGGGCCAGCCGGTAGGTCCTGAAGATACCCGCTTCCTCCTCTCAACCGGCCCCTTCACCATTCAGCCGGGCCAGACGCTGCCGATCACCCTCGGCTATTTCTGCGCCGACAACTTCTACCGGGCCGGCGACAAGAACCAGATCGATTTCAGCGACCTCGACCTGAACGCCCGGTGGGTGCAGTTCATGTATGACAATCCGAACGTCGACACCGACGGCGACGGCTTCTACGGAGAGGATGTGGGATGCGACGGCCTCCCCTTCACCGGCGACGACGGCG
>CAYMWF010000099.1:0-17318 GCA_964394085.1 uncultured Gemmatimonadota bacterium | reverse complement strand
GCATGACAGCGATAAATTATTGAAACGCCGCTTGATATGTCCGGACGGGCATCCTGCGGTCGGGCTCCGGGTTCTCAGTAATTTATTCCCGATTATTATCCTCGCCGATCTTGAGTATTTTCTCCCCTGGATTATAATAGTTGATGGACATCCCGTTTAGTGTCGCCGGTTGTTGATATTTTGAACCTGCGAGTGAACGGATCTACCTCTAATTCTGGAGAAGCCGATGAAACGGATGATTATCTTGAAACGTTCGGTCCTACTTCTTTTTCTGACACTCCTGTCAGCAAGCTTTTCGTTTGTGAATGCTGATTTCACAATTACATCAAACCGTGAAACTGCCAACGGTTACACCATTGAAGTAGAAAAGTCTGATAGAACCGGTTTCTCTCTCCTGCTCCGGACGGAAGGGCTTGCGGCGGACCGGATCATCCGCGAGGAGGGCAGATTCACAAGGCTGACGCTGAGCGACGCCGGTATTCCGGAACCTTTCGGCGAACCATCACTACCCGTGATCAGACGTTTTTTCCAAGCGCCTTTCGGCTCTGAAGTGATTCTGCGGGTTTCAGAAGGAAAGTCGGAAACTATCGATCTGGAATCACGGATGCTCCCCGGGGCCGTCCACCCGGTTCAAGCCCCTGTTCCGAAAATCCCGGGAGCCAGGGAAAACGCCGTTTTCAGGATGAATGAAAGCGCTTACGGCATCGACCGTTATTCTCCTGAAGCTCTTGTCCGGATCGAGGAAGCCGGGATTATGCGGGGCCGCAGATTGTTCATGATCGAGGCGACCCCCCTCAGATACAATCCGGTAGAAGGGAAAATCCGCGGTTTTTCCGAACTGAAAATAGGGATCGAATTCCGCGGCGGAGACATGGAGTCCACACTCGCGGCAAACAGGCGTTATGCATCCCGGGCTTTCGGAACGATGCTCGATCAGCGGATACTGAACTCCGGGACGTTCTCCACCGACGGAGGCGAGGATCTCCCGATTGTCTATCTCGTCATTTCTCCGAGCGGTGTTGTGTCCGAACTCAACGCAATGCTCGAATGGAAGGAGCTGAAGGGCTTCGAAGTCGTAATCGCAACCGAGGTGGAAATCTCACCCTGGTCCACTAACGGAATCAAGGCGTATATCCAGGACGCCTACGACAGCTGGGAATACCCTCCGTCGATTATCCTTCTGGTCGGTGACAATCCCCAGCTTCCATCCTTCCAAGGCGGGGAAACCTACTCGGTGGCCGACCTCTATTTCGTCACTCTTGACGGGAGCGACTACCTGCCCGACGCCGGAATCGGACGGTTCCCCGCGACGGATGCCGCCCAGGTTGCAGAGATGGCATCGAAGGTCATCGGGTATGAAACCCTCACCGAAGCCACCCAGTCGCTCTGGTTCGAGAAAGCCGTATTCATGGCCTCGGAAGACAATTACCAGATTTCCGAAGGAACTCATAACTTCGTCATCGAAAACTTTTTCGAACCCGCCGGCGTAATCTGCGACAAGATCTACGCCCATAGCGGCGGCAACACCCAGGATATTAAAAACTCTCTAAATGACGGACGCACAATCGCCAACTACTCGGGACACGGAAGCAACGACTCCTGGTACAATCCCGCATTCTCACAGAGTGATGTCAGAGGACTCGTCAACGAGGGAATGCTGCCGTTCGTTATCAGCAACTCCTGCAATACAGGGAACTTCGAGGTTTCCGAGTGTTTCGGTGAAACATGGATGAGGACGGAGGGGAACGGCGCCATCGGCTTCTGGGGAGGTTCGGCGAGCACATACTGGGATGAAGACGATATCCTGGAAAAGCGCCAGTGGGAGGGTTATTTCGCGCAGGATCTGCGGGCCCTTCACCAGATGACCGATTATGCACTTCTCAAATTATACGAATATTACGGCGGCGGCGGGCGAAGCAAGTATTACTTCGAGGTCTACAACGTTCTCGGCGATCCGTCGCTGAAGGTCTGGTACCATGTGCCCTGGGAGGCTGATTGCGTCTATCCGCCGACAATCCCCATCGGTCCGTTCGAAGTACCGGTGAACGTCAGCTACGGCGGCTCCCCCGTTGAAGGCGCTCTGGTCTGCCTGTCCCAGGGAGACGATATACATTCCACCGCCTATACCGATGAGTCAGGTTTCAGCCTCGTGCCGGTGCAAACTTTAACTCCGGATACCATACACGTCGTAATCACGGGAGTCGACCTGGCACCGCACCACGGTTATATCTTCCCGGCGTCGGAAGGCGCCTTCGTTGCGTATTCAGCGAATATCATTGACGACGACTACTCGGGCGGCAGCTACGGCAACGGCGACGGCGAGGCCGGACCCGGTGAAACGCTCGAGATACCCGTGGCGCTCAAAAACTGGGGCGGTGACGACGCCGCAGGTGTTTTCGCGACCCTCACATCGGATGACCCGTTCGCCGCCGTCCTGGACGGGTACGAAGAATACGGTCTGATTCAGGCTGGTGAAGAGGTCTGGTGCGCCGAAGACTTCGATATCTCGATAGACTCCGAGTGCCCTGATGGACACAAGATCGAAAATAATCTCCTGATCGAAGCGGACGGAGGATTGAGCTGGGAGTCGAGGTTCTACCTGACAATTAAAGCACCGGTGCTCTTAATCGATGGTTACGAGGCCAGTGACCCCTTCCCTGGTGGAAACGGAAACGGTGTGCTCGAACCCGGAGAGGTCGGGTCGATTTCGATCACCCTCCGGAACGACGGATCTCTGCAATCCGATATACTGACGGCGCTCCTGGAGCTTGATGATCCCTTCGTGACCATCACCCAGGGTTCGGCAGTCTATCCCGAGATTGCGCCGGGAGGAACAGGAGTGAATACCCCGGCTTTCGAGATCGAAATATCATCCGACTGCCCATCGCCCTACCGCCCTGTTCTGACCCTGGGCGTCACGAGCGACTGGTACAGCGTCGAACTTCCCTTCGAACTTCTCATACAGGGAGCCGGCTTCATGGATGACATGGAATCCGGCGAGGGTGACTGGACCCACGGCGCCGTCACAATCGGGTTCGGCGATCAATGGCACCTTTCGACTCAGCGTGATCACTCCCCGACCCATGCCTGGAAATGCGGAGCGCAGGGTTCGGGAGATTACTCCGACGACCTGGACGCGGGGCTGGTTACTCCGATCATCGTGGTTCCGGATAATGCTACACTCACGTTCTGGCACTGGATCGATGCAGAGACGGCATCCGGCTCCTACGCTTATGACGGAGCAATTGTAGAAATCTCCACGGACGAAGGCGCTTCATGGCAGCAGATCACCCCCGTCGGCGGTTATCCGTACCTGATCAACAACTCATACGGAAATCCGCTGCCGTATGATACTCCCTGCTACTCCGGCAGCAGCGGCTGGGCCCAGGAAGAATTCGACCTTTCAGGATTCGACGGCGTGGCCATGTTCCGGTTCCGTTTCGGAACGGATGGATCCGTTACCGAGGAAGGATGGTACATCGACGACGTGATAGTCGCCGGAGAAGGCGGTTTAACTATTGTGCTGACACCTGATGTCTATTCAATCCAGGGAGGTGGAATAGTAACCGTAGATTTCACGCTGGTAAACAGTTCCTGGTCATCGGAAACGTTCCATGTCTGGACCGATATCACCATGCCGGACGGCGATCCCTTCCCCGGTAACCCCCATGTTGGCCCGTTCACGTTGACTCTGGAACCGGGGGAAATTGTCTCGGGATCCCAACCCGTCAGAGTGCCTTACATTGCACCGCTGGGTGATTATTACTATGAAGGAAAGGTTGGGACCTGGCCGGATGAAATTCTGAATTCGGGCGGCTTTACGCTGGAAGTGACCGAGTAACTGCGGATAGCCGGTACAGCAGTTCAGCGGTTCGACATATTTTCGAATCAAACAACAGGAGGCGCGTCGGGACGCGCCTCTTTTTTTTGTTACCGTTTATAATCTGACCTGGAAAGAGCTTCCCGGCTTTTCGGATCGTTTATTTTCACCGGGATTCATCTTCGAGTCGTGTGTTGTTTTAACTTGCCCCGCCATTAGAGTCTCCAGGATGTTCCTCTGGGCCGACTGGAGTTCACGTGTGAAACCTGCGGTCTGCCGGCTCGCGCGATATCGCCAGGAGGTTTCAAAAAGAATCGATTCGATTCTATCCCGATATTCCGCAAGTTTTCGCAGAATAAGAACCAGCCGCCATCCAACCGCCATGCGGAAGAACTTTCTTCTCACCCGGAACCTGGATATCGGGCTGACTATCGAGAGGAATAGAGTCTCGGGATACGTGAGAAACGAATCGGAGAACCTTCTTTTCGTCATGTAGGCAAGATCAAGATAATGGGTGAAACAGGCGTGGATTATCCGGTGCAGCCGGCGATCGCTTTTTGTCAGCTCAGAAAGACCGGACGGCTCTCCCGTCCCGGTCTGGTAACGGAAAACGAACCGGCTTCCCGTGTACTTCCGATGCAACCAGTCCACGAAATCCAGTGTTGCAAGAAAATCGGACATTCTCTTTCCAGCCGAATCTGAAGAAATGGCAATCGTAACGTTTATTCCCGCATCGGCAAGCCGGGCAACCAGACGTCTCATCCGCTCAAGCCTTATCAGTGTATTCGGACCGCCGGAGCCGGATCGAACCCCATCTCCGAATTCGATAAAAACCCGGCTGCATTCCGAATCCGCCATCAGTCGTATTGTTTCACCGGGTAGCGCTTCGAGTCGTTCGGTATCGGTATATGCCGTCCATCGGGTCCTGAAACCACGTCTCAACAAACCCTGCAGTATCTCCCGGGTCCGGTCCATATCTGAAAACAGGGCTTCATCAACAATCCGCAGTTCGGCCGGATGGTGTTCTCGTTCCAGCTGAATCAAATCGTCAACAATCCTGGAGGGCGGATAATGGGAATTCATCGAATCCAAAGGGCTGACGGAATCACCCTTCGGTTTAGAAGAGGCATGTCCCATCCTTGTGGAGATGTAAAGAAAATGCCCGTTCTTTCTGAGATACGCGGAGACTGGAACCGTGTTGAAAGGCATCGGTGGAGTTTCCGACGCGTCTATCGGCCTGTTCGGAGCATTGACCACGCACCTGGCCCCATTCCCCAACCACGCAATACCGGCCACATTCCTGGGATCCTTTCCCGAATAAAATGCCTGAGCTAATTCAACAATACTGAAATCAGCATCCCCGAGAACTGCGAGATCAACCTCCGGACTCTCAACGAAAGATACGGGATCCCGGGTTGGGAGCCATCCTCCCCAGACGATGGGAACATCCGGATGCGATAAACGAATTTCACGGGCGAATCTTTTACCGAGTTCAGTCTGCCGGGGGGCATGAGCACAGATTCCCACGAAAAGCAGCCTATCGGCATTCATTGCCCACCACTCACTGCATTTTCCGATGCCCCACGCCCTGCCGGACTGGTCGCACCAGTCGGAAGGCTCCAGTCTGTCATCGAGGATATGCACCGAAAAGCCGGCGCCTGTCAGTGTGACGGAAAGGGCTAGCAGATTGACCGGAGGATACAGGATTCTGCGGTGTCTTGCGACATCTGGAAAAACCAGCAGAATATCCTTCGAGCAGCCGCTCCGGTTACTTAAAAGACCCTGGCCAGGATAGGCTCCGATCTGTTTTCGTCTAAGATTGAACATGAATCCTCCTTGCTGATTCTATCGACTCACCAGGGCTGGAAGCTTAATCCGGAGGGAAAAATCGGATATAAGTTTACAAATTTGTGGTATATTGGAACGTTAGATTTACTCCACCATATTACTTTTTCCTTGACATACCACCCAATGTCAACTATACTGAACAGTAGTTTAGTCCAATAGGAAACGGTATTCAGTTTCATTCCGCATTTTATTCAAGTGGAGGCAGAAATGCGTGCATTAAGAATTTCCATGGTTACAATCGGAGTAATCCTCTCAATTAGTCTATCTGTCGGTTTTGCTTACGCAAGGACGATTCCGGTTCCTGACGAGATGTCCACAATACAAGGCGCCGTCAATATCTCGGTTAATGGAGATACAGTCCTGGTGAGCCCCGGCGAATATTATGAACACATTGATTTCAATGGGAAAAAAATCGTCGTGATGTCGACTGACGGCCCGGATGCGACGTGGATTAAGGGTGATGGAACCGATGCGATAATTACATTCACTCATTGGGAAAACACAGACACGAAGCTCATTGGTTTCACTGTGGCAGGCGGCGGTGGACGGGTTGAAGGAGGTGAACGCAAAGGTGGAGCCGTTTACTCGAAAGACGCCCGGCCGGTTCTTGAAGGGAATGTCTTCTGCTGGAATACTGCGGACAAAGGCGGAGCGGTATACAGCAATATCCAGCCCGTCACTCTTACAGGTAACACGTTCAACTATAATTCCGCCTCTTCCGGAGGCGCCGCATACCTGGAGAACAACCTGTACGACCTGGAAGGAAATACTTTTACAAACAATTCATCCTATGACGGAGGAGCGATCTATTTCAGGGCGGGCACTCTCGAAACCCGCAACAACCTGTTCGAATCCAACCGCGCCAGGGATGGAGGCTGCATTTATATAAAAGACGGAAGCCTGCTGTCGGAAACGAGCTACTACTTCAAGAACAGCGTTTGCGGAGACGGCGGCGCCGTATGGGCGACCAGCGCGACTGTGGAGTGTTTCGGCGATATGATAATGTCCAATGACGCCGGCAGCGAAGGCGGAGGGCTTTACCTTATCGACTGCACGTCAGCGGTGGACAGTACGCTGCTCAGCTGCAATACCTGCCCCAGTCACGGAGGCAACCTTTACGGCGAACGCACGAGCTTCGACATCACGCGGGCCCTCGTAAGGCGGGGCGAAGCGATAAAGGGAGCCGGCGCATACTTCACGGACTGCACTGTCGATATCAACCGGACCATCATCGAGTTAAACAGAGCATCCGCGTATGGCGGCGGAATCTTCGCATCAACCACCGCACTGACCTGCGATTACAACACTTTCGAGAATAACGGAGCTCCAACCGGAGGCACGCTTCTCCTCAGCAGTCTTCACGCCAGGGTCAAGGGATGCTGTATTTCGGGAACCGCGGAAGGCGGCGCGATCACCGGTTCGCTGGTTGTAATGGACCTGATTAACAATAACTTCTTCGACAACGAAGGAGGCGATTATACAGGTATCTCACCGGGAGTGAACGATATCTATGTTGATCCACTTTATGTCAATGCCGAAACTGGAGGGGATTACAGGCTTCTTAACGGTTCTCCCTGCATCGATGCCGGTCCGGCGGATGATACCGATCCGGACGGTACCCGGGCGGACATCGGAAGGTTTTACTTCGACCAGTCAAAGGAATGGATCCTCTACCTTACGCCGGACAAGTATCATATAGGACTGGGCGAAACCGCCTGGATCGAATGGTCGGTGATAAACAGGCTGTCTGATCCGATATCCCTGGAGTTCGAATCCCACTTCGTGCTGCCGACGGGATTGATCAGGCCCGACTTTGAAGGTGTGACCGATGTCGCTCCCGCAGGCGATGATCCATTCTCTATTCAGCGTTTCTTCTATTATGATGTTCCCGGAACCGCCCTGGAAGGGGTATATCGCTACCAGGTTACTTCTGAAGGTGACCTGGCCGACGAATGCATTTTCCGGATCGAAACCTGATACAAGCAGCAATTAGATTCGAAAGTCCCCGTTTCTTCCACCGCGTGTCCCGGGTGGATGGCAGGAAATGGGGACTTGTTCTTGTACCCCGAACAGGATGCGTTATATTTAATTCGGAAGGTTTAGTTTTTTTATCTTCGATCGGATGCGTGTTTCGGTGATTCCTAACAGGCGGGCGGCGGCGCTCTGATTCCCACCTTTGAGATCCAGCGCTCCGCGGATAAGAGCCGACTCGAATGAGCGAACCTGCTGATCGAGTGAAAGCGTGCCGTCCAGCAAAGGTTCATGCTCCTGCCTGCCTTCTTCCACCGATTTCAGATACATCGGAAGATCGGCGGTATCGATCTTTTCCCGCCCTACGATATTCACCGCGTATTCCACGGCGTTCTCCAGCTGGCGAACATTGCCGGGCCAGTTGAAAGAAACGAATTTAGCCAGGGCCGGAGGGGAAATCGATTCGATCCTTTTTTCGCATTCCCGTGCATATTTCAGGATGAAGTGCTCAACCAGCGCAGGGATATCCTCCCGTCGTTCCCGGAGCGGCGGAAGCACAACGGGCACCACGTTCAACCTGTAATAGAGATCCTCCCTGAACGAACCTTCTTTTACCAGGTTCGACAGGTCTTTGCTCGTAGCTGAAATAATCCGGACATCCACCTCCACTTTTTTCTCTCCGCCGACCCTCATGAAATTCCGTTCCTGTATGGCGCGGAGCAATTTCACCTGGGTCGACAGGTCAGTATCCGCCACCTCGTCGAGAAAAAGCGTTCCCCCGTCGGCAAGTTCGAATTTTCCCCGTCTCATCCTGTCGGCGCCCGTGAAAGCGCCTTTTTCATGACCGAAAAATTCACTCTCGATAAGATCTCTTGGGACGGAGGGGCAGCTGATATCGATAAACGGCCCGTCCTTCCTGGGGCTGCCGTAATGAATGGCGCGCGCTATCAGCTCCTTTCCCGTGCCGGACTCCCCGAATATAATCACGTTCGCTCGCCCCGGGGCCACCCTCGATACAAGGCTGAAGACCTCCTGCATCCTGCCGCTGTCTCCGATGATCCCATCGAAACTGTATTTCTGCCGCATGGCGGACTTCAGCGTCAGGTTCTCTTCTTCGAGCTGTTCCCGGGTCGCCTGCAGCTGCCGGTAAAGTTTCCTGTTTTCGATAACGCGCGCGGCAAGGTTCGTAAAAGCGGTCAGGAGCTGACGCTTGCCTCCATCTTCATCTTCGATCCTGCTGTGGCTGTCGAGGTACAGGACTCCCCGGATCTTTCCCCCTATGGTCAGGGGAGAGCACATAATCGATTGTATCTTGAAACGCCGGATCGATTCGCGTCCGCTCAGGTTGTCGTCGACTTCAACGTCCGGAACGAAAACCACTTCCCGGTCTGCCTGTTTAAGAACGGTCGTGCTGTATCTGTAGGCATCCTGCATTGATTCGGCATCGATATCGCGACCGAACCTGAAAGTCAGCTCTCCCGTTTCTTCATCGTCCAGGAATATCATTCCACGATCCGCTTCCAGGATATCGATCGAGATATCCATAACTTCTTCGAGCAGCTGATCCAGGTCGAGGATCGAGATGATGTTTTCAAGCGATTTATAGAGAGAGAAAAGAGCTCTGCGCTCCTTTGGCAGGGTAATCAAAACATCTCTCCTTTGTTCGAGGGGCGATGCCCTCGTCTGGTTCGAACCGTCACGGTTTTCAACCTTGGTTACGGTCTCTATAACCGGTCGGGTTCGAACACCAGATCGAAGTTGTCGATGCACCATACCCGGCGTTGTTAGGTCTTTCTATTAAAAACATCCGGCATAAAAATTTTTTATACGGACATTGTACTGAAAACACCTTCTATAAGGAACCTCGAGATCCTCTTGGTACGTCACGTGGAAGTCTTGTCAAAAGGCAGAGATTGTTGCCCATGATTCCGATGCACGGAGACTCTTCGCAGTCATACCCGGTTCAAGGAAGGCGCTGAAAGGCTTATCCAGAAGTCTGTTGTTCTCGAATATCTCAAAGATATTAATCGGTGCGGAATAGATCACCAGCCCTTTTTTCTTGAAGACATACAGACTGTACGGTCTGTCATCCAAGTCATTTTTCTGCATATAAATCCGTGTAGCCGGAGGTCCGGATTCACCAGGGTCGGCCAACCTGGATTGAAATCTGTGGAATTTCCTGAAAAACGCGTAAACCAGTTCTTTCTTGTTGGCGCCAACAATGTTTGTTCTACTGTCCTTCCGTAGCGACTCCAGAACATTCCGTAATATCCGCCCGTTATCTCCTTCCTGCCAGTATGATGCGAACACAAGGCGGGGGAATCTTTTGATTGCTTTTGTAAACTCAACGACCGCCTCATCATCTCTACCAAGAGAATGCAGACTCATGCCAGAGTAAAAAGCAGGGAAGGGTGAATAGTAGTCAAGGGCTCCGGCTGTTCGCAGTTTTTCGAGCGCTTTTTCATATTGATTGAGCCGGTAAAGAAGCCCGCCGGCGTGAACAAGGTAAATTGACGAGTAGGGATTCAGGTCCTCCGCAATTTCCATCTCCTTCACAGCTTCGCTGATCAAAACGCTCGCCCGGTGGTGTTCCCCGGTAATTTCTAGACTGCTGGCGAATATTTCAAGAAAATAGCCCAACTCAAAGTGATAAAAACCGAAATCCGGATCAACCTTACATGCTCTCTCCAAGTCGTTGATCAGGGTCTCCGCATCCTCATTTCTTTCAATTCCTTTCAACGCCGAATAATAATAGTATCCGGCTGTATTGATTTTAACGATAAAGGATATGGCCCAAAAAAGAAGACAACCACATAGAATGAGCCATAGAAGCGATCGCCTCCCCCGAAAAACAAAATAGTTATATGGAAAATCGGCTTTGCGATGAGCTTTTGGAGCTGCTAAAGCTGTTCTAAGCGAGAGGACCACGACCAAGGTAAGCGTTATCGTCACTGCAGGCACATGAAGCTGGGAATCTGTAAGTGCATTAAGGCTGTATCCGGATAAAGAAGCGAGAAAATATGGTTTCATACCATTTCCCGAAGAAGCATTGTTTGGGTCTACATTCCGTACACTTTTCAAAAGATTCAGCAGGAGGTGGCTCTGTAGAACCAGAACAAGAATAAGACCTGTCAACCCAAGCTCGAATCCCAGGTGAAGATATGTATTATGAAGTTGTGCAACAGTTTGTCCGGGAGAAAATGCCGTTGGAACCTGCCATTTAAACAACGGAAAAAAAAACGGTGTCAGACCGAGACCTGAACCGAATACCGGTTTATCCAGAATCCCGTTCATTGCGCTTTTATAAATCTGGTATCTGAAAAGTACTGAAGTATCAGCCCCACCGAGGACCAGATTCAGAATCCTGATTCCCGTTTCTCTGAATACAGGGAGTAATCGGAAACAGAGAACGATAGAGGCGAAACATATCACTGCTTTCAGGAAAATTACCGGGGTTTTCTTCCTTAAAACCGATGTCATTCTTCCACCGTCCAGCAGAACCGACCGCTGCGAAATAACAACTGTCACAAGAGTCGAAAAAAGGAAAGAAATAAGAGAACCCATAGAGCCTGATGCAAGAAGAGCTGCAACGCTTATAAATGTTGCAGCCAGCCACACGAAGGAAGAGGGATTGAATCCGGCCCTTCCGACTTCTCTCCTGTAAAGGCCGAAACAAAGGGGGATTGTTAAAACAAGATATCCACCAAGAAGATTATGGTGACCCAGAGGCATGGATGCCCTGACCGAGTGACCGCTGAGATAGAAAGTCAATGAATATAAAGACACCCCTGCAGCACCGAAACATATCATTCGAAGCGTGAACACCCAATCCTCGTGAGAGCGCATATTCTGCAGAAAAAAGTAGAATACAGTCACGTGGAGGATGAACATCACAAATGTATAAATGGAATACCTGGGTAAAGATGACAGAAAAACCTGGAACAACAGGAAGATAAAGATCACCAGCAGGCTTACATCTATAAAACCACCGGCATATCTGAATTTGTTGATCTTGAATCGTTGAAGGACAAGGAGTCCTGCCGCAGAGAGAAGCGTATGCGCTACGAGGGTGACCGGCCACGAAAATGGTGAGAGAAAAGTCCCGCCTTTGAATAGTAAAAAATAATATGCCGGAACGGAAAGAAGAATACAAAAGCCATGAACCCGGATGGAATCATGGCTTTCTCTATTAATCAACGGTTTTTCAGATCTATGGAACGACGTTCAATGTATCGCAACCCGATCCAAATGAAAGACCGCCGAGTTCTTCCGCAGTCTCGAGTTTGAACTGATAGGTTCCGAAAAACGCCTTGTTCCTTACTCTCGCGTCAATATCTCCGTTAAATGACTGTTTGCTCCAGAGATTGATCGATACAGGGCCAAGATACGGGTTTGAAGCCAGCGGCTCTCCGCTGGGCAGGACGATATCTATCCATCCCTCGAAAGGTACTATCCACTTTTCGGGATTATATACATCATAATAGATGATAAAATCCTCTCCCCTGTCCAGACAATCATCACTTAAGGTAACTGAGACCTCGAACCGGGGCCAGCGCTCGTCGGAGCCCATGTCAAAATCACCCTCTCTGGGGTAGGGTCTTGGCTGGTCGTCCATATCAACAGCCTCAACCATCTCCGTTCCGGAATCGATGCAGGGAGAATCGACCGACAGGTGATAATCTTCGTTTTCGAAGTCTTCGAAAAGAGGATCGGCGTCCAGATTTCCTTCCCCTGCCCATCCACCCTGGACATCGGAGTATGTCACTTCGACACCGCCTTCAGGCACATCTATCTCATCAGGACCATTCTCCCAGAGAATACAATTCGTCACTACCGGGTAATAAGGATATGAACTCATACTGAAGATACCGCCCCCACTGGTGGAAGCCGTATTGCCGGCAATTGTGCAACTCGAAATAATCGGTGATGATCTGTCATCGCATGCGAACCCACCTCCGCTTTCCATGGTCGTGTTTCCCGTAATTAAACAATTATCAACAATTGGATAAGAATACATGTTGCACTCTACCCCACCGCCTTCCGAAATACTCCTGTTGTTTGATATGGAACAATTTGAAACAACCGGAGAAGAGCTGCGGCAGGTTATTCCTCCAGCGCAAGTGTCCGCTTCATTTTCAAGGATATAACAATCCGTAATCGATGGAGACGAAAACCAACACGAGATACCTCCGCAGCTGCCGTTTTTCACCGTAAAACCCTCCAGGCGGGAATCCTCACCTTCTCCGTTGAAAAAATCGAACCCCCTGCCCTCTGAGTTACAATCGATGACTGTGGTTTCAGGTCCGTTTTCCGATCTTACCGTTATCATTTTCCCATGAAAGGTCACCCCGAAATTCCCTGCTCCCGTGTATGTACCGTCTGCAACGAGAACAGTATCACCATCCACGACTGCATTAATTCCTGACTGAAGATCAGGATACTCATCGGGTATTAAAACCGTAGCCGCGAAACCGAGAGCTGGCACCAGCAGAAGACCGACCAGGCTCAAATACATCCTTTTCATAAGCACCTCCTGTTTATGAAATTTTTTTGCCCACTACTAATGAATAACAATATTTTAGCAGATACTTGTTCCTGAATCAACACAATTCATAAGGGATAGTGCAACTGTACCCGGTTTTGGAGTGGACACAGTCCGCTCTACCCGCAGAGGCGACTGATCATCGCTGAGAGCAGGTGAAAATACGGAAAATAGAGCGAGACCCGTCAAATACTCTTAAATACTTCACCGGTTGATTATTATCTGGATGCCACTCAAAATTATTGATATAATAAAAATGTTCATAAGGATCGACACATCAAACAGGGAGGGAAATCATGATTATCAATTCCTTCATGATTCTGATTATGCTGACAATCTCTGCGTCAGCGTTCGGATCGGTACTTCGTGTTCCGCAAAATTTTCCTAATATTCAGGGAGCGATTTTTTTTGCAGAGGATGCTGACACAGTACTCGTATCTGACGGCATCTATACCGGCAATAAGAACAGGAACATCGATTTCATGGGTAAATCGATAACCGTCCTGTCATTGAATGGACCGGCAGAAACCGTCATAGACTGCGAGTACAGAGGTAGAGGATTCTACTTCGGCAGCGGCGAGGATGAAACCGCCATATTGAAGGGATTTACGATCAGGCGGGGCCGGGACGATATCGGAGGGGGTATATTCTGCACCAATTCCTCCCCTACGATCAGCAATTGTATCATCACGGGGAACAAGGCTTCGAGCGGCGCGGGCATTTACTGCAATTCATCTTTTCCTGAAATCAGCGGGACAACCATATCCGGCAACAAAGCTTATTTCGGCGGAGGGCTCTGGTGCTATTACAGCATCCCTGTTCTTACCAATTGCATACTTTGGGCCGATACACGCGATGAAATCTACGCCACCCTGGGAACTCCCGTCGTAGCCTATTCAAATATACAGGGCGGTTTCGCCGGTGAAGGAAACATAGATGCTGATCCTCTATTCAAAGACCCGGAAAACGATGATTTCCACCTGATGCCAGGCTCGCCCTGTATCGACAGTGGGACGCTGGTCAATTCAGGTAAAGATCTGGACGGTCAGCCGAGACCTTACCCCTCCGGGGGCGAGATGGATATGGGAGTGGATGAACGATGGCCCCAATTCGATCTCCAGATCAAAGTCAGGCCGGCCGTTGTGACGAGAGGTGAAATCTTTCTTATCGGATATACGATGTTCAATCCCGAAATATGGGATGTACCACTGAATTCCTGGATCGATGCATACCTGCCGAACGGGAAGCCCTCACCTGGCAACCCTCTGAAAGGTCCGATCTCCTTTTACTTGTGGTCTCTGCAACCTTTTGAGGGGGTGGTGTCTGCAACGGTGGATGAAGCGGCACCCGTCGGAACGTATAAAATCTACCTGGAAGCCGCTTCAATGTTTGAAGGGATCTCGTTAGGTTCAGCGTTCGACAGTCTTCAGGTCGTTTACTGATCGGCACATGATGTACCCGAATGCTGCCCGGCATTCGAGTTTCCGGTTGCGGCCTCCGGTTCACCATACCCGCCGCCGCCGGGCGTTTCTATAATAATCCTGTCACCTGACGACATTTCAACGGCTGCGGTGCCGCCCAGGTCCATCTCCTCTCCCGATGCCCTGATAACGGTGTTGCGGCCTGTAGCGCCGGAACCACCTCCAGCCAGGCCGAATGGCGGAACCAGCCTGTGCCCCGACACTACCGCCATTTTCATCGGTTCGAGAAATTGCAGCCGGCGCCTCACACCATTCCCTCCCCGCCATTTCCCGACGCCTCCCGAGCCGTGCCGGATCGAAAATTCTTCTATCCGGACAGGGAACCGTCTCTCCAGAACCTCGGGATCCGTCAACCGAGAATTCGTCATATGGGTATGCACGGCATCAGCACCGTCGAACCCGGAACCGGCTCCTGCGCCCCCGCAGATAGTTTCGTAATACTGATGTTTGCCGTCGCCGAACGACAGATTGTTCATCGTACCCTGGGAGGCGGACAGGATACCCAGAGCGCCGAAGAGGGTGTCAGCCACGCATTGAGATGTCTCCACATTCCCCGCGGCAACCGCCACCGGAAAGGTAGGATCGAGAATCGAACCTTCCGGAATGAAAATATCCACCGGTTCGAGGAAACCGTCGTTGAGGGGGATATCCTCATCGACAAGGGTACGGAACACATACAGAACAGCGGCCCGGGTTACGGATGGCGGTGCATTCCAGTTCGTCCTCACTCCCGGGGATGTGCCGGAGAAATCGACGGTGGCGCGGTTCGTTTTTCGATCAATCCGGACTGAGGCGCGAATCGAAACCCCGTCGTCCATAAGGTAGGTAAACTCTCCGTCCCTTATTTTTTCAAGGATTTTGCGGACTTTGCCGGCAGAATATTCGAGCAGGAAGCCCATGTAATCGTTCACCAGGCGTACGTCGTAGGTCGAGAAAAGATTCTTCAGTTCCAGGATGCCTTTTTCATTGGCGGCGATCTGCGCCCTGAGATCAGCGATATTCTGATCAGGATTCCTCGAGGGATAAACTCCCGACAGCAGCTTCCTGCGCATTTCCTCTTCGAGAAAGCTGCCCCCCGCCACCAGCTTGAAAGGTTCGATCAGTACGCCTTCTTCGTGAATGGTTGTACTGTCCGGGGGCATCGAACCGGGAGTGACGCCCCCGATTTCAGCATGGTGACCCCGCGACGCGGTGAACGAGAGTATCTCTCCACTTTTTTCATCGACAAGGGGTGTCACGACGGTTACATCGGGAAGATGTGTTCCCCCGTCATAAGGTGCATTGAGTACGAAAACATCCCCGAAAACGGCAGTGTCACCATAACGATTCATGACGGCGCGGACGCTATCGCTCATCGAACCGAGATGTACTGGAATATGCGGGGAATTGGCGACGAGTCTCCCGCTCCGGTCGAATACGGCGCAGGAAAAATCCAGCCGCTCCTTTATGTTGACCGAATGAGCGGTTTTCGCGAGGATCTCACCCATCTGTTCCGCAATGTTTCCGAGTTTATTGTAGAACACCTCCAGAAATACCGGATCCGGGGACCGTCTCTTCCAAGCCGTGATCTCCTGTCTCGGAACGTGACTCCGGGAGGAATCCCTCGTGATGATCAAATGATCCCGGTGGTCGACTCTCGCAGTCCATTCCGGTTCTACAACCGTGGTTGAGTTCTCCTCGATAAGAACAGCAGGACCGGGAAGCCGGTCACCCGCCTGTAAAGCCCTGCGTGAATAGAAGGGGGCGCTTCTTCTCCTGCCGCCGGTAAAAACCGACCTCACTACAACCGGGGAGGGCCCACCCGTTCGATTCTTTACGGGTCCGGTCCGGGCCTGGTTTTCACCTGTAAGGAAAGCGCCTGAAACCTCAGCTCTTACCGCCTCGACTATGAATCGGCGTCCCGGCATCGTGAATCCGAACCGCCGCAGATGAGCTTTTTCGAACGCTTTCGAAATTGACAGGTCTCGCTCAAAAGGAACGGGCAGTGAAGAATCAGTTCCTTCGTACCGGATGCTCACCTCGCAAGTTGATACAATTCGGATATCGGGAACCCACTGGGCCGCCAGTGAAGAGCGACCTTCCTCGACGAGCTCAAGCGCCGTTTTTTCGAGAAGCGGGACAAGCCCTTCATCCAAGGGGAGTTCCACCGCCTTCTCCCCGATTCGTCGTAATTCCGCTTCACCTGCCCCCCACGCAGACAGCACTCCTGCATGAGGATGAATCAGGACAGTTTTCATCCCCAGGGTATCGGCTACAAGACAGGCATGCTGTCCTCCCGCGCCGCCGAAGCAGCAGAGGGCGTATTCAGCCAGGTCGTAACCGCGGCGTACCGATATGCTTCTTATCGCGTTGGCCATGTTCTCCACTGCGATCAAGAGAAAACCTTCTGCGATTTCTTCAACGGTTTTCTCGGAGCCTGCACGGGCGACTTCAGAAACCAGGGCTTTAAAGCGTTCGTGAACTGCTTCTAAATCGAGAGGTTGGCGTCCATCCTGTCCAAAAATCGCCGGGAAAAAATCGGGCTGAATCTTACCGAGCATTACATTCGCATCTGTGACGGTAAGCGGTCCTCCCCGCCTGTAACAGACCGGTCCAGGATCGGCGCCGGCAGATCCGGGACCGACCCTGAACCTTCCTCCATCGAACTCAAGCACCG
>CAYMWF010000098.1:3749-17700 GCA_964394085.1 uncultured Gemmatimonadota bacterium | reverse complement strand
GGACCGGCCATGTGTCGCCATTATTGTGCCACCTCAAAATCTTCTTAAAATATAACAAGTTAACAGATTTATTAAAAAAGAGTGGCGCCGGGCGGGCGACACAACGGGATGATCAACGCCGAACCTCTCCCGGGTCAGGCGACCGCCCGGCCCGCTTAACTCTTTAGTTTACACCAAATTACAACCACATATCGAATCGCTTGACACCCAGTTCGAAATGGTACGCTGCTTGCGGTTAATGAGCATATGCATACGGATGAAGCCGCAGGGGAAAAAATAAATCCGTCCCCTTTTTTGGCGGCGGGAGCAATTCCGGCAAGGAGGTTACCATGCTTCAGAAAAAGAACATTCTGCTCACGAGTTTCCTGATCGTCCTGTTCGCGCTGCTGGGAAGCACTGCCGGCGCGGGCACCGTAGAGGTGCCCGGGGACGCATCCACCGTCCAGGGCGGAATCAACCTCGCCGCGGCGGGGGATACCGTGTTCGTGCACAAAGGCTCCGTATCGGATTCGACGGTCACCGGGATCGCCGTTGTAATGGACATGGCGAGTTTTTCCCTCCCTTCCGACACGAGGGTCGTCGAAGTCTACGAAGTGGTATCACAGACGAGCGGCTCGATCCCGTCCTTTGAATACGACTGGTTCTCGGAGCCTGGATTCTGCTACATCTATTTCTTCATGGGCGGTTACGAAGGTGAGCTGCTCGACATTTCCTGCGGGATACTGGACGGGGTATTTACCGAGACCGTCTCGATCGGCAAGCCGATCACCCTCAGGGGAGAATACGCCCCCGAAACGATCATCTACGGAAACGGCGGTCAGCCCATCGTCCGCGTTTCGGCCGATAACGTCACCGTCGAAAACTTCACTATCGAAAATGCGGGCGGCTGGAACGACGTAGCCGGCGTCTACGCCGACTCGATTTCCGGGCTGCTCCTGAAAAACAACATGATTTACGAGATGGGCGGATGGGGCGACATCTCCGCCGTAAGGCTGGAGGACTGCGACGAGTGCGGCATAATCAACAATTTCTGCTTCGACATGGGCGGATGGGGCGATGTATGCGGCGTCAGGCTGGTCGGGTGCGGCGACGTTGACGTAATCAACAACACCTTCTACGAGCTGGGTTCCTGGCAGATCGGCGCCGCCGTCCGCCTCGACGGCTGCTCCGGCACCACCGTCAGCAACAATATCGCCTCGAATATCATGTGGGGAAGCGGATACGGAATATACTGCACCGGCGGCTCCTCCCCCTCGATTTCGTATAACTGCTTCCACGGCTGCGGATACGGAGGCTGCAGCCCCGGCGTCGGCGATATCTCGTCGGATCCTCTCCTATACGACCCGTATAACCGCGACGTTCACCTCCGGCAGGATCCCTGTCAGCCCGGAATAAGCAACCCCTGCGTCGACGGCGGCGATCCGAACCTGCCCCTTATCATCGGAACCACCCGGACCGACGGAATAATCGACTCGTCCATCGTGGATATGGGCTTTCATTACCCTCTCACCCTGACTTTCACGTGCTTCATCGACGGGCTCGCCCCCGACTGGAACCAGCCGTCGGACTACCCGGATTTCTTCGACACCACCGGTCCGGCAGGCCCGGGACCGATGGGCATCTGGCGCGCCTGGTGCGCACCCACCTGCGGCGCCATGCTCGCGGGGCACTGGGAAGACGTTCTGAGCCGCGCCGGCCTCGCCGACGGCTCCGCTGACGGCAACCAGGACAGGATCCCGCCCGGCTATCTCGGCCCCCGCTGGGGCGCCGGTCCGGCCTGGCACGACTACTGCGCCGACGGCGACTCAATCACGAACGGCCCGCACCTCCTAAGGGGAAGCCGGAACGTGGAGGATATGGGCTTCTACATGGATACGAACGGCTTCGGAATCTTCAAGGTGCCGCACACCGGGACCTATTACAAGGACATGGCGCCCGGACTCAACTTCTTCTTCGCCGCCATCGGCGCAACAGGGAGCCTTCCGGCCCGCAACCTCACGGCGATGACGTTCGGAGTCAACCCCTGCTTCGGCGGGCTGCCAGTGAAAGCGCTCGCCGACATGCTGAAGTTCCAGGTGGACAACGGCCGCACAGCCATCGCCCATTTCAAGCACTGGAATCTCGACTCGGTGGTCCCGGCGGCCCCCGGAACCGGCAGCGAGACGGAAGAGAGCGAGTTCGAGACGGCCGAATACGAATTTTCCGACAAGTCGTCCAAGGACATACATGACGAAGTGTGGAACTACGACACCGACGGATACGGCCTCGGACACGCGGTGCTGGTGGTGGGATACGCCTCGGACCAGCTCGGAAACGTGACCCATGTCATCGTTCACGACAACTGGTTCGCTACCGAACGCAACGTGATGGTGCCGGTGGGAGACGAGCTTGCGGCGGTGACCACGGTCGACGGCTTCAGCCTCGACGTGGATACGCTGACCGCGGGAACCAACGGCTTCTTCGAGGTGAACTACGGAACGGCGAACGCCCAGACCTGGCTCGCCTACAGCATCGCCGGCACCGGCGCGACCTTTATCCCGGCCCTCGGAGTCACCCTCGACCTGGCATCGCCGGCGCAGGCCGGAACCGTGACGACAACCGATACCACCGGATACGCGTCGTGGTCAATCCCGGTGCCTCCGGGTTCGACCGGCGCCACCGTCTGGTTCCAGGCGCTCCAGGCGGGACGCGTCACCAACGTGGCGAGCACCGTGATACAGTAAGCCGGGGCGGCGCTGCACGGCTGACTGCGGAGCATTCAGCCGGCTCGAAAAAGCGCGCGAATCGGAATAACGCAGAAGGGCGGACCTCCGGGTCCGCCCTCTCCGATCCGGCGCTTCCGCCTGTTGAAAAGTCGTCCTTCCGTTTTGAAACCGGCAGGGAGTCACCGGCCTTCCAGCACCGGTTTCCCGAAGCGGCCGGGTTCCTTTACCCTATCCGGCTATCTTCGCCAGGATCTCACTCGCCTTCTTTTCGAGCTCGAAGAACTTTTGGAGATTATCGGCCTGGGCCGCTCTCAATTCCCCGGTCCAGGTCGCCGCCGTCGCGCCGCTGAATTTCGACGGAACGGTCGCCATGCCCTTTTTCAGGATCTCCTGTTCATGTTTGTACACTTCGATCAATGCATCGATCAGGGCCGCATCCACTCCGAACAAATCCCGGTTTTTCGACAGGTACAGGCCGGCCGCCGACCTCGCCGAGTAGAGACTCGTATGGATCCACCAGTTGGCATGCATCGATTCTTCCACCTGGGACTCCGAAAGGGAAGCAAGGTGTTCTTCGTCTCTCAGGGCGGCGATCCATTCCTCGATCGCCTTTTTCCCGGAAAAGTAATTATCGTATTGAGGAATTTCGTACAGCTCTTTCGCGGTATCCAGGGATTTTCGATATTCCGGAGCCAGGTCGACTTCCTCTTTGCCCGTAATCAGAAAGATGACCCACGGCGCTTTCTTCGCAATTTCGTAACCCCTGGTCTTGTCGAAATACGTTCTGCAGAAAAGCTCTTTTCCCTCGTTCTGGTAACCTGTCACGATTCCCCATTCCGGCACCTCGATCAGGTCGATTGCGAGAACGGGCCAGCCGTTATCGATATTTGTTCTGATTTTCTCCATGAGCTGTTCATGCGGCAGCATCTTGTCCTTCAGGAAATCGGGAAGCTTCATGCCCTCCGCGAAATAGACTTCGTATTCATAGCCGAGTTTCGAGAGCAGCTCCGACCCTACGTCCCTGCCGCAGGTGGCGTCCGGCGAGCTCGGGCACCATCCCTTGAAAAAGTTGCTCCTGAATCCGTAACCCGAAAGGCCGAGCATGTCGATGTAGCCGACCCCGTCGCCGAATTTCTCATCTATCCTGCTCAATGCTCCGAAAAAGGAGTTATCCTTGCCCACGCCCCAGGAGAGCCCGCCGATCCCTTCTATCACTACGGCGTCGCCGGCAACGGCATGATCCGGCGGCGACTCTCTCAGGTAGACGCCGATCTGACCCTTGGGAACAGTGACCGCGATCTTTTCGTCCCCTCTCTTCAGTATCAGCTCAACCTCCGGAGTTTTAACGGCTTTTTTCAGCTCTCCGAGCCGGGCGATCGATGTGACGGCATTGCCGTCATAGGTGAGAAACTCGTCTCCTTCCCTGGCTTCGGTCTTTTTCAGGTTGGAACCCTCAGTAAACCCGATGACAACTACGCTCGAAGGCTGTTTCGGCTCTGTTTTCACGACCGTTACCTGTTTGGTTGCGCATCCGTTGAAAACCATAGCCACGATGGTTATCAGGCAAACGAAAATTGTCTTTCCCATGGTATTCCTCCACTATTGGATTGACCGGCGGGAGCACCGCCATTCGACTCGAATCGCTTACAGCACCTGTTCAGGATAGCATAGTAGCCCCCAAAGTCCACAATGTATAAAACCGCCGACGCAATAGAAGAACGTTTTACAGACCCGCGCAACCTGAATCGGTGTTTTTTCGATAATTGACGCAGATTCGGTTGAGTTTATACTTAGAAGTATCAATCTTGACGTGCAGGGTGATTCTTCCGCCGGCGGAATCTGACGCAACGGGCGTGACCCGCCGGAAAAGGAGACTTCATGAAATCGATCTTTTTAGCTGCCGCCGCCCTCCTGCTGGCATGTTCCTGTTTCGCCGAAGAGGTTGTGGACGTTTATCTCACCAGCAGTTTCGACGGTAAAACCACATGGTCGAAGATTATGATTCCCGACGGGTACGAGCCCGGTTCCCACACCCCGGTGGTGGTTTCGCTGCACGGAGCGGGCGGCGGCCCCGGCGGCGCGATCAGGTTCGCGCGGAAATCGTGCAACAGCAGGGGCTGGTTCGTGGCCGCGCCGCACACCCACGGAAGACACAGCTCGGGTGAATATTCGATGGGAACCCTGCCCGCTCAGCACGACATCATCGACCTGCTCGATTACATGAAAGACGCCTACTCGATCGACGAGGACAGGATATATATCTCGGGAGGTTCGATGGGCGGCGGCACAACCACCATAACCGCCGAAAAGTATCCGCACGTTTTCGCGGCGGCTTTCGAATGGATGGGCGCCGCCGACGTCGCAGTCGTTCACGGCGAGCTCGAGAAGAATTTTCTTTTCAGTTATCTTGCCGACAGTCTCGAGGTGGAGTGCGGCGGAACCCCGGAAGAGGTGCCGTTCGAATACGCGCGCATCTCGGGAGTGCGGATGGCGATGAACCTCGTCCACGTGCCTTTCAAGATCGGGCACGGCCGCTTGGATCTCCTGGTGCTTCCCCACCACGCCGAAGACCTGGCGGGCGCCATCGAAACATTTGATCCTCTATATTTCGACGGTATCAGGTGGTTTTTCGGGGGGCATCTCGGCTTCCCCTTCGCCGGCCGGGAAACCTGCGAGTTCTTCGAGCAGCACGTGCGGATGCCGTATCCCGCCTACTTTCTCCTTACCGTCGACGAATCGAAAAACTACTACTGCGCCGAAGTGAGGCAGCGCCGGGAAGGGGAATGGTCCCGGATCGGGCTGGTCCAGAAACCCGACCTGAACGGGATGGGGCTGGCCGTCGTCAACGGCGACGTTCTGCTCCGTTTATCCGAGATGTATCTCGATCCGGCGGCAGAACTGTCGATCCGCCTTTACCACCCGGAGCCCCTGAACCTGGCCCTGGCCGGGATGGACGGCGCCCCCGCCTACGAAGTGCTCAGGAACGACCTGCCCTTCGAGAATTTCGAATTTGACGGCGACACTCTCTTTCTCTTCATCGAAAACGGAAGCCCCGCCCCCGTGCGGTTCACCATAATACCTGTGCGCTGAACCTTTTATTCCGGTCGACGCTGGAAGGCTCTTGTCTTGCGGGACCGGGACGGCTAGTATGTCCGGCGACCAGCAACGGAGGTTGTCGTCATGGCAGGTAAAAAGCGAGTGCATATATTTGTAACCGGCAGGGTGCAGGGGGTCTTCTACAGGGCGACCGCCGCGAACAGGGCCCGTGAGCTCGGCCTGACGGGATTCGCGCGGAACCTCCCGGACGGAAGGGTGGAGATCGTAGCCGAAGGTCCTGTCTCCGCCGTGGACGGGCTGATCGCTTGGTGCAGACAGGGGCCTCCCATGTCCCGCGTCGACAACGTCGTTTCCTCCGAGGAAGAAGTCCGCAACGACTTCACGGCGTTCTCCATCCGCCGCTGATCCGAGCCGGGCCGCCCGACCATCCAGCCTGTCGGTCTGGGCGGGACCGCCCGCCCGTCCGGTATGTCACCCACCGGGATCAGGGACCTCCCGATCCGAGCGGAACCACAGATCCGGACTGGACCGCCTGCCCGACCGGTATGTCACCCACCGGGATCAGGGACCTCCCGATCCGAGCGGAACCACAGATCCGGACTGGACCGCCTGCCCGACCGGCTTCACCTTCCTGCGGGATTAAAATTCTGCTGACCCGGACCGTCCTGCGGGAATTCAAACTCAATCCAGGAGCTGAATCGGGATTTTTCGCCTTCCTCTAAAAAAATATGCCGTAGATTTGTAACTTTTTTTCTTCCCGGCGTTATATGTAGTAGACGAGGCGGCGGGCTCCGGTCTCACCCTCCAGGATTAGAAGTCACTCCCGATGCTACCACTGTTGCTGGCGGCATGGAGCCTTCCGCCTTCATAGTTCAGCGGAGGAACGTTCAGCCTGACCGGCGACGACTGAAACGCGAAAGGGAACGGAATGGAAAGAGATGCGGAGAGGGAGCGAGTTCTGAGAGCCCGAAACGACCTCGCCGAATTCGATGCCCTGTATCGCGAATACTTTCCGAAAATCAACAGTTTCGTTTTTCACCGCGTCCCGGACGCCGAAACCCGTCGCGAAGTCGTCTCAAACGTATTCTACAAGGCTATGAAAGGGCTGAGGCTGTTCTACTTCGTCGACTCTCGCAGGAGATCGTTTTCAAGCTGGCTCTACCGGATAGCCATGAACGAAGTCAACCAGTATTACAGAAACCGCCGCAGGGACGAAAAGCTGCGCGAGCTGATCCTGCACGAGCAGTTCTCCGAACCGCCTCCGTCGAATGACGACGAGCCCGATTACAACGCGGTCAAAAACCGGATCCGTTCTCTACCGGTAGACGATCAGAATCTGATCGTCCTGAGATTTTTCGAAAAGCTCTCCTACCGGGAGCTGGCCCAGATCTTCAACAAGAAAGAAGGAACGCTGAAAGTGCGATTGTCCCGCATCCTTGAAAAACTGAGAAAAGCGCTTACCGAGGAGCCGATGAGTGAAAACGTTTGAAGAAAAACTGATGGCGATGGAAACGCCCCGAATCGAAGATCCTGATTTCGAACATGAGCTGAGAAGAAACCTTCTCAACGATTT
This sequence comes from uncultured Gemmatimonadota bacterium, assembly GCA_964394085.1. GTDB lineage: Bacteria > CAYMWF01 > CAYMWF01 > CAYMWF01. The sequence continues at coordinate 10,365 of CAYMWF010000098.1, read as the reverse complement.
CTTCGAACCGGCGCGCAAGTACCGCCTTAAGCTGCAACTGGCCATGAGCGCCGCCGCGCTCCTTGCCGTTTTCAGCATTTCGCTCGTTACCTTTCCCCGGCTGGCTTACGATCTGCACGCTCTCGCAGCCTTCGAAGATTCTTATCCCGTGCTCACGGAACCCGTGGAGACGATCCCGGCTTCGATCGGCGGCAGCTTCGCAGGCCGTTCGCCCCGGCTGGAGTCGATGCCGTACACCTCTATCTTTCACCCCGGCCTGGCCCGGAAAATCGAACCCTCGCTCTACAAGGAAGAAAAAGCCTACATCATCAGAAAATACAGTTCACCCAAAGATGAGTCGGTGATGATCGTATCTGAATTCGAAAGGCCCGGAGACGTGGAATACTCTTTCGCAAGCTACTGATCCGGCACCTGAAAGGAGAAGAAAATGGTTAAAATTATGGTATTTGCCCTGGCGACATTCCTGTTCCTCTTCGGCGCCGTTACCCCGTCGACGGCCGGAGGTAAAGCTTTCATCGGCGTGTATTCGGAAGAGCTCGACGTCGCTGAAATTCGAGAACTCGGGTTCGACGGCGGATACGGCATTCTCGTTTCGGATACCGTGAAAGACGGATCAGCCCGGAAGGCGGGACTCAAAAAGGGCGATCTGCTCCTTTCACTCGACGGAGACCCCGTTTACACATCGAACCAGCTCGGCAAGATGCTCGCGCTGCGTAATCCGGGAGAGACCGTCAAGCTCGAAGTGTTCCGGGACGGAAAGAAGAAGAAATTCAAGTTCCCTCTCGGCGAAAGCAAGGAACCCGCTGTCGCTAAAAAAGCTTTCGTCGGCGTCATCCTCGGCGAACTTTCGGAGGAGAAACGCAAGAAGCTGAAAGTCGACTCCGATCACGGCATCATCGTAACCGAGACCGTGGACGACGGTCCGGCTGAAAAAGCAGGGATGGAAGACGGCGACGTCATCCTCGCTTTCGACGGCGTCAAGATGTTCACCATCGACCAGCTTACCAAGATGCTGAACAGCTACAAACCCGAAACGGAAGTTCCTCTGACCGTGTCCCGGGACGGCGAACTGAAGAAGTTCGATGTAACGCTGGGAGAGAAAAGTTTCGATTTTCCGCTGCTTTTCGAAAACAACCTGCCCGGCAATGTTTTCGTATACAAGTATTTGACGGGAAACAGGAAGAAACTCGGCATCCTGGCGGAACCGCTCGGTGAAAAAGATATGGAGAAACACGGCGTCAAACACGGCGTGAGAGTTCTGGAAGTGTTCGATGATCTTCCGGCTGAAAAAGCGGGCATGAAGGTCGACGATATAATCATAACGATCGGAGCGACGAAGATCGAGGAGGTGGAGGATATTCCCGAGGCGCTTGAGTTCTGCGACGCCGGAGAAAAGGTCGAGGTCAATGTCATCAGGGAAGGAAAATCCAAGAAACTGAATGTGAAAATCGCCGAATCGGATATCGAGGATATCGAGGAGAAGGTGGAAATTTCGGTGGATGACGGCCAGGTGAAGATACTTCTGGACGGTGACGATGAGATGTTACTCGATTCGAAGATGCTTCTGGAGAACCTCAAGAAGCACAATCTGCAGGGCCTGCAGGACGAATGCAAAAAGATGAAAATCGAGTGTGAGCTCATGAAGGATGAGGTGGAAGGCATTAAAAAGATGAAGATTTTCGCGCCCGGTGGTTTTCCCGGCGAAGATAACGCTCTTTGACGCAGTCGCCCGGCTGCGATTCAACTCTGGGAACTGGAAACCCCGCCGGTTGAGAGGCCGGCGGGGTTAACATGTACGGAAACAGCGAGTCGCAGCAGAAAGGTGCAGAAACAGGGGCAGGTCTGATGCCCGGTGAAGATTATATCCGTCCCTGTTTTAATACTTATCGTCGCAGAAGCTCCCCTGGCTCACTTCGTCCGCGCCGATTTCGGATTTTCCGGTGAGCGGGTCCGGTCGCAACTCGCGATCCACATCGCATATGATGTCTTCGATGGTAAGGGCGACGTCTACACAGGGAGAATCCTCCGCTATATGAAAATCCTGCTTTTCCGGATCGATAAACAGAGGATCCGCATCGATATTACCTAATCCGGGCCATCCTTCTCCGATATCCGAGTAGCTGGCGGTTACCTCCCCGGAGGAGACGTAGATTTCGTTTCCAGCGAACCTGGCGCTGTTTCCCCAGACAATCGAATTGACGATTTGCAGCGTCGAACTGTTGACACGAATCCCGCCGCCGTGCCCCTGGTTCGGGAAGTTGTCCGAATACGCGATGTTGCCCGTCAGGGTGCTGTGGATGAGTTCCGGAGCGCATCCGCCGCTCACCCGTAAACCTCCGCCGTCCGTGTCTCCGATGTTCTCCGCGATAATGCAGTTGACTATCGAGGGAGAAGAGAACGCCGTGCAGTCGATGCCGCCGCCGTTGAAAGCAATGTTGCCCAACAGGATATTTCCAACGATGTCCGGCGAGGAATAATATGCGCAGAATATGCCGCCGCCCGTATCGTATCCGAACGTCGCATTGCGTGAGGCAATATTGTTGACGATCGTGCAGTAACGGATTTCGGGATAAGAGTTGAACATTGCCGCGATGCCGCCGCCCGCTTTGTAGGCGTAGTTCTCTGAGATCAAACACTCCTCAATAACAGGCGACGAGTGGTCCTTGCTGCAGATCGCACCGCCATACAAACCGGTATTTCTTTCGAACTCGCATTTTTTGATAATGGGAGAAGAGCCGGCCGTGCAGTAAAGTCCGCCTCCCTCTTCCCGCCCGTAGCCCGACATATTATCGATAAACAGGCATTCGGATATCTCCGGAGAAGATTCATTCCTGCAGTGCATACCTCCTCCGAAGTATATGGAGCGGTTGCCCCTGAACTCGCAGCCGGTCAACTTCGGGGAAGAGCCGCCGGAGCAGAACATTCCGCCGCCGTTGTGGGCCGCAGCGCCGTTCAACTCGAAGATGTTTCCTTCGAAAGTCGGGGAGGAGCCTATGCAGGCCACGGCGCCGCCGTCGGCCAAAACATAACCGCTGCGGATCGTGAAACCGGTCAGCCGTGAATCGTACGATTCGCCGTTTCCGAAGAAGAAGCCCCTTCCCGCACTCTGACAATCGATAACGGTCGAAGCTGCACCTGAATCACCGCGCACCTCGATCCGGCGCCCTCCGAAGTCGAGATCATGCTCGTAATAGGTCCCGGGCGACACCAGGATCAGGTCGCCGTCGACGGACGCTTCGATCGCTTCCCGGATCGATGAATATTCCGCGGGGACGAGCAGGGTGTCGGGGGTGTCTGTTGCGGGCCGGAGTAAACGCGGCCCCGTCGCGTGGGGTTTTCGAGGAGGAAGCGTGCGGCGCATGCCGTCTTCTTTCGGTCTCGCGGCCTTCACGAAGCAGTATTCATCGACTCCCATATCTGGGATGCCGGAGGAAGGATCAGGCCTTACATCCAGGTCTATATCGTTGATGACCCGGCGCCATTGATTCGACCCGGCGTTTATGCAGGGAGAATCGACGGAGAGATGAAGGTTCGCGCCGTCCTGATCGACGAACATGGGATCCACGTTTATGTTACCCTCACCCTGCCAGCCCCCCTCCACGTCGGAATATTCAACGAGTATGGATGCCGAACCCGGAGCGAACTGCCCGGGAATACCGTCTTCGAGATTATTCCACGCGATACTGTTTAGGAAGCTGGGCCGTGCCTCTGCTCCGATGAAGAGAGCGCCCCCTTCACGCGACCTGTTTGCAACCATGGTGCAGTTCGTGAAGGTGGGTGGAGAATCGGCAATATACGCTGCGCCGCCCTGGATGGCGCCGTTGTCGAAAAACGCCGTATTTATGATTGATATCAATTTGATCGGACCGAAGAGTTCGAGAAAAAGCCCGCCTCCCATGCGGGCGGTATTTCCGCGGATGAAACAGCTCTGGATTGATGGAGACGAGTTACCGTCTCCCTCGAAGAAAAGACCGCCCCCTTTTCCGGCCACAGGGTCCTCTACTACGTTCGAATCGAGAACGCAGCTGTAAAGCAGCGGCCAGGAATGCTCGAGCCCTGCGATTCCGCCTCCGCCGAGAGAAGCCCGATTATTCTTGATAACGCAGTCTATGATATGCGGAATGGCATTGTCGCAGAGAATTCCGCCGCCGAAATCGTTATTCGCGCCGTTGATCACCGTGAAACCGATCAATTCCGACTGGCAGTTGCTGAACAGAAAACCGCGTCCATCACCCTCGCAGTCGATTATGGTTTCTTCGGCCCCGGCTTCCGACAGAATGACGATATCCCTGTAGAGCCCTATCTCGACATTGCAGTTGCCATCGCCCTTGTAAACGCCAGGCGCCACCAGGACGACATCGCCGTCGAATGACGCATCGACAGCCGCCTGGAGTGTGGAGAACTCTGATGGAACCGGCAGAAAGCCTGCAAAAGCAGAACAACAGCCGCCGGAAATTAATAGGACGGCAGAAAGAACGAGGCATATTCGCTGATTCATCTATTTCTCCCTGTTAGGAGTCTGAATTTAAATGATCGATCAAAGTTTTCTCGCGATTCAGCGATGATTCACCAATCCGCATTTTTACTATACAGATTTATCGGAGAATTTCAATAGTTCATTAGTATTGTTGATTATCTCGCCGGAAACGCTGATTCGGGAGCCCTTCAGGCCGGCGGCGAACCTGCGGTAAGGGAACACAGGAGATACTCCAGGTGGCTTGCGAAGGCTCGTTTAAAATATTCCATGGTTGGCTGAATGGTTCGTCTCGCCGGCGGACGCGAATTCGGAGCCGGCCCCGAAATCGACCGGTTGTGCGCGGATGCGGCTTGTGATAGCCTGCTGAATGATGAAGCATCCATGCGGGAGAGGAGCGTCAGCGGGAGGGGCTCCCTGGAAGACGCTTCCAGGCGGGGAAAATGCGGTAATCGATAAACACCTCCTCTCCGGGAAGTCGAAAGGAAGAAGATGAATTTAAAAGAAGTCGAAAAACGGTTCCGCGTCCTCGATTCGACCCTCAGGGCGCTCAACAAAAGATCGAGCCGTGCAGGCTGGAACCGGTATCGCGGAGAGGAACACGAGGATATCAATGCAATTCTCGCGGAGATGTCGGCGGCGATTCTGCAGCCGGAAAACGACATCCTTCTGGAAGCGGCCGAAGAAAAAGCGGACGGGCTCGACCCTCTCGTCGCAACCGGGTGCGGCCTGTTCAAGAAATCATGGACGGCGACGAAAATTTCTCTCACGCCTGAAATCTATACCCTGGCGAACGAGCTCGAAGATGAATTGATCAAGTTCGAGCTGAAGATCGACGGCAAGACGGTTTCACGAACCGAGATAGGCGAAATCCTGCGCCGGGAGCCCGACCGCGGGTTCCGGGAGAAGGCCTGGCGGGCCGAGGCCCCCCTCGGGGAGCAGCTTTATAACCGTGTGTTGAAGCTCATCAGCTTAAGAAACGAAAAAGCCCGGGAGCACGGGTTTGCGAGCTACCCCGATTTCAGCCTGTCGGGAGATGATCTTTCGGTTGAATGGTTGAAAGGGCTGGGCGAACAGGTGAGGGAGGGGGTTGCTGAAACGGCGGCGCGAATCCTCGACTCGTGCAGGAGCACCCTTGGAATCGAAAGCGTCAAAAGGTGGGACAGCGGCTATTTCGGGCGGAACTTCCTCTCCAAAATACCTGACTCATCCTTCCCGAAAGACAGTATCCTGACGACCATCGAGACGACTCTCGAACACTACGGGATGCCGCTCGAGGATCTGCCGATCAGGGTGGTGGTGCAGGATATCCCGTTCGGGGGGCTCACGATGATCATGGAGCCCGGAGTCGATGTCCGCATCCTGGTCAATCCGACCGACGGCAGCATCTGGTATGAAACCATGTTCCACGAGTTCGGTCATGCGCTTCACGGAAGTCTCCTGGACACCGAATCGGTGATCGTGGCTCACGGCGATCCCGGCTTCTTCTGGGAAGGAGTGGCCTGCGTCCTGCAGGAAATCTGGCGCAGACCGTCGTTCATGGCGGGTGTCGCAAAGGTCCCCGCCGCCGACGCCGAGGAGGAGATGAGATTATACCGGACCAAGGAGTGCCTTTCGATGGCGAGCCGGGTGGCCGGCATACTGTTCGAGCTTTCCCTTTATGAAGAACCGGATGGAAACCTGGACGAACGCTACTCCGAAATCGTCCATAAGATTACTGGAATCGAAGTGCCCCCGGCGCCGGTCTGGGCCGCTGACACCTTCAATATCAGTCACCCGGTTTACACGCAGAATTACCTGCTGTCGGAACTGATGGCTTCGCAGATCACCGGGAGCTACACCGCACGGCGGGGCAGCCTGGACGATCCGGGGTTCCTTCCCTTCATCATGGATACACTGGTAAGGCCGGGCGGCCGCACCGGATGGAAGGAAAAGCTGCAGGCGGCGTGCGGTGAAGACAGTCTTGATCCGGAACCGTTGTTGAAAACTCTCCGGGCGGTTTCCATCGACTGAGAGGTGGAGGCGTCGACGGCGACTGAAAGGTTGAGGCGTCGACGGCGACTTAGGGGTGGAGGCGTCGACGGCGGCTTAGGGGTGGAGGCGTCGACAGCGGCTTAGGGGTGGAGGCGTCGACGGCGGCTG
>CAYMWF010000098.1:0-3649 GCA_964394085.1 uncultured Gemmatimonadota bacterium | reverse complement strand
CTTAGGGGTGGAGGCGTCGACAGCGGCTTAGGGGTGGAGGCGTCGACGGCGGCTGAAAGGTTGAGGCGTCGACGGCGGGGGGCGGCTTCCCGGCGGAAGGGCGCCCGCAAACAACAAGGGCGCAGCTCTCCCGCAGGGGAACTGCGCCCGGGGTTTCTATACCGAGGTGTTACAACCTCTATTTTATTATCCGCTTTTTTTCTTTTTCAGCGGACCGAAACAGCTGATCTCCCGCCTGCCGCTCAATTCATAATCTGGAATACTTCATCCAGAACGCGGACCAGGTCTTCCACCTCGCGGGTGAGGGTATCCGCCAGCATGAGCAGGCGCACTTTCCCCTGGTCGCCGTCCGCGAGCCCCGCATCGAGGAACTTGAGACCCTTGTTCCAGGCCGTGGCCATGAACGACGCCCTGTCCGAAACGAGGAGACTCTGCATCAGGCCGATACCGCCGAAATCGAGCAGCCTGCCGGGATGGCGGCGCCGCAGATCATCGAGCAGGCTCGTTAGATACTCGCCTTTTACGACCTCGTTCTCCATGTAGGTCAACCCGTCGAGAACGGGATCATTGTAGTTCGCCAGAAGATCGAATGTGGCCGCAGCCATGTGGGTATCGAATACTTTGCCGCCGCCCCATGTGTTCGAATGCCATCCGCCGTGGAGATACTTTTCCCACTCGGCCGGTCCCACGGTCATACCTACGAAAGCACCCTTTGCGGTTCCGATTATATCGGGTCTGACCCCGAGGTGCTCCGTGCAGAAGAGCTTCCCGGTGCGGGCGAAGGCCTGGACTTCATCGCTCATGAAGGGGATGCCGTGCCGCGAAAGGATCTCGGTGACGCCCTTGAAGAAGGCGGGTTCACCGGGGCGGTATCCCCCCTCTCCCTGGAACGGCTCGGCGATAAATACGGCCACGAGATCGACGGGAAGCCGGCCCTGTTCAATGACTTCGCGCACGCCGCCGGGAGCGCCGAGAATCTCCGTAATCGGACGGGTGTCGAGTAAGGCGGTCAACTCGCCCGGATCGCCGTTGAAAGTGACGTGGCGGTAGAACGGACTTTTCGGGAAGCCGATGTGGTGGGCCTGTCTCGACATGGTGCCCATCAGCGAACCCAGGGTTCTGCCGTGGAAGGCGCCGTTGCAGGCGATTACGAACATCGGGTAGGTGCGATAGAGCGGTTCTCCCATACTTTTATCGGTGATGTATCCGATTTCGTCGATCCCCAGATCGGCGCAGACACGGGCGAACACGTCCCGGCCGTATCTTTCCTCGAACTGCCGGAACCGGACCAGGGCTGCGAGCTTGATCCCGGCTTCGGAAGCTTCCGTGCCGCTGTTGGAGAGGAAGGTCTTGTAGCCGCCGTCCCGGGGGAACCTTGCCGCGACCGCCGAGTTTACCAGGGAGGCGAGATCCTGGGGGAGATATACACCCGGATCTCTGCTCGTGAACATCAGGTAATCATCAGAGTTTATTTCGCGCCTGGTAAGAAGGCCGCTTTCCATTATGCGGGAAATCGCCTTGACCAGCTCCGGATGATGCTCACAGAGCAGTTTCTGCGCGCATCCGAGCTCCAGATCCATGTATGTTCCGGCGGCACACATGACGTACGGCCCGACCGATGGGTAATCCAGCTCGATAACCGGAGAGTCGGCGGAAAGGGTATTCGTAAACAGCGCGCCGGCATGGGCCGCGATCGTGTTTCCGTGGGAAAGGGGAGTCATCGCCCCTGAAACGGCTATGCTGACCGTGCCGCGGTTCAGGGTCTTCCCGTCGACTGTGACATTCTTGAAGCTGTAGCGGCTCTTCTCCGCTTCGAGGTCGTATCCTTTAATAATCGGTGCTTTATCTATCGTACGCATCGAAGGCTCCTTTCAAGAGGCCCGTTCGCGGGCCGGCACCTCAAAAAAACCCCCGGGAACGTCTCCGGGCGGTAGAAGGAAAGGGATAGATAGCACGGGGCTCGCCGCAATGCAACACCGATTACGAAAGTCGCGGCGTCTTTGAGTGGGAATGTTGCGGATGGCCGGATAGTTGTTCAGAGGTTTTGAGTAACCCTCCGGCAGCCTGCCCTTCTTGATATACGACCGGCACAGGAGCCTCATCCTCACCTAGAGTGCAAAGGTCAGCAGAACAAGCAGGAATGGAGGAGCCAGTATGGTTTCTCGTGTCATCTTCGTGTCATCCCCCCCGGGCTTCACACCCGTCGACCCGCTGGATATCAAGTGCTTTTTGTCGCATCAACTTCGATCCTGACCATCGCCACGTGAACTTTTCCGTTGGAATCGGGCGGCACCCTCTTCAAGTATTGGGTTGATACGACGTTTATGAACCGGGCTTTTTTTTCTTCGGGGATCCGCTCTGTATACGGCAGCCAGGTGGTGCGTATCCAGCCCTCGAGGCCGGTCTTTCCGTCGTGTTCCATTTCCTTGGGGATCAGTTCGACGCGGTTGATTCTGAATCCCGCCCGGGTCAGCAGTTCCCTGTAATCGTCTATGCCATAGAAGCCGTAGGGGAACTCGAAACCGGCAAAGTAGTCTTTCCACTCGGTTGAAGCCAGAATCCATCCCATGGTCGAAATCATAGCCTCGGCGTTGCCTTCGCCCCCCATCTGCAGGAGGATTCTGCCACCCGGCCTGAGGCACCTGTACAACCCGGCGACAACCTGGCCGTGGTCTTTCACCCAGTGGAGCGTCGCATTCGAAAACACGATATCGAACCGTTCCTCGAATGATAAATCAACGGCATCCATGACTTCGAAAGAGAGATTCGGATATTCCGTCGCCGGATACCGTTCCGATGCCAGTTCGATCATTGAAGGAGAATTGTCTACGCCGACGACGGAGCCGCCTCGTAAACAGGCCGCTATCTCCGCGGTGACCTTGCCGTCGCCGCAACCCAGATCGAGAATATCCTCGGTTCCCGCAAGATCGAGTTTGTCAATCAGTTCTCCGGCCCATTTCTGCTGAGCGCGGGAATGCCGGCTGTAATCTTCGGCATTCCATTCATACTTTCCCACGGTTCCTCCACGCTTCCGGTCATCGGAGATCCAGCCGCCTCGACCGTGTTCCGCCGCCCCTTCCGGTTATCGGAGCACCAGCAGCCCCGACAATGTTCCGCCGCCCCTTCCGGTCATGGCCGATACAGCCTTCCCGGATGCGGTTACTCCATCCCTCCGGATTATGCTTCAGAATCTGATTCACAGCAACCGTTTCGAAATCGACGAACATCCTCCGGACAGCGGTTTCGATTGAATCGACGAACATCCTCCGGACAGCGGTTTCGATTGAATCGACGAACATCCTCCGGACAGCGGTTCGATTTATTCGTTACTTCCTCAGATCTGTTATATTTACCGCAAGATCCCGGCGAGTGCTTACACGGCAACAGTTCACTATCAGCAGGGCATCTTTATGCCGGTGTATGGAACCTGACATTCCAGATCCAGCCATCAGGCCCGACAACTGCTCATAAGCTGAACTTTCTCCACGTGGGGAAAACCTGGTCCAGGAAAAACAGCGCAAAACCAAGGCCTGACTCCGAACCCGCCCTACTCCGCCACAACGCCCCATTTTAATAACTGTTCAAAAGTTGAACTTTCTTCACGTGAGACTGGGTCAAAAAGTTTATGAGCTCTAGAATTCCAGGATTA
>CAYMWF010000097.1:0-17821 GCA_964394085.1 uncultured Gemmatimonadota bacterium | reverse complement strand
CAAAGCTCCCCTGCCCTGTCGAGGAAAAGCTCTATTTCCCTGCGCCTTCCGGCGAACCGCGACTTGAAGGGCGCGACCCCGCGGAGGAACGGCGTGAGGTCCTGTTCCAGCCCGAGACCCTTTACTGTTTCGTCGATATTCCAGGGGCGTACCGACGGATCGGGCGAAATCATCGCATCGAGGGTTTCGCTGAAACTTCCCGGCAGGCGGGTGCCAGGACCGTTCGGGGCGGAACTCGCGAAACCTTCCGGCCGGTGAACACCTGGCCGGCCGGGATCCCGCGGTGCCTGTTTTACCGGCGCCGGATCCGCCGTGACGGAGGTGCTCAGCTCGCGGAGTTCGTGAAGAATGATACCGAGAGAGTAAATATCGGTGCGCTGGTCGGCCTTTCTGCCGCTCCGCCATTCGGGGGCCATGTAGGCCGGGGTGCCCCGGACGCCGGCGGCGTGGGGTTTCTCGCGGACGAAACACAGGCTGCCCAGGTCGAGCAGGCAGACGGACGGCCGGGGCGGCGCCCGGTCAGGTTCGGTCTCCGCGGTGGCTCCGGGGTGGAGCGGCGGCCGGGGCGCCGTTCTTTCCGACCCCGCCCCCGGAGCACCTTCGAGGAGGAGCGGATCAGGGTCGATCAAGATGTGGTCGGGTTTGAGATCCAGGTGCAGCATGTCCCTGTCGTGCAGGTAGCGTATGATTTCGAGGAGCTCCCGCACGAGCATTCGGAAGAGTCCGGTGTCCCGGCCGGGAGGGTATTCCCGGAAGAAACCGGTCACCGGGATCCCGCGGATAAAAGGCGTTACAATACCGAGCCCCCCCCGGTCGCTCTCTCCCGAGTGGACAGGGGAAACCAGGCCGGGGTAATCGAGACGGGCGGCGAAATCGAGCTCTCCGGCGTGGGTTTCCTCTCCCGTTTTCATCAGTTTGACCGCGCATTCGACGCCGTCGGCTGAATCGAACGCCCGGTACACCGAAGCATACCTGCCGCGCCCGATCCGCTCTTCGAGCCGGTAGGAGCGCTTCCCTATAGTCACTTCAGACGAATTCGCCACATCTTCATCCGTTTCCGAATCCGGCGTCTTCACCGGTTGGTTTTTCATCTTTTCACGGTTCCATATACAGGAATGGTAACACAAAACATCGTTTGTTCGACGAAAAAGTCGACAATTTTGTCGATTTTTTTCGATTCCAGTTACCTGTTGCAAGCGTAACATGTTGTAAATCAACGAATTTCGCATTGGCACGCACTTTGCGATTACTGTGGAATGCCGACGGCGCTTCAAACGGAACCGCCCGAAGCACCGCGGGGATGCACACCGCGCTTCCACAGAAAGCGCTACACCCACCAGGAGGTAGAAATGAGAAAAACAGCCCCTTCCACCATGATCATGATCGGAATAATAATGCTCTTCGCAGGCGGACTTGCGGCGGGAGAACCGGTCGTCGCCTCAGCAGGCTCGGGAGATGCAGGCATTATCGAAGCCGTGCCGGACGGACCGCTGGAACTGGATCGTCGATACGGTCATGTCGTCGGCATCGTGTACGACAGGTCGGGCGCCACGGTTCCGAGAGCAACGGTCGAGATCGAAGGCAGGACGGCAGGCGGGGACGAGTTTTACGCTCGCACTTATACAGGAAGAACCGGAAAGTTCGGTTTCAGGAAGGTTCCTGCCGGCAAGTACGAAGTGAGAGCCTGGAAAAGAGGGGTCGGGAAGGACGCGGTGCGGATAGTGCTGCGCGAAGGTGAAGTCGCGCGGCTGCGCTTCTGCCTGCACTAGCAATGATGGTTTTACCGGGTTGAACCGGTTCAGGGGCGGTTTCGACCGCCCTTTTTTATTTGCTTCGCCGGTCAGAGGATGTTACGGCTGCTCTTCTTTTTGCATTGTCATAGTTGAGAACCGAAACACCGCGGAAACCGGAACCTGCTCTGGACCGTGAGGTTCACCCGCCCAGGCGACGGGAACGGCGATGCGGTGCTCGGCCACGGTTCGGCGAAGGAAACGGCGATGCGGTGCTCGGCCACGGTCCGGCGAAGTGAACGGCGATGCGGTGCTCGGCCACGGTCCGGCGAAGGAAACGGCGATGCGGTGCTCGGCCACGGTCCGGCGACGGGAACGGCGATGCGGTGCTCGGCCACGGTCCGGCGAAGGAAACAACGTTACAGGAAATGGTTACGGCCTGTCAGCGGTGCCTGGCTTTAATCTGCCCCCAGGAACTCTGCTGCGGCACCGGGGCCACCATTCTGCCGTCCACCATGATCATAAAGTCGCGAAGGGCCGTCTTGTAAGGGTTTGTGCGGTTCATAACCGTGCCCTTCACGTAGAACTCCCCTCGCCTGAACTCGATCTGGAAATCGAAAAGATGCTCGTCCATGCGGGCCTCGTCGCCCAGACCTCCAACCGGTTCTTCCGTGCCGAGAGCGGTCGAGTCGTAAACGGCCTTCGCCTGGTCCGGCGAAGTCTGGTCGTAAATCGCCAGGCTCAGGAGAACGAAGCTCGTATCCATGTAATCCTGAAAAACCGCGCCCTTGAAATCGTGCCTGAGAAACAGATCGGCCGCGCCGTTGATAACGGCCTGGAGCGAGTCGGCTGTCTGCGGATACTTGTAATCACCGGCCCTCACCCATCCCTCGATCGCCCCGTCCTCCGGGAGAAGGTCGGGCAACTCGAATGCACCCGTCGCGCCGGGAGCGAAACAGATAAAGACAACTGTTAATAAACCAAGGCTCAATCCGCCGGCCCGGAAAATCCTGTTCTTCAAAACCGTCTCCTCTCACAAAGACTCACGCCTGCCGTCTCGATCTCCTCCAGCCGGCGTCGCGGATCGCGACCCGGAGGCGGAATATTGAATTTTCAACCGGCAAAGGGTTCCTGTCAAACCTTTTTGCCCAGCAGCGCAAAAAGCTGACAATTACCGGAGGGAACCTGTCACTTATTCCACTGCCGGAGGGAACCTGTCACTTATTCCACTGCCGGAGGGAGCCGATCATTTATTGCTCTATAAGGTGGATGCCTCCCCGGTTGTTCAGGCGTCTCGCTCGAGTCCACCCGGAAGACGTGTAAAATTGTCAATCGGATTGACAATTTTACACGAGTACGCCTGCATCCCCCGCAGGACACGCTATGCTTCTTGCGTTGCGCTGCAAAAAAAAGAAATACACAGAGCGGCTCCGTGATTTGGGATCTCAAAGCCAACCGGGGCGTACACCTGATTCTTTTCCGGGCACAGCTTAACTATACCGCCGGCTGAGCCGGTGGATTTTGTTTCATTAAGCGGAATAACCAAACTTTCCACCCTCACCCTCTTCCATCCTCTCTCAATCCTCCTCTTCTTTTTCCATCCTCTCCCCATCCTCCTCTTCTTTTTCCATCCTCTCCTCATCCTCCTCTTCTTCTCCGTGGCGCAGCGCGGCTCCGACGAAATCGAAAAAACCGATCGAATCCATTTCAGATTCGCGCGGTACGGGGTTACGATCTTTACGTTGGTATTACCGGACCGCCGGATGGACTGCGTTGCAGTTTCGAACGAGCGAAGGTTCGGAGCTTCCCGAACCGCTCGTCGACTCCCGGACCCGGGGGGCATCTTTTGCCGATCGAGGTCTACCACGATCCGCCCGCAACCGGAAAACCGGCGGTCCCATTCCAGCAAACCACGCTCCCATGACTCGAAAGGAACCAGGGATGGAAATCAACAAGAAACCGGGTGAAAAATCATTTTTAAAAAATATCGGATCCAGGGTGAAATCGAGGCGTGAGTTCCTGCGGGAATCGACCTTCGCCGCCTCGGCCATGCTCGCCGCTCCTGCGGTGGCGGGAGCGATCGATGTCGCCGGCAGCCGAAGAAAGATGCCGTTCGGCAAAAGCAACTCGATGCCCGGCCGGATAGTGCTGCTCCACGATGACCGCCTGTCGAACGGAAGCACGGTGGACATGGACAGGGCCGCATTCGACGTGGCCCAGGGAGTAAAGCTGCTCACCGGCATCGAAGACACCGGCGAAGCATTCGAATCGCTTTTCCCCGGCATCACCCCATCCTCCACCATCGCAATCAAGGTGAACCTGATCGCCTGGACCGACACCAGGTGGGAAACCGCCCGGGGGGTCGTCGCCGGCCTGGCCGAGATGTTCGGCGGCACTTACGATGTAAGCAACGTGATTCTGTTCGACAGGCATTCGATGTCTTCGCACGGATACACGGCCGCCAGGTTTACATTCAACGGCAAAACCGCCCGGCTGAAAAGCAGCAGCAACTGCAATTCCAACATCTATCCGGTGCCGGGACGCGAGCTGTCATGCTGGATAGCCGACAGCGACTACCTGATCGACATGCCCGTATTGAAGGACCACAGCACCAACGGCCTGACCCTGGCCCTGAAGAACCACTACGGCTCGGTGCAGCCTCCGAGCCTGTGCGGACAGTTCACCAACATGCTGCTCCTCAACTCCCACGCCGAGATAAAAGACAAGACCTGCCTCGTGCTGATGGACTGCATCTTCGGGCTCTGGACCGGAGGACCCCACGGAACCCCCCAGGAATGGCAGACCTTCCCGGAAGAGCGCACTCCGAACTCGATGCTGATATCCACCGACCCGGTGACGAACGAGTATTACGGAAGATTACTCATCAACTTGGAGCGGAGCGACCGCGGCTACTCGACCTACTCCGCCACGTATATCGAAACCGCCTCCGGGGATCCCTACAGCCTCGGAATAGCCGACCCCGGTTCGATGGATCCGGTGGAGATCATCCTCGACCGGATAAGGATCGAGCTCCTGTCGAGCCCTTCCACAGTGGCCAGGGGCGAGATGCTCAGCTACGACGTCAGGGTAACCAACACCGATTCTTCGGAACAGGCCGATCTCGATCGCGTCCGCCTCGAGGTGACGGGTCCGATCGCCGCCACACTGAATATTTTCTCCAATACGGCGGCGCTCCAGCCGGGCCAGTCGGTGACCGACACGGTCGAAGTGATGGTTCCCGGGAATACGCCTCTCGGCGAATATAATCTCGAGACGATCGTCTCGTTTCTCGGCGCCGACATCGACAGCTGCAGCTTCAACTGCGAAGTCACCGGATAATAAAATCCCCGCGACATGAAAGGAATATAAGGATGGAAATCAGGCGGAAATCCGATGAAAAATCGTTTTTCGAGGCTATCGGGTTAAGGGTGAAATCGAGGCGGGAATTCCTCCGGGAATCGACTTTCGCGGCTTCGGCCATGCTGGCGGCTCCGGCGGTGGCGGGTGCGATCGACATCGCCGGCGCGAGGGATAAGAAGCCGGTCGGCAAAAGCAACTCCATGCCGGGAAGGATAGTGCTTCTGCACGACGACCGCCTTTCGAACAGCGGCTCGGTGGACATGGACAGGGCGGTTTTCGACGTGGCCCAGGGAGTGAAGCTGCTCACCGGCATCGAAGACACCGGTGAAGCTTTCGAATCGCTTTTCCCCGGGATCACCCCCTCCTCCACCATCGCCGTCAAGGTGAACCTGGTCGCCTGGGCCGACACCAGGTGGGAGACCACCCGCGGGGTGGTCGCCGGGCTCGCAGAGATGTTCGGCGGCACCTACGATGTGAGCAATGTAATCATATTCGACCAGGGGTCGATGCTGTGGCACGGCTACACCAACGGGAGGTTCACCTTCAACGGCAAGACCGCCCAGCTCAAGAGCAACGCGAACTGCAACTCCGGCATATACCCGGTGCCGGGATACGAACTGTCGAGCTGGATAGCGGACAGCGATTACGTCATCGACATTCCCGTCATAAAAGACCACAGCACCAACGGGCTCACCCTCGGCCTGAAGAACCATTACGGCTCCGTGAAGCCTTCGAACCTGTGCGGCCAGTTCAGCAACATGCTGCTTCTCAATACCCATACGGAAATCAAGGATAAGACCTGCCTGGTGCTGCTCGACTGCATTTTCGGGATCTGGACTGGAGGACCCATCGGCAGCCCCCAGGAATGGATAACATTCCCGGAGGAGGGCACTCCGAATTCGATGCTGTTCTCGACCGACCCGGTGACGAACGAGTTTTACGGCAGAATGCTCATAAACATGGAGCGGACCGCCCGGGGTTACTCGGAATATGCCGGGAGCTATATCGAAGACGCCGCGGAGCCGCCCTACAACCTGGGAATCGCCGCTCCCGGGGCGATGGATCCGGTGGAAATCATCCTCGACAGGATCAGGATCGAGCTTCTCTACAACCCATCGAGCGTGGCGAGGGGCGAGACGCTCAGCTACCAGGTCAGGGTGACCAACATCGACTCATCCGAACAGGCCGATCTCGACCGGGTGCGTCTCGAGATCACCGGCCCCGTCGCCGTGACCCTCGACATTTTCAAAGCCGCGGCGGCGCTGCAGCCGGGCCAGTCGGTGAGCGACACGGTGGAAGTCATGGTTCCGGGGAATACGCCTCTCGGCGAATACAATCTCGAGACGATCGTCTCGTTTCTCGGCGCCGACATCGACAGCTGCAGCTTCACCTGCGAGGTGACGGCTTAACCGGCTCCCGCGTCCGTTGCAGCCTGCTCGGATCACGGCTGCAGTGACGGCCCGACCGTCTCGCAATTCTGCGAGAACACCACGACCGGACCACGGCTGCAGTGACGGCCCGACCGTCCCTCAGCTCCGCAGCACTATCCTGCCGGCTTACGCTTCGGCGACGGCCGGACCCGCCCGTTACCCACCCATCACTGAATTCCATATCCGAGACTTACTTGCTTTTCAGCGAGGGTGAGCGTAATATCGGATCCCGAAGGGCTGCGATTCGAGACATGGCAAGATACACCACTGATATCCCAACTGAATACCTGACCGGCAGGAAGGATGCGACCCGCTGGCTCCGTCACGGCAATATCCGAAACTGGGGCAGGCGACTGATATCCTTCCCCCCCGCGCGTCTGGCGGCAGGCATGATTCCGTGGCACAGGTTTATTTCCTTTCCGCCCATGGTCAGTATAGAGATAACGAACCGATGCAACCTGAATTGCGTATTCTGCTACCGGTTCCATGCAAAAACCCGGACCCAGGGTTCGATGGGCTTCGATCTCTTCAAGCTTCTCATAGATGAACTGGTTCAATCACCGCCGACCGAAATCCTGCTCACAGGCTTTGGAGAACCGCTGTACCTCGAAGATTTCGACCGGTTTCTCCATCATCTAACGGAACGGGGGCTTCAACAGGTTTTCCTTATAACCAACGGCACCCTCCTTACCGACGAGAAGACCGATTCGATCCTGTCGGCCGGAATCAGGTCCATCCATTTCAGCATCGAGGGCAACAGCAGGGAAACATACAACTCCGTGCGGGTCGGCGGCGACTTCGAAGAAACACTCGGGAACATTTCCCGCTTCCTGGAGGAACGGAATCGGCGGAAGCTGGAGAAACCGACCGTAGTCATTCGCACCATCGCGATGCCCGAAACCGCTCACGAGCTGGACGACCTGAAACGAAGATGGCACTCCCTGCTGAGGCCGACCGACGAGATCCAGGTTCAACCGCTCATCCGTCTCGACGAGGAGTTTCAGAAGGACCATACCGGCGGCACTACATATCCGAATACGAACGAGCGGCCTGCGGAACCCGCCCGGCGCCCTCCATGCACCGTGCTCTGGAAGCGGCTCAGTATAAGCTGGAAAGGTGAATTCATGTTCTGCTGCGCACCGGGGCTGAGGAGCGATCTGCACCTCGGCCTGAAGTTTCCGGAGTTATCGATCAGGGATGCATGGCGGCATGACTCGGTCAAAAAAGTCCGCCGCCTTCACATCCTCGGACGCAAGGCGGATATTCCGGCCTGCAGTGATTGTTATCAGGTATGAGGATACAACCTCTACATCCTGCTGAAAAAGCGTATCCGCGTGAAGGAGCCGGGAACCCCGGCCGAATGGTGTAACCATGCAAATCCGTCCGTACGAAGAAAGGGATGAGCAGAGTCTCATCCGGCTGCTCCGGTCGTCATTCGGCGGCTGGTTTTCGCGGGAGCTCTCGCACCATAAGTACCAGGGAAATCCGTTCGGATCCATTCCCCCGATCATCAGCGAAGAGGAAGGAGAAGTACTCGGCCACTTCGGGCTCATTCAGCTCCCCTTCGATGTCGAGGGAAAAAGCAGAACAGGGATACTCCCCGCAGATGTGGCGGTCGATCCGAAGCTCCGCAAGCACAGCCTCGGCCAGAGAGGGGTGCTCCGCGAGATGTGGAACCTCGCCGGGTCGCTCGGCGCCGAGACCGCGGATTTCGGGTTCGCCATTCCGGTTCCCGGATTCTACGCGGTGGGGCGCAAACTCTTCAAGGCCCGGCATCTCTGCACCATTCCCGAGCTCACCGGTTCGCTCTCCCTCCGCCCGGGGCTGC
Organism: uncultured Gemmatimonadota bacterium; assembly: GCA_964394085.1. Taxonomy (GTDB): domain Bacteria; order CAYMWF01; family CAYMWF01; genus CAYMWF01. Next base: position 9,473 of record CAYMWF010000097.1, on the reverse strand, counting down.
ACAGGCGAGGGGTGGATGGACGGTCCGCCGATCTCATCGCCGCGGCCCTTTCCCCCGTTCAGCGTTCCCGGTTCCGCCCGGCCGTTAAGTCCGGAAGAGTATTCGAGGTTGAATCCCGCGGGAAAATGTCGGGGTTCGACAGGTTCTGGGAACGAACCACGGCAGGACGGCCGGTGTCTCTCAGAAAAGACCCGGTGTATCTCGACTGGCGGTACCTGCGGCATCCGGTCCGCGAATATACGCTCCTCGGGTGCGAAAAGAATGAGGAAATCACGGGTTTCATCGTTTTTCGATGTTTTCAGGAAGGCCGCTATATGCTCGCGGACATCCTCGACTTCGAGTGCATCGACGGGGATTCCGGCTCCGCCGGCGCGCTGTTCTCCGGATTCTTGAGGTATACACGCACCGCCGGTTCCGATATAGTCCGTACCTGGTGCTGTGCGAACCATCCCCTGAGACAGTTTCTTGAAAAAGCAGGGCTTCAGGAGTCAGATGTCAGCGTGAAAACGCTCTTCATCCCGGGCTCAAAAAACGATTCCGCTGATGATCTTCTGGCGAACGGCGACAACTGGTGCTTCACGATGGGCGACAGCGACGGCCGTTGAGGAGCGGCACGGCAAAAAAAGCGAACTCTCGCGGTGACCCCGTAGAAAAGCGACCCCGACCCGGATTGGCCGCCGTCGAACCCGCGCCGAGTGCTGGTGGGTATCCGGGTTTAACAGGATAAGAACAGGCTTGAAAACGATGACGAAACCCCACACTTTCTACCAGCTCAACCTCGAGACGACGAGATCATGCAACCTCTCATGCCCTGTCTGCATGGTCGGATGTAACGACGAGGAGCTCGTCGCACGAAAGAAACCTTTCGAACTCAGCCACGATGAGATCCTGAAGCTGGTATTCGAACCGGCGCGGGAACTCTCCGTTTTCCAGATTTCGTTCAGCGGCGGGGAGTTCCTCCTCCGGGACGACGCCCTAGATCTGGTGAACGCCGCCGCCCGTATGGATTTCGAGGTGGGAATCCTCACGAACGGCGTCCTGATCGACGGGAAGCTGCTCGAAGAGCTCAAGAGGGCGGCCGGAAAGAAGCTCGTTCTCGTCTTCGGCATCAACTCGATAAGCGATGAACGGGTGAACCGCTCGACACGAAGCATCAACCAGGAAGAAACCTTGAGAGCCATGGAGCTCTGCAGGATTCACAAGATAAAACGTCACGTCGTCGTCAATATCGGGCGTTTCAATCTCGATGACCTGGAGGAGACCCTCGATTGGCTGGCGCAGAGGAAGCTCCCCTTCAACAGGGCGCCGTTCGCGCCGCGAAACTCCGGGCGCGACTGGTTCGATGAATACGGTTTCACACGCGAGGACATGCGGAACGTTATCCACCCCGCGCTCAGGAAGAAAATGAACGGCTATGCGAGCCAGACGCCTTTCTTCCTTGCCCCCGAAGTGCACCGGGAAGTATCGGGCGACGGCGGGAGGAACGGCACGGTTCCGCAGAACCCCGCAATCGGATGCTGGTGCGGAAGCTGGCTCTCCGTCAGCCCCGAAGGGGACGTCGCACCTTGCGCCATCCTCCAGGACGAACTCATCGCAGGCAATGTGCGAGAGGCGAATCTTCAAGACATCGTCGGAAAAAGCCCCCTGTTCCGCAATCTCATGAACAGGGACCTGTTGAAAGGACGGTGCGGACGCTGCCGGTACCGCTGCACCTGCGGGGGCTGCAGAGCGCTGGCCTACTACCGCACCGGCGACTACCTCGAAGAGGATCCGACCTGCTGCTTCGACCCGGTAGACGAAAACACCGTCTCCCCCCACGAAGCAGAAACGAACAGGCTCTTCAAACGATACATCCGCCTCGCAAAGTACGCCGGTATCTACAAACCCCCGCCCGCCTGACAACTGTGCTCAGTTGATATAACCGAGGGCCTCCAGTCTTTCCTTCAGGGGCGCGGCTACCTCTCTGGCTGCCGCATCTACGGGATCTACATTCCCACGAGATGCTTTCCATTCACTCAGCCTGTCCTCGAGGCGCTGTTTAATGGCGGGCCGGACCGGGGCCAGGTTTTGCGTTTCCGCCGGGTCCGAGCTCAGATCATATATTTCTACATCACCCGACTTGTAGAATATTCCTTTGAATCCTTCACTGTAAATGGCATGATTCCCGGTCCATTGCGAGACGACACCAGACGATTCCCACACGGTTTTTTCTTCCCGGCGAATTTCATCTCCATCGGCAACGAGACCTGGAAGGAGGCTTTCACCTTCCATATCCTCAGGGATCGGGACGCCGGCAGCCTCCAGCATGGTGGGTGTCAACGAAATCAGGGATACAAGTTGATCCCGGGGTCCGGCCGCTATCCTGCCCGGCCAGGAAATTAGAAGAGGAATCCTGATAAGCTCTTCGTACAGGGAGTTCGCATGCAGAAAGATTCTGTGCTCTCCGAAATGTTCACCATGGTCGCTGGTGATAATAACAAGTGCATTGTCCAGCCTGCCTTCGGCTTTCAGGGAATCGAACAGTCGAGCCAGGTGGCGGTCCAGGTACCTTATCTCGCCGTCATAAGCGGCGAGGAGATAATCGAGGTCTTCACGGGGAAGTTCCGGCAGGAGATTCGCCTTCTCCCGGTTCAACCTCGCAAAGAGGATATCCATGATCTCCTTGTTGGATTTTGAGGCCATGCTGCTGTTGCCGGCGTGAGAAAGCTCGCCGCCCTGCTGCTGGTCGCCTTTTAGAAAATACCTGAGATCCCCGGGCGGCGGAGCATAGGGCATGTGCGGGTCCATGTAGTTGAGAAAAAGGAAAAGGGGTCTGTTCGGAGGAGCTTCACCGACGGCTTCGATAGCCAGATCCGTGGTGTATTCAGCTTCATTCATTCGCTTGTTTTCTAGTTTTTCCGGCCTGGATAGAATCGGTACCAAACCGGGAAAGTTTCTCTTCACACCGCCCCACAGGCCGATTTTCTGCCAGAATCCGATGTGAGTGAGTATATCCAGGCGCTCGCTGATGTAGGCATCGAAACCCATACCGAATCCGAAAACAGCATGCAGGGCCAGGTTCGATACGATCCCGACTGAATGATACCCGGTTTCAGCCAGAAGGCCCGGTAACCGCCTGTCCCGGGGCGACATGAACCGGTTATTTCCGTAAACACCGTGAGTGGAGGGGTATTTTCCCGTCAGCAGCGTGGCGTGAGGAGGAGGAGTATGACACGAAGTCGAAATCGCATTCAGGTAAAGAGCGCTTTCCGTCGCATAATTATCGAGGAAGGGGGATGTTTTACTCGAATACCCGTAGCAGGAAAGATGATCCGCCCGGAGGGTGTCGAGTACGATGAGAATAATATCCGGACATTTCAGTCTGGAGGGCGGGGATGCCTTTTTCTCCAGCCCTGAAAGGATATGATCAAGACCCGCTCCGACTCCGACAATCAAAACGAACAGCAGGAAAATGAGGATTGTCCGGCCCCAGAGAATCAGTGACTGCGGCGGGTACTTTGAAAAGAAAGAACCGGGAAACCGCTCGAGAAAACGCCATAGAAAGAAACCTCCCGTGGAGACTGAAATCAGAAGCACCAGGGAGATCAGCAGACCCTTGAACGAGGTGATACTGATTGTGTCGGGAAGAACGGCAAGAAAGATTGAAGAAAAAAGGAGAACCAGGGCGATCGAAGCAGCGGCCATAGCCGTCAGGAAAGCCCCGGAACGGAATTTCCCCGCTGCAAGGGTGATAACGCAGGCGAATACACCTGCGGCGATACCGATCAGCATGCCCAGCACGACCTGCATCGCAACACCTAACATGAAGAATGACCAGCTCCACAGGTGAAGGGAGGTGAGCATATAATCCAGAACCAGGATCAGGCCCGCCGCCCAGCCGGTGAGAGCACCCGCTGCCGCAAAAAATGCGATGATGTGAAATTTGTTCCGCAACCTAATCCGCTTTCTGGCCGGCGTTCTTTTTCGTATGCTCCAGCACCGACATTGCCGTTGCAATCATCGAAGACATATCCCCCAGGTTCGAAGGGATAATCAGGGAATTACTCTCCCTGGCCAGGTTTCCGAACTCCGCGACATACTTCTCGGCCACCCTCAGGTTCGCCGCCGTCTCGCCGCCTTCAAGGCTCAGGGCGTCCGCTATTTTACGGATGCCTTCGGCCGTGGCCTGGGCGATGAGCTCGATCTCCTTGGCCTGGCCCTCGGCTTCATTTATCCGTTTCTGCTTCTCCCCCTCCGATACCTCGATCGCTTCCTTCTTCAGACCTTCGGCCCGGTTGATCCTGGACTGCCTGTCGCCCTCTGATGTTGCGATGGACGCGCGCTTCTCCCGTTCCGCCTTCATTTGCTTTTCCATGGCGTCCATGACGCTCTGGGGCGGGGTGATATCCTTGATCTCGTAGCGGAGAACCTTGACGCCCCAGTTCTGGGCCGCCTCGTCGATGGCCGAAACCACCTGCTGGTTCAGGCTTTCCCGCTCTTCGAAGGTCCTGTCGAGCTCGATCTTGCCGATCACCGAACGGAGCGAGGTCTGTGCGAGCTGGCTGGCCGCCAGCCTGTAGTCGTCGATGCCGTACGCCGAAAGCTTGGCGTCGACCACCTGAAGGTACAGGACCCCGTCCACCGACACTGAAACATTATCGGTGGTGATGCAGTCCTGCGAAGGTATATCCATCACCTCTTCCTTGAGCGACCGCTTATACGCCACCTTGTCAAGAAACGGGATCAGGATATGAAACCCGGCGCCCAGGCTCTTGTTGAATTTGCCGAGGCGCTCGATGATATACTCGGACCTTTGCGGCACCACGATGGCCGTCTTGAGCAGCAGTATGATGACGATGACGGCAAGGAAGCCTAAAACGACAAGGGACTGGCTCATGTTATTCTCCCAACTTTCTGCGCGCCGATGCAACAATCATATCTTGCCCGCCGCCGGTTCTTCAGGCCGGCCTGACCTTGAACGTCAGGGTATCATCCGCCTCCCGGCCCTCGATCACCACCGACCGGCCTTCTTCGATGTCCTCCCCGGCCGCGGCTCTCCAGAAGCTGCCCGAAACCTTGATTTCCCCGGGGATATTCGGCGCAATCGCTTTCGTGACTATGGCTTTTTTTCCGATTTTCGACTCCTCGAAGGACCGGTCGACGTTTTCCAGGACCGTTCCCTTGAAAGTCTTGAGGCCGTATTTCCTCAGGGCGAAAAGGAGAATCAGCGAAGAAACGATAAAAAGGGCAAGCTGCTGCGGCAGACCGATATCGGTCAGCCAGACCGTCACTGCGCAGATCCAGCTTCCGGCGGTAAAGAAAATAAGGATGAAACCCGGGAGCAGCATCTCGGCCACCAGGAACGCCACACCGACGAAAAACCAAATCAATGAAGGTGAAATCTCCATCTTATCCTCCTGCGGCGGACGGGCGGCTCGAACCGGTCGCGGTGTTTCGACCGCTTCTCAGCGGAACATGCGACCGGTTCCTTCAGGGCGGCTCCCTCCGGTCGCTACCTTACGCCGGCGGTATCGCCGGACCCGTCCGGCTACCAGTTCTCTCCGAGAAGCTCGAAATGGTCCTGTTTATGGGCGCAGGCCGGGCAGAGACCGGGGGCTTCCCGCCCCTTGCTCACGTATCCGCAGTTCATGCACCGCCATACGACAACTTCGTCTTTTTTGAAAATCCTGCCGTGTTCGATATTCCGCGCAAGGTCAAGGTACCGCTTCTCATGATGTTTTTCAGCCACGGCGATAGCCTCGAATACCTCGGCGATCTCATCGAACCCTTCGTTCCTCGCGGTGGCGGCGAAAGACGGATACATCTCGACCCATTCATGGTTTTCGCCGGCTGCGGCGGCTTTCAGGTTCGTCAGCGTATTTTCGATGGTGCCGCTGGGGAAGGCCCCCGTGATTTCGACTTCGCCGCCCGGCATGAATTTGAACAGGCGCTTGGCGTGTTCCCGCTCCTGGTTGGCGGTCTCTTCGAAGATCTCGGATATCTGTCTGAAGCCCTCTTTCCGGGCCTTGCTCGAGTAGTACGTGTACCGGTTCCTCGCCTGCGACTCTCCCGCGAAGGCGGCCATCAGGTTCTTCTCTGTCCTGCTTCCTTTGAGTTCCATGATTCGACCTCCGTTTTTTAGTGGAGCTACCTTAATTAATACTTTCAATAAACGCTATAACTTCAGCGTTGGCAATAATGTCCATCATCGACCCGCCGTAGTGAGCCAGGCGGATTGTCCCGGTCTTATCTATCACGATCTGGGCGGGCAGCCTGCCCAGTTTGAACAGTTTAACCTCCTGGCCGTACAGATTCAAAACCTTCCGGTCCGGATCCGGCAGACCGACAAAAGGCAGTTCCTCCTTCTCCCAGTATTCCCTGAAAGCCCCGGCATTCTCAGGGCCGACGACCACGACCTCGGTGTCCAGCTCGCGAAACTTCCCGTAATCCGAGCGCAACTGCGCCAGGTGCCTTCGGCAGAACGGTCAGATGAATCCGCGGTTGAAAACGAGCAGGACATTCGCGGCGCCTTTAAAATCGGCCAGGGCCACCGTCCTGTCGTTGAAGTCCTTTGTGTCGAACAGGGGCGCTTTCTCGTTTACCAATACTTTCGCCACATCGGCTCCCCGCTTAACCGGACGCGACCGTTCCGGACCGGACTGCCCCGTCGTTTTGACTTCGGCTTGCCTGTTCACGGTTTGTTCCGGAACCGAACCTGCTGAAACGAGCCGGTCTGCTATCTCGAATTCTGAATGGAGGTCGCCAGGTTCCTGACCTCGCTCTGAAGGCACAGATCGATCTCCTGCTTCAGGAGACTCTTTTTCGAAATGCCCGAGAACCCGGGCGACTGCCAGGTGAAGGCCTTGTAGATATCGGTCGATATGGCGCTTCTTACGGCCTGCGCGAACAGCATCTTCCCGTTGTAGGCGTAACCCAGGGTCTGGCCGCTTACGGTGATGGTAAGACCTTTGAGTTGAATGTAAAGATAGTCCGAGCTCGACTCCTCCACCGTCAGGCCGTTCTCTTTGCAATAGAGCTCGACCTGCTCCTTGATCATCTGCTGGGTGAGCCCGGCATCCTTTAAATCCTGGGGGAGAAGCTCCACGAGAACCCTGAACTTCCCGGACTGGGCCAGAAAAGGATTCTTCTCCGCGGCTCCGGCGGGACCGGACGCCGCGATACACAAGGCCACGATCATAACAATACTGATTCTTCGCATACGACACCTCCCGGATATCAGGTGCCGCAACTATATGCAACAATCGGGCACCTGCCCAGTAAATTTTTACAGGGGGGAGTGAAATCTATTCTTCTTCGCGGGTGATGCCGAGTTTGCGAAGCTTGGCGCGGAGGGTGGATTCTCCGAGGTTGACGGCGCGTCCGGCCTTGCGCTGGACCCACTCGTTCTCCTCGAGGGTTTTTTCGAGAACACGTTTCTCGAGTCCGTCGAGAACCGGCTCGTAACCGCCGTCCCGGACGGCACGGCAGATCTCGGTCACCGCGCGGTCGGATACGATCGACTGTCCTTTTTCGGCCTCGATGGGGTAACTCTCGGCGGAACCGAGCACATCGGCGCCGATGACGCCGGTTTCTTCGTCCCTGAAATAGACGGCGGATTCGACGGTGTGCTTCAGTTCGCGGATATTGCCCGGCCAGTCGTATTCCATCATCCTCCTGAAGGCGGCGGCCGAGAAACTGCAGCCCTTCACCGAGGGGTCGCCGCGGCTCAGCTGCTCGATGAAGTGACCGGCAAGGAGGGTGATGTCTTCCTTGCGGCGGCGGAGCGGAGGAATGCTGATCTTCACGCCCTTGATACGATAATACAGGTCCGAGCGGAAGCGGCCCTTCTCCATTTCGTCTTCCAGGCGGCGGTTGGTCGCGACGACAAGGCGGAAATCGACATCCACCGGACTGGTGGTTCCGAGGGGCGAAACCTTCTTGTCGTCGAGAACCCTGAGAAGCTTGGCCTGGAGCTCGCCCGGAAGCTCACCGATCTCGTCGAGGAACAAGGTGCCTCCGTGGGCGGCCTGGAAGAGGCCGGTCTTGTCGTGATCGGCGCCGGTGAAGCTGCCCTTCCTGTATCCGAAAAGCTCCGATTCGAGGAGGGTTCCCGGAATCGCCGCGCAGTTCACGGTTACCATCGGGCCTTGACCGCGCCTGCCCCGCTCGTGAAGGGCGCGGGCGATAAGCTCCTTGCCGGTGCCCGATTCGCCCGCGATCAGCACCGGGATAAGAGCGTCTTTCACCTTTTCGATCTTGGCGAGCTCGGCGCGCATGCCCGGGTTGCGGGTCAGGATGCCGTGGTACATGTCGGGAGTGTCGAGAAGGCGGCGGAGGCTCCTGTTCTCGCGCTGGAGCATCGAGAGCCGCATGTCGAGAAGAGACTCGATGCTGCGGGTGAAAAATGACGCGGTCCGGAACGCGCTCCTCGGGAAGGGGTGCCGTCTTTTGGCGCCGCCGATGTTCCGTTCTATATAGAGATACCCGGAGGGAGCGTTGCCGAGGAGACGAAGCGGAAAGAGAAGCACGCTGTGCCGTCCTGTCCCGAGTTTCCCGAACTTGTCGTCTTTTCCCGAATCGGCGCAGAGCACGGGCAGCCCCCGCTCCAGTGTCGAAATCTCCACCGCGGCCTTCTTGACCCGCTGGAACCGATTCAGTGTCATGCCGAGATACTCGTCCACTTCGAAGCCGTCCGATTCGAGGTGCAGGACGATGCCGTCCCCGTCGAGCCGCTCCAGCACCAGGCGGAGGAAGCCCTGGAGATCCAGGTGGCTCCTGTGATCGAGGCCGCGCGGCTCGTTCACCGAGTGGAGCACGGCCGCGTCCAGGCTGGACAGTTTTTCCATCTTCCGGCTCAGCGACTTCTCGAGCTTGTCTGCGCGGGAACGAATCTCCTTCGCGTAACACGCGGGGAAGAGTTCCGAACCCTCGCCGGCATCCAGCCTGTCCCTCACCTCGTCGAGAACCTGGACGCCTTCGAACGGGTCCACCCTGGCTACGATTTCGGCTCTCAGGAGCAGCCGCTCCAGCTCCCGCGCTCCGAGCTCCATCCGCTCGGCGAGCTGGTCCGCCTCACCGAGAAGCGCGACGGCTTCCCTGTGGTTCCGCTCATCTTTCCGGACCAGGCCGTAAAAAGCAGCGGCCTCGAGCAGGAGCTTGAACCGGTAGAACGGGAATCCCCGCCCGTCGAGCTCCAGCGCCTTGCGCAGGAATTCCTCTTCCTTCCCGTACTCTTTCCGGGCGTGGTGCGCCTTCGAGATGGTCTCATACGCAAAAGCCAGGTTCACCGCATAGCCGGCCTTCTTCGACTTCTCCACCGCCTTGCGGGCGTACTTTTCCCCGGCGTCAACGTCCCCGTCCAGTATCCGCGCCCGCCCGTACTGCCAGAAAAGCTCGCACTCCAGCTCCATATCCGTATGGTCCCGCAGAAGCCCGATGCCGCCTCTGAAAGACTTCGCCGCTTCTCCGTGCCGCCCCTCCAGCCCGGCGATTTC
>CAYMWF010000096.1:0-18024 GCA_964394085.1 uncultured Gemmatimonadota bacterium | reverse complement strand
AAACTTTCAGGTTCTGTTCTCTTTCTGAACCTGACTTTCATTCGGAATCCGTACGCGGCGCTCGACTCATCGGGAAGGGCTATTTCGAAAAAACTCCAACTGGTATGAAGCAAGCCGTCGAAAACAAAATTTTGCCCGGGTAACATGTCGAGTAGATACAGTCTGGCTGATTTGCTCGATTCGAAAAACACAAGGGTGCCTGACAGCAGGCATAAAACAATCAATATCAATATGACCGCGACCGCATGGATTCTTATTAGGGGGAGTACTGGCAATGCTCGATTTCAACCCGGATTCAATGTTTCAACTCGCGGCTATATTTATCGCAGATCCGATATGAACCGGTCAAGACCCTAACTTGGATTTTTCAAAGGACGAATCGATGATTCTCCGGACAGGATTTCGAACCGCATACATAATGCTAGAGCAATGCTTAAGTCTGGGATGTAAATAGTTTTGAAGCTAAAATATTCATTTTCGCCAGCCGAAACCTAAAAGCCGTGTGCAGGCATCCGAAGCCGTATTTAATACTTCGGGTCAGGTCGATCGATGATGCTTCGGCGAGGTATTTTGTCGGACAGCTGACTTCGGCTATCGTATAACCAAGCCAAACAATCTGTGCAAGTATCTGGTTGTCGAATACAAAGTCATCGGAATTGACTTCGATTGGAAGCTGTTCCAGCAGTTTTCTTGAAAAAGCTCTGTAGCCGGTATGAAATTCAGATAGCTTTGTACCCAGGAAAATGTTTTCGATGAAGGTGAGGAATCGATTCGCGATGTATTTCCAGACCGGCATTCCGCCCTTTAAGGCATATCCGCCAAGAATCCTCGAACCTAGCACACAGTGATAGAGTCCATTCCCAATCATGGAAGCCATGGCAGGGATCAGTCTGGGTGTGTACTGGTAATCCGGGTGGATCATAATGACAATATCGCCGCCTTCTTCCAGGGCCAGCTTGTAGCAGGATTTTTGATTTCCGCCATATCCGCGATTAACAGCATGGGGATATACAATCGTATCCGGAAGACCTTTTGCTATCGATACAGTATCATCCTTACTGCCGTCATCTACGATAATAACTTTGTCCACAATGTCCTGGGACATTACCTCCTCATAAGTTTTGCGCAGAGTCTGAGCCGCATTGTAAGCAGGCATGACAACTATGACTTTTTTATCTCGGTACATTTTATCTATTTCTTTTTACAGAAGATTTTAAGTTTTCAATCAATTGAATCCTCACAGTATCCTTTAGCATCTGTTTCGAGCTGGTTTCAATAACTTACGAAAAGCTTAAATCTCGTCAAGGAGATTCAACAAGACGACCTCGGGCCGATGCAGCATGCTTCCGCTCAAATAGATGCAGCAAGTTCTTGCCGGTCAATCCGACAATCGATTTCTCTCTAATCGATGTGTTTCGGTTTTCAAGCAAGGAATAAATCATCTGAATTCCCTTCAAGGCATAACCGATCCGCTGAACTCCCTTCAAGGCATAATCGATCCGCGGATAAAATCCTTTGATCGATAGGCACAGGATGTTAATTTCTTATTTACTTTACATAGTTCATGGTTTATATATAGTATTAGAGAAAGCTTCTAACCTGGAAGCTCACCTGATCGGGGTAACCACGGCATTATTAAACGTCATATTACTGTCTTGTTCGCAGTATGCAGCTGCCGACAGATTAAGCCCTAATAAGAGGAGAATAAATCATGAGACGATTTTTGATTATCACCGCATTTCTGTTTGTCGTCTGTTTATCGACAATTGCACCGGCACAGACTTTGTCATCCACCGGCACATGCCCCGGCATCATGACCTTTGATGTAACCGGCGCTACTCCCTATTCACGAATAATGTATCTCCGTGCATTCGGCACCGGATCATATGCCATTCCGGCGTGGGCCCCATGCGGCGGCACAGTGACCGGGCTGGACGCCACCGCCACCTTTGTCGCCTGGGAAGAAGCGGATGCGTTCGGGGATTGCAGCTTTACCATATGGGTCCCGGCATGGGCCTGCGGTACCGTATATGCGCAGGTTATTGATACGCTTGTATGCAGCCCTTCGAACGTGATCCTGATACCATAATCAGGTCGTACCTCTTCGGACAATTCGGGATTGGTTGTTCATGTTGTTGTCTCCAGTCCTGAAATCCCTTTGAAATCGACTGGGAATGCAGAACCCGAAGGGGAACGATGGGAGAAACGGCATCGCTGATCCCGAGGTGGATCTCCCGGGTTGTGCGAAAATCGTCACCCGGGCCCAAGCAGGTGGAACGGGCCCGTGATATCCAACCGATCGCGGGCTCGTGATATCCAACCGATCATGAGCCCGTGATATCCAACCGATCGCGGGCTCGTGATATCTAACCGATCATGGTAGATTCCGGCGGAATAGAACTGCTTAAAAGAGCTAGGACTTCAAAGGGCATGTGTGAATACGGCTAGTCCATGAGGAACCCGTAATTGTAGCTGAGACGGAGCATGATCTCCGCGCTGGTGCCGGGAAGCGGTGCGTGATAGCCGTTGTAGGGCTGCACATGGACGTAGCGCTGCTCCGGCAGGTTGAAGAATCCGCTAAGGCTGAGGTCGAGTCCTTTGAGAAGACCCCGGTATGATACGTTAAGACCAATGAGAGTTTGCGGTTCGAGCTCTTCGAACTCCGACTCTTCCTCATCGTCGACCGATGTGTAGGCGAAGCGGGAGCCGAGCAGCGCCACCCAGCCCGACAGGAACAGGTCGTCGAATTCGTATCCGGCGTTGACCGTCAGCTTGTGTGCAGGGAAGCCCATCAGCGCGTGGTCATTCCCCGGCACCTCGTAGTCCTCTACGTCGTTTTTGCCGTTCGGGTGATAGAACGAGTAGCCGACGTCCAGCCCGCTCGATTCGTAGTATGCGCGAAACTTGGCCTCGACGCCTCGTGTGCCGGATTTGTTGAAGTTGCGGTAACCCTCGACATCATTTTCTTCATCGTAGAAATAGACGATCGTGTTGTCTATCGTAATGTCGAAAGCGTTGACGACCAGTTCGATGTGCCTGCTCAGCCGATAGCCGGTCTCCACTTCCAGGACCAGGGTCATCTCCGGCTCGATGTCGATCCCCAGGGCGCTTGATGTCGCGATGTTCTCTATGCCGGGAGCGCGAAAGGCTCGGCTCGCAAGAAACTTGAGGTGCAGACCGTCGAAGACGCGTGTCGCGGCGAAACGCGGCACGAATGAGAACCCGTACTCCGAGTGGTATTCCGCGCGCGCGCCCAGTGTCAGGTTGGCGATCGCATTGTCGAAGAGCAATCGAGAGAAACCGGCGACGTCGCCGTACGTGACATCGGACTGGTTGTCTGCGAAGACGGGAGCTCCCAGCTCCTGCGCGCGCTCGAAGTCGCGAACCCAGGCATAGTCAAGATAGGCTTCGGTGCCGGCGAGCAGACTGAGCTCTTCCGTGAATTCGTATGACGCGCGAAGACTGCCCTTGTACCGCGCCGCACCCACATCGTAGTAGAGGTAGGGAGCCACCGCGTCCTCGTCGGTGTTGTGCCAGGGACGACAGTACCTATAGCTCACACGGGGGGTCAGCTCCAGGTCGCCCAGCTCCAATTCGTAAGTGAGGGCGGCCGCGCAGGTGAGGTAGTCGTTCGCGTAGGCACGGTCCAGGAGCTCATCGAAGCCATCGATCAGCGTGGTGCGGTAGTTGTCGTAGAGGAAGCGCAGTGTCGCTCCCCTGTAGGAGATGCCGACGTTCAGGTGCCCTGGATTGAGATCGGAATTACCGATGAGATCGACGCGATCTCCGTAAATATCCTGATACTCCCGATCACTGCGTGTTCCCTCGCCGAGGAGACCTGAGATGCTGAGATCGAGATCGCCGTCGAGCAGGCTCCGCCCGTAGCCTACCTCGAGGTTCGCTCGTGCGAGAGAGTGTTCCATCCGCCCGTAGGTCAGACGAAGGGCGGCGCCGTCACGCTCGGCGCCGGAGAGTGTCGTCACCCTGATCACGGCCAGCTCCGCGTTGCCGCCGTACAGGACCGAGCCGGGACCGCGGATGATCTCGATTCTCTCGATGGCCTCGAGCGGATAGTGGTTGCCGAACTGCAATGTGGAGTACAGCAGTTCGTTCATCTCGATTCCGTCGATCAGGAGCAGTACCTTGCCTTCGTTCGCCCAGTTGCCGCGCACACCTATGCCGACCACGTTCTGCACATCGACGGCCAGATGAAGACCTGGCACCAGCCGCAGGAGGTCGATGAGATCGCGCGCACCCGATCGCAAAATTCGGTCACGGGTGATGACGGAGACGATGCCGGGGGCATCCCGGATCTCCCGCTCGGTCTCCGTCGTCACCGTAACTCTCACCTCGAGAAGCTCTTCGAGGCTCATCTCTATTAAAGGCTTGGATAGCTCGCTTCCGTCCTCGCCGCCGGAAGATAGGGTGCCGGCACAGGCAAAGGCCGGGAACAGGAGCATGATCAGCGCTACGAACAGTCTAAGCAGTCTCAAACCAGCTTCTCCCACCGACTCGACGACTCCCACGCTCGATCGCGCCAGGAAAAGGAAAATTTAACTACTTCCTCTGGAACAATCGTAAACGTCTCCTCGGGATTCGACGATTTTCTTGCTTCGGCCTCCTTCTGGAAGAATTCTACCTGCGCTCTTCAGGCCATGCAACTTTTTTTTTAACCTTTCCCTGAGCGGATATGGTCTGCTTCTGCCTGCAAAATTGTGCGCTGATGTAAAACCGGATTGTTCCGCCGATGACGCTGCCACAGCTTCTGACAACAAGTTTTAATAGTTAAACGACCCGCGGGTTCTTTGCCAAGATCAGGTGCCGGCGGTTCCTGCTGCCTTGGCGGCAAATCGACGGAGTTTCTCCACGTGAGGAATTATTATGTAAACCTGAAATCGGCCACGCCGCGGCATCGACAAAGTTTCCCCACGTGAGGAATTATTATGTAAACCTGATATCGGCCACACCGCGGAATCGACGGGTTTTCTCCATGTGGCCGCAGCGGTTACAGGCCGGGATGGGGATTTATTTCATCAGCAGGATCTTTCTGGTCAGGGTTCTGCCTTCAGCCTTGAGGCGCATGATGTAAACGCCGCTCGAAGCCCGCCGCCCGGATTCATTCCTCCCGTACCAGGCGACCTGATGAGATCCGCTCGCCAATACGCCGTTGACGAGTTTTCCGACCTCTCTCCCCCGCAGATCGTAAACCCTCAAATCCACGTGAGCGTCGACCGCTACGGAAAAGGGTATCACGGTAACGGGATTGAACGGGTTGGGATAATTGGGGCCGAGGGAGAATTCAGGAGATTTCGCTCCGGGTGCGTCGATTTCGACTCCCACCTGGGACGCTCTTTTCAGGATCCAGTCATCGGGATCGAGGGTAACCTGGTCCACGGCATCCGCGAAGTCGAAAGTGAACCGCTGATCTCTCCTGTCGTTCCATACGGTCACCAGGGAGTCTTCTCCGCCGGTAAAACCGAACTTGAGATCAACCGGCATCTCGAATACTGCCCTCCAGCCGTATCGGCCCTGGATCTGCTCGATGTCGACCTTTGTTTCATGAGTTTGGGGATTCCGGGAAAAGCTGTACTCGTAAACCGGGTAGTATTCATCGTAAATCCACTGGTCGAAAAAGAAATCGAGGTCCGCCGCGCCGACCTGCTCGCAGATCTGCTTGAAATCATCGGTTACGGCGTGGCCGTATCGAAGTTCAGGGGCCTGCGCATAACAGTACAGCGCCTCGAAAAAATCCGCGTCTCCCATGACATGTCGCAGCATGTGCAGGACATACGCGCCTTTTTGATAAATAATACCGATGAATATATTGAATGGGTCGGAGATATCCTCCAGGTACAAAGTTCCGCCGTAGAAATATTCATTTTCGGACATGCGGTCCCGGTAGGCGCTGAATCCACCCGCATGCTCCGCCCAGAGGGCTTCGCAGTAGGTGGCGAACCCTTCGTTCAGCCAGCCGTGGTGCCAGTCCCGGCAGGTAATCATGTCGCCGAACCACATGTGCGCCAGCTCGTGAACGGATATCTCGAACCAGTCGATGGAAAGGCTGTTCTGGATGGTGTTGGTCTGGTTCTCTATCGCCCCGTAATATCCGAGCTGGGTCATGCCGTATTTCTCGTCCTCGAACGGGTACGCGCCGAAAAGGGATGAAAAGAGCGCGATCGCCTCGGGGAGCCGGGCCACCCCTTCCTGCGCCTCCTCGTAGTCCTCGCTGAAAACAAAATAATCGATCGGAAAGGTTTTTCCGGAAAAACCGCTGTAAACCTGCTGGAAGCTGCGGTAGTTGGATATCGCCGCCATCACGTAATATGGAACTACGGGATACCTCTCCCTCCACTCGAAGGTCTTCCTGCCGTCGTGCCGGACTATCTGTTCAAGCACCCCGTTCGATGTCGCAACGAGTTCGTAGCCGGCCACGGTCGTGTCGGGAATGGTTATATCGATATATACCGAATCGGGCTTGTCTCCGGGGCCGTCCCTGCAGGGCCACCAGTAATGGGAGAGGAACGGCGTGGACAGGGTGGCGATGACCGGCTCCCCCGCCCTGTGCGTCTCATATCGCAAGCCCTTGTAACCTCCCGCAAGCTCGGGTATGCCGTGGTAAAACACTCTCACTGCGGCGGATTCACCGGGCTGATATATCCTGTCGAGTTCTATATTTATCGTGTCGTTTCCGAAGGTATGGGCGTTCACGCTCCCGGTTATGCTGTCGATGGTCATCGACTCGTGCAGGTTGAGCCTGATCGCCTGCAGGTTCGGTTCCCCGACGTCGAATTCGCAAAGTACATTGCCCCCGATGAACGGCGATTCCACCCCGATATCCACGTCCAGGTGATAAAATGTAACATCGAAGCTGGAATCAGGGGTGCAATCCTGAAAACGCCCGATATACTCTTTCCAGTTCTGAAATTCGTTTCGATAGAATTCTTCCCTGATCCGACCGCCCCCTGCGAAAACCTGTCCGGCCAGGCATAGCAGGATAATTGCAGCCGACCAATGAGCCTTGAGCAGGATTTGCGCGGCGCTGCAGGCGGGCCGGACAACTGCGACTTTTTTATCCCGGTACATAGTATTTTTTGCCTTTTCCATCATATTCGATGATTTCAATCATCTGCATCGTCGGAGTATCCTTAACCCGTGTTTCTCAGCAGCTTTCGTCGCGAAACACCGGAGTCTCGTGTCGACTCCAATAACCTACGAAAAGCTCGAACTTCGTCAAGGAGATTCAACAAAACGGCGTCGAACCCGAAAAAACAGGCTTATCGTCGGTTTGAATCCGATACTTATTTGAGCCGATATTCTGGCCGGCAGGTAGAAAGTCGGCATGCAGAAGGGAACATAAAGAATGTATAAAATAGATCTCTGGGCGGGGAAGCGGGGTAAAACAGGCGTGGGGAACGCACGGGAATCTCTCCCGCGCCGCGCCGGCTTCTCAAGGATCAGGCCGCTCCGGAGTTTCATCAGCCGGGTTGGAACGGCTTTGGGTGTCGAGGTGTCGGTCGTCTTGACTGCGGCAATGATTCTTGCCTGCTCCACCACGCCCATCCACGCTCAAGGCGCCGGAAAGGTGCTGGATTTCGATGGTTCGGATGATTTTGTAAATGTGCCCGATTCAGACGATCTGGATATCTCTCCCAATATAACGGTTGAGGCCTGGATATATAAAGATACTGCTCCTTTGACGAATACATATTTTTTATGCAAAGCCACCGGCGGTTTCGGCGGGTTGAAAGTCGAAAGTTCCGGTTTCTTTTTCTATATTTATTCCGGCGGGTGGAGAGGTCCCGCCAGTATGATGGGATTGCCGACCGAAACATGGATCCATGTCGCCGGAACCTACAACGGCGACGTTATAAGAGTCTATGTAAACGGTGTTGAGGGAACTCCCTTCTCTTACACGGGAACGCCGGCCACTGGAACACAACCTTTGAAGATAGGCCGGGGCGCCACACAGTGGTGGGAGACGCCCGCTTTCGACGGTAAAATCGACGAAGTCCGTGTCTGGAAGACAGACCTGGATCAAGCCACGATCCAGGAATGGATGAACAAGAGTGTCACAGGTTCCCATCCTGATTACTCCGACCTCGTCAGCTACTGGAAGATGGATGACGGCGACGGCGATACGGTAACGGACTCGAAGGGGAGCAACAATGGCTTAAGGGGCGATGGAGAGGAAACCTGCAAACCGTCCTGGACGACATCCACCGCACCGATCGGGGACGAGTGCCACATGGGAACGGGCACAAGCAATCTCATGGAAAATTCGGATGTTCCCGTAGATATTATCTGGGATGGAAACGGTCCCGGCTCGAACGCGATCTTCAGTGCGATCCAGGTAAACGGCAAGCCGGATGTCGTCGCTGGATTGCTTGCCAATTATGCGTTGACCTACTGGGAACTCTGGATGGTCGATGACGACGGTTCATTCAATGCGGATGTCAGTTTTCATTACGATTATTTCAACGGGATCGAAAATGAAGCCAAGCTGAGTCTCTATACCAGGTCGGAAGCCGGGGAATCGTGGAACGTGGTTTCGTCCTATACGATAAACAGTGAAGGGGACTTATACGATGGCGTGGGCCACATAACGGCAAACAATCTGACGAGTTTCAGCCAATTCATCCTCACGAGCGATGACGAAACCCTCCCCGTTGAGCTTTCCTATTTCGGGGCGGAATCATTCCAGAATAGCATCAAAGTCACGTGGAGAGTCGAGAGCGAGCTATCCCTCCTTCACTATGAATTGTACCGGGAAGACCACGGAATAATACCGATTTGGATAGAAGAAGGACCCGAGGGCGGAACTTCATTGGAGACGACATGGTATGAATACCTGGACATGGATGTCGAGGACAATACCACGTATTATTACAATCTCGTCGCATTGAGCCTGGACGGAAGCGTACAGGAATACGGCCCTGTAAGCTGTACGTTTTGTTCAAAAGAGGGCGGCGGCATGGCTCCCCCCCCTATTGAAAGATCGATCAAGATCGAGCAAAACAAGCCTAATCCATTCAATCCCTTAACGCATATCGCCTTTTACCTTCCCGAAGCATCACCCATTTTGATAGATGTATACGATCTTCAAGGTAGATTTATAACAAACCTTTTAGATTCCGCTTTGCCCGAGGGCGACCACGAAGTCGTCTGGAACGGGACGAACCAGCACGGGGAGCCCGTGGCGAGCAACGTGTATATCTACAGGTTGAAAACTTCCGATTGCGTGATCCAGAAGAGGATGCTGCTTCTCAAATAAAAAGGGGATAGATCTATTTTCTGCCGAATCGTAGTTCGCATCATCAAACCGGCGGGATGGTTACGAAACAAGCGGGAACTTAAAAAGCAGGCGGATTTGCTGCGAATCAGCAAATTTCCTACACGTGGAGAATTATTATGTAAACCTGGAACCGGACTCGCTGCGGAATCGAAGCAGTCTCTTCAAGTGGAGAATTATTCAGACTGTTTAAATTTCCTGACTCAGGGACGTTTCCTTCGATCTTTCGATAGTCTTCCGTACCTCCAGTACTGTTTTTCGGTGGTGCCGTCGGGCCGGTGCAGGATGCCGGCGCCGTGCTTCTCGTCGTTCTTCCAGGTTCCTTCGAAGCTGGAGCCGTCGGGCCAGGTGTAGGTTCCCTCCCCATCCATTACGTTGTCTTTGAATCCGCCGGTGTATTTCTCGCCATTTTCCCAGTAGAACGTCCCCGTCCCATAGCGCTTGTTATCCCTGAATTCTCCTTCGTACCGGTTGCCGCCCGGGTATTCGAAGGTGCCGAAACCGTCGATGCAGTCGCCCGAGACGCATTCGGCGGCCAGGTGTGATCCCGTCGGATCCAGTACCAGGAAGAAAAGGGATACGATCATCGCATAAAAAACGTCCGGGTGCAGGTTCTCATGTTTCGCCCCCATGTGATGTTGAAACACCGACTGGGCCGATTATTTTATACCGCGCAACACGCGTCAACCATGAAATCCGCCGGAATCAGCCCGGGCTTCACAATCCCGAAGCCGGCGATTCGGTGCTTTTCTCGCCCATGGGGAATTCCCACCGGAGGGCTGCGTTTACATACAAGCATTGAAAAGAGAGCAGATCATCAGTCGAAATAGATCAGCGGAACATCGAGCAGGCTCCTCCCGTAACCTACCTCCAGAGCCGGCCTTCATGGATCGGCCCGAGACGACTCCGTCCGGGGCTGCAAAAACTCCGGTTTTTACTCCGACCCGATCTATGACGCCTGATTTCATCCCCTCCCCGGGGGTGCGGCTCCCTTCAAATCTTCATCGAGCAACATAACAACGGGCGATTTTAACTAGAGGCTCATATGAGGCTAACTATTCAGAAATAGCGTATAGTCAACAACATAGAACAATAATGGCAACGCTAACCGCAAAATGACCAGTGAGCAGTATAAAAATACTGCGATTTTGCCCTTGACTTCACTGAGCAGTATCGTTATACTACACCTAGAGACTTAAGGAGGCTGTAATGCGAATCGAAGAGTTCAGCGATATTCGGATGGGTCACGCATTCCGCAGCCGGCTCGCGAACGTGTCCGACGGCAGTGTGCTGGTCTTACAGCCAAAGAACATTCTTTCGGGGGGCTCAATCTCTTTTAGTGACGAACTGCCGCTCAGAACAAATGCATCTATCACCAAACCACTCATGCCGAAAGATGTACTTGTTGTGAATCGAGGGCGGTTTGTTGCTGCCGTCTTCGAGCCGCAGGACTCAGCAACCTGGACCGTTCCGTCTTCAGTTCTTGTGCTGTCTATCACGAACCAATCGGTATTCCCGGAATATGTGGCGTGCTACCTCAACTCAATGAATGGACAGCGTCTGTTCTCGCGCCATTGCGAGCAGACCACCATTCCGTTCATTAGCGCAGGGAACCTGGGACGTATGAACATACCGGTTCCCTCTTTGGAGTGTCAGCAAGCGCTGATTGCTTTCGGCGACTCCGTCGCAAGATATGCACAGTTAACCAACCGAAAACAAGAGTTGTACAGACAGATTCTGGACTATGAATTGAATCTGGCGGAACAGCCTGCCGGAAGGAGATCGCGATGAACAACGGACAACGGCAGTACACCCAGGATGCCCTGAACCGAACACTATGGGAAGCTGCGGATTCCTCGCGCATGAATGTCGATGGAGGAGTCTACAAGGACTATGTCCTGTTGATCCTCTTCTACAAATACATGAGCGACTTGCATCAGCACGAGATCGAGAAACTCAAGGATCGGTATGGCGGCGACAAGGAGCGCATGGCACTACGCCTCAAGAACGCGCGTTTCGTCATTCCTGACGGCACCAGTTTCTTTGATCTTTACAAGAACAAGAGCGCCGACAATATCGGCGAGCTGATCAACATTGCCCTGCATACCATCGAGGACGCAAACGGCGATCGCCTGGAAGGGCTTTTCTCAGTCGATTTCAACTCCGATGCCGTCCTGGGTAAAACCGATCAGCGCAACAAGATGCTGCGGCACCTTATGGATGACTTCGCCAAGATTGACCTGACCGCGGCTGACGATGACGTAATCGGCAATGCCTATATGTACATGATCGAGCGATTCGGTGCCGACGCGGGCAAGAAAGCAGGCGAGTTTTTCACCGTCAAGTCTGTTGCGACCCTGCTGGCGAAGCTGGCGAAACCTCAACCCGGCTGGCGAATCTGTGATCCTGCCTGCGGATCCGGAGGCCTCCTCCTTTTAGCTGGTGCAGAGATCGAGAAGCAGGGGTCAAAGGACTATGCGCTATATGGACAGGAAGCGAAAGGCTCAACCTTTAACCTGGCCCGCATGAACATGTTCCTGCACGGCAAAGATTCCGCCCGGCTCGAATGGGGCGACACGCTCAACAATCCGCTGCTGAAGGAAGGCGACGCATTGATGAAGTTCGACCTCGTCATCGCCAATCCCCCATTTTCTCTCAAGAAATGGGCGGGCGACAACATCGAGAACGACCCGTACAACCGCTTCCATCGCGGCATTCCGCCGAAAACCAAAGGCGACTACGCCTTTGTCAGTCACATGGTCGAGACAGCGAAGGTAAAAGAAGGCAAGGTCGTTGTCATCGTGCCGCACGGAGTTCTGTTCCGTGGTGCCGGCGAAGGAAGAATTCGACAGCACCTCTTGGAGGAGAATATTATCGATACCATCATCGGCCTGCCTGCCGGTCTCTTCCAGACCACCGGCATACCCGTCGCCATCCTCGTTCTAGACCGATCACGCGAACCCGGCGGGAAGAACGAACAGCGCAAGGACGTGTTCTTTGTCGAGGCGTCCAAGCTGTTCCGTTCCGCCAAGGCCCAGAACGTCATGGATGATAATCATATCCAAAAGATCCTGGGTGCGGTCGAGAAGCGGCAGGACGAAGAGAAGTTCTGCCGCGTGGTACAACCCGACGAGATCAAGGAAAATGACTACAACCTGAACATCACCCGCTACGTAGACACGTTCGAAGAGGAGGAGGATGTCGATATCGATGCCAATCTCAAGGAAATGGCCGAGATCGATGCCGAGTTGGCCGACCTCAAAAAGGAGATGGCCGGGCACCTCAAGGCGTTGGGGATTCTGAAATGAACCACGGATTACACGAAAATGCACGGGAACGAGGCGGTTGAACTGTTAAGAGAACCTTAACAGTTCAACCGCCAAGACCGCAGTGCAGCAACTCACAAGGGATTCTTGTCGGTTCCCTGCGGCCCACATCGGACATGGAGCTGCTATTACGAAATACTTAATAACCCGGGGCAGCGGATTCGAAGAAGCGGCGAAGCAGATTGAGGGAAAGAAGGAAGGAACGGAATATCACTGAAATGAGCAAGGAATTTAGAAATGAACAAGAGCGACATCACAAGATTGAAGGCGTCCTTTGATTCGATTGTCCAGACTCTGCCTGATTACAAAGTTGAATTCTGGTACGCGCGAGAAATCATGGGGGCTCTGGGTTATGATCGCTGGGAGAATTTCAGCAAGGTCATAGAGAAAGCAGCCCAAGCATGCCAGGGCGTTGGGGCCGAGGTCGACAACCATTTTCGCGGCGTCACGAAAATGGTCCGGATTGGCTCAGGGGCAACGCGTGAAATCGAAGATATCATCCTCACCCGCTACGCCTGCTATCTCATTGCACAGAACGGCGATCCCCGTAAAACCGAGATTGCCTTTGCGCAAACCTATTTCGCTCTCCAAACCCGCAAACAGGAGTTGATTGAAGAGCGTATCCATCTTCAGGCTCGCTTGCAGGCCAGACAGAAGCTGACAGAAGCCGAAACTGAGTTATCGAAGAACATTTATGAGCGTGGTGTGGACGATAAAGGCTTCGGCCGTATCCGATCCAAGGGTGATGCAGCACTTTTCGGCGGTTACACAACCCAGGAGATGAAGCACAAGCTGGTTGTGCCGAGTAACCGGCCATTAGCCGATTTCTTACCGACTGTGACCATTGCCGCGAAGAATCTCGCTGCAGAGATAACCAATCACAACGTCAAACAGCACGACCTTCAGGGCGAACAGGCCATAACCGGCGAACACGTTCAGAACAATACCAGCGTACGCGATATGCTGGGCGAACGCGGGATAAAGCCCGAAGACCTGCCGCCCGAAGAAGACATCAAGAAACTCGGCCGCCGTGTTAAATCAGCCGAAAAGAAGATGATGAAAAGCGCGGAACTGCCGGAACAGATTGAGAAAGAGAAAAAAAAATCGGAATAGGACGGAAATGAGAAACGACCCCAGAATGGAGAATGCGGATGTATCTTTCTGAATTGCATCTGGAGAACTTCAGACGATTCGAGGATGTAACAATCGTGTTGCGGTCGGGAATGAATGTTTTCGTTGGTGAGAATGATTCAGGTAAAAGCTCCATACTCGACGCAATCCGTCTTGTCCTCGGAACCACAAGTCAAGACTTCTTCAGGATTGAAGACGATGATTTCCACGTCTCGCCAGAAGGCGTTTCCGAATATCAACTCACCCGCGCATTGCCGGACGACCTCAAACCCAGCCTACCGACGGTTGAAGAGATCGAGCGAGAAATCGCGGATGCGGTTATTGACGATGACGGCTCTGCAACCGGGCGTCTCGTTCGGGAGATGCGGGAGAAGTATGGGACTGCGGAAGGACAGGACAGGTGAAGCATGGGACAGCTATCTAGAAATACTTACTAACTCGGGGCAGCGGATTCGATGAAGCTACTCGAACAAGCGGCGAAGCAGATTGAAGGAAAGACAGAAGCTGCAGCAGAAGACGGGAGGGCAGAATAATGGGATACAAAGTGTTCGTCTCCTATAAACACAGTGATAGCAGTGTGTATCCATTGAACGGCGGCTACTTCAAAACAACCGCGCGAAACTACGTGAATGAGATTGAGCAGTTACTTGGAATCGACAACATCTACAAGGGTGAGCACGACGATGAAGACCTGAGCATCTTCAAGGACTCAACCATCGAGTCACACTTGCGGGACAAGATATATGATAGCAGCGTAACACTGGTTGTGATCTCACCAAGCATGAAGGAACCCTACAAGATGGAGTCAGATCAGTGGATCCCGTGGGAAGTGTCTTATTCACTGAAAGAACACACCCGCAGAGGAAGAACCAGCCAGACGAATGCGGCACTTGCTGTCGTGCTCCCGGATATCAATGGTTCCTATGCTTACTATCTTGAGGACAAACAGTGCTGCGCCCCAGGATGCCGCATGCACAGAACGGATACGCTATTTCAGATCCTTCGCGACAACATGTTCAATGCAAGCACCAAGAACAGAATGAACTGTCTTCAGGGCAGCAATGTGTATACCGGAGAATACTCATATATCCCTTCCGTCAAATGGGTAGATTTCACGCACAACGTGAATGGTTGTCTAGACAGAGCCGTTCGCATTCATGAAAACATCGACCAGTATGAGATCGTCAAGGAAATCAAATGAGGGAGGAAGACATGAGCACAATCGACAAAGACGTGCTTCACAAAGAAATCGATCTGATTCAGGCATGCATTAGCCGCATGGCACACAATTCCTTCATGATCAAAGGCTGGTCCATCACGCTGGTAGCCGTAGTTCTAGCGCTTGCTGGGAAGGTCACGAACCCCGTGCCAATCTGTCTTGTCATGCTGGTTCCACTCCTGAGTTTCTGGTGGCTGGACACCTTCTTTCTCAGGACAGAGCGCATGTATCGAGAAATGTATAAATGGGTTCTAAAGAAGAGAGCAGAAGGCAATGATGAGATGCTCTACGATCTCGATCCCCGACGGTTCAAAGAAAAGGTCGATTCGCGCGCAAAGATCATGCGCTCCGAAACCATCCGCTGGTTTTATGGAATACCGGTCGCTATCATTGTGGCAGTTATGCTTTTTCACATAGGCATCAATTGCGCGCCTAGGACAGTCGAGTCAAAGACGAAACCTATCTCGGAAAAAAGCGCAACCATCGAGTCTCCGAAGCAGTCAGGAGAGCGATAAACAACCGAAAGATAGAGTAGATGGCAACGTTCAGAATCAGCGATGTACGGAACCTGGGCCGCGCGGCTCGTATGCAGAAAACAGCATCAAAGGTGCTGAAAGAAGCCGTCCGCGCGCAAACAACTGCAAAAACGTATGACATCTTTCTTTCACACGCCTTCAAGGATGCGGAACTCATCCTCGGGGTAAAGGTCAAGCTTGAGAGGTACGGACACTCTGTCTATGTGGATTGGATAGACGATCCTCAACTTGATCGAAGTGCGGTCACTTCGAGAACCGCAAGCAGACTGCGTAAGCGCATGAATTGTTGCCAGCCGCTCTTATATTCGACAACAGAATCAAGTTCGAAGTCGAAGTGGATGTCGTGGGAGTGTGGATACGTTGATGGCAAGCGCGGTAAATCAGCAATCCTTCCGCTGACGGACACAGGAGCAAGTGTCTTCAAGGGGCAGGAGTACTTGGGAATCTATCCCTACATCACCCAGGAGCCGATAAAGGGACAGACCAAGAAGATTCTCTGGGTAAACGAATCGAGCGATGTCTACTGCAAGTTCACGGAATGGTTGGATGGAAAGAAGCCGTACAAGCACTAAAGGAGATTGTTCATGGCGAGAAGAGTATTCTTTAGCTTCAAGTACAAAGACGTGTCTCGGGCAATGGTGATTCGCAATAGCTGGGTCACGCAAAGCCGGGAAGCAGCAGGATTCATAGATTCTGCTGATTTCGAGAAACTGAAACGACAGGGCGATATAGCCATTAAGAACTGGATCGACAATCAGCTCAAAGGAACGTCCGTCACCGTTGTCCTTGTGGGTAAGGAAACGTGCGCGAGCCGATGGGTGAAATACGAGATCGAGAAGAGCAAGGCGATTGGGAATGGCCTCTTGGGAATCGACATAAGCAAAATCAAAGACCTGCAAGGGAATACCTCAGAGCGGTGTGGCCAAATTCCGAAAGGGTACGAATTTTACCTTTGGACCAAGGAAGATGGATACAACAATATGGGAGACTGGATAGAAAAGGCGGCCAAGGACGCAGGGCGATAGGGAGTAAGAGGAAAGATACAGATAGGAATGACAGACCTGTTCAATAACCGAGAAACAGCAACGGGCATATGGCTCGCCATAGTCGTTTTTTTCGGCGTGAGGCACAAGGGCATTCGAGAAGCCTGCGGTAACGTTCTGAAATCGCTCTGGCGTTGTAAGATCGTTGTTTCCGTAGTCCTCATGATTCTGCATATTGTGCTATGCGTCGTCCTGCTCGGCCAACTCGCCCTATGGAATGCATCTCACCTCAAGGAAACGATCTACTGGTTTTTATGCTCTGGCTTTGTCCTGTTCATGAATCTGATGACCGACAGGGATCACGCTGCTTTCTTTCGGAAGACGATTCTTGATTGCTTCAAGGTCATGGTGTTCATTCAGTTCCTGATTGGATTCTACCCGCTTCCCCTCACAGTCGAGCTTCTGCTTGTACCCCTCCTGGCGTTCTTGGCGGTCGGATCGGCATATGCGGGAACCAAGCCTGAATACGCGCCGGTAAAGAAACTTTTCGACAGCGCTTTGGCACTCATTGGGGTTGCAGTCCTGGCACATGTAAGCAAAAGCATTCATCAGCAATATGTCGGACTTCTGAAGCCGGATGTCATTCGCAGCATGTTACTACCTCTCTGGCTCACGCTTCTATTCCTGCCCTTCCTGTACATCGTAAGGCTGATTGCGGACTATGAAACGCTCTTCATTCGTTTACCGTATTTCGTCAAGCGGGACGACGACCGTCTGCTCGCCTATGTGAAGCGGCGCATTATGATGCTGTGTCACTTCAATTTGCGCCGGTTATCGCGCTTCTCCAAAGATAACCTCACCTGTCTGCATTCTATCACGGATAAAGACAGAGTTGATGAAATGTTCACGAATTTCCAAATGGAAGGCACCTGTCGTGAAGAAAAACAAGAATAGGCCGGGATACAAGAGAACGAAAGCAGGATGGCTTCCTGACGATTGGTTCACTTCAACGCCTGCCAGCTTTGCCACAATATGCACAGGCGGGAGAGACACAAAGGACAAGGTAGACGACGGTGAATATCCGTTCTTTGTGCGTTCACAGACTCCAGAGAGAATTGACACTTATTCATATGACGGGATAGCGGTTCTGACGGCTGGAGATGGTGTAGGCACAGGGAAAGTGTTCCATTTAATAGATGGGAAGTTCGATTATCATCAGCGCGTATACAAGATTAGCGATTTCGATACTTCCATGTTTCCCCGCTACTTCTTCGAGTGTTTTCGGCTAAATTTCATTCGGCAAGTGCGTCGATATTCAGCCAAAGGTTCCGTGGATTCTGTACGAATGGAAATGATCGCGGACATGCCTATTCCCCTCCCCTCCCTCCCGGAACAGGAAGCCATCGCCGAGGTGCTGGAATGTTGGGACAAGGCGATTCGGGGGTATGAGCGGAAGATCGAGAAGAAGCGGAATATCAAGAAGGGGCTGATGCAGCGACTGCTCTCCGGCAAACAGCGTCTGCCGGGGTTTGATGGGGAA
>CAYMWF010000095.1:0-18271 GCA_964394085.1 uncultured Gemmatimonadota bacterium | reverse complement strand
GACGTGATCAAGGAGTGGTTCTACTACTTCTTCCAGTGCACGGAGTGCCGGCGCTGTTCAGTATTCTGTCCGTACGGTATCGATACGGCTGAAATCACAATGATAGCCCGTGAGCTCCTGGGCCTGCTCGGCCTTTATATCAACTGGGCCATCGAACCCGTGGCGAACTGCTACATGTACGGCAACCATCTGGCGATTCCTCCCCACGGCCTGGTTGATACACTGGAGTTCATGGTTGACGACATTGAAGAGGCGACAGGTATCAGTGTCGATCTCCCGGTCAACAAGAAGGGCGCCGATGTTCTCTTCATACCGCCTTCCGGCGATTATGTCGCAGCTCCGGGCATCTACACGTGCATGGCTTACATGACGATGTTTCATGAACTCGGCCTCAACTACACGTTCAGCACCTATGCATCCGAGGGCGGAAATTTCGGACTGTTCACATCTCATGAAATGATCAAGAGATTGAACGCAAAGATCTATGCAGAAGCGGAACGGCTTGGGGTCAAATGGATCCTTGGCGGCGAGTGCGGCCACATGTGGAGGGTGCTGCACCAGTACATGGGTACGATGAACGGTTCTCCCAATAACCTCGAAGTGCCGAGATCCCCCATTACCGGAACCGTGTTCGAGAATGCCAGATCGACCAAAGCGGTTCACATCATGGAATTCACCGCGGATTTGATCAGGAACGGCGTTCTCAATCTCGATCCTTCCCGGAATGATCACATCTGCGTTACCTTCCATGATTCCTGCAACCCCGCCCGGGCCATGGGCATCTTCGAAGAACCGCGTTACGTGATAAAGAGTGTCTGCAACAATTTCGTGGAAATGCCCGCGAATACGATACGTGAACAGACATTCTGCTGCGGCGGCGGCGCGGGGCTCGGAACCGACGAGAACATGGAGATGCGCCTGCGCGGAGGCTTCCCGAGGGGCAACGCCGTCAAGTACGTCCAGGAACAGAACGGGGTGAATCAACTCGCCGCGATGTGCGCCATCGACAGGGCGACGCTTTCGACCGTATGCGATTACTGGGCGCCCGGTGTTCAGGTGACCGGTATCACCGAGCTGGTCGTCAACGCCATGATTCTCAAAGGTGAAAATAAACGAACCATCAACCTGCGCCTGGAACCGATTCCGGGTATGGAAGACGACGAACCAGAAGAGGGAGGCGCCGACAATGAGTAAAGGTTTAATCACAACCGGACTTGTTATATTCATCGTCGCTGCGACGTTTCCGATCTGGTTCACAGCGACGATCGGAAATTCCGAATCGCGTCCGCTGCCGGAACCGCCAGCGGATGAAACCGAATGCGTGGAAGCCAAGGAGTACATGACCGGCAACCACATGCAACTGCTCGATGAGTGGCGGGACGATGTCGTCCGGGGTGAACAGAGGTTTTACACATCTAAAAACGGCAAGTCTTTTGAGATGAGTCTTACAGAAACATGTCTGAAATGTCATGTCGACAGAGACAAGTTCTGCAACCGGTGTCACGATTATGCCAATATCGACCCCAATTGCTGGGAATGTCATGTCGATCCGAAGGGGAATTAGATAAATGATTGAAAGCAGACGACGTTTCCTGAAAAAAGCCGGCTTAACGACCGTGGCCGCGAGCCTCGGCTTCGGCATACCGTTTCTGCGGTCAATCGCATCCGCCCGCGAAGTGCAGCACTCAACCGGAGAAACGCTCGAAGCGGGGCAGCTGGCGATGGTGATTGATGTAGCGAAGTGCCGGAACCCGGACCTTATCCGGGCGTGCACCGAGGTCTGCAGAATCGAGCATAATCTGCCGGGTAACGAATCGGATCCCGAAAGATTGATCAGGTGGCTCTGGACCCAGAAGTTCGAGCATACCTTTCCCGACCAGGCGCACGATTTTATCTCGCCCGGGTTGATGGACAGCGATGTTCCCGTGCTCTGCAATCATTGCACAAAACCAGCCTGCGTGAAAGTCTGCCCGACCAAAGCTACTTGGAAGAGAGAATCCGACGGCATCGTAATGATGGATATGCACAGATGTATCGGCTGCCGGTACTGCGTTGTGGGGTGCCCCTACGGATCACGGAGTTTCAACTGGCGCGATCCGCGGCCCCATATCGAGAATATCCTCCCGGAGTATCCCACGAGAATGCGTGGGGTGGTCGAGAAATGCACTTTCTGCGCCGACAGGCTGCGGGAAGGTCTCGAACCGCTCTGCGTCGAGGCGGCCAGAAAAGTTCCCGGAGGAGAGGGAGCGCTCACATTCGGTAAACTTACCGACCCTCATGTTGCGAAACTCCTCCATGAGAAACGTACGATCAGCAGGCAGAATGCACTCGGAACGGGACCCAACGTCTACTACATCGTGTAACGGATGTGGTGTCCAGGTGAAGAAGTATTCAGATATTCGTAACTGATAGATTCGGTGGAGAGGTTTGAAAAAAAAGAAGTATGAGTAAAACACGCCAAGATATCATAGCGGACCAGCTCGCCAAACCGATCATGAAGACGACCGGCGCTTTCTATGTTACCGGCTTTCTTCTTCTGTTGGGGGTGATTTGGGGATTCATAGCCTACGTTTTGCAGCTGACCAAGGGCCTGGACGTCACCGGCATGAACAATAATGTCGCCTGGGGCGTTTACATCACGAACTTCGTTTTCTTCATAGGCATCAGCCATGCCGGAACGTTGATCTCGGCGATTCTCAGGGTCAGCAATGCCGAATGGAGACGCCCGATAACGAGGGTGGCCGAAGCGATTACGGTATTCGCGCTGGTTCTCGGTGGAATTCAGATCCTGCTGGACATGGGGCGTCCCGAAAGGGCGCTCAACGTGATCTTTTACGGCAGGCTCGGTTCTCCTCTTCTCTGGGATGTCAGCTGTATCACCATCTACCTGATGAGCTCGCTGTTCTATCTGTTCCTGCCGCTCATTCCCGACATGGGAATACTCAGGGACAATGACAGCGTCACGGGATGGCGCAAGGAGCTTTACCGCATCCTGGCTCTCGGATGGGACGGGAATCATGAGCAGAAGGAGCGCCTGGAAAAGGCGATCGGCATCATGGCCATCGCGATCATACCGATTGCGGTTTCCGTTCATTCGGTGGTTTCGTGGATTTTCGGAATGACAATCCGCCCGATGTGGCACACCACGATACTCGCCCCATACTTCGTCGTGGGCGCGATCTTTTCCGGAATCGCCATGCTCATCCTCGTAATGGCCGTTATCAGGAAGGTCTACAAGCTGGAGGGTTACTTCAAGCCTCTGCACTTCGATTTCCTGGGTTCGCTGCTTGTCGTGATGACGGCTCTCTGGTTCTATTTCACCCTCTCCGAATATCTCACAGCGGGTTTCGGGGGCCTGGCAGAAGAAATGCACGTATTCACGGCGAAGGTTGTCGGTGAATTCAGCGTCTGGTTCTGGGTGATGATAACGAGCATGACGCTGGCATTCATTCTACTGGTATTCTTCAAGAAGAAATTCCCCATAGGAGCTACAGCCTGGGCTTCGTTCTTCGTGGTGATAGGAATGTGGATCGAAAGATACTCGATAATCGTTCCCACTCTGACCAAGTACGAGGTGCCGAACCATGCGGTAAGAATCTACGCGCCGAGCTGGGTTGAGTGGTCCATTATGTTCGCAAGTTTCTGCGGATTTGTTCTACTGTATTATATCTTTATAAAACTGTTTCCGATCATCTCCATCTGGGAGGTGGAGGAGGGCGAAGAAGCCCTCGAGATAAAACTTGAGCAGATGAAGAGCTACCTGCCGACCGGGTTGGCGGAGGCTGCTGAAAGGTAGAGATCGCTGCTCGCAAGAACAGGAGGCTCGACATGGAGCTTCTAGCAACATTTTTCAACACATCCGGTTTTGGTGGAGTACTTGTAGGTTGTATCGTCGTTGGTCTGATCTCGAGTTACAGCCTGACTACGCTATGGGTCTCGAAAGGTTACGAAGACGAAACCGAAGACCGTTAGATGCGTGAAGAACGGAGAAATCGCCGCGCTCAAAAGGCGGCTGCGGTCGAAACCGGTAAAGATCGAAAAACGGCCGCAATCAAAGACAAATGCAAAGACCGACCTTTGATAAAGGTTACAATTAACGGAACCGAAAGGAGGCTCCATGAGCGATACACCTTTATTAGATGAATTGGGGAAAGGGCCCTGGCCCAGCTTCGTCACAGAGATAAAATCGATGGCCGAAACGAAGCCTGAGTGCAGGGACCTCCTGAGCTTGCTCGAGAAGTCCTACAGAGATAAAATCTGTTACTGGAAGCATGGCGGTATTGTTGGTGTTATGGGTTACGGCGGCGGCGTGATCGGTCGCTACTCCTTCCTTGCCGAGGAATTCCCCACCATCGCTCACTTCCATACTCTCCGTGTCAACCAGCCGAGCGGTTGGTTCTATACTTCCGACGCCCTGCGGACCCTGTGCGACATCTGGGACCGGCACGGTTCGGGTTTGACCAACATGCACGGATCCACGGGCGACATCAT
Source organism: uncultured Gemmatimonadota bacterium (assembly GCA_964394085.1). Classification (GTDB taxonomy): domain Bacteria; order CAYMWF01; family CAYMWF01; genus CAYMWF01. Next base: position 13,780 of record CAYMWF010000095.1, on the reverse strand, counting down.
CTTTCTCGGGACCGTTACCGACGAGCTGGAGCCTACTTTCGCCGAACTCACCGAGAACGACTTCGATCTTGGCGGGTCAGGTTCGGATATGCGTACTCCGAGCTGCTGCGTAGGTCCCGCACGCTGTGAATGGGCGTGCTACGATACGCTTCATCTCACGAATGACTTGACCCAGCATTTCCAGGACGAGCTGCACAGACCGGCCTTCCCTTATAAGTTCAAGGTTAAAAGCGCGGGTTGCGGCAATGACTGCGTCGCTTCCGTTGCGAGAGCCGACATGTCGATTATCGGGACATGGCGCGACGCCATCCAGGTCGATGCGGCTGAAGTCACGGCTTACGCCGAGGCGGGCATGAATATAGAGAAGGATGTGTGCGGCAACTGCCCAACCAAATGCATCGACTGGAACGGTACCGAGCTGTTGATCGACAATTCGAACTGCGTGAAATGCATGCATTGCATCAACGCGATGCCGAAAGCCCTGAGGCCCGGCAAAGACAAGGGCGCGACTATTCTCCTCGGCTCAAAGGCCCCTATCGTTGAAGGCGCGCTGCTATCTTCAGTACTGATTCCGTTCATCAAGATCGAACCTCCCTATGATGACATCAAAGACCTGATCGAAAGGATCTGGGATTTCTGGGGTGAACACGGAAAGAACCGCGAGCGCGTAGGCGAATTCATGCAGCGCATCGGTCTCGGTAATTTCCTCGAGGAGATCGAGGTGGAGCTGGTTCCGGAAATGATCTCGCACCCGAGGGACAATCCTTACATCTTCTTCGAAGAGTATTACGAGGAAGAGGATGAAGACGAAGATGAGGAAGAAGAGGAATAGTATCAAGTCCGGTAAAGGATGAGAACTCATAGAGAAGGAGATAACTGATGGCAACAGAAAGAAGGACGGACATAGGACCTCCTCTGTACGAGAAGTTCCTTCCCCCCGTCATCAAGAAGAATTACGGCCAGTGGAAATATCATGAAATCCTGAAACCCGGCGTGATGGTTCATGTCGCGGAATCGGGTGACAAGCTTTTTACGGTCAGGGCCGGTACTCCCCGTCTGCTCGGCACGAAGAAGATCCGGGTTTTCGCGGAGCTTGCCGACAAGTACTGTGACGGTTACCTGCGGTTCACCAGTCGCAATAACGTGGAATTCCTGATTACGGATGAGACGAACATCGATCCTCTCATCAGTGATCTCAATGAGCACGGGCACCCTGTCGGCGGAATCGGCAACGCAATATCCGCCATCGTCCATACCCAGGGATGGATTCACTGCCACTCCGCGGCTACGGATGCATCAGGCGTGGTAAAGGCTGTAATGGACGATCTGCACGAATATTTCGTCGAAAGAAAACTCCCCGGAAAGCTGCGGATCGCACTGGCATGCTGCCTGAACATGTGCGGTGCCGTTCATTGTTCGGATATCGCGATCCTGGGCGTCCATCGCAGACCGCCTACGATTGATCACTCGAACCTGAACAAGGTTTGCGAGATTCCCAACGTAGTTGCATCATGTCCGACGGCGGCAATCCGGCCGACCAGTGTCGACGGCAAGCCCTCCGTTGAGGTTATCGACGAGCTTTGCATGTTCTGCGCGAACTGTTATACGGTATGCCCCTCGATGACCATGAACGACCCGCTGAATGACGGCGTGTCGATCTGGGTCGGAGGAAAAGTTTCGAATGCTCGCTCCGAGCCTACATTCTCGAAACTGGCGATTCCTTTCATCGAAAACGATCCTCCGAGATGGCCCGAAGTGGTCGAATCGGTCAGGAAAATCGTCGAAGTCTGGGCGAACGGCGCGCATAAGTACGAGAGGATGGGCGAATTCATCGAACGTATCGGATGGCCCCGTTTCTTCAAGCTGACCGGCATCGAGTTCGAGAAAGAGCATATCGACGACTTCAAACACGCGGGTCTTACCTACAAGCGGTCCGCTCAGCTCAGGCACTAGGAGGTGCGGCATGGCTGTAACCAATGAAGAAATCGCTGATGCGATGTACGAAATTGTCAAGGAATACCAGGGCAAGAAAAAGTTCAAAGCCGGCGATTTGATCAAAGCGATGATCGAAAAGTACGGTGAAGACCAGGTGAATAAGAGACAGTGTAAAGCCTCCATCCGGATTCTCATGGATTCCGGTCGATGCGTTTACACCTATTTCGGGGGCAGTTTCATCGAACTTCCCCATGCTGAAGGCGCTGCGGAAAACGCGGGCGGCTGATAAGCGGTCCGGTCCGTCAGCGGCAAACTGAATAAGACGCGCGGATTCTCCGTACCGTTCGGATGGAGAATCCGCGTTTGTTCAACATGCGGATTTACAATCTTCGGTCGAGGTAAACTATGGCTGTAAAAAAGAAAAAGGTTAAGAAAAAGAAAAAGTCTTTCGCCGCGAGGGGGTTTTCCGGCGGCTCTTCCAGGGAACAGTCGCACCTGCGGCCCAAACATGTCGAGAAAATGCCTCCCTGCCATGATACTTGTCCCAGCGGTAATCGAATAAGGGAATTCCTCACTGTAATCGCCCAGGCGGAGCGGCTCAGCAAACCCCAGGACCAGGCCATTGAAGAGGCGTGGTACATCTACACCGATACGAGCCCTTTCCCGTCCGTCTGCGGCAGGGTCTGCCCTCATCCGTGCGAGGAGAAGTGCAATCGCATCGAGAAGAAAGACGGTGCTGTAAACATCAACAAAGTGGAGCGTTCCATCGGCGACTATGGTCTCGAGAAAGGCCTGAAGCTGAAAGCGCTGTCCGATAAGTCGAATCCCGAGAAGATTGCAGTGGTCGGCGCCGGGCCCGGCGGATTGTCATGTGCCTACCAGCTTGCCCGACGCGGTTACTCGGTGACCGTCTACGAAGAGAACGACAAGCCGGGCGGCATGCTTCTCTGGGGAATCCCGCGATACCGTCTCCCGGCGGATATCCTGGATGCAGAAATACAGAACATCCTCGATATCGGGGTGGAGCTCAAGTGCAACGTGCGCGTCGGCACCGATATTTCTCTGGATGAGCTGCGTGACCAGTATGATGCGGTCTTCGTTTCGATCGGCGCACATAAGGGTCTCAAGCTGCGGGTAGAAGGTGAAGACGCGGAAAACGTCCTTTCGGGGGTCGATTTCCTCAAGCGTATTCATCAGGGCGAAACCGTCGATGTCGGCGATAACGTCATTGTAGTCGGCGGCGGCGATACAGCCATCGATGCAGCCAGGATCTGCAAGAGACTCGGCGCGACGACGACCATTCTGTATCGGCGTACCCGCAAGGAGATGCCCGCTATTGAAGAGGAGATCGAAGAGGCGCTGATCGAGGGGATCAACCTCGAGTACCTGGCCGCTCCCATCGGATTCAACAAGCAGAACGGCAGGATAACCACGATGAAGTGCATACGCATGGAGCTTGGTGAACCTGACGATTCGGGTAGAAGGCGTCCGGTGCCGATAGAAGGTTCCGATTTCGAGATCCCCGCATCCACCGTTATCCCCGCCATCAGCCAGGAGCCGAACTTCAAAGGGTTCGAATCGCTGATTGAGGGGCGCGACTGGATCCAGGTTGATGACAACATGGCATCGACCAAGGTGGAGAATGTTTACTCGGGCGGCGATAACATCAACCTCGCTCTCGTAACCACCGCTATCGGGCATGGCAGGTTTGCGGCCGAAGCCATCGATCGAAATTTCCGCAGCACGGAAGTCGAAAAAGTCGAAGAGATGCCGATGGCCAAGATCGAGCGGATGAAGCTGGATCACTACGAGCAAAAAGACAGGTTCACGACGACTACGCTTCCGCTGGAGGAACGGCTCGCCGTGATGGATGTCGAAGTGAACCAGGGCTTTGCTTACGAGGAGCTTATCGCGGAATCCAGGCGCTGCATGAGCTGCGGCTACTGCTTCGACTGCGAAAACTGCTGGCTTTTCTGCCAGGACCAGGCTATCGAGAAACCGATGACCAGGGGAGTGATCTACTCATTCAAGATGGAGAACTGTACCGGGTGCAAGAAGTGTGATGAAGAATGCCCCTGCGGCTTCATAGATATGCTTTAAGAACGACGACCGTCATCTTGCAGGCGGAATGAGCGTTCGCTGCCAAACATGCTCAACGGCATGCTGTTTTATCGACTGATTGTAAACGCATGAATATACCTCGAGTACTGATCGCCGGCCTGCGTGGCGGCAGTGGGAAAACCATTGTCTCCACCGGCCTGGCGGCAGCCTTGAGGGCGGATGGCTGTACAGTAACCCCTTTCAAGAAGGGGCCCGATTACATTGATACTGCCTGGCTCAGCGAGGCAGCCGCGCGATCCTGCCGAAATCTCGACCTCTTTCTGATGAAGAAAGAAGTCATTATCGAATCTTTCCTGAAGACAGCCGAAGACTCCGAACTCGTCCTGATCGAGGGCAATCGAGGTCTTTTCGACGGTATGGATGCAGAAGGAAGCTTCAGCACGGCTGAACTGGCGAAGCTGATGAAGACGCCTGTTATCCTGGTCGTCGATTGCACCAAGGCGAGCAGAACGATCTCAGCACTCATTCTCGGCTGCAAGGCGCTCGACCCGGATGTCCCGATCAGGGGAGTCATCCTGAACCGCACAGGCGGACCGAGGCATTTATCCGTAATCCGCAAGGCGGTGGCGCGGGATTGCGGGCTGCCAGTGCTCGGGAATCTTCCAAGGTTCCGTGAGCGGATCTTCCCCGAAAGGCACCTCGGGCTGGTGCCGCCCGATGAGCACGGCGAAGTCGCCGACGCCATCGAGAATATCGCTCGAATCGTCGGGGAGCATCTGGATCTCGAAACGATTCGACAAATCGCCGCTCAGGCGCCGCCGCTGGAATCCCCGACCGACGTCGTACCGGTTTTTCAGAGCGCTCCCGCTTCCAAGGCACGCATAGGAATATTGCGCGACGCGGCCTTTCAGTTCTATTATCCGGAAAACCTTGAAGCACTCGAAAACGCGGGAGGAGATCTTATCGAAATTTCTCCCCTCCGGGATGATGAACCTCCCGTTGTGGACGCCCTTTATATCGGCGGCGGTTTTCCCGAAACCCTCGCTGAAGGATTATCGGCCAATAAGCGGTTCCGCAGCTCGATTCGGCGTTCGGCTGAAGCGGGGCTTCCCGTGTACGCAGAGTGCGGAGGGGCCGTGTTCCTCGGCGAAAAATTGTACATGGATGGAAACGAGTATCCGATGGCCGGGGTGCTGCCCGTGACTTTCGGCTTCGATCGAAAACCACGCGGTCACGGTTATACCGTTGTCGAGGCGATTCGGCGGAATCCTTTCTATGAAATCGGCGATGTCCTGCGCGGTCATGAATTTCATTATACATACATGCACGAACTCACGGGCAACGACGTAGAGTTCGTTTTCAGGGTTCGCCGCGGATACGGGTTCGACGGCCGGCACGACGGTTTATGCCGCCGGAACGTTCTGGCCTGTTATACTCATGTACATGCACTGGGCGTAGAAAACTGGGCGGCGTCGATCGTCAGGGAAGCGATCCGATTCAAGAACCGCTCAAAAACGTGATTCGTAAAAAAAAAACTAAGGCGACTCGGGAAACCGGTCTCCCTGAACAATATTCTCCATGCGTATTCTTCTGATCGACATCAACCCGTTCATGCCCCCGGTGACGCCCATCTCGCTCGGCAATATCGGCGCGGTCCTGAAATCGTCTGGTCATGAGGTTGATGTTGTTTCACTGGGCTCCAACAGCAGCTTCAGCCCGGGCGGGTTGTCCGTCTATCTACGGGAGTTCGAGCCGGGGCTCATCGGTTTCGGCACCTACCAGCGTAACATTCCACACGTTCTGGCAATATCGAGGATGGCCAAAAAGGTACTGCCCGGCTGCAGGATCGTGCTGGGCGGTCCGCAAATCACATTTCTACCGGTGGAGGCCCTGACCTCAATGCCCGAGGTCGACTTCCTGAGCCGAGGGGAAGGTGAGCAAACAATCGCGGCGATCGTCGAAGCAGTGGAAGGTGATTCGTTCGACCAGCCTATCGCCGGGGTCACCTCTCGCACGCCGTCAGGGGAAATTTTAGCGGGTAATGATATCGAGCCGCGGCAGGATCTGGATGATTACGCCTCTCCATGGCTGTCGGGCGTGCTGGATCCCGCAGCGATGGAAGAATCTATTCTGCTTACGTCCCGGGGATGCCCCAACAGCTGCAGCTTCTGTTATACACCGGCTGCATTCAGCGGGTCTACCTGCTGCCAGTCTGTCGACAGGGTGCTCGAGGATATCGAATTCATCTCCCGGTTCGGCGGCGGACGCCTCTGGTTCGCCGATCCCAACTTTTCTTTCTCTGAAGCGCGCGTAGTAAACATTCTCGAGGGAGTGCTCCATCGCGGGCTCGAGGTGAGTATGTGGATCGAAACCAGGGCGGATATGCTGAACCGCGAATTGATCGGTCTGCTGAAAAAGTCGGGAGTCCATACAGTTGCAATGGGTCTCGAGAGCGCCTCCCCGGCCGTATACCCGGGCCTGAACAAGGGAATCGAACCGGATAAAATCGGATGGGCTGTCGGAATGGTCCTCCAGGCCGGCCTGGAAGTCGAGCTGTTCAGCCAGTTTGCGATGCCCAATGAAACGAAGCTGGATGCGCTCTCGACTCTTGACTTCGTGAAGAAAAACGGCGTGAAGATCCGCGGCAACAGCAACGCTCAGCAGATGCACCTTTATTTCGGAACGAAGCTCTGCTCGAATCCCGCAGGCCATGGCATCAAGCCGCTGAGGGACGACCTGCCGCCTTACATGTCGGTTGGCGGGGAGTTCGAAACGGCCTGGATGTCACGCGATGAGATAAAAGAGGTGAGGCAGGCCTGGCGGGCGGAATCGCTCGACGGCGGAAAGAGAGTGGTATCGTAATGGAGCCGCGTTTTCCATCAGAACAACCTCCGGGAGCGGTTTTTGCGGTTCTCGATCCCGATTCGGGGGAAAACGGTGATGACGCCGTCCTGGGATGGCTGGAATCAGCGCTGCCCTTCCTGAACTGGCGGTCGCATATTTTCGTGACCGACGGCAGCAATGTACGAACCGAGCGGTTTTCTCTCGATTTGCTGAAGCTCGCCGCCGCTTTCCTGGAGCGGTGCGGTTTTGCGAATCTACACGTGCATCCGCTCGTTCACATTCGTTCGGGCGACACATCGCAGGCGGAAACATGGAACCGGCTCGTGGATGTATTCAAGCCCTTCCAGGAGCAGGCGCGGGCACAGTTGACCGAAGCCCGGCTGCATGTGGCTCCGATCCTCGCTCCGTCCAGGGGCGTCTCTGAGGCGGGAGCGTTGCGTCCCGCCCGTTTTTTCCGTTCGAGGCTGGCGATTCCGAGTTTCTATCTTCCCCGTGGTATTTTGAACCAACTTACCGGCCGCTCCGGCAGTGACGACACACGCTTCTATCTGGACTCCGACTCACGGGGTTTAATTGTTCTCCTGTGGAACAGCCATGTTTTCGAGACGATGCTCGACAGAATAGAGGACGATAGCGGGTCACTGGGCAGCCCATGCGGTGCTCATCTTGTACTGGATGCCGGCAGACGACGGGTTTATTCCTGCTTCCATGCCTGGAGACGGGATGAAGCCGGCATCGATTTCGGCGATCCCGACCTGAAGAAGCCTGTTTTCCCGGCTCCCCCCTCAGGCGGTTCGTGCTTGAAATGTTTCAGTGAATCTGTGTTGTCCATGCGTGAAAACATAATAGCGAACCGGAGGGAAGCCGAGGGACGGAAGGTCTGTTTCGAGTTGAGCCTGGAGTCGGCCCGGCGAGGTGAGCTGACTTCCGCCGCGGAGCTTATGCATCTTGCTTACGAATTGTCTGTTTCGAATGAAGACAAGGTCCGGGCATTGATTCACGAATCGCTCTGCCTGCGCGATTCCGGAAAGCTCCAGGAGGCCGACGATGTCATGGCCGTTGCCGACGGTCTGGCGGACGACAGGGGCGAGATAGCCTATTTTCGCGGGAGGATCCAGTTCGTATGGCGCGATTATATAGAGGCGCTCGACTGGTTCGAAATCGCTCTGAAATCAGGTTCCGGCAAGATCCCGGTAGAAGATATGTGCTTCGAAATGGCCCAGTGCCATGTCAATATCGGGGAGTATCCGGAGGCGCGGCCATACCTGGACCGCGCTGAGAAACCGGAAGAGCGGAAAGCCCCGGTTTCCTTCTACCGCGGGATCTGCGATTACGGTGAAAACAGGTTCGAATCCGCTTTGAAATTTTTCCGCGAGGCCAGAACGCTCGGACCGGCGCTGGATGATCTTGGCCGCGTGCTTTTTTACATAGGAGCATGTCTGAAAGAGCTGGAAAAGTACGACGAAGCCGTCGACGCGCTGCGGGATGCGGTCGCCTCTGAACCAGAGGAGCTTGCGAACCACAACCTGCTGGGCTTCTGCTACTACAAGCTCAAAAGGCACGAAGAAGCCGTGGTCTGCTTTCTGCGGGCTGTCGAGATAGATCCCGGCTCCGGAATCGACTGGGCCAACCTCGCTTCGAACCTTCGTGACCTGGGCAGAACCGAGGAGGCCATAAAAATGTACAAGAGAGCCCTGTCCATCGATCCGGGAATCGGGTTCGCCCGCGATAACCTGAAAAAACTTACCGGATAACGAACATGCTTCAGGAAGAACGTATCGGGACGCTGGTTCACTCGCTCGAACTCCCCGAAGAAGAACAGAAACAGCTTGTCCGGTTGATGGTTCTTTTTGCCGAACGACCCGCCCCCCCCGATCCCGGCGGTCATTTCCCGAAATACAGAGAATACAAAGAAAAATTCATCGAATCTATCGATGGACATGATCCCGAAGCGTTCGAAGAGGCGTTTTTAACGCTTTACGCGCATCTTCACATGCACGAAGCCAGGTATACCCCCGAAGAGCGCGGGCGGATGGATCAGGCGGGCGGGTACTGGGCCCACGCCGGCGGATTGAGCCCGATTCTCAAGGCGAAGCCCTGGATATCACCCGCAACCGTAAGCGCCGATCTTGGTGCGGGGAACGGGTTGCAGGGGCTCCTGTTCCAGTACCTGTATCCTCACCGGTTGACCATCCAGTACGAAATTTCGAGCGACATGGTGCAGACCGGGCGAAGACTTCTAAGCTGGCTCGGCATCCCCCCGGAGAGGGTCCGATGGGTGGCGGGCGACGTATGCGATCAGACCTTCGAGGGCATCGATTTTTTCTACCTGTACCGTCCCGTGCGTCCTTCTACGGACCGGGGGAGGGCATTCTACGAGCGGTTCGCCCGGATGCTGGACAGGGAGGATAGGCCCGTGGCGATCTTCAGCATCGCGGACTGCCTGAGATCGTTCCTGTCAAGCAGGTTCGAGGTCTTTTACTCCGACGGGCACCTGACCTGTTTCAGGTCCGGCTAGATTTTCCATGGTATATACAGTTTATCCGTTATCCCGAAGTGTCGATGCGGGTCCGAGGTGGAAGCATTTTCTGCAAGAAGAGTCGGTTCCTCACAGAAAAGAGATTGCACCGGGAGAGGATTATTTTTCGCGGTCAATTATACTGATAGCAGATATCCGCGGATCGCTTCCGTTGCAGTATGGAGATGTCTCCGACGAAGAGCTGATGATCGCGGGTATCTTCCTTATGACCGAGAAGCCGGGAAGAAGCCTGATTTAAAAACCCGCCGGTAGTTACCTTCAACATTCAGGCCTGCCTTCGGCAATTCCTGCCACCATGATCATATGAGCGATTGCTGTATTCCAGAATCGTATGATTTAGGACCAGCCGGTTGCACGAGCAGGTTCAATCGGCTATACTGGATAATCGAAGCCCGAATAGGGAACTAGAAACAATCGGTCGCCACAGAGAGCACTAAGTAAACTCGTATTTTCTATCCAGTCATCTGGCGGTGGGGGATCAGCATTCCTCGTTAAACCGGAATATTTAAGGCTGAGAAGGAGGGAGCCATGCGATATATGAACCTATTTATAGGTATTAGCCTGATAAGTATCGTTGCTGTTGCTCAAGCTGATCCTTGGGCGCTCGACTTCAGCGGAATCTCAAGCTATGTTGATATGGGGAACGATCCGAGCCTGGATATCGCAGGTGACACCTTCACCATGGAGGCCTGGATCAAACCTGATTTCCCGCCAGGCTCGGAGAATCACCGCATAATTCTCGACAAGGGCTATTTGCCGGTTTCGTACCGCCTGCTCTATCATGGAGACTCGCGGCGGCTCAGGGCGTGCGTCAGCACCCCCGGTGCGTATTATTGCGTCGACGCGGTCTCCCAGCACCAGACCGCAGAATGGATTCACATTGCAGCGGTTTATAACGGCTCCCAGTTCAGTTTATACCTCAATGGCCGGTTCGAACGAAGTATCTATGTGACTGGGAATGTCCCTTCCTCCAGTGTGAACCTGATCATGGGCGCCTCGACCGATCTATCGTATCGTTGGATTGGAGCCATCGATGAAGCGCGGATTTCCAACGCCGTCAGGTATGACACGGAATTCACACCCAGGACGTATCTCTCTGCAGATGAACATACACTCGCGCTTTACCATTTCGACGAGGGAGAGGGCTCTATCGCCCATGATTGCAGTGGTAATAACAATCACGGCACGACATATAAGACGGAATGGGTTGCGGGTATAATGCCTGACACCGGCGTATTCGTGAATCCTCCCCATCTCGAAAAGGTGCTGATCAAGGGCCTTTTCGAACAGGATACATCCACCCTTTTCATGGAGCTTCTGGATGAGGGTGAGGCCGAATACCTTGTTCGGGAGTTCAGACCATGGCTCACTGTTGAGCCGGCTCACGGAGTGCTCGCTGGACCCGAGATCGACAGCCTTCAGGTCTTATTCGATGCATCGATGACTGGACCAGGATTACATGAAGGGCAGATCTACATCGGATTCCAGGGAGCTGTCGATACTCTTCTGACGGTTCCCGTTGATCTGTGGATCTATCCCGAGGGATTCGCCGCAATTGAAGTGAGTACTCCGGACCCGGTGGCCAGAAGAGGTGAATCGCTCCTCTATGAGTATTCGATTACAAACAATACGGAATACGCTCTCGAACTGCCCGTCTTCGTTGATATTTATTTCCCTACCGGTGAGCCTTATTCCGGTAATCCCCTGCTCGGTCCCGTCACGGTTCTCCTGGGAGCAGAGCACACGGTGGAAGGAGACCACTCAGTGCGTGTACCTGCCCTCGCTCCGCTCGGCGGACCGTATACCTTCTTCCTGCGGATGGGCGATCCGCCTGGTGATGTCTGGGTCGAGGATTTTTTCGAGTTCGATATCATTCCATGATGCAGCATAAGAGCTTCAAGTCCCTTTAAAACCGAACCGCACCGGAATCGCGGAATTCGGAAATCCGTCTCGGGACGAGTGGTCCTAAAAATGAGTGAACGCAAACGAACAGCCGTGACGATGTGGGAGTTCTCGTGGCTGGTGCGGCGGCAGGGCCCTGAGGCGGAGTACGCCGACTGGGACCGGGTGCTCGATGAACTCGGGGAGCGTGGCTACGATTGTATCCGTATCGACGCCTTCCCGCACCTGATCGCCCGGGGCGCTGACGGCAAGCTTGTCGAGCGGTTCACCATGCTGCCTCAGCGCAGGCGTTTCATGTGGGGGTGTCATTCGCGGGTCGATGTGGAGCCGCGGGCGGGTCTGGTCGACTTCGTTCAGCGCGCGGCCGTCCGCGGGATGCGCGTGGGGTTGTCGACATGGTTCAACGACGATACGCTGCACCGCCGGGCGGAGGTGCGGACGGCTGCGGACTATTCCCGCATCTGGATAGAGACCCTGGAATTGCTCGACGGGGAGGGGTTGCTCGCGAACGTCGAATGGGTTGACCCCTGCAACGAATTTCCCCTGGCGGCATGGGCGCACGGCGCTTTCCCCCGCCTGTTTCGAACACCCCGGTGGAACCTCGCCGCGGTGGCCCGCAGGTGGAAACCGGAGGTCCGAACAGCCGTCCAGCGGCACATCGACGAGTCGATATCAGCGATTCGCGCCAGGTTCCCGCACCTTCTCTACGGGTATTCTTTCCAGGTGATAGGCTCCCGCGATACCCGGGAGCTCGATCTGTCCGGGCTCGATATGATCGAGCCGCACATCTGGTTTTCGGATCTGCCGGCTTTCACGGCCGGCTCCGGCCAGGCGCTGGCCCTTCTCGAGGTTCCGGGAGGTGTGCGGCTCCATGCAAAGATAGCGCCGACAGCTCTGGCGCTGAGGAGGAAAGCCTGGCTGCGGGGTTTGTCACGGCGCATGGACACATGGAAGCGGGTTGCGGACCGCTACTCCCTGCCGCTTTACACATCGGAAGCCTGGGGGCCGACAAACTACGGGGACGTGACCACGGACGGCGACGCGGGCGAGTGGGGCTGGGTAAAGGATGTCTGCGCCGAAGGGGTCCGGATGGCCGTGGACAAGGGATGGACGGGGATCTGCACCAGCAACTTCTGCCAGCCGCACTTCCCGGGCATGTGGGACGACATCGACTACCATCGACGGTTGACGGGTCTGATCCGGGGGCGGGAACCCGGACCTCTCTAAACGCCCCCGGCTCCATGATCAATTTCCCGGTCCGGCATGAGCTTCGGGGAAGCGCGATCTCAAACCCCCTTCTGCGTCGGGAGCCCCTGGTTGCACCTGCACTTTCATCCGGTTAAAATATATTGAGGATGCTCCACCGGGAGTGACACGGGAAGACCGATCGGAGTGAACGCTAAAGCGTCGGTCACGGTGTCCGATCCGGTTCGCCTGGAAATGCCGAAAGGACTCGCCCTCATGCCCGGGAAATTACTGCGGAAGCCGCTCATGCTGTTGATGCTGGCCGCTCCTGCGTGCCTGAGCCCGGCACCCCCCGCCGGGGCCGTGTCGTTTCATGTCGAAACCGCCCCCGAATGGAACGAGCTCTTCGAGCGGCGTCGCGGCTGGACCGGCGCTGACGGCGCGTTTTCCATCCCCCTGGGAGGAGTTTATACACCGGGCTCTTTCGAGCTCCAGCCCACGATATTTTCCTTCGGGGATACATTTGTCGGCGAGATCGACGAATTTGAAAGACGGCTGCCCGGCGGTTTCATGATTAACAATACTTTTTCGGCAATCGGGGAGTTCCAGGATGATCCGGGCCCGATGAGATTCTTCTATCCCGCCGACCATCAGGGAAACCCGCGATCGGTTTTTATCCCGGATACGCCGAATGCCGAGGAGGGAGACTGGTACTGGCCGGGCGATGGTTATGTCAACCAGGCGATGGACAGTGATCTGTATATTTTCCATTATCGTTTGCGGCACCCGATGAATCTCGCCGGAGTTTCCCTGGTGATTCTGCGCGCCGGGAGTTCGAATCCATATAAAGAGCATGAACAGATCGAAACCCCGCTTTTCCGCCCTGGAGACGATCTCCGGGAGCCGATTGGTCTCGGGAACAGCCTCATCGTCAATACCCGCTGGGCGGGCGCGCCTTCACCCGACGGATTCGTATATGTTTACGGTCACGAGGAAGGATTGAGAAAAAACCTGCTGGTCTCCAGGATCAGACCGGAGGCTATGGAAAACCCGGAGGCCTGGCGGTTCTGGAACGGAACGGAATGGACCGGGGATATTTCCGAATCCGCCCCTCTGTTCTCCGCCATTACAGGCAATATCGCACTCGAGCTGTTGTCCGACGGCCGGGTGATAGCTCTCTTCATGGATTTCTCAGGCCATATCAGAGCCAGGATAGGTGAAGGCTTTACCGGACCGTTCAGCCCGCCATATATCGTATACAGAACCCCCGAGGTAGACTTCGACCCCGATATCATCACCTATGGCGCAGTCGCC
>CAYMWF010000094.1:0-18689 GCA_964394085.1 uncultured Gemmatimonadota bacterium | reverse complement strand
GTCGCTAACTCTTTTAATACTACCGCGTTAGCGGTTACGTTCAACAGTGAAATAGACAGTTTCTCTTGTTATTGGAATAGGCAGTTGCCATTGATATTGGGAAAAGCTGCAACTCTAATATTGAATATTCCGGCTGATTTGTTTTGATTTTCGACAAAGGGCTTTGTCAGTATCGACAGAATCAGTTGCAACCATTTTTCGCAATATCCGTATTCCAAACATGTATAATTTAAAGTATAGCAACACGTTCTGGAGTGTCAACGAGTTTTTGAAATAAGTTGAAATGAAATATTCGGTGCCCGTGGATGCGGTGTTATTCAATATTTATGGTTGCAGCATATTCCAATATTGAATGATGCAGCATATTCCAATATCGATGACAGCAGCATTATTCAATAATCCCGGTACCTTTTTTGCGTGAAATCGGTATTCCTGATATTTATCGGAGTTATACACTGGAGCTGATTATTTGGATAAAAAAGATTCTTGGAAAGAAATGTATCTACGCGTTTTGTCAGAAACGGAAGTGCCTGATAAACGGTTGCGTTGGTACTTTGTCTGGGTTGAGCGATTCGAGAAATTCCTGCCGGAGAAACAGCTGGCGGAACGCACAAGGGACGATGTCGAGCGTTTTCTTGAATACTGGAGCGATAGGTCCAATATAGAGGATTGGCAAATCCGCCAGGCCTCGAAAGCTCTAAGTATTTTTTTCCAAAGGGTGCTCCCGAGGTTAAGGGATGAAAGTTCGTTGAATGACCACGCAGATTGGAATTCCGCCCTGAAAATTCCGCCGGATTGGCCGGAAAGGCTAAAAAATGCAATGAGAATCGGACATTACGCCTACCGGACGGAGCGTACGTACGAGGACTGGATAAGACGTTTTATCTTTTTTTCGGTGAAACAGGCCGGGCTTTCAGGGGGTCAAGCGGTCAGACTATTTCTCGAGCACTTGGCAGTAGAACGAAAGGTTTCAGCCGGCACCCAGCGACAAGCCTTGAATGCCCTCGTTTTTTTCTTTGAACGTATAGTCGACTCGCCGCTTGGTAATATCGGTGAGTTTACAACAGGGAGGCGGGGTCGCAGGTTGCCGGTTGTCCTCTCACATAGGGAAGTACGGCACTTGATGAATCGGATGAAAGGCAAAACAGCGTTGATGGCGGGTCTTCTGTACGGAGCGGGTTTGCGGACTAGCGAATGTATCAGATTGCGCGTGAAGGATATAGATTTTGACCTTTCTCAAATTGTTATACGAGACGGCAAAGGAGCTAAGGACCGAATTACATTATTGCCTGATAGATGTAGACAGCCACTGCTTGATCATTTAATAGAAGTGAAAAAAATCCACGAGAAAGATATTGCGGAAGGATTCGGAGAAGCTCACTTCTGGCCCGCTCTTGAAAGGAAGTATTCCTCAGCACCTAAAAAATGGTTGTGGCAATATGTTTTTCCGGCAAGCCGGCTGTCGGTGAGTCCGAAAACGAATCGAATCCGGCGTTTTCATATTCACGAGAGCGTTCTGCAGAAAGCGGTAAGTACCGCTGCGAATCGAGCAGGTTTGAGAAAACATGTGACCTGTCGTGTTTTACGGCATACTTTCGCCACTCATCTACTCGAAGCCGGATATGATATTCGTACTGTTCAGGAACTCCTCGGCCACGCAGATGTATCCACAACAATGATTTATACTCATGTTCTTAACCGGCCCGGTCTAGCTGTAAAAAGTCCCTTCGATTCAGATGGCTAACCTGGAATCGATTCTGGGTAGGACACTCAGAGAATAAGAATGTCAGGGGTTATATCTTGACCAAAGTATGTTCATCAATGATCGGGGATTTTCCATCCAACCGGGCAAGTCCTTAGCCTGGTCGACGTGTTTTCTGATTATTACTCACACCTTGCGGTAAGGGCAAGGTCTCCCTCTTTTACAAGTAAAATGTGAAGTATTCTACGATACTTTCGGAAAGTTTCTCCGAGGAGTGTAACGCTGCGTATTGATGAGTCTAGCCGGGCGATGAGGGAGCGTCCTCCGCAGGGCGGAAAGGCGCTCCCCCTTCGGCTGGAATGTGCCGGTATCCATGGGGTCAATATCCTGATTTGAACTGTAGTCGCTGTCGTATGTTCAAGTAACTTGGTCGACATCCGGGGTAAATCGATTTGCGATGCTTCTACATCCTTCTTTTATATATTCAGTTCCCCGCATCGCAAACAGCTAAATACTGTTTCATCCTTGACGGAATCGCACAAAACATCTATCAAGTAAGTTTGATTCGCCCCGCTACTAGACGGCGAAACAAGGAGTTTTCCCGTATCGGCCGGTCGCCTGTCCGGAATTATCCGTTCAGCCGGTAATGCGCAACTTCCGAGGAGCCCGGTGAAAATCCCGAAAACGCTTTTCCTGTTCGATATAGACGGCACCCTGATGATGGGGGGCGATGCTTCCCGCAAGGCGTTCGAGATGACTTTCTGGAAGGTTTTCGGCGCCGGGGTCAACCTCGAGGCTGTGAACTGCGTCGGGAGAACCGACAGGGAGATCCTGCTGCGCCTGTCGAAGCCGGTCGGCCTGACCGAACCCTTCGTCAGGTCGCAGATGCCGGTCTTCTTCGCCGAATACAGCAGGGAGATCGAGATACAGATGAGCGTTTCGAAAGGGAAGCGGATCCTTCCCGGCGTCAAGGCGCTGCTCGAAACACTGTCTGCCGGAGAAGGTGCGCTGCTCGCTCTTCTGACCGGGAACATCGAGAGGGGCGCGAGGGCCAAGCTCGACGCATTCGATCTGGGAGGTTACTTCCGGTTCGGAGCCTTCGGCGACGATGCGGAGGACCGCGCCGACCTGGTGGATTTCGCCATCGACCGCGGGCGGTCTCTGGGATTAATCAACAACGAATTCGATAAAGGCGACGTTATGATCGTAGGCGATTCCGTTCGAGACATCGCCTGTGCCAGGGCCAACGGAACCCGGGTGGCGGCCGTGGCTACGGGCCTCACAGCCTACGAGGAGCTTCGCCTGGCCGAACCGGACTACCTGTTCGAGGATTTCCGCGATACCGGTTCGGTGGCGGCGGTGCTGGCGGGAACCGGAACGGAGCGAACGAAATGAATCGATTCAAATCCACGAAGGGTGATTCCGAATCGCTCTTTTCATTTTTCGGACTTGAGCCGGAGAAACAGCAGGAAGGCGGGCCGGAGGGCCGGTCTTCGGAAAAATCCTACTCATCCTTGAAAAAGGAGTGGGAGAGCGAATGGGAACAGATGCAGCAGAAGCGCCGCGGTAAAAAGTTGCGCCCCGGAGGGGAAGGAACCACGAAGGCTCCGGAGAAACCCGCCGCGAAGAAGGAAGAACCTCGCCTCTCCATCTGGGTGAGGAACATCTTTATCGCAATAGCGGTATTATCGTTTATCTTTTCGACGCTGTCTCCCATGATTCTCGGGTGGATGGGCGAATATCTCGTCGTAAGGGACGACATCACCCAACCGGCGGATTTCATCTGCGTCTGCGGCGGCGGTTCGGCCGAACGGGTGGCTTACTCGGCCAGGCTTTACTTCGATGGCAAGGCGGCTTCGCTCCTGGTTCTCGGCGATCCGGTCCACCTCCCGGGAATCTCGGCGACCTGGGCGGAGCTCGCGGTGCGCGAGATGACGGAGAGGTACAAGGTTCCTCCCGGCGTCATCATTTCAGATTCCCGCGGCACGTCCACCTTCGAGGAAGCCGTCCTCACGAGGAAGCTGTTCGAACGGGAGAACGTCGAATCGGCGATTATCGTCTCCGAACCGTTCCATACCCGCAGAGTGAAGATGATTTTCGACCGGGTGTTCACGGGAAGCGGGATAGACCTGAGATACAGCGCCACCGAACCGAGCTGGTTCAAGCCGGATGACTGGTGGGGTAATGAAAAGATGATGATTGCTGTTTTCGAAGAGTATGCTAAAACACTTCTTTACGTTTACTGGTACATATTTCCAGGGGTTCGGATCGAATCCGGCGAGTGAACCGGGGGGAGCGGATGAACAGGGAGAAATTCTACATAACGACGGCTATCGATTACGTTAACGACACACCTCACATCGGCCACGCATATGAAAAGATCGGAGCCGACGTGCTCGCGCGGTTCAACAGGCTCGCCGGGTGTGACGTTCTGTTCGTCATGGGAAACGACGAACACTCGCAGAACGTTGAGAAAGCGGCCCGGGAGGAGGGGCTCGATCCGCACGACTTCTGCAGGCGGATGGCCAGGAACTACGAAGATACCTGGCGCCTGCTCGACATCTCCTACGACGACTTCATACGAACCACCGAAGAGCGTCACGGAAGGGCGGTCGAGAAGCTGTTCCGGGTGCTGCACGACGGCGAGCATATCTACAAGTCGCGTTATGAAGGCTGGTATTGCGTTTCGTGCGAGGCGTATCTTCAGGAGAAGGAGCTCGACGGAGGCATGTGCCCCGTTCACGGCATCAAACCCGAATGGCTTTCCGAAGACAATTATTTTTTCAAGCTCTCCGAATACCGGGAGAGACTTCTCGAGCATATCCGGGATCACCCGGAGTTCATCGTCCCCGACTACCGCCGCAACGAGGTGGTCAGCTTCCTTGAAGGCGATGTCAGGGATATCTCTGTGTCCAGGCAGATGAAGAACTGGGGCGTGTCGCTGCCGATAGACAGGAGCCAGGTGGTTTATGTCTGGTTCGACGCACTCATCAACTACATTTCGGTCCTCGGTTACGCGGATGACGAATCACCCCGGTTCAGCGATTACTGGCCCGCCGATGTCCACGTCATCGGAAAAGATATCATGCGGTTCCACTGCGTCATCTGGCCCGCCATGCTGATGGCCGCGGGGCTTCCGCTGCCCCGGACGATCCTGGCTCACGGTTTCGTCCAGTCCGGCGGGAAAAAGATGAGCAAGACCACCGGAGTAAAAATCGACCCTGTCGACCTGGTCAACAGGGTCGGTCCGGATCCGCTGCGGTACCATCTCATGAAAGAAGGCAGCTTCGGCAGGGATTCGGACATCACCGTCGAGCGTTTCTTCCGCCGCTATAACAGCGAACTCGCCGATGAGCTGGGCAACCTCCTGAACAGGCTGGTGAGTCTCGTCGGAAGGTACAGGGACGGGGAGATACCTTCCCCCGAAGGCGGGCCGGACACGGTCGACGGCGAGCTCGAGACTCTCCGGAACAGGCTCCGCCCGGACATGGAGAAAGCTCTGAGTATCCGCGCGGAGGACGACGCCGATTTTCACATAGCGCTCGAATCGATCTGGTCCCTGGTCAGGCGCACCAACAAGTACGTGGAGGAAACCGCTCCCTGGAAGCTCAGGAAGGAAGAGAAAGAGAAGCGCCTTTCGACGGTGCTGTTCAATATAGCCGCCGCCCTCAAGGATATCTCCCTCGCCCTTTATCCGTTCATGCCGGGCAGCGCTGCGAGGATGTGGAGGCAGCTGGGCCTGGGTGAGGGTGAAGAGGCGCTGCTCTCCGAGGGATTGTCGGGACTCGGAACAGAGGGAACCCGCGTGGCGGGCATTCGCACGGGGGAACCGGAACAGCTTTTCCCGCGTTACATTCCCGAAACCGGAGAAGGCGAAAAAACTCCCGGCCCGCCTCGGAGCGGGAACGATTCCGCCGCCGGCCGGGGACAGGGAAAGAAAAAAGAGAAGAAGGTTGAGAAAAAGGAAGTGGAAGAGATGGAGACCATAACATTCAATGATTTTACGAAGCTTGATCTCCGGGTCGCGATCGTCAAGACGGCCGAAAAAGTGGAGAAAGCCGATAGACTGCTTAAACTGGAAGTCGACATCGGCGGCGAAACCCGTCAAATCGTCGCCGGTATCGCCTCCAAGTACGGTCCCGAAGATCTGGTCGGGAAGAAGATCGTGGTGCTGACCAACCTGGCTCCGGCGAAAATCCGCGGAGTGGAGTCCCGGGGCATGCTGCTCGCAGCGGTGGACGGCGACTCGATCGGCCTGGTGACCGTGGAAGGAGATATTTCCACGGGAGCGAGTGTAAGCTGAAGAAACAAGGAAAGCATGAAGCAACGGAAAACAATCGACATAAACATGGTTTCAGCGGCATTGGTTCTGGTGGTGCTGTCCGCCTTTTCAGCGGGGGCGGCTCCCGGTGCGGCCGGACACGTCACGACAATCGACGCGGTTTTCGACCCCGGCTCCGGGATGGTATCCGGCACTTTCTCACTCGAATTTTCCAACAGCACGCCCGATACGATCGGGGAGATCCTGTTTATCACGGAAGCCAACGCGTTCAAGCACCAGGGCACGAAATACGCCGTCGAACAGGAAGACGAGTACATCTTCCGGCTCCTCCCGCTCCTGTTCCCTGAAAAGTATGCTTCACGAACCGGAATCACGAACGTTTCCGTCAACGGCGCAGCGGTTGAAGCGACCGCATGGTCCACCGGCTCCTTCGCCGATTCGACCTTGACGGCGATCCAGCTTCAGCGTCCAATCGCGCCCGGCGGGTCGGTGGAGGCCGGTCTCGACTTCGAGACGAAACTCCGCCGGTTCGACGGCAACGCAGGCAGGACAGGCACGTTCGCCGTATCCGGCGCATGGTGCCCCTTGCCGGCAAGGTTCATGGATGGCGTATGGGCCGCGTCGGAGAGGCTGGGTGACCTTCGGCAGACCGGGTGGCCGTCCGATTTCAACTGCGCATTCACGCTGCCCGAAGGCTGGGATATTGTGGCGTCGGGTGAAAAGAGCCCCTCCGCTGCAGGAGAAAAAAAGCGTTTCAGGGCTTTCGACGCCGCTGAATACGGATGGTTCGCCTTCGACGCTTCCCGTTTCGAGTCGATCGCGGCACTGGTTGGAAGTACCCGGCTCGAACTGATTTTCCCGCACGGCTGGAGCCGCCTGCAAGCTGAGAACGCCAGGAAAGAAATCGCCGGCATACTCACATGGCTGACCGGCCGGCTGGGCGCGCCGGGCTTCGAGAGGGTGACACTGGTGGCCGGAACCGGCGCTGATAGGGGCGATGTATATTACAACCTGGCGATTCTTCCCGGTGAGATTGAAGACTGGCCATCCTGTATCGCCCGGTTCTATACGCGCGGGACCGCCGCTCCGACCGTATATTCCGACGGCTGGCTCGATACCGGCCTGGCCGGGTATCTCGCCGTCGAGTACGAGAACGAGACCAAGGTTCCGCTTCCGCCCATACCGTTTCTACTGGGCGAAAAAACCGTTTCGGGCCGCCTCGCCGCGGAACTCAGTCTTGAATCCAGGATGGACGAGGGGGTTATGCTCTCCGAACCGGTCGACGTCTGGGACGAAGATTTCGCCCAATCGATGAATCGCCGGGCAATCATTTTCTTCGAATCCCTCCGCAGGAGGATCGGTGACGAACCCTTCAGAACGGGTCTTGCATCCTATTTCAGAAAGCATGAAGGAAACGGGACGCAACGTGCACTCAAAGAAGAAATGGAAGCCGCCGCGGGAGGAGAGGATCTGACGGGCTTTTTCGAACAGTGGGTAGACACGCGCGACCTGGTGAATTACGGGATCGATGCCGTGGATGTAGAAAAGCTCGAAGATGGTGAAGGATATGAGACGACTGTATCGATCGAGCGGAAGGGCGATATGATCGTTCCCGTGGAGCTGGAGATCGGTTTCGACGACGGCGGTGTCGGCCACCGCGTAACCGGCGGCGGGGAAAGGCTTTACTTCGAAACTTTCAAGTCCACCGCCAGGCCGTCCGGGGTAAAACTCGATCCCATGGACAACCTGTTCGACTCCGACAGGCGGGATAATATCCATCCGATGCCCGTCCGGTTCCGCCTCGCGGTGCCCGGCAGCGGCGGGGCGCCGCTCCGCGATTCTTTCTATTTCAGGGTGTTCCCTACATTATGGGAGAACCATTATGACGGGCTTCTTCCGGGGCTTCACCTCGACCTGTCATACATGGAGGATTTTGACCGGACCTCGATCTGGATAGGTCATGGGCTGGACAGCCGCAGAACCCATTACCTGGCCGAGGAAAGGATTCCGTTCCGGGGTCTTACGGCCCTCGGCCGTGAAGGCGATTTCTTTCTTCGTTTCGGACTGCTCGAGGGAAGGGCCATGGCCGGGATGGAAATCCGCAAGCGGCGGGAATCTGCCTGGTGGCTGGCCACCAGGATGGGTCTCGGTTACCTGGAGGGCAACAACCGTTCGTGGTACGGAGAGGACACCTGGTCCGACAGGCAGGATATCTTTCTCGACACCGGGGCTGAAATCGGGCTGAAATCGGACATTCTGATCGGAAGCGCGGGTTTCGGGCTGAAGTCCGGCCTGGTCTTTCTATCCTCGGCATACGATTACCGCAGGCTTGATTTCTGCTTCCGGCTTTCCACATCGCCCGAATTTTCTCCGCTGAGACTGCGCCTGAGGAGCTACCTGGGAACTTCGACCGGGGAGGTCCCTCTCCAGCACGGATTCCGCCTGGGCGGCGCCGACGCGGCCGCCCGTCTCAGCCGGTTCTGGGCCAGAAGCACCGGGGTCCTGCCGGAAAACGTCTATTACCATGAACCGGGAGGCGGAAACCTTCGAGCTTACACATCGCTCGAATCCGGCCTGGAGGGAATTTCAGCCTTTAACGTCGATCTCGATCTGATCCTGATGCGGGCCCGGTCGGGAATTCCGGGGCTGAGCGCGGGGCTGTTTTACGATGCCGGACGCGGTTTCGGCGAGGACATAGAGCCGGATTTGAGGAATACACTGACCGATTTCGGGTTGACCGCGTCTCTGCATGGCTTCAGGTTCTGGGGAATCACAAAAGTATGGGTCAACCTTCCATTTTACGTAAACTACCCGGAGTATGCCGACGGCGGCGGCGATAACGAATGGGTGGCAAGGTTTTCATTCGGGGTTGAAGGTTCCCTCTGGAGCGGATTCGGTGGCCATGAGTAAAAAAGCGGCTGTTTTGAAAGGGTTCAGGGACTATCTTCCCGAACAGATGTTCGCGAGGAGCGCCATCCTCGATACGGTGCGCGGGGTTTTCGAGCGGTTCGGTTTTTCGCCCATAGACACGCCCGCCCTCGAGTTCGCCGAGTTACTGCTCAAGGGTGACTACGGGGACGAGGGCGAAACCCAGCTCTACCGCTTCATCGACAAGGGCGGCCGGGATATCTGCCTCCGCTACGATCTCACGGTGCCGCTCGCCCGGGTGGTTGCGATGAACCCCGGGTTGCCGATGCCGTTCAAGCGGTACCACATCGGCCCTGCATGGAGAGCCGAGAAACCGCAGCGCGGCCGGTACAGGGAGTTTCTCCAGTGCGACGTGGACATCGTCGGCAGCGACGAACCTGTCGCCGATGCCGAATGTATCCTGGTGGACATGGAGCTTCTGAGGGAGCTCGGTCTCGGCGGAAGGTTCCGGGTGCTGGTGAACGACCGCAGGGTTGTCAACGGCCTGGGCTCCCGGCTCGGACTCGCGCCCGGGAGCTCTGAATCGGCGGCTTTTCTGCGGACTCTCGACAAGATCCACAAGATCGGCGTTGAAGAAGTCAGAAAGATTCTGACCGGTGGCGAAACTCCGATCATCGAAGAAAAGGCATGGCCCCTGCTCCGCGACTACCTGGCGGTGGAGGGAGAGCCCGAAGAGGTGATCGACCGCATCGCCGGCATGGTTGCCGGCTCGGAGGAGGGGCGCCTCGGCACGGAAACGCTCAAGAAAGTCGCCGGGTTCTTCAGAAACGCCGACGGAACACGTGTTCCGGAATTCCGCGTCGATCCGACCATCGTCAGGGGGCTCGGATACTATACGGGCACCGTTTTCGAAACCTTCCTCGACGATCTCCCGGAACTCGGGAGCGTCATGAGCGGCGGCAGGTACGACGGGATGATCGGGGAATTCACCGGAAGACCGACTCCCGCCGTAGGCATCTCTTTCGGCATCGACAGGCTGCTGGCCGGGCTCTCCGAGCTCGACCTGCTGGAACAGAAGAGAACGGCGGCCGCGGTGCTAGTCACGATCTTCGACGCCGATTCGGGCGCCGATTCGGCGAAAACAGCCGGGTTCCTGAGATCCCGCGGAATCGCGACCGACCTGTACGCCGGCAAATCGAAGCTCGCCAAGCAGATGAAATATGCGAACAGGCTCGGCGTGCCGTATGTCCTCATCCGGGGTCCGGAAGAGGTCGCCGGGAACACATGCACCTTGAGAAACATGTCCACGGGAGAAGAAGACCGGCTTTCGATGGAGGAGGCCGCGGTCAGACTCGCCCGCGAAATTGTAAGATAAGACGAGTTTCGCTTCACCCCGCGATCCCGTACAACATCGCGTTTCAGAAAACGGTTCCCGCTGCCCGTTTCCCAGGTTCCGTTCCCGATACCCGGGCGGTTCGAGAAAAGATCCCGCTCATCCCCGGCAGATCGATTTACCGGGGGTGGAGTGCAGTGGCAGAGCGGCGTTTTCCGCGTATCCGAAGATCGGCATTTCCCGCACGAGGAGAAATAACGAATGAGTTCGATTGCGATAAAGGGTGGCACTGTCCACCCCGTGACGTCCGGGTCGATAAAAAACGGGGAGATCATGATCGAAGGGAGCAGGATCGCGTCGGTAGGATCCGGAGCCACTGTTCCGGAAGGAGCCGAGGTGATAGATGCCGGAGGTCTTGAAATTTATCCCGGTTTCATCGATGCCCACACCCATCTCGGGGTGACGGGCCTTGGAGAAGGATGGGAGAGCCGGGACGCCAACGAAGTGGTTTCTCCGGTGATACCGCATGTCCGCGCCCTCGACGGCTACAATCCGGCCGACAGGGCTATCCGCACCGCCATGGAGAGCGGAATCACCGCGGCCATGGTGGCCCCCGGGAGCAGCAACGTGGTCGGCGGAGAGGCTTTCGTCATAAAAACCGCCCCCGCCCGGTCGGTCGAAGAAGCGGCGCTGAGCGCCTGCTGCGGCATCAAGATGGCCTTCGGCGAGAACCCGAAGCGCAATTACCAGGCGCGTAAAATGTCGCCCTACACGAGAATGGGCGCGGCGGCGGTCCTGCGCGAGGCCTTCTGCGAAGCGCTCAATTTCAGGGAGAAGCAGAAAAAAGAGGACGCGCCGCGTCTCCGCGACCTGAAGGCGGAGAACCTGCTGCGGCTCCTGGATGGCGAAATTCCGGCCAGGACCCACGCCCACCGGGCCGACGATATCCTCACGGCGCTTCGCATCCGGCGGGAATTCGGGTTCGACATGGTGCTGGAGCACGGTTCCGAGGGGCACCTGGTGGCCGGCGAAATAAAAGAAGCGGGCGTGCCGGTGGTGGCCGGCCCGCTGCTGGGACCGGGGATGAAGCGCGAGACTTCGAACCGCGACTTCGACCTGGTGAGAATGCTGGACGAAGCCGGCATAACGGTAGCCCTGACTACCGATCATCCCGCATCGATGATCCAGCTTCTCCCCGTGACGGCGGCTTTGTGCATGCGCACCGGGGTTCCCCGGGAGCGGGTTCTGCGCATGGTTACCGTCAACGCCGCCGAGATTTGCGGCGTCGCCGGCCGAATCGGCTCCATCGAGACGGGGAAGGACGCCGATATCGTGATCTACGACGGGGATCCTTTCGAGATTTCAACCCGGGTGGTGATGGTTTTGATTAACGGACGGCTGGTTTATGACGCACGGGGCGGTGAATCCGAAGCTTCACGCGTCGCCGAATCCGGACCTCTGAGCGCCGGCGATACCGGACCTCCATGTGTCGGCGATTCAGAACCTGCAGGCGGCAATGATTCCGGCGCTTCCGGCCACGGCGAAGGGGAGGACGGCTGATGAAAGGTGGGCTCAAACATTTCTTCATAGAGCTCGCCATCACCCGCCCGAAAACGGTGCTGCTCGTTTCGCTGCTTCTTTCGGTCGTGGTCGGGTCGGGTGTCAGGTGGGTGGTGATCGACGACGACATATTCAAGATGCTTCCGGAGGATCTTCCTTCAAAAATCCTTCTCGACCAGGTCTGGGAGGAATTCGGTTCCACCGATATCCTGCTGGTGGCTTTCGGCACGCCGGGTCAGTCGATGCTTACCCCCAAAGCGCTGGCCGACCTGTGGGACGTCAGCGAAGCTTTCGAGGCGGTGCCCGAGATCGACGAAGTCGTCAGCCTGTCCACGCTCCAGCGGATGGACGGGGACGAAGGTTTCATCGAGGTCGCCGAACTTCAACCCTACAGGGATCTTACCGAAGAAGAGGTCGAAGATATACGGGCGTATCTCGACCGGAATCCCGACATCAGGGACATGGCCCTCGGCGACAACGGCGACTACATCCAGATCGTCATTCGGCCGGTCACGGGTATAGAATCGAATCATCTATCGTCCATCGTCGAAAACATATCGGATGATCACCTGGCCGGGTACGACGTCCGCCTGGGCGGATACCCATACGTCCGGGGAGCGGTTCCTTCCCTGATCCGGGCCGACGTTTTCAAGCTCCTCCGGATCGGCGTAATCCTGATGCTCATCGTTATGCTCGGAAATCTCCGCAGCGTTCCCGGCGTCGCCATGGTGCTGGCGGTCATCGGTTTCTCCGCCGTATCGATGATGGGTTTCATGGGCTGGGTCGTCCATCTCACAGGCTCGAACAGGTTCTACTTCAGCGTGATGAACACTTCGATGCCGATCATCCTCCTGACCATCGCCAATTCGGACGGAGTGCATATAATCGCGCGTTTTTTCAAGGAGATGAGAGAACGGAAGGACACCGAGAGCTCGGTGCGCGCCACCATGAACGCGCTGATGCTCCCGGTCTTCCTGACGTCGATAACCACATCCACGGCTTTTCTCATCCTGGTGACGACGCCGATCAGGGCGATGACCGGGTACGGGGTGACCATCGCCTTCGGCATCCTCTGGGCCTGGTTCCTCTCCTCGACGATGCTGCCCTCCCTGATGTACCTGAAAAAGTGGAATACCGATTCCCGTGCTTTCACGAAACCGAGCGCTCTGGAGCGGGTGGTGATCAGGGCCGGAGCCGGGGTCCGCCGCCGCCCCGGCACCGTTCTCGCCGCCGGAGTTCTGCTGGTCGCCGCAGCATCCATAGGCATCCCGTTCGTCGACGTGGAGATAAATATCGTCTCCTTTTTCAGGCGCGATAATCCGATAAGGCAGAACTTCGAATTTCTCGACAACGAGATGAACGGAACCATGAACCTGGCCGTGAAAGTGTCGGGCGACATCAAGGATCCCGGCACCCTGCGGGAGATGGAAACCATCCAGGAGCATATAGGCGGGCACCCGGCGGTCAAGACCACCCTGTCGATAACCGACGTGATATCCCGGATGCACCGCCTGGTGATGGACGACAATCCCGAGTACGAGACGATTCCCGAGACCAGGGAGCAGGTCAACAACCTCTTTACGCTCTACTCGATGTCGGGCGACCCCGAGGATTTCAGCTCCCTCGTCGACTACGATTACGAAAACGCCCTCGTCACGGCCATGATGCGGTCGATTCCGTCGGACGAGATCGTGAGGTTCGTCGAAGACACCAAACATTTCTGCAGAACCGAGATAGAGAAGGATATCGATCTCGAAATCACCGGGGTCCTGGTTATGCTGAGGGATTTCGTCGACCTCGTGGTCCAGTCCTCGCTCATCAGCATCGCGGGGTCCGTCCTCGTAATCTTCGTCATCACCTGGATATTCTTCGGAGCACCACTCTGGGGCGCCGTGGCCGTGATTCCGCTGCTCTCGGCCGTAATTCTCAACTTCGGGCTCATGGGGATTTTCGGGCTGGAGCTCAGCCACGTGACCGCGCTCCTCTCCTCCCTCATCATCGGGGTCGGGGTCGACTTCGCGGTGCACTACATCGCCCAGTTCCGGAACTTCTCGGCCAACGGCGTCGGAAAGGACGGCATCACCCGCGCCGTCATGGAGGACGTGGGATATCCGATCATGCTCGACGCGGGTTCGAACATGGGCTTCGCGGCGGTGATCTTCTCCACCTTCCTTCCGATCCAGTACGCCGGCGGGCTGATCGTGTTCGCCATGGTCTCCACCTCGGTGGGAACGCTGACCCTGCTCGCGTCGACCGCCGAGCTGCTCCGGAACCGTCTCTACGGCAAATGAAACTATGGATGAAGGCAGACTCCATATCGGCGACCTCGTTCACGACGGTGTATTCTACGATCACGTGTGCACCGACCAGGATGATCTGCCTTTCTACCGGAAGTGGTGCCTGAAAACAGGTGGAGCGATACTTGAAGTATGCTGCGGAACCGGAAGACTGACAATACCTTTGAAGGAGGCCGGCATAAATATCGACGGCCTGGATAATTCGGATTCGATGCTGAACCGGGCGAAAGAGAAAGCTGCCGGAAGCGGCGTTCAAATCGAGTTCTTCAATCAGGACGCAGCCCGTTTCACCCTCGATAAGAAATATTCCCTGGTCTTCATACCTTTCAATTCCCTCCAGTGCTTCTATTCGGTGGCCGACGTCGAGTCGGTTTTCGGTTGTGTTCGAAGACACCTGCTCGAGAATGGCCTGTTCATTTTCGACGTCTTCAATCCGAATATCCATTTCATGGTCGAGGGGAGCAAAGGCTACAGAGAGATCAGCAGGTTCGAGCTCGAAGACGGCCGCCGCGTGCTGATAACCGAAAAGACAGCGTACGACGAAGCTTCCCAGGTCAACAGGGTTCGCTGGAGATACAGAATCGGAAGCGAAGAGATCGAACAGAACCTCGACATGAGATGCTTCTATCCGCTCGAGATGGACTCCCTCCTCGAACATAACGACTTCGAAATCATTTCGAAATTCGGCTCCTTCGACGAAAAACCCTTCCGCAGCAAGTCGCCCAAACAGATCTACATCTGCCGCTCAACAGGGATGTGACCTCATGGATATGGCTACGGTCGCGGGCGGCAGAAAGACGCTCTCCCTTCTACTCCTCGGCGGCTGGGGCTGGGAAGAGGGTACAGGAAAATTCAGAAATCTTGAAGTGGCCGATATAATTCCCCCCCCGTGAAATGGGTATATTTTGTATTCGCTTAAGCTTCGAACTGGAAAGGATTACAAGCCGCGGCTTGACAGAATGCGTGTATGAGAATACGATTTTGTTATACCTGACACCGATCCAGACCAAGGAGGCGGTCATGTCCGAGCGGAACCAATCTCCAGCTTCGACACGCGCGTGTTTTTTCTATTCCATCTTGACCGGTCTGTTCAGGCTGGTTGACCCGCTGCTGTTCAAAACAGTGCATGTCGTTGCGTTTGCCGCGGTGTTCGCAGCGATGTTCGCCGCACCTGCAGCGGCGAATCCATCCGGCTTCACTGCAGCGGAACCGGCAGGAGACTGGAAGCTTCTGGTGGGGGAGGAGCTTCGGCCCGGCTTACTGGGTGCCAGGCTCGTCAACTCGGAAACCGGCATCCAGGCTCCCATACTGCTGGACCCGGCGAGGCTCGAGAACGCCATCGGCGAATATCCGCTTCCGGAATGGGAGGGGTGGTGGCTCCTGCATGAAGGAAGCTTGTGCGCGAGTGCTCCTTTCAGTTTCGGACCGGGACGCCTGGCCTATCTTTCAGGTACCGAGCTCTTTCTCCTCGACCTTGACGGGCGGCGACCGCGAACGCGAGAACGGCTCGAAATAGGAGGGTGCAACCCGCTTGGGGAGTTCCGTCTCCGAGCAAGCCGCGATCTTGGCTGCGAAGTGCAGCATATCGCGGTATCGCCCGGGTTCGAGAAGGTTGCGTATACGGACTACTTCGCTGCAGCTGTTAAAGTAATGGATCTCGAAACAGGAGTTCAAACCACCGTAATCGAGGATTTCGAGGGTATTCCGGCCTGGTCGTCCGGCGGGGAGCTCTTGGCCGTCGTTCATTCCGGCCTGGGAGTCAGGCTTGTGGATGTCGACACTGTAAACGGCTGTCGGTTCATAGGTTTTCACAACCTGGAGAACGGATTCGTCGAGTTCGGCGCTCCCGTGTGGAGCAGCTCGGAAACCGACCGCTGCCTTCTGCATGTCTCCTGCCGGCTGGTGACAGGCCGCGGACCGGGGAGTCTTTACCAGGTGACGATCGATCCGCTGCTGCTGGATGCCACAGGATCGCTGGTCGATCTCGGCCGGATAAATTCCGGTATAGAGTTGTCGACCTCGAATGGAGCTTCCGCCGCCGCCGCTGTAGTCACCACCGATAACGCTGAAGTTACTTCCGCCGCCGCGGAAGCCATTTTCGACGCGGCTTACTCCATGGTTGAGGTTGGTAAAAGGCTGGTGATTCCACCTTTGCTCGAGACCGCATCGACCGGCATCGCAACCTCCAGGGTCGGGGGTGTTCCGTTCATCCACCAGGTTTACGATTCACCGGACTGGTTCGACGGGAACTGGGCTTGCGGACCCACCTCATGCCTCATGTCGGTGCAGAAATATAAGAAGCTGCCGTACTGGCTCTGCCGTGCATCCTGGCCGTACGGTCACACGAGTTTCTGGGGCAACTACATCGCAGGGCAGTTCACTCACAGCGACGTCACCTATTCTTCGGTGTCTTACGATCCTTCGGGCAGGCCAGCCAGGGGGTTATACGGTTACATCTGCCCCGGTGGATACGCAAGCTGGGACAGGATGAACAACTTTCTGCAGTGGGCGGGCTGCTCCACGTACTACGACTCTTCGCCCACCTGGTCGGAACTCACTGCTCAGCTCGATGCGGGACGGCCGGTGGTGATGTCGACCATGCTTACCGAATACGGTCACATAGTCACGGCCACCGGGTATTACAGCAACCACTCCGTCATCGTCCGCGATCCTTACGGGAACAAGGCTTCGGGCTACCCGAACTACGAATCTTCGGCGGTGTACGACTGGCCCGGCTACAACAACGGCAACTACAACCTGAACTCGGTCAGCCTCCTCATCGGCGTGTCGGGAAGCAGCAGCGGTCTCGCGGCAATTATCGACGACGAGACATCGAACGTGCCCCGGTGCAGGTTCGAAAGGAACGGTCCGCCGGAATGGTTCTGGGAATCGGATTACTATGGAACCGGGAGCCCCGGCGCCGGTCATGCTTACACCAACGGGATGATTTATACATATTCCGAGCCGTCCGGAGGTTGGACGAACTGGGTTGCCTGGGGGGTGAATATCACGAAAGCGGGTAACTACAAGTTCGAAGTATTCATCCCGCAGAACCTGGCCACCACA
Source organism: uncultured Gemmatimonadota bacterium (assembly GCA_964394085.1). Lineage (GTDB taxonomy): Bacteria > CAYMWF01 > CAYMWF01 > CAYMWF01. The sequence continues at coordinate 1,581 of CAYMWF010000094.1, read as the reverse complement.
ACGAACGCCGAGTATTACCACTATCACTCGGCCACCGGCCAAAGTTTCATGAAATCAGTGAACCAGAACATCTATTACGATGACTGGGTCACGCTCGATTCTTCCTATTACTGCAGGACCGGCTGGAACTACATACTGCTCGGCGACGTAACTGGCGAATCGACTGCAAAGATGATAGGAATCGACGCCATCAGGGTCACCCAACGCTGATCCATATTCGCCCAGTGTCGGTACGCATCCTGAAAGCCCGTCACGCGAAGAATCCGCCGCGGTGGCTTTGTCGGCACCGTTGTTTTCTTCATGTGAAGAACCGGCTTGACATGTTGAAAAGTTTTGGCTTGCTGGTTCCTCTGTTTCAGCCGGGGATGCTGAAAGTCAGATGAGGTTATACTTTAAGTAAAAAACACAGGTTGTAAAAATAAAATCACTTACGCTGAAGGCCGGATACGATTTCACCTACTGTTTTATCGACGACATCTCCGGTTTCGAAATCGTAAAGGGAAAATGGCGAATCGTCAGCCATCAATTCTGAAACCCGTTGCTCATACTTCACTGAATCGACGGCGGACAGGCAGATCGCAGCGCATGCCCTTTCCACCGCATTTGCGCTTTCCAGTGAATCCACCAGCTCAACGGCGGTCTCCGTGAACAGCTCCGGCTTCAGGGGAATGATTCTCGCAAGCGCCCTGTGCACACTGGGCTCGAAAGGCGACATCCGCATGTTGGATGCCAGGATAACTCCGTATTCATCGATCAGCGCAGGAACGCCGACCATGATTGCGGCAGCCGCCTCGGCCGCGAACCACCCGACTCCTCCCGACTCATCGTTCATCGACCATAAAAGACGCCGGATAATCTCGCGGAGATCCTCGAGATCCCCCTTCGCCGCAATCCGCACCGCGGTTTCGCTCAATTCCTCGAACGCGCGCCCCCGTTTCAGTTCATCGGGCTGGTAGGCGAACCTCATCAAACGGCCTGCACGCAGCTTGTCGGACATCCGTCTCGCTGGTTTTTCCGCTTTCATCCGTCCACATTAACCCGGAGAAATGCACCGGAACAACAGAAAATCCTTGCTCCCGGTCTTTCGTGGGAAAGGCAATCCGCTTCAGGCAAAGAGCCAGTGAACCGGTACAGACCAGGATCGCCCGAGATGACGCCAGACGTCTGCATCCTTCAGATTGTAGTATTGTATTTCACGATCACTCTCCAGCAGATGGCGAACGAGCGCGGTTTACCGATAGGAAAGCAGTTTTCAGTATTTTTTTTGAAGCAGGATCCATCTTGGCTATTTCCCCTCCATTTGTACTAGTCCTTGAACCAGTCGATGTTTCCCGGTCCACCGTACGCTCCCATGTCGGAGCGGACACCGTTTACGTACCAGTCCGGGACGAGAGGATGCCAATCGTACAGGGCGTCTTCGACGGCGGGATCGCCGGTATCGATACATGGGGACCACGGATGGAGCAGATAGTCGATGCCCTCGTAACTGACGAGCCGGGGATCGGTGTCTATGTTGCCTTCACCTTCCCAGCCGCCCTCGATATTGGAGTAGGTGACAACAGGATCGTTAAAATCTATTAG
>CAYMWF010000093.1:0-18695 GCA_964394085.1 uncultured Gemmatimonadota bacterium | reverse complement strand
AATGCTTCTACATCCTCCGGATATATAATCAGTTCTGCGCATCGCAAACAGCTCACCAATAATCGGGTTGCTGTTTCAGTATCTTGCGCACCCGGCACCGTCGTGATAATAATGTTGAGCACCTGCTCGCGTCCAAACGTAATGGAGGAACGATGGTTATATCCAGATTCAGGGAAATCTTTAAAGACGGCAAGCCGCTGATAGGGATGATCCATCTGGCCGCGCTTCCCGGCAGCCCGGCGCCTGCGGTTTTCGAGACAACGAAAAAACGGGCTCTAAATGACTGCCGCGTCCTGGTGGAAGCCGGTTTCGACGGCTTACTTGTAGAAAATTTCGGCGATATTCCGTTTATTCCGGAAAGGGTCGGTCCGGAGACCAATGCCGCCATGGCTCTCATCCTCGCCGAAATCGTAAAGGACGCATCCATACCTGTGGGAGTCAATGTTCTGCGAAACGACGCACTGACCGCCATGGGACTGGCGCATGTATGCGGTGGAAGGTTTATAAGGGTGAACGTGCTGGCGGGTGCGGCGGTGACGGACCAGGGGGTCATCCAGGGACGCGCCCATGAACTCATCAGATACCGGAGTTCACTGGGTGCGGACCGGATCGCCGTCCTGGCCGATGTGATGGTGAAACACAGCTCCCCGCTGGGTGCGGCCGATCCGGAGCAGGCTGCAAGCGACCTGATTGAACGGGCCGGCGCGGATGCAGTGATAGTCACCGGTCAAGCCACGGGCGCTCCGGTGGATCAGGATTTCCTGAGCAGAATTGCAAAATCGGTGAAAGGCAGCCCCGTGATAGCAGGCAGCGGCGTCACTCCGGAGTTTCTTCCCGATCTGGCTCCTTATTGCGACGGGTATATCATCGGCTCCTGGATAAAAAGGAACGGCGATCCGAGGAACGAGGTTGATCCTGCCAGGGCGGAAAAACTGGTCCGGGCTTTTTCGGGATAGCGGGTATATCAAAGTTCGAGAGATGACAATTCTGCGAGATTGACGGGATCCATCTCCTCGCCGGCTTCGATTTTCGGTGTTTCGAGAAGGCCGGGAAGATCCTCGAATCTTTCGTCATTCAGAAAAAAACCGAACGGTTCCTTACCGATGAAACCCCTGCCTATATGAGCGTGTCTGTCCACGCGACTCCCAAGTTCTTTTTTCGAATCATTCAAATGGAAGGCTGAGATTCTGTCCAACCCGAAGGTGGAATCGATCTCGTCCATCAGAGCGTCATATTTTCCCCGGGTGGAGAAATCGTAACCCGCCGCGAAAATGTGGCAGGTATCGATGCAGACGCCGACGCGGCCGTTTTCAGAACCCGCCCGCTGAATCATGCCTGCGATCTGCCCGAAATTCCATCCCAGGCTCGTGCCCTGCCCCGCAGTCGTTTCGATAAGCAGCCTGGCGGTAAACCCCGGTGTGGAGCCGAGGACGAACTCCAGGGACTGACCCACCCTGGTCAACGCTTCATTCGGGTCGCTGTCACCGGCGGAACCGGGATGAAAAACCAACCCCGCAAGCCCCAGCATTTCAGTTCGTTGATACTCATCGATAAACGCTGCGATCGATTTCTCATGAAGATCCGGCCTTGGAGTAGCCAGATTGATGAGATAAGAATCGTGGGCCACTGCGTGCCGCGGCTCTATGCCTGCTGAAACGAGCTCCGACCGGAACTCCGCGGCGCTTTCTTCTTCGAGCGGTTTGGCCGCCCATCTGCTCGCATTTTTCGTGAATATCTGCAGGGCTCTGCATCCGATATCAGCCGCCCTGCCGGGAGCCAGAAACACTCCCCCCGAAATGGATATATGTGCTCCGAGTTTCATTTATGCATTCCCCGGCCGGTTGCAGTATTTCTGATGTCGAAGGATAGAATCCCTGCGAAAGCGTAATTTACACCAGGCTCTATAGACGGCCGACGCTGACCATCGTTCGTTCGCGAAACACCACGGTGTCCCGGAAACCCGCCTTTTTTGCTGAAATCGCGGCCGTATCGATACCAGCTCCGAGAGAGGCGGGTTCGTGAGAGTCGGAACCCAGAACAACGACCCGCCCCCCCAGAGAATAGAAAGCCTGCAGAATATCGAAAGAAGGATAACAGCTCCCGGGTGCTTCGCGAAGACCGGATGAATTGATCTCCAGTGCGATTCCACGCTGAGCCGCCTCGAACAGAGTCGGAGCTGCAAGCCTGCGGTACAGCCCGGGATCGAGCCGTCCGTATGCAAGTTCCCCGAACCGGCGTACGACGTCCGGGTGGGCCACGGCGTCGAATATACCGCAGGCCGCTGTATATTTCAGCTCTCTGAAATATGGTCCATAAGCCTCTTCGGGAGGAAAATCGCGATACCTGTCGAGAGCAGGTTCCTCCATTGTGAAAAGAACCCCGTCAGCCATATGAACGGAACCCAGAAGATAATCGAAGCGACGACCGGGAACGGCGAGGTATTCGCGAATCAGCTGATCGATTGACCGCTCATACGATACTTCCACTCCGAACATGAGCTGCAGCCTGCCGCGGAACGCATCAGCCGCAGACTCGAAGCGGTCTCTGGCTGCCGTGTAATCGAACAATCCGGAATAAGGATCGGCGGGATTCAGATCGAGGTGCTCCGTAAAGCACAGAACCTGATATCCCGATTCGCAGGCTTTTTCGCAGTAATCCGAGTAATCCCCTGATGCATCGTGAGAAAACGAAGTGTGGATATGCGCGTCAACCGCGGTTCCGGCTCCCGGCATCTTACCCTTTCAATAAACCGAAGGAAGCTTCTCGGGCGGGAAAGCTTCAACAGATATCCCCGTCAATGATTCTCGCCTTTTTTTTCGAAGACCGGACCAAGAATCGGACGATGAGCCGATATAACTACATCCTCGGAATCGTACAGCTCTCCATCAGAGACATAGAATGTGGCATTCCATGTCTTTCCGACATCCGATAACTTAGGGCGCCAGCTGAGAATTCCCGAACTGGCTTTCAGTTTTGCTGCGGGGGGCAACCCTGTGGCGAAAAACCAGAGTTGACCGCCGTCGGGATCGGTGGCCTCCAGCTGAATATTGAACCTGTAGTATGCATAGAATTTCAGGTCACCGATGGGAGAAAGAAGCGGCGGCTGCAGCCCGAACTCGAAAGCGCCCATATCTGGAGCAGTCCCTGAGTACGGCTCGCCGAGATCGAAACCGGAATCCCTGCACGGACTGTCGGGTAAAATTCTGTAATCCCCTCCGGCGGGATCCATCATCCGGGGATCTTCGTTAATCGAAAACGCGGCCTGCCCCGAAAGGAGCCTGAATTGTTCAAGCGTATAATTGGATTGGTCGGCCCACCTGATGATTCCGTTGGAACCTTCCCTGTACCAGCAGTTGAAGTTGTACCAGTTGCCGGTGGCTGTTTCCGCACCCTCGGTTACTGCGAAAACGTTGAGATTGGATCCGGAATAACCGAGATTGTTTACGAAAAAATTGTGTTCGGATGAATCGTATTCATTCACGAATTGCGTATGCCACAGAAGGTAGCCGTTGAGGACGCAGGTATTGTTGAAGATGTAATTTCTCGCGGATTTATGGATATTTATGCCATATCCGTGGCTGCCCGACACAAGATTGCCGAATACGATTTCACCGTCTGTTTTGTCGATGATTATACCGCAGCCCCAGTATTTCCGCTGCAATTCGTCCCAGCCCCATGTATCTACTACGAGATTCGATTTAACCAGATTCCCGCCGCCGCTGCCGAAAACGCTTACAGCGCCGCGATCACTGCTCGTCACGCTGCTGTCGAAAATTTCGTTCGACTCTATGACGTTGTCTACGCATCCTTCGCCGACGAAAGTTATCGACGAGCCCGCCGATGATGTCACTATATTGTTCGAAACAATATTATTATTGCCGTTGGTTACAGCGATTCCTGCGCCGTCCAGCGAATTCGTTCCGGTTCCGGCTACTATATTTCCCGTTATCGTATTCGACGAAGGGCCTTCCGTGTACTCTGAATACAGGTAGATGCCTATCCTGCCGTTATAAGAGGAATCGTTCCCCTCCACCAGATTGTAGTCGCAGCGGCCGATCAGGAAAATGCCGTCGCTCAGGGCCTCCGTAACGAGATTGTTCGTGATCTCGCAGAAGGAGGAGTTTTCCAGGTATATCCCACCTCCGTATCCGAAGGTGGCATTGCCGTGGCGCACATCGAAACCCGAAATATTTATATACTCGACATTCCTGAGGAGAAAACCGTTCATCCTCTTAGATACTTCAATCAAAACATCTTCCGGGTTCTGCTCGCCGAAATGGAAATAAAGATAAGAGGTCGCAGGGTCGTAAAACCATTCTCCCGGAACCGTCACCTCCGAGAGGAGCCCCTCAAGCCAGTAAGGCGACCCATTGTAAATCTTTTCGATCAGTTCAACCCATTGGAGACGGTGGGCGCTTCCGGAAAAGGCCGAAACCATCCTGCGGGTATATTCGTTCGGATCTGAAGCGAATCTGAGGATGGCGCCGGTCCAGTAATCATCCGGTTGATCCAGCTCGAGATCTACAAGATAAGTCTGGCCGCCGCTATCCGCGCGGAGATACGGCTCGCCGGGGTCGGGATGCCTGGCCAGATGACCGAGCTCATCGTTCGCGAATACCTGGTAGGGCACCCAGTCGATCAGGGCACGGTACACCGAACCGTCATACTGTTCCCAGCCGGAAACAACATCCGAGCATTTTACAACAGCTTCACCCCGTTTATACGAAACGAAGGTAATGGGGCTCTGGGGCGCTCCCGAATTGTAGGTCTGGATCTGTTCCCGGTATTCTCCCGGCATGGCAACAATGTTATCCCCGGGATCGACCATGATAGCGGCGTGCTGGATCGTTTTCCACGGCTCGGCAAGGGTACCTGGATTCGAATCACTTCCATTAACTGGTTCGACATAATAATTCGCCGCTCCAAGCGACTGGGCGAATAACGGGACGATAACCACAGCGATCGTCAGCAAGGTGCGTATATGGGCACGGATAAACATAAAAAGCGTCTCCCGGTTACACCCGCATGTTCCATCTTCGAAACTTCGAAAAACGCGGAACAAATCAAGGCGGTCCATTCTAGTATTATATCATAATTTACTAATCGAACAATTTAAAGCGGGATTTTACCTTTTTACACTTTACCGGAAAAGGTTTTTGAGGCCGGGGCTTCCATTCGCAGCGATATCCGGAATTCCAGTCGATACTGATTGACGGAAGGATATTCCGGTGTAAAATCGATGTCATGACATCAACTCCTGAAACAAGAGTATTTCATGCGGTTCTGCTGGTGTGCGTCGTCTTTATCGCGGGATGCATCTCCTCCCCGGATCCGGTGGAAGATCCCATCATTCTATCATGGAACCTTTCTTCTTATCAGGAAATTTACGGCGACAAGGAAATCCTGCTGGCGGCGCAGGCGCTCGACGGACTCGACAGTCTGGAAATCCGGGTGAACGGCGGGGTGCTGGCGTCCTGGAATCCGGAAGGGGCCGGTTCGGATACTTTCTCGGTCACCTGGTCCGCGGCCGGGCTGTCTCGCGGTGAACAGCAACTGTTCGAAGCCCGGGCTTCGGATCTTTCCGGAGAAGAGGATTCTCTCCCCGCAACCTGCATCGTGACGGATACTCTGTCGCTCATCCCCCTTGCGGTGGGAAACCGCTGGGAGTATGACGGTCTTTTTACAGAACACGCAGGTCCGGATACCCTGGTCGATTCATTCTCGTGGGTCATGGAAATCCGTGGAACTACGCCTGTTCTCGACACTACCGCCTACCTTTTACGGGTGTTCGAGGGTGAACCGATTTACGATTACAGTATCAATTTCGAGAATGGTTTTTGTTACCTGGGCGGATGGAACTACGGAAACGAGATTGTCCCTCCGGCTCCCCTCCTGGTCTGGCTCTATCCGCCTGAAGAGCCGGGTGAATACTATTCGGAGATGTTCGATGAGATGATCGAAATCGTTTCCGTGTCGAATACCGTCACGGTTCCCGCGGGGACTTTCGACGGCTGCGTGCATTATCGCCGTTACCGGGAGGAGCCGCAGAGTTCATCCGGCCCATCCGGCTCCCGGGGATCTATCATCGACGCCGGACTCTGGGATAGGTTCCCGTCTGCTCAGAAAGGCGTTATACAGGGAGAAAACTCCGGTTACAGCCGGCAGGGCGACTATTACTTCCTGCCGGGTCTCGGGCTGCTGAAAATGGCCTTTATCACCATTGACGGCGATATCCGGATAGTTGAAACCAATGAACTGTCATCATTTTCGATATATTGACCCGTCAGGGAAAAATGGCGGGATTCAAGCTGTTCTCTTCGACCTGGGCAACGTAATTTTCCCGTTTTCACATAACCTGGCTGCGGAAAAAATAGGCGGCGCTTCTCCTTTGTCGGACCGTGAAATATTCAGGAGGATATTCGACTCGGGACTCGAAGCTCGTTTTGACCGAGGTCTCCTGTCCCCGAAGGAATTTTACAGGGAGCTGAAAAAGATTCTATCTCTCGATATGACGTACGAAGAGTTTACTGAAGCCTGGAATAATATATTCAGCTTGAACGAAAAGATAACGGACTTAATCCATAACTTGAAACAAAACGGCTATCCTGTTTATATTCTGTCAAATACGAACGTCCTTCATTTCGATTACCTTCGAAAAATCTATCCCTTCCTCGAAACCCTCGACGGTTTTTTCCTCTCCTTTGAGATCGGGATGAGAAAACCGGACCGGCGCATCTTCGAACATGCCGTATCGGGCATCGGCACCACGGCCCGGGCAATCGTTTATATCGACGATAAACCCGAGTATGTGACGGCTGCCGAAGAAGTCGGGCTTCGAGCCATACTTTTCGATAACGCCGACGGGTTGAGACGTTCGTTTCAGGAACTCGGCATCAATCTCCGGGGGTAAAAACGCGAATAGCGTAATTCCTCAAGATATAGACGCATCAGTTTCCGTCGTCGATCCGTTCAGCATGGAATCTCATCAACCCGGGGGAGTCATCCGCCCCACGGAGTTCTCAGTTTTCTTTACGGGTCAACATGCGGATGAAACGGGCGAACCTGGCGGGAGCAAGGATTCTGGCGGAACCGGCGAAGATAAGAACGGCGAAGATACCGCAGACCGCCAAACGCAGCAGCGGATCCAGGGCCGGGCTGATTAAATCCCGCTGGAGAGCTAAACGGAGCAGTCCGGCTCCGGCGGTGGACACTACCGTCGGGATCAGGATGAAACCCGTGCCGCGGAACGCTCCGGACATGATCGGATAACCTGTTTTTCTTTCGAGGAGCAGAGAAAGAACCGCCAGGTAAACAAGAATCGCCACTGAAGACGCCAGAGCCAGACCTTCCTGGGGCAGATCGAACCTGGCGCCGAACTGCAGGAACAGCCAGTACAGGGGAATGGCTGCCAGAGAAGCGCAGCTCCCCACCAGCGTCGGTATCCACGTGTTCTTAAGAGAATAGAATCCGCGGGCGATTAGAGCCTGCAGCCCCCAGGCGATAATGCCGGGAACGAGAAAGCGGAGGATCGAAGCGGTCTTTCGACAGTCCTCGATTGTAAACCTGCTGCTGAGGAAGGCCGATACAGCAATATCATCGGCCAGCACGAGCATCCAGGCGGCCAGCGGCACCACGAGAAGAATCACGCCGCGCACGGACCGCTGCAGGCTTTCTCCCCATTCACGGTTTCGGCCTTCCCCCGCCAGCCTTGCAAGAAAAGGGTAAGCAGCCATTCCCACGGCGTTTCCCACCACCGCAACCGGTATCCGCATCAGTATCCGCGCGAAATTGAGCCAGCTTATGGAAGCCGCGACGAGGTACGACGCAAAATATTTGATGATCCACTCATCAACGAGGACCAGCGAAAAACCGAGCATAACAGGGAGCGTCAGGATAAGGAACTCACGAAAGGCCGGGTGGCGTAGCTCCATCACCGGGTAATAGCGGGCGCCTACCCGCCGGGCGCCCCAGATCTGAAGAAGAAGCGGGCCCACGGCGGCGCCTGCCAGGACGCCGTAGCAGAAACCGGCCATGCGCAGCTTGGGTCCCAGGATGAGCCCCCCCGCGATAATTCCCGCGTTGTAGATAATCGGCGCGAGGACCGGCACGAAAAACTTCTCCCGCGCGTATTGCACGGCCATGAGGATGCCGCCGATGTAGAAGCAATACTGGGCGGGGAGGATTATCCTCACGAAATAAGCGAGCCGCTCTTTCTGCCACGGGTCGAAACCGCGGGCGACGAACGGCACCAGGTCTCTCGCGAAAATCTCGCCAAGGGCTATCAGGATCACCATGGCCAGACTCATCGCATTGATAACGGTGGAGAAGACCCGGTACCCTTCTTCTTCTCTGCCTTCGGCGAGCAGGCGGGTGAAGATGGGTATGAAGGTGATGCTCATTGCGCCGCCGGCGAGCAGGTAGTTCAGAAAATCCGGAATGGTGAAGGCGGCGTAGTAGATGTCTGTTTCGCTGTCGGCTCCCATGGCGCGGGCGATGACGAACTCCCTGAAAAAGCCTATTACACGGCTCGTCAGGACGCCGGCAATCACGATGAAAGCGGCCTTGCCCATTTTTGACCCGATTTTATCAGACATAGGCTCCGCGCTTATTCGATGTATCCGAGGGATTTCAGTTTCTCTTCGAACCGGGCGTCGACGGGAGAACCCTCGCCGGCGGGAGGTTTTCGGGCTCCGCCGCCGTGGCGTTCGTGTGAATCGATCCAGGTCAATTCAACAGCGCCGGGCCTGTACGCCTCCGTAAGGGGTACGCCTTCCATGTCTCGACCCAGGGGCACATTCATCACGGGCAGGATGGTCGGGGTTACATCATATATCGATGCACCGTCGATTTCAGCCCCCTCCCTGAAGGATGGCCCGGCCGCGAGGATGACTCCGTTGTCGGCATGGTGCCACGGCACTCCCATCCCGCCTTCAACATCGATCTTCTCCCCCTTCTCCCAGAGCGGCTTGAGATCCCACTTGGTTTCGAACCCGTGGTCCGAAACGATCACCACGTCCACGTCGTCGCCGGCGGCATCCACGAGATCACCGACCAGCCCGTCCGTATAAATATAGTATTCATCTACGATCGGAGCGAAGAGCGACTGCTCCTCCTCGGGAAGGTTGAACTTCTCCTCCGGGCGGTACTGCCAGAAATAGTGCCCGACAACGTCCGTTCCTTCGAAATAGACGGCGAAGACTTCGGTCGGATATTTACGCAGGAATTCGAGACCGGCCTCGTAAAAGGTCTTGTCACGGGCATAAACCCAGACCAGGTTGAAGAGTTTACGGCCGAGCTCGGGGTTGGAAGCGAACTTCCTGCTCAGCAGGGCCGGGTCTTCGTCCCAGTCGACGAAGCGCAGGATCTCGGGCAGTGAAACCATGTCTTCGGTGACGATGAAAGGCCGGAACTGCTCGAACAGGGCTTCGGGCCATGTCCGGTAGGAGAATTCCGGGATCACGGGCTTCTGGTTCCTGTCTCTCACTGCGCCGAAGGGGACGCCGTTCTGGCTGAACCGGACGGGCCAGGCCCGCTGTGAGACCACGTATCCTTTTATATGCTCGGCCGGCCATGTGGGCCACCAGGCCACGACACCCGTTGAGATGCCGTAATCGGTGAAGATATTCCAGAACGCTTTCCTCTTGCGCATTCTCGTGGTGACCGGCACCTTCGTTCCGTTGCCCGGATCCTGCATGAATGTCGTAATTCCATGCTTTTCCCGGCTCACTCCCGTAGCGATGGTGTTCCATATCGGAGGCGACTGAAGCGGCGGCTCGGCCCGCAGGTCTCCCTTCACCCCTTTCTTGACCAGCGCTTCCATGGCGGGAGCCTTGCCTTCGCGGATCAGTTTATCGAATACCTGCCAGTCCGCTCCGTCGAGGCCGATCACGAGAAGCCGCGTTCGCGCCCCGTTCCCCGCCGCCGCGGATTCCGTGCGGGAACCGTCGCCGTTTTTTCCGGAACCTGACTCCCGGGAGCCGCAACCGGTCCACAGGATCATGAGACCGATCAGGACAAGGAAAATCACCGGAACCTTTATAATTCGTCTTCCGGAACCGCATTTACATTTTTCCGGCGTCATACTTTTCTTCCCTTCCTGAAAAATTCATCCGGATCATCGGTCACCGCGGCCCGGACCAGGGAGGCGATGCGGGATTCAGCTTCTTCCCCAGCCTCTTCCTGCAGCTGTAAACCCTCCGACTCGAAGTATTCGATGATGCCGGATGAGAGGGCGCCGGAGTCGGCGGGTTCCACGAGGATGGCATTCTCAACCTCCTCCGCAAGTCCTCCGACCTTCGTGGAGAGAACGGGCGCACCGAAAGCCTTTGCGATCTGGATGATGCCGCTCTGGGTGGCGGAAACGTAAGGAAGCACGACCAGGTCCGCGGCCCTGAAGAAAACTTCCACTTCATCGTTGTCTACGTAACGGTCTATTATCCTTACCGCTTTCGTTATTCCCAGGGAAGCCACCTTCTGATCGTATTTCTTTCTCGGATCGTAGAATTCGCCGACCACGAGCAGCTCAAGGCCGGGAATCTTCGCCGCTGCTGCCGGGAAAGCATCCAGCAGGTAATCGAGACCCTTGTATTTCCTGATATATCCGAAGAACAGCAGGATCTTGCCGTTTTCAGGCAGTCCGAGACGACGACGGGCATCTACCCTGGTGATGTTTTCACCGGTTTTGAAGCAGTCATATACCGGTAGAGCTGCGCGGCCGACGGGTTTGTCCGGTACAAATTCCGCAACCGCACTTTCCACATCCCTTGAAAGCACTATGATCCGGTCGACCGGGGAGAGTCCGATCCGGGTGAGGATCCGGTCTGCGAACCGGCTCTCGTGAGATACCAGGTTCTCGCAGAAATAGAGCACCCGGCATCCGGTCGAAAACTTCGACAGGTTGGCGACCGTTGCATAAAGCAGAGCGAAAAACGGGTTCCACCAGCTGAATATGAGGATATCGGGCCGCGGTTTCATTCCCGCTATGAGCCGCCAGGCTTTGAACCAGGTGAACGGGTTCGTCGAGCTGAGGATGAAACGGGCGCCGCGGATCTCCTTCAATCCCCGTTCGGACCTGTCCAGCTCCGTGGTGCCGGGGAACAGGAACCTGGGATATAACTTGAGAAAGCTTATTGTTCGAAGATCGAAAAAGGGCTCGAGCGCTTCGTGGACGTGGCCCAGGAAAAGGGAAATCCCGCCGCGGAAGGGATAGACAGGCCCTATTATCACCGCTCTCGGTCTTGTTTCATATCCGGCCAAATTTCCCCCTGCGACGATGGCGTCCCCGTAGAAAAAAATCGATCCACCTGACCGCCCGAAATCCTGCGCGACTCCTGTGGATTGAACTGAACCGGTGGTCGGGGAGGAGCATTATAGTAAGGTTGCCGCGGGGATGGAATAAAAAAGGATCAAGAGTTGAAACCGCAACCGGACATGAAACGGATCGCCGGGAGCCCGGCGGTTCAGAATTTCCAGGCTGATACCGTACCCCAGATCGGAACTGTCCTTTCAACCGGCTCTTCGCGACCGGACACCCTGACTCTACCCCGGCAGGTGCCTGACAGGTTACCGGTAGGCTGCGAAATTTCCACGGTCATGCTGCCTTTGAAGTGGTACCCGGCCGCAGGGATATCCTCTTCTCCCTCTGCCGCGGGAATTTCCAGGCTGATATCGGAACAGGTGAGGAATTTTCCTGTTCGCTCCATTTCGAACTCCAGCTCGGGAAGGCGTTTCAGGGCTGTCGAGCCGATCCGGTTTGTCCCCCACTCGAACTTGACGATACGGGCGAAAAAACGAATTCCCCGTTCCGTGGTCTCCGCGTCAGCCCCCAGCACCACGCTGCCCTTATCGTCTTTCGAAGCAAGCTCAAGCATTATCCGGTATCCGCTCCGGGCCGGCTGCTGCACCGCCTGATCTGTGTTTTGCCCGGGTGGAACGCTCCCGGCAGTCTGTTCGAGCGGCTCCCGCTCAACGGCGAATACGGGATTAAACCAGAGGAGAAGCAGAACAGTTAAGAAAATATACGAGGTGGGGTTCGAACTGCATTTCATAATTCAACACAGGGCTTTCGCTGAATTCGAGATCTCGAATTTCAAATAAAATCCAGACGTCGACAGCCCGTTGCTGCCGGCTGTTCCTCTTGATCATCGCACGGGCACTGACAGGCCCTGCCGTATGTAATCGGCGGGGCTTTATCTCAATCCGCTGGCGTTGACGCCGCTTCTCTGGTATAATAACAGCTTCTATATGTCAAGCATGTCCTGCGGGAGTGTCGGCACTCCGGCGGGGCGGCTCCCGTTCCCCTGCCTCGGAGGACGTTTCGTCTCCTCCCCGGGAAGGATCCCCGCAAATTGAAGACAATCAGGTTCAGAGACTATCTGTACAAGTATAAATACGCATACCTCTGCGGGATCCTGACCCTGATCGTCACCGACACCGCCCAGCTCACCGTCCCCAGGGTGATCAAAAACGCCATCGACACTCTCGTCGGCGGAGAGCAGGAAGGAACGGCTCTTCTCGCCGGATACGCGATGCAGCTGTTCGGGCTCGCCGTGGTGATTTTTCTTTTCAGGTTCCTGTGGCGGATTTTCTCGGTCGGAACATCATGGAAAATTTCGCGGGATCTCCGTGAACTGCTCTTCAGGCATCTCCAGGTGCAGCCGCCGGATTTTTACAGAAATCACGAGTCCGGAAAGCTCATGGCGCTTATCACCAATGATACGGAGGCCGTCAGGCACGCCATGTCCTTCGGAGTGGTGATGGCGATAGATGCTCTTTTCATGGCATGCCTGTCGCTTACGCTGATGCTTCTGATTGATGTGCGGCTCACGCTTCTCGCTCTCCTTCCGATGCCTATCATCATCCTAATCGTGACCCGGTTCGGGCGCATGCTCCGATCCCGGTATGAAGCTGTTCAGGCTTCGTTCGCGAAGATAACCGCCCAGGCGAGAGAAATCTTCGCCGGCATCCGCGTGGTGAAAGCCTTCGCCCAGGAAGAAGCGGAGCTCGATAAATTTTCGGGGATGAGTCGCGACTACCTGAAAAAGAATGTCAGGCTCGCCTGGATCTGGAGCAATTTCTTCCCGCTCGTGACCCTGCTTTCCCAGTTCAGCAGCCTGATAATTCTCTGGGCCGGCGGCCTCCGCGTAATCGGAGACAGGATCACCATGGGCGATTTCGTCGCTTTCAACGCATATATCGGGATACTCACCTGGCCAATGATGGCGGTCGGTTTCCTGACCAACATGTACTCCCGCGGTAAAGCGTCCCTGGACAGGATAAACCGCGTGCTCCAGGAAGAACCGGCGGTAACGGACAGGCCCGGCGCAAAACCGCTCGAGAACTGCAGCGGGAAAATCGAAATAAAAAATCTTTCGTTCTCTTACGAGCGGAACGGCGAAAGTTCACTGAGGGATCTTTCCCTGGCGATCCGGCCCGGTGAAGTCATCGGGATCACGGGGCGCATCGGATCGGGAAAATCCACCCTGGTCAAGCTCCTCACGAGGTTGTACGACCCTCCTTCGGGAACGATCTTTTTCGACGGCAGGGATATACTCGACATCGATCTCCGCTCCCTCCGCAAATCGATCGCGATCGTGCCGCAGCACCCGTTCATGTTCTCCGACACCATAGGCGCCAATGTCCGGCTGGGAAACCTCGAAGCGGACAGATCGCGGATAGAAGAGCTCGTAACCCTGGTTCAGCTCGAAGAGCCCGGGAGCGGCAGAAAACTGGGAATCGATACGGTCGTGGGAGAAGACGGCATCACGCTGTCCGGCGGTCAGAAGCAGCGAGCCACCATCGCGAGAGGCCTGGTCAAAGACTCCGGCATCCTGATACTCGACGATGTTCTGTCTTCGGTGGATACCAGGACCGAGGAGGAGATACTCCGGGAGTTTCCCCGGCTCATCGCCGGGAGAACCACGATAATCATCGCTCACCGGGTCTCCGCCCTGCGCAACGCCGACAGGGTCATCGTGCTCGAGAATGGGGCTTTGTTCGAAGAAGGCCGTCCGGACGAGCTGGAGCAGGCGGGCGGATTCTACGCGGAACTCTGCAGGAAACAGAAACTCGCTAATTTCGGCCTGGCTTGATCGTGTACGGTTCGGGGAACAAGGAGGAGTAAGACAAGGATGAGGATGATGAGGGCAGTCGATACCGGCAAGGAGAAGCTCTCGATCCGGCAGGCGTTCGAGACCGGACTGCTCAGGAAACTGGGCGTCTACGCACTGCCGCATAAACGCCTGTTCGGGTTTCTGCTCGTTCTCACGGCCGTGATAACCGTTGTCGAACTCTATCTCCCGTACATTCTTCGTCTTGCCATCGATACTTGTTTTACGAACGAAGGGGACGCAGGATTTCTCACCCCGTTTCTGAGCGGCGAACCGATCAAAGACCTCGCCGCATTCTCGGTTATTTTCGTTGTGCTCATCTGCCTCAGGTATCTGCTCGATTTCAGCAATATCATCCTCATGACCAAGCTGAGCCAGGAAATAATGCATTCGATCAGGCTGGATATCTTCGACAAGCTGCAGGGTCTCTCGGTCGCATTTTTCGACAAAAACCCGCTGGGCCGGCTCGTGACACGGGTGACCAACGACGTCGAAGCGCTGAACAGCCTTTTCACACAGGTAATGATCTACCTGTTCAAGGATATATTCATCCTCGCCGGCATCCTGATCATCCTTCTGCGGCTCAACCCCGGTCTATCCCTCGTGGTGTTTTCCCTGCTGCCGTTCATCCTGATCGCCACCATACTGTTCCGGATCAAAGTGCGTAGAGCGTACAGGCGCGTGAGAACCGAGCTGGCGAAGCTCAATGCTTTCGTGCAGGAGCACATTGCCGGAATGGAGATCATCCAGCTCTTCGCGAGGGAGAAAGAAACCTTCGACAAGTTCGATGAGAGGAGCATGGCCTATTACGACTCGACCATGGAGCAGATGAAGATCATGGCGGTCTTCAATCCGTTCATCAGCTTTTCGAGCTCCTTCGCCGCCGCCCTCATCATCTGGTTCGGCGGCGGCAAATACCTCGAAGGAACCATCACCATCGGCATCCTTTTCGTTTTTCTCGAATACGTGAGGATGTTCTTCCGTCCCCTGAGCGACCTCACCGAAAAATACAACATCCTCCAGTCCGCCCTCGCAGCCGGAGAGCGGGTCTTCCAGGTGCTCGAAAGCGATGATTATATCCCCCAGGTGGAGCAGCCCTCCGCGCTGGACTCATCGGGGTGCAGGATAGAATTCAAGAACGTCACCTTTTCCTATCTCGAGGACGTCCCGGTTCTGCGCAATATGTCCTTCACTATCGAAAAAGGTGAGAGCCTGGCCATCGTGGGACCCACGGGCGCCGGAAAATCATCGATCATAAACCTGATCACCCGGTTTTACGACGTGGATTCGGGAGAGGTTCTCTTTAACGGCATCAACGTGGCGAAGGTCGGCACGAGCGACCTCCGGAGCAGAATCGGGCTCGTCCTGCAGGATGTTTTCCTCTTCTCCGGAGACTTGAGACGCAACATCGTCCTGAACAACGGGGAGTACGGGGAGGAATCCCTCAGGGACGTAATCTCCCGGGTGAATGCGGATGCATTCATCGATCGGCTGCCGGAAGGTCTCGAAACGGTGCTCGGGGAAGGAGGGCTTACTCTTTCGGCCGGGGAGCGGCAGCTCCTCGCGTTTTCCCGGGCCCTCGCCCACGATCCCGACCTCCTGATTCTCGACGAAGCCACGGCGAGCATCGACACCGAAACCGAGGAGAAGATCCAGGACGCCATCGAACACCTGTTGAAGGGCCGGACATCCATCATAATAGCCCACCGCCTGTCGACGGTGCAGAAAGCCGACAAAATCCTCGTCATCGACGACGGTGAAGTAAAGGAGATGGGCAGCCACGAGGAGCTCCTGGCCCTGGGCGGCATCTACCGCGATCTCTACTCCCTCGCCTGATGCAGGAATTCAACCCTGACGGCGCAGGTTCTGATTTTCCTTCGTCACGCGATTTCAGCGGATACCATCCGGCATGAAAAAGAAACATAAAAAACATTTTCCGGAGCGGGACAGGGAACTGGACAGGATCTCCCGGCGATTCGCCCGTATCGCATCGAAACTCCGCAGCACGGAGCTTCACAGGCTGCACAGTGATCCCGGCGGGATTACCTCTGCCGACCTCACCCCTGACGGCCTCTCCGCGGGCAGTTCCTATTTTCTCGGTTATTACGGGGACGAGGGAATTCTCCGGGCCTTCGATGCTTACGGAATTCTGGATAAACTGAGGGAAAAAGGCTGGCGCGGCTTCCGGATCGAATTCGACCTCGAAGATCCGTACAACCAGGAATTCCGGCTGTTCGCCAAAGCTGAAGACGGAGCCGAGTTCGTAATTGTCGAGCTTCTGATGCACGAGGGACACGTCTCGTTCAAGACCCTCGGCAGTGAAAAAAAAGCCGCCTCCGGTGACGAGCCGGGTTCGGGGCACGACCGGATTTTCGATGTTTTGTTCATCGAATGGCTCCTGCTCCAGTCCCCCGTGCGGAAGTTCACTCCAGCCAGACCGCGGCTTCCGGGGCAGAGATACCCCGGCCTCGGAATAGGCAGGGAGATCCTGGAGCTGATGTACAGGATGGGGTTAAGACTGCGCAAGGACGGTATCATCAATTTCCCCTACTACTACCACAACGCCGTCCTCTACAGGGTCAGGTTCAGGTTCGTCAGGCCCGAAGACGAAGGGAAAGTCCGCGCATATTTCAGGGACCTCTCGGATCTTTCGCTGTGCGAGGCGAGCTGGGCGTTCGAACTGGGCTGCGTCTTCGAAACCGCGACCGGAGACCGGGTCGACTGGGTCGCCGCCGAACAGATCATGCCTTGCTGCGCGAAAATGGAAGACTATTTATCCTCTAAAATTTACCGCAGGTCCGCTCGCGAGACCTACCACGGGACTTCCGTGACCGTCGACATGGAGAAGCTCGCTGCGGAAAGGGCCCGGGAAGAAAGAAGCTTCGGAGAAGACAGTTTCGAACCGCCCGTGCCGCACCCGCGGACCGATCCCGGGAAATCCTGAATACGATATCCTGGACAGGATCCCCGATCGATGTGATAATTACCGGGAAGCCCGCATTTGAAAATATAACCGAGGGGGTTGCAATGTCACGAGTGTCCGCAAAATCCGCTGAACGTTTTTTCACCGCCCCATTCGCAAAACCTTCCGTAAAATCCGCCGCCTGTTTTATGGCGATTCTGCTGCTCGCCGGACTGATTTTGCCGGGAGCGACCGCCGCGGAGGTTCTCGGCATCTCGTCCGACGGCAACGGTTGGCTGGAGCAGCTGGGGGCATACAGGATACTCCATGTGAGCGGATCCCACTATGAAATGGGCTTCCAGCACGGCGAACTCATGGGCGAAGAGGTGGGCCAGGCGGTGCAGGCCTATGTATACGACTGGGCTATTTCGGAAAACGGGATGACCCTCGAAGAGATGGATGCGATCGTCGAACAGTTTTTCCCGTTCATTCCCGACAAGTACAAGGAGGAACTGACGGGAGTCGCTGAAGCCACGGGCGAAACCCTGGACGACCTGTGGCGGTACCATGCTCTTCCCAGCAAATACCACTGCTCGGGTATCGCCGCCTGGGGAGACGCCACGAGAAACAAAGAGAACGGGGAGCTGATCCACTGCCGCAGCCTCGACTACGCCCTGGATATCGGGTACGAGGTGCAGACCCAGGACCTGGCGGTCGTCATCGTCAAGAAACCGGACGACGGAGCGGCCTGGATAGCGCCTACCTTTTCGGGATTCATCGGAAATGTCGGCGGCATGAACGAGTATAAAATGAGCGTCGGAGAGATGGGTTCGGGGAGCAGCGATGAAACCTACGAGGGGCTCCCGATGATTTTCAGGCTGAACAGGGTGCTGGAGGAAACCGCCGGTATAGAGAACGCGCTGGCGATCATGGAGGAGAATAAAACCCGAGGTTTCAACTTCATCATCGGTGACGGCAACGAACCCGTCGCATATGCTGTCGAGACCACGGCGAACCAGTTCTACGCGGGCACATGGGACAACCCTGCGGAAGGGAAGTGGCCCCACTGGCAGATCCCCTGTTCGGTGCGAAGGGGCAATCATTTCATCGCCCCCAATACCGCCGCCACCCAGCGGGGTTCTTATAAGAGCATCGTTCGCCCCAGGCACGACGACTTCTTCTTCTACCTGCACTACCTCGCCCTGAGCCTTCTCTACGAGCCTTACGCCGTTCAGGGGAACATGGACGGCAGGATGCTCCAGGATCTGCAGGCGACGGCGTACCGGAACGCCGACAGGATCGGGCAGGCTCTTCTCGGCGAGCAGGTCACGGTTCTCTGGCAGTCGGTATTCTGCCCCGGCTCCGGTGATTTTTTCGTGGCCTACGCCGAGGGTGATGTTTCGGCCATGTGGTTCCCCGGCGAGTGGTACAACTTCTTCGATCTGCTCGAATCAACACCTGAATAATACCGGAACCCCCAGGGGGAAATCCTCCCAACGGAAGCAGCGGCGAACCGGCGGGCGGGGGAGCGCCCTCCTCCCCGCCATGTGCGCCAGGCGGCGGAGAGCCTTCCAGCAGAAATCGCAGCGATCCGGCGGGCGGGGGAGCGCCTTCCCGCCCTGTGGAGCACGTTGCGTCATCCGGCTTTGCTAACCCTCGCTCCGGGAAGCGCTGAAACTCGCTGC
>CAYMWF010000092.1:0-19043 GCA_964394085.1 uncultured Gemmatimonadota bacterium | reverse complement strand
TGGTGCGGGAAACGACCTGCCTGAAACCGTACCGCCTTCACCTTCAGAATCCCGGGAGGGAAGCCGGATACTCCTACGTGCAGCCGCAGCGGTTTTCAGCATCGCAATCATCGTTCTCGCTGCCTTGTCAGCGACAGACTTGTTTGAACCTCGGCTTATACAGGTGCCGGACGTGACCGGCATGGCCTGCGAATCAGGCGCTGCTCTTCTCGAACGGAATCACTTGAAAGCGGGCCGCGTCACGAAGCTCCGGACAAAGAAGGAGAAGGATGAGACGATAGCCGCGATAAGACCGGCCTCAGGCGAGGTTGCACGGGGCACGGCGGTAGAACTCGACGTCTACGAACTCTGGACCGATGTTCCTCGGATCGAGGGGCTTTCGGAAGTTCACGCATCCAGCCTGATCAAAGACGCGGGTCTTATCATTTCACAAAAGGAACAGGCTTTTCATCCCGAGGTGCCCAAAGGTCGGGCCATCGGAATCGAGGGCGGTGCGGTGGAACTTAAGTCGGGTTCCGAGGTCGTTCTTCTCCTGTCGAAGGGTGTGAGGATGGTGGCGCTCCCGTCGATTGTAGGTAAACCCGCCTCGGAAGCACGCAGCACCTTGAATGTCGCCGGCCTCGAACTAGACTCTGTATCGAAAAAAGTTACGACCGAGTACGGAGATGACGGAATAGTAATGAGCACGAATCCATCTTCAGGGCCTGTTCCGGAAGGTTCGACCGTCGATGTTGTCGTTTCGATATCAGGTGCTCGAATCCCGGATCTTGCCGGCCTCTCTTATGAAGACGCCAGGAACAGGTTGAAGGAGCTCGGTTTTGAGCGGATAGACAAGAAAGCGGAGTATGAGGCGAATAGAGCCGCCGGCAATGTCATCCGCAGTGAACCCGGCTCCCCGAACCTCGTCGCATTCGACAAACGTATCCGGCTGATTGTGTGCAAGACTCTCGTCCCGAAGATCAAGACCTCCGGCGGTCTTGAGATGGTCTTGATTCAACCGGGCACATTCAGCATGGGGAGTCCGCCCTCGGAACCGGGCCGCGACGATGACGAAAGGCAGCACACGGTCCGTATAACGAAGCCCTTCTACATGGCTGCGACTGAGGTGACGAACAATCAGTTCTGTGCGTTTCTCAATGAACAAGGCAATAAGAAGGAGGGCGACGAATACTGGCTCGATATCTCGGATGACGATTGCAGGATAGAGAAGCATGGAGGGCGATTCCGGTCAGAATCGGGTTATGGTGATCACCCAGTGGTTGAGGTCACCTGGTATGGCGCCAGGGCATTCTGCGATTGGACCGGGTGCAGGCTTCCGACCGAGGCTGAGTGGGAGTATGCTTGTCGTGCAGGGGCTTCCACCGCGTTCTATAACGGCGGTATCAGCGAGCCTACCGGCAGGGATCCGAATTTGGAAAAGATAGGATGGTACAACAAGAATTCCGGTGGAAAGATGCATCCGGTCGGTCGCAAAGAGCCCAATGTTTGGGGGTTGTATGACATGCACGGCAACGTATGGGAGTGGTGCTGGGATTGGTATGATAAGAATTATCCAGGTGGTACTGTAACCGATCCTGACAGCCCGGCTGGTGGATCCCGCCGCGTCAGCCGTGGCGGCGGCTGGAGCAGCTACGCCAGGCACTGCCGGTCTGCGAATCGCGACGGGGACTCGCCTGGCGATTCGCTCTACTACCTGGGCTTCCGCCTCGTGAGGTCAGCGTCTTAGTCCTTGCCGTGCGCTGTAT
This sequence comes from uncultured Gemmatimonadota bacterium, assembly GCA_964394085.1. Taxonomy (GTDB): domain Bacteria; order CAYMWF01; family CAYMWF01; genus CAYMWF01. Next base: position 17,298 of record CAYMWF010000092.1, on the reverse strand, counting down.
AAAAACGCCGGCTCGCGGAATCGTCGCGGCCCGGTAGGGCCCGGCGGTAGCCGGACGCGACGAGACAAGCGAGTCGGCGTCCCCGGGGTCCAGGGGCGCAGCCCCTGGTCGCTTTGCAGCCTATAATTTCAGGAGGTCTAGCGCGCCCGCCGGCAAGAAAGGGATTGTATCTTGCAAGTGTATCGTTATACCCGAAATTCCGAAGAATGTAGATTCACGTACCGATGGATGTATCCATAGGCAAGAAATGTAGAATGATGAATAGATTATTCGCGTAGCGACGGACGGTGAAAAATGTACGTGAGAATTCTAACACTTCGGTACAACGACAACCTCCAGGGCTTCCCGGAGGGGCCCATTCGCGAGGCAGCAGCCGGTAGAGAAATACTCGATATCCGGGATCATTTTTTCGTTCACGGGAATGTTCCCCATCTATTATTGATGCTCCTGCTGGGAGATGGCGAAGGTTTTGCCAAAAAACGGCGATCAACCGAGGATCCAGGTAAGGATTTACCTGTTCATTTGCAGAAGTTGTATAGAGATATTCGACAATGGCGCAATGAGCGCGCCAAACGCGACGGCATACCGAGTTACGTAATCATGCGGAATACGCTCGTGGCTGAGATATGTCAGCGCTTGCCGCGGACTCTCTCGGAATTGAAGGAGATCGAGGGTATAGGAGAAGCGAAATGCGCGAAATACGGCAATGAAATCCTTGAAATTATCCCGCATGATCTGCCTTGTCGGGAAGCGGTTGATTCCGAAACCGATCAGCGCGAAAAAAAATCGTCTGAAGAAAGCGGAAAAACGGAGCATTCATGAAGTCTCACGGAGATTTGTTCGATACAATCACTTCTTTGCCGAACCTCGAACGTTCCATGTTCCTGGCCGCCAAAGGTAAAATGAACCGTGTCCCCGTTATTAATTTCATCAACGAAGCCGATACCAGGCTTCCCTGTCTACGCGACGAATTGTTAAAAGGTGATTACGCCCCCCGCCCATATATACGTTTCCATATCAAAGATCCCAAGCCGCGCACAATAAGTTGCGCTGATTTCAGGGACAGGGTCGTACATCATGCGGTGTGCGATGTGATCGGCCCCGTGGTGGAGCGTAGATTTATAGAGCATTCGTACGCCTGCCGGGTAGGTAAAGGCTCTCATCGGGCTGTTTTTCAGGCGCAGCGATATGCACGTAAATTTCAATATTTCTGTAAAATGGATATCCGTCGTTTTTTCGACTCGGTCGATCATGAAATCCTGATGAACAAATTCTGCCGACTGTTTCGGGAGTGGAAATTGATCGGGTTAGTCGCCGCAATATTGCGACATGGCGATTCCGGCACTAAACCGGGCAGGGGTCTCCCGATCGGCAACCTGACCAGCCAGTGGTTCGCGAATATCTACCTCGATCGGGTCGATCACCTTATTAAGGATGATTGGGGTATGAAGGGCTATATCCGGTATATGGATGATATTCTTCTGTTCCATGATAGAAAATACGAGCTTCGGAAAAAAGTAGAAGCTCTCGATCAATGGCTTCGGAAGGAGCGAAAATTGGAAGTCAAGCGCGAAGCACGGATTCTTGCGCCAGTTGCCAAAGGAATTCCATTTCTGGGTATGTTGATATACCCTCGTTACCTGCGGCTGCAGCACAATCGGTATCACCGCAGTAAGCGTCTTGTGAGGCTGAGAGAAAAGCAGTTTGAGCTCGGAGTAATCGATGAACGACATCTCGTCCAATGTGTACAGTCAGTATATGGAATTTTCCAGTTCTTCGGTCTGAAGGTACACTTTTAAATTCGCATTGCAGCTGAATAATGGCTTTACGTTTATTGGTGGACGGAGATCGTGACCCGGCTGGTGGATCCAACCGCGTCAACCGTGGCGGCGGCTGGAACAGCAACGCCAGGAACTGCCGGTCTGCGAATCGCAACAGGAACACGCCTGGCAATTCGAACAACAACCTGGGCTTCCGCCTCGTGAGCACAGCGCTCGGCAAGGACAGACGCTGTCCCATCCGTTCAGCCTGCTCTCCTCGTTCTGGGAGACAAAATAATCCGCGCTCCGGCGGTTAGTAGGTTTCTTCCGAAAATGGCCGGAGTGCACATATCAGGAGAGATAAACAGAAATCCCGTACATAGACTCTCTTGTTGCCGCGCAATAATGAAAGCGGGGAGCATTGTCGATACGCATCAATTCGCGAGGGGTCGGTCCGTGACATAGCGCAGGCTATTCCCCTGAGTAACCCAATCAAGGAGATATCAGTTGAACTGTGTCTGCGGGAAAGAGCTTGAGGTAGATTCGAAATTCTGCCCTGATTGTGGCAGGCCTGCAGTGGCCACCGGGCCGGCTGCCGAACCGGTGGATATGGAAGCCGGTTCCACTGTGACTCGTAACGACGAAACCAACCGGCCTGAAGCTTCGGGCGAAAAAACTCTTCGCAGAGACGGCGGCGGGTACGGCCAGGCTAGCCCTGAACACCTCCCTGAAGGTTTCGTCATAGACAATCGTTTTGAGATCAGGCGCAAACTCGGCCAGGGCGGTTTCGGAGCGGTCTACCTGGCGTTAGACAGGAAGCTGGATGTTGAGAAGGCCCTGAAGGTTCTGCCCGTGCTCATGGCTGAAGACCCTGAGGCACTTGCCGACCTTAGGGATGAATGCAGAACGCTCATCCTCCTAAACCATCCTCTCATAGTCAGGGTCTTCGGGTTTCACGACGAGGGACAGCTTAAGTACATCGACATGGAATACGTGCCGGGCAAGAGCCTGGCACAATTGAAGTTCGAGGCTGAGGGCCGAAAAGTTCCAGAAAATGATGTCATCCGGTACGGGAGTGACGTTTGCAGGGCTCTTAGGCATGCTCATTCAAAGCGGATAATCCATCGCGACATAAAACCCCAGAATATTATTTTGACTCCTGACGGAGAAGTAAAAGTAATGGATTTCGGCATAGCGGAGTCTATCCGGACCACTGCGAGCCGCGTGGCCCGGTCATCCTCCTCAGGAACCGAGCTGTACATGTCGCCGGAGCAGCTCAGGGGCCAGGATGTCGGCACGGAGAGCGATCTTTACGCTCTTGCTGCCACGATGTACGAACTTCTTTCGGGGAAGCCCCCCTTCTACAAGGGAAACATATCCTACCAGATCCTTAACGAGGAGCCTGACCGGATTGAAGGTGTCAGCGATTGGCTGAACGACGTTCTTCTGAGGAGTCTTGAAAAGGACTACCATGACAGGTACCGAAGCGCGGCCGAACTTCGTAGTGACCTGGAGACGCGGACTTTCACTGGCAGAGATGGTGCCAGCGGAAGAACCATCATCACGAGAGCTGTCGATGGCAACGATGCTGAAGGCAGCCCGCCCTCCGATGGAAACACACATTCGGCGGGCGTCCCCCCTGAAGATGATGTCGGGCGTAACGGCAGGAAATCCGAAAGCGGGATCAAGGACATCGATTTGGATCGAACCGCTGATCCGGCCGGTCGGAGCAAGGTTCCTCGTGGCACTCTTGCAGTAGTCCTCGGCATCGCCTCCCTTGCCCTCTTCACCTGGGGCGCTATAACCATTATCCTCGCACCCCGAATGATCATCATTCCAGACGTTCGCGGTATGTCGTTCAGCACTGCGAATTCCCTTCTTGGAGATAACGGCCTCGTGGTAAACAGAGTAATCGAGGTGAAGACGAAGAGCGATCGGGACAGCACAGTAAAATCGATCCGTCCTGCGCCTGGGAGCGAAGTTAGGAAAGGCTCACCAGTAGAAGTCGACATGTACCGTCTGTGGGTAAAGGTCCCGGCTGTCTCTGGTCTGGTACCAGATCAAGCGGCAGCTGCCGTGGAGGGCGCAGGATTAACTGCTGCAACCAGTCGTAGCGAATATCATCCGAGCGTTCAGTCGGGCACGGTCATCGGCATTGAAGACGGACCTTCCGAGTTGCGCGCGGGTAGCGCTGTCACTCTTCTCGTGTCGAAAGGGATTCACATGATAGAAGTCCCGCAGCTTGCCGGAAAAACCTTCGATGAGGTGAAAAGGATTCTGGCTTATACCGGGTTCATCGTAGGCAAGGTCGATCGGAAGCTTTCCAGGGGAGAGGAAAAGCCTGGGATCGTCCTTACTTCCAGCCCATCTTCAGGCGAGTCTCCGGAAGGTTCTGCTGTGTCCTTGGTTGTTTCACTTGCCGGCACAAGCGTTCCGGACGTTAGCGGCCTGGATGTCGAGGTAGCCAAAGAACGTCTTTCTTCTTCTGGACTGAAGCCAGGCAAACAAGAAACCAGGTACTCCGAATCGATATCGAGGGGCAAGGTGATAGACACGTCTCCGTCGGCATCGAGCTGGGTGGAGAAAGGTTCGTCCATCGGACTTGTTGTAAGTGGCTTTCCCGAGAATTACAGGAACAGTGTAGGCGCATTAATGGTCATGATAAAATCCGGCACATTCAGCATGGGGAGCCCTTCCTCGGAACCGGACCGGTACGATGACGAGAGGCAGCACACGGTCCGTATAACGAAGCCCTTCTACATGGCCGCGACTGAAGTAACGCAAGCGCAGTGGAGGGTGGTGATGGGTGGCAACCCGAGTAGATTCAGCAATTGCGGTGAAGATTGCCCAGTTGAAAGGGTAAGCTGGTTGGATGCTGTGAAGTACTGTAACAATCTTTCCGAGAAAGAGGGATTGACCTCTGCTTACAAGATTAACGGTGAGAGTGTCACATGGACCAGGTCTGCTGATGGATACCGGTTGCCTACTGAGGCTGAGTGGGAGTATGCCTGCCGTGCAGGCACAACAACCAGATTCAATATCGGTTCTTCAGATAGCGATTTGAGCCGTGCTGGTTGGTATTCAGGCAATAGTAGTCATAAAACTCATGAAGTTGCGGGGAAGAAACCGAATGCATGGGGTCTGAATGACATGCACGGTAATGTATGGGAGTGGTGCTGGGATTGGTATGTTAAGGATTATCCAGGCGGTTCTGTAACCGATCCTGTTGCCCCGGCTGGTGGTTCCACCCGCGTCTTCCGTGGCGGCGGCTGGTACAGCCTCGCCGGGTACTGCCGGTCTGCGTATCGCTCCGGGTCCTCGCCTGGCAATTCGCGCGACTACCTGGGCTTCCGCCTCGTGAGGTCAGCGTCTTAGACCTTGCCGGGCGCTGTATAAAAAACGCCGGCTCGCGGAATCGTCGCGGCCCGGCAGGGCCCGGCGGCAGCCGGAAGCGACGAGACAAGCGAGTCGGCGTCTACGGGGTCCAGGGGCGCAGCCCCTGGTCGCAGTACAGCCTGATAAATAGGGAGACCTGAGTTGAAATGTTTATGCGGCAGGGAACTCGAGGTGGGTTGGAAACTCTGCCCTGAGTGCGGCAGGTCCGTGGTGGCTACCGAACCGGCTGAAAAGAGAACCGGCACTGACGTTGATTTGAGTAGTATTGCCGGCCATTCCGTGGAACCTTCTGGACAAACGGTCAACCGCGACAGCAGCGGGTACGACCGGGCACGTCCGGAACACTTGCCTGAAGGCTTCATCATAGACAAACGTTTCGAGATCAGGCGTAAACTCGGTCAGGGCGGATTCGGGGCTGTTTATCTTGTGCATGATCACCGGTTAGAAATTAAAAAAGCTTTAATGAACGCCAAGAACTCCCTCCGATCTTGGCGCAGGGAGCTTCACAATCTTTTTAGTTCTCTGTCTGGTCGGGGTATTTCTTTTCTACTCAATGAGTTTTGAAATACTAATACCACTTTTTTCGTCGGCAGAATCAAGTATAAAAAATCAGCATGAGTCGAGATTTACCGCCCGTTATCAAACAAAAAGCTAGAGTGTTTTATCTGGATGCTCCAACAGAATTAAACATCTTCCGGGAGATTGCATGAAAAAGATAAGGATCGTTCGTTCTGATATTAGTTTCAGCTGTGTCAATCGTACCACCTCTTATCTACCTGTATGCAAAAGCACGTCCGGTTCAGCAGCTGCCGATCCCGGAACAACCGGCCCTGGCTGAGATAGAAGAATATGTCTCTTATGATTTGGCCTGGATTCAAATCGGGAACGAGATCATCAAACAGGCAACGCATAAAGGCCTTAGTGGAAAAACTGCCAGGATTACACAATCAACAAGTAATGGGCCGGATAATAGCCTGGGCGATTTTGTTTCAAGGTGCTATATCGCTCTGGCCCAGTATGAGGGGTGGCAGGTGTTGGTTACAGAGGATGAAGCAAAAGAGGGGAACGAGATCATTCGAAAGCTGAACGAAATATGGGCACATCAAGGCATAAGGCCCTATGATCCCGAGAAACTTATAAAGGGATCTGTTGGTGCCGCACCGGATTACGTTCCGAAATGCGTGTGGGAAAGAACTCCGGGTAGGAACTGTAGGATCATATTCAGAATCCGTGACATTATAACACGAAAGGATGTTTTGAGTATAAGCAGCGATTTTTTGCATCCTGCGGATGAGAAAAAAGAGAAACTGGAATTAGAGAAGCGAAACAAGCAAATGACGGCTGAGTATGCTGTCAGGCTTGAGGAAATCAGGGTTGCTAATGACGAACTTAAAAAAAGAGAAAGACTTATCGAGAAATGCGGCATAACAGGAGCGGTTCTATTTTGTACAAGCCTGCTGGGGATTCTGGGCATTTCGGTGTTCCTGAAAATCCGGTTCAACAATCTTCCCGGTGTCATGGAGAAGCTGGAGGAGCTTGTTTCGAGCGGCCATTTTATCGCAGCTGGACAGTTGGTGGAGTCACAGCTCAAACTATTCCCTGATTATTCTGATCTGGTTGCCTTCCGCGAGCGGCTCGAAGATTTTACCGGTGGAAATCCTAAAAAGGCCCAGGAAGCTTTTGTCGAGAGTTTAAAGCTGAAAAAAATCATTGAAAAGGCGCAATCCAGAGGTCTTTCCGGTGTTGATCTGCTACCGCTGGATGATGTTGATAAAATAAAGGGGCTTCTTCCGTATAACCCTGAACTGCAAAGCGAGATATCGGTATATAAGCAGTTTGAGGAAAAGAAGCGGCGTCTGGATGAACTTGCCCCTGCGCTCCAGGCATGCAGGCGTCTCGTTGAACAGAACAAGCAGTTGAGTGCGTGGAAATCTTGTGAAGAACTTTATGCAGGCGCTCCCGATTCCGAAGATGCCAGAAATTTACTCGCACAGATAAGTGCTGCTTTGAAAGAAGAGAGAAGCTTGATCGAAGATGCGAAGCAGAAGATAACGAACGGGCAAATTTCAGAAGCATCGCAGCTCCTCGATAACGCACTCGAGATAAACATAGAATCCAAAGAAGCGACGATTTTGAGATTGAAGATAGACTCTGCTTCCTCCCGAAGCTCGCTGCTGCTTTCGGGTGTTGATGCAGATGAACAGGTGCTGATGATTCTTGATACTTCAGCTGTCATCGGAAGAAGTTCCGATGAAAATCAGCCGGATATCGCTGTCACGGATAAGCTGGTCAGCAGGAGGCACCTCAGGATGAGTATAGTAGACGATAAGGTGATTGCAGAAGACCTGAGAAGCGTCAACGGAACCACTGTCAATGGAGAAAAAATCGAAGTAGCACGGCTCAGTACAGGGGATAAACTGGAGCTCGGAGGTGTTGTGGAATATTCTGTGTATATACATACTGAACAATCAGGAGACGTCGGAAGTGTCTTTCTCGAGTCTGAAAAGGGGAGTATCATCCTGCTGGCCTCTTCGATTCATGCCGTTTTCACGTCTGAAGGTCTCCATTGCGATCCGCAAGCTACGTCCGGTTTCTTTTTCAGCGGAAGGATCCTGCTTTTCAGGAGCAATAATCGTTGTTACCTGGCGGGTAATGGAGAAACTCTCGAATCAGGAGGATTCAAGTATACGGTATCTTCAGTAGAAAAGTAACTTTCCCGGCCCTGTGACGGAGGTTTCAATATGAAATATGTTAAGAGAAACTCAGCTGCGAAAGCTAGGTTCCGCATTCCTGTATTGCTGGCAATGATCTCCCTGGTCTGCATGGCGGCCTGTTCATGTAATCACAGGAAAGGCTCTGTTTCCCCCGGAATATCATCAAGAGCTGCTGAAAAAGCGGAGCAGCGCAAAAAAGAAGACAGGGAGCAGGCGAAGCGGTTGAAAACCCAGTCTGCGATACATTCTATAAAAACTGACGATACGCTCTACTTCGGTGAATCGTTTGCCAGATTAATCGAGGATGTTGATCTTGGTGAATCGATTGAAAAAGCAAAGGGTTACGCTAGAACAAGCCTTGCTGAAAAAATCCGGGTGAAAGTTAGAGCAACCATTAACGTAGAGTTAACTGGCACAAAGAAAGAGACCGACAGAAGCTACGAAGAAGAAATTGAGGAGAAAATAAGAAAGAATATAGAAACTTACACAAATATCGTATTAAGCGGGCATGAACTTGATACATATCTTGATTATCCTGAAGTCGGGTTGGTTACCTGCATAGTTTACATCTCTAAAGACAAATATGATCAGGATGTCAGAAAAGCCCTGAAGAGTAAGAAACAGATCGTGATGCAGTATGTAGATGATGCGATTTCATCCACCGTCGAGGGGAACATGAAGATGGCGATGGATCGTTACCTCGATGCTTTACACACCATGGATGATGTTCTGGGCGGAATGCCGGTCCGCGGAGATATCGATCATGACGGCAATCCCGAGGACTACAGGACACATATCGAATCGGAACTGAAACAGATAATCGGGAATTTCGAGATGGCGGTTTCAGGGAATGGTTCATATGTCTATGATGCGTCGGGCCATGTAAGGAGTGAACCGCTCCTTTATGTAAACTACACCAGCGGCACCGGCAAACGGTCCGTAAATAATCTACCGTTAAAAGCTGAATTCATGTCAGGCGGCGGCTCTGTAAGCAGTGATTTGACGACCGGTTCTTACGGCGAACTGCAATTCAAGGTGGACCGGGTCGACCCTTCTGTCAGTCGTGCTGAAATGAAGGTTACAATTGATGAAACCCGACTGCCTGGCCTTGAACGGTTGCATATACCGACTATGCCGTTCTGCCTGCTGGAATTCAACAAAGCACTTACCATTGCGCTGACCGTGAGTTTCGACAATATCGGTGGAAATGGCAACATCGATAATATCGCTGCCAGCGTGAGAACACGTCTGATTGCGAGGGATATGCAGGTTGTCGACCTATACGCTCAGGAAAATGGCGATCTTCAGAAACTCCTGACCGAAGCGAAAAATAAGCATGCTGACTTCCTGTTCAGAATTCTTGCCGTCGCAGAAAAAATAGGCCCGATAGGTGATCTGGGAATGGTAAACGCCACTTGCCGGGTCAACCTGGAAATATTCAACCTCGCGTCCGGTGCAGTCATCGCTCAGCGGCAGACAACCCCGAAAACCGGTTATGGGATGGGAGACAACTATTCTGCGGCGGGATGGGAGGCTTTCGGAAAGTCGGAAGCGCAAATTACCAAGCTTGCAGATGATTTGATCGGAGAGCTTCACAGATGAAAAACTACTGTGAAAAATGCTCGAAAGAGATACCGTTCTTTTCTCTTTTCTGCATGTTCTGCGGAGCACAGGCGCCGGCGAAAACAGTAAGCCCCGCGATGCTCAAGCAGGATGGTGAGGCTGGCGGGTATTTTTGTCCGGCCTGTGGTGTAAAAACATACGACAACGGTCTGTTCTGCTTGAAATGTGGCACGCAGCTTTTCGAAAAAGCAACTCAAGATCAAATTTTCTGCCCGTCATGCGGTGAGAAGAACCATGTCAGGTCGGGGTTTTGTTTCAACTGTCGTTTCAACATGAGTGAATGGTTCGAGATGAAGGGTGAAGCGGCCACGAAAATGGGTTTGCATCCCGAATTTACTCTATCAAACGAAAAGCAGGAGAAAATTTATCATTTCATTGCGGGTAAAGAGGTGTCTATCGGCCGAAGTATGCGAAACACGATTCGGTTGAATTGTCAATGGGTTTCCACCGGCCATGCTCGGTTCGATACCGAGACTTTTTCACTGAAGGATCTCGGAAGCACAAACTGCACATATATTAACGGCAAGACTGATAAAATAGACAAGGTGCCTCTTGACAGTATATTCGAATTCAACATTGCCGGAACATTCACGTTTTCGGTTGAGAATCGAAATGGCATTACATTTTTTCAGTTACGAACGATACACCAGTCGGATGAATGTCTCGACTGTAGAGAGAGAATGAAATGTAAAAACTTGCAGGGAGAATACTGGATCTGGATCACCGGTGACGGAAAGCTGCTCATGAGAAAAGAAGATGGGCGGATCTCATTCAGGGGAGAGATGCAGTATCGGTATCTCGAATTTCATTTTCTCGAAGGCAATGTTTATATTTCCGATGATGACCTGGCCATCGAGAAGCGGCTGGTTTTTCCTTTTGGTAATTTTTTTGAAAGCGCGTACGGCTTGGAAATACTTGATTCTCCGGCCGGGTGATCCGTTTCATCGGATCACGCTGGCGGACCTGTCGGTTGAGACAGCGAACCGGGAAACAGTGAGGAGCAGGTTTTCGAGTCAGAGTCGTTGAAAAAAATAGAAAATCAACTTGAGGGTATTTATGGAATTTTGCGCCAGGACTGATATCGGCTGTAAATACGAACACAACGAAGATTCATACGCCCTTCCTGTAAGAGACGAAAAATTCGGGATTGAGCCTTTTGTGAAGAGGTTGGGGAGCCTGTTCATCCTGTGCGACGGCATGGGGGGCGCCAGTGCCGGCGAAGTCGCTTCGGAACTCTCCGCTAAATGGTTGATGCGCGATTACTACAGGCTGGAGGAACCGCCGGTTGACCCGTTGAAGGCGCTTGGGGAACTATTACACAACGTGAGCCGGCAGGTCTTTAAGCTTTCGAAGACCCATGAGCTTTACTCGGGCATGGGTACCACCATTGTCGCCGCCCTGTTCCACGGGCGGGCTCTCCATGCGGTTTCTGCAGGAGACAGCCGCATCTACCGTTTCAGACGACGAAAGCTCGAACAGTTAACAGAAGATCACTCCGAAGTCTGGCCCCTTTTCAAAGACGGTATACTCACGAAGGAAGAGATCCGCACCCACAGGAAAAGCAATATAATTACCGAAGCTCTAGGCATTTCATATGATCTCAACACTTTCGAAGACTCCTTCGAACTTGAAAAGACAGATCTATATCTTCTCTGCTCGGACGGACTGTCCGACATGGTGCCCGACAGCGGGATTGAACGTATTCTTGGAGAAAATAGTGATATCGAGCAAGCGGCCGACGCCCTGGTCTCTGCGGCCAACAACGCCGGCGGCAGAGACAACATTACAGTTATCCTTGTAAAAGTCTGACGATTCGAATCTGTGAATGAGTTGCGGACGTTGCACGGTGGCTTCCGCTACACAGGCCGTCACGGTTGAGGGTCGTTTTGATATCACTTGATAAGGAATAATATCAGGATGAAATGCAATTGCGGTAAAGAGCTCGAGGCCGGTTGGATACTCTGCCCTGAGTGCGGCAGGCCTGTAGTGGCTGCCGGGCCAGCTGCCGAACCTGTGGACACGGGAGTCGGTTCCGCCGTCACCCGCAGCGGTGATAACAACCAGCGTGAAGATCAAGTCGCCGAAACGGTCCACCGTGGCGGCGGTGGCTACGGCCAGGCGACCCCGGAAGACCTGCCTGAAGGCTTCATCATCGACAATCGTTTCGAGATCAAGCGCAAGCTTGGCCAGGGCGGTTTCGGAGCTGTCTATCTGGCGCATGATCGGAAGCTGGATGTAGAGAAAGCCCTGAAGGTTCTTCCCAGGCCAATGGCTGAAGACAGAGAAACCGTGTTGGATCTCCTTGACGAGACGCGAACGCTGATAAACCTGAACCATCCCGCGATAGTGAGAGTGTTCGATTTTCGCGAAACCGGCCCTCTGAAATACATCGATATGGAGTATGTTCCAGGCAAGAGCCTTGCAGAGAAGAAACTCGAAGCACCTGGTCGGAAACTATCGGAAGATGAAGCAGTACGATGCGCAGTGGAAGTATGCAAGGCCTTGGAATACGCTCATGAACAGAACGTGATCCATCGAGATGTGAAACCCCACAACATCCAACTTCTGCCTGATGGTTCTGTAAAACTCATGGATTTCGGCATAGCCGAGACGATACGCACGAGTGCCAGCCGGGCTGCTCACTCCTCATCGTCCGGTACTGAAGTCTACATGTCACCAGAACAGCTTAGGGGCCAGGATGTCGGCAGGGAGAGCGACCTGTACTCCCTCGGCGCTACCATGTACGAAGTTCTCTCAGGCAGACCTCCGTTCTACAGGGGTAACATCGCGCACCAGATAGAAACGAAGGAGCCGCCGACGCTTCAAGGTGTCAGTGAATGGTTGAATGATGTTCTGATGAAATGCCTTGCGAAGGATTACCGGGACCGTTACCGGCACGCGGTAGAGCTTCGGAAAGACCTTGAGGCTCGGGTCTTCACGGGTGTACGGGGCGACGGGGTAGTTGATGGCGGCATCGTTGAAAGCTGGCAACCTTCTGATAGAATCACACCAAGCATGCCGGATCCGGTTGACGGCGGAATGCGTGGTGACGGTGAAGAAAAGGTTACTGAGCGTACCGGAGACTCTGCGGAACCGCCCACCGTTCTGATGGGCCGCAGCCCGGCTTTCCGGCGACTTCTTATGGTGATTCTCGGCATTGTCATGCTTGCCCTTCTCACCTGGGGGGTAAAACCCATTTTTCTCACACCCCGAATGATCAACATACCCGACGTTCGCGGGATGTCGGTAGAGAGAGCGGAATCTCTTCTTGAAGATAGCGGTCTCAGGGTCGGAAATGAATACAAAGTAAAGACAAAAAGCAAACGTGACAATACGGTCCAGGCGATCCGACCCGCGCCGGGAAGCGAAGTAAAAAGGGATTCGGAAGTCGAACTCGACATTTACGATCTATGGGTGACCGTCCCGAAAGTTACGAACCTGACTCAGAATCGTGCGGTAGCTGCCTTGAAGAGCGTCGGATTATCTGTTGAAATCAGTCGGAACGAATATCATCCGAGCGTATCATCGGGCAAGGTTATAGGTATAGAAGCCGGTCCTTCCGAGCTTCGGGCGGGCAGTGCTGTCACACTTCTCGTGTCTAAAGGTATTCACATGATAGAGGTTCCTCAGCTTACCGGAAAGAGCTTTGATGATGCGAAGTCTATTATTGCCGATACCGGGTTTATATTAGGCACGGTCAACCGGAAGCTTACCAAGGGATATGAAAGAGCCGGAGTCGTTATTGATTCGAGTCCCTCATCTGGAGAGGCTCCGAAAGGTTCTCCCGTGTCTCTGGTTGTTTCACTTGCCGGGACAAGCGTGCCGAATGTAAGCGGTCTTACTGTCGGGGCAGCAAAAGAACGTCTTTCATCTTCGGGCCTGAAAACAGGCAAACAAGAGACCATGTACTCTGGAGTGGTATCGAAGGGCAAGGTTATAGCCACGTCGCCATCAACCTCCAGCTGGGTGGAGAAAGGTTCGTCGGTCAAACTTGTAGTCAGTGCTGCAATTTTCAAGGAATACAGAAACACGACAGGCGCATTGATGGTGTCGATAAAGCCCGGTGTTTTTACGATGGGCAGTCCGTCTTCAGAGCAGGGTCGTGATAGTGATGAGAAAGAGCATAGAGTAACAATATCGAAGCCATATTACATGGGAGCGACAGAGGTGACGCAGGGGCAGTGGCGAGCAGTGATGGGTGGCAACCCCAGTTCTTTTAAAGGCGATAATCTTCCTGTAGAACGAGTAAGTTGGTTTGATGCTGTGAAGTATTGCAACGAGCTTTCTCAGAAAGAGGGATTGACCTCTGCTTACAAGATCAACGGTGAGAGTGTCACGTGGACCAGGTCTGCGGATGGTTATCGTTTGCCAACGGAGGCTGAGTGGGAATATGCCTGCCGGACGGGCACGACGACGCCATTCAACACTGGAGGTTGTATATCGACGGACGAATCGAACTATGATGGTAATTATCCTTTGTCCGGATGCACGAAGGGCCGTTATCGAAAGAAGACTGTCAGTGTAGGTAGCTTCTCGCCAAACGCCTGGGGCCTTTATGACATGCACGGCAACGTAAGGGAGTGGTGCTGGGACTGGTATGGTAAGGATTATCCAGGCGGTTCCGAAACCGATCCTGCCGGCCCGGCTGGTGGATTCCGCCGCGTCAGCCGTGGCGGCGGCTGGAGCAGCTACGCCAGGTACTGCCGGTCTGCGAATCGCTACGGGAACACGCCTGGCTATTCGATCAACTACCTGGGCTTCCGCCTCGTGAGGTCAGCGTCTTAGTCCTTGCCGGGCGCTGTGCAAAAAAAACGACGGAGCGCGGAATCGTCGCGGCCCGGCAGGGCCCGGCGGCAGCCGGAAGCGACGAGACGAGCAAGCCGGCGTCCCTGGGGTCCAGGGGCGCAGCCCCTGGTCGCTTCGTAGCCCGCAATTTCGGGTTGCGGGGCGGCCCACCGGAAGGGTAAGGATGATACGATGCAAATGTACCGTTATACCTTCAATATAATGACCAGTAAGAACTCCCTGCGCTTTTGGCGCAGGGCTGAATTGCTCTTCGCAGGTATTATGTCTGAAATTTCAGTTGGCGCGAAGCGACATGAAATCGGCCGAAAATGCACTGGGCTCTTGTCCCAGCGATAGGTCGACTTCAAGGAAATTTTTTACTGGTTTTCATGTTACAGGTTTAAACTGTTCCCGTTGGTGTGGTTACTAAGCTGGAGATTAAACATGAAAAGATTATCCGGTATTTGGGCCTTATTATGGATGGGTGTTTTTTCGTCAAACGTTCCCGCTGCTGAACATGCTTCGGCGGTTTCTTATTCAGTGAGACCCGAACCCGCCGTCACATCGATTGTGCTGGCGATCGACTGTAGTGGCAGCATGAAAGGCGGACCAATGAAGGCAGCTAAGAACGCGGCGGTGAGTTTTATCGGCGGTATGAGGTCGGGAGACCTGGTTTCTGTCGTATCATTTGCTTCGAGTGTTGAAGAAATATTGCCTTTCTCATCAAGTCGAAGTTCTGCAAGAGAAGCGGTCCAGCGGCTTCGAGCGGGTGGCTCGACCCGGCTCAATGATGCGATAGCGAAATCGATGATTAATCTAGAGAAATCCGATGGCGCCAAGGTGATCGTCTATCTCACGGATGGGCGCGACACTGGAAGTCGTTTCAGGCTGGATGAACTTGAAGACATTGGTATTTCCGACGGGATTTTCGTTTATGGAATCGGCCTTGGCGATGTGGATACGGCAGCCCTTTCGGACCTCAGCAGGGCGACAGGTGGAGAATTCAGAGTAGCATCTTCGCCATCTGATCTGCACGGGATTTATACCGGGGTACTTGGTGGCTATTACCGGAAATACGGGAACAATCTCGCCACGAAAGGTAAGTTGACAGTACGTTCCATTCCCGGCAGGATGAAAGTCCTGGTTGACGATCGGTCGGTCGGCTTTTCTCCCGTCAAGCTAGATAACCTGCCGGAAGGAACCAATGGAGTTAAAGTGATCTTCCCTAATGGCGTGTGGGATAATGAGGTGCCTGTCAAGGCTGGCAACCGGACGGTGGTGGAAGCCAGGGCTTCAGACCTGGGATGCGAGCTGACAGTTATGTCGCTTCCCGGCAGTTGCCAGCTTTTTATGGACGGTACGTACTGCGGCAGCACCTCCTGCTTTCCGCCGCCGGTCAAACCTGGTGATAAAAGCTGGGAAAAGTCAGCTCGTGAAGACGCAAGACAATTAGTCATACATCGTGTGCCATACGGCACACGAAAATTACGGCTGAAAGCACTCCCGGAGTTCGAATTCGGTTCTGAACAGGATTTCGAAATGGAGCTTGACATCAGTCACCCACAAGCAGTTGTTTTTGTGAAGGTTTTCGGAACTCCTTCAGCACCCGGAGCCGAATGCAGTGGCTGCAATGCCAAAATAGTTAAAGGCCGCGGGGATGTATTCAAAGAGCTGGAAAATGAAACTTCTGACGAGGAATGGTAAATTCCGCTGATGATCTGACATTCAATGAAGGCTGACATTGTATAAATTGGAGGATTTTTAATCTCATGAATTTCAGCAGGTTGAAGGCTTTTTGATCCAGGCGGCTATCTGTATTTGCTTCTTTGTGTTTTATTCTGCTTTCCTTTGATTACATATTCAGTATGGGTCTATGTGCAGTTGGATTTGTAGTATCCCGGTATTTGGGGTATCTTGTCGGAAATGTTCGGATATTTTCTGCTTGCTGTAGATCTGGAGAAAAATATGAATGGGGAAACGAGTTCGGCTCCGAAGGCGGGGTCGGTTTTTGAGACGGTGTTCTGGCGGAATGAGGGGGCGCTGGCGGGGGCTTTTCCTTTTCGGGCGACCCATGTCGGCGGGGTGAAGAGTTCGAAGGTGATACTCTGTTCGGATAAGGGTATCGAGGCGGGGAGGCTCTGCCGGGTAAGGGTCAGGAGGGTGAAGAGGCCGCAGAGTTCGGGGAGGGGCATGATCGAGGTCGAGTACCTGGGCAGGGTGGAGTTCCAGCTCTCTCCCGACATCTATCTCGATAAAAAGATTACGCGAAAGCTGCAGATCCTGCTGGAAGCCGGGTATTCGATACTGCTCGACGGGCCGCAGGGGAGCGGGAAGACGGTGCTCAGCCGGAGCATCGCTGACGCCCTGGATATGAAGTATATCTATTTCAACTGCGCAAGCGTGTACGAAGCGACGGACTTCATTGCGACTCTACAGGTGCGGGCGTCGGAATCGGGGGGGGCGGAAACGGTCTTTATCCCGACCAATTTCTGCACGGCGCTGCGGGACGCCGCGGAGAATCCGGCCGGCAGGTTCCTGGTCTTCCTCGACGAGTTCAACCGGTGCAGGCCGATGGCGCGGAACGGGCTCATGCCGGCCCTGGACAGCACCCGGAGGATCTACGATCCCGCTACGAACACGCTCCTCGATATTCCGGACAACGTGCAGTTCGTCGCGGCGATAAACAACGGGGCCCAGTTCGTGGGGGCAACGGCGGTGGATCCGGCCCAGATGGACCGCTTCGCCACCCTCAAGCTCGACTACCCGCCGCCGGAAGAGGAAGAAAAACTCCTGGCGAGACGCTTCCCCGACCTCGACAGGAGCCGCCTCGGCGCGGTGGTAGCGGTGGCGGACGCCCTGAGAAAAGATGAGCAGCTCGGGGTGGATCTTTCGATGAGGGCGACCCAGGAAGCATGCGCCCTGTTGAGCCACCCCATTTTCGCGGAGGATACAGACGCCGGGCCGGCTCTCCGGGATGTGCTGGAGACCAGTTTCGCCGGAAGATTCCCCGGCAGAATCGA
>CAYMWF010000091.1:0-19103 GCA_964394085.1 uncultured Gemmatimonadota bacterium | reverse complement strand
GTAGCGGTCATGGAGATCGAAGAGGTGCCTGTCGCGTACGGAGCCGTCGCCCAGGTCATGGGATCAGGGGCGGGCGGGTCGGTGTCCGGGAGCGCGTCCGTAGTGGCGGATGCCGGTGGTGAGAACCCGGTTTCATTCTGGTTGGGGCTCTTATCGCGGGCCTTTACCTGGTACGTGTACTGAGTCTCCGGCTGCAGACCCGTGTCCTCGTAAGTAGCGCTGTCCTGCCACCCGCTGTCGTGTCCTCCCGCCGTGGTGCAGTCGAAGTAGTATTCCACACCGCTGGTGTCGGCAGCGGTCGTAGCCGTCATGGCGATAGAGTTCTCACCTGTGGCATACGGTGCGGTCGCCCATGTCATGGGATCGGGCAAAGGAGGCTCCAGGTCCGGCGGCGGCGGAGAATCGGTGGTCGCGGATGCGGAAGAAGAGAGCCCGGTTTCATTCTGGTTGGGGCTCTTGTCGCGGGCCTTGACCTGGTACGTGTAAGAAGTCCCTGCCGCCAACCCGGTATCTTCGTACGTCGCGGCATCCTGCCATCCGCTGTCGTGACCTCCGGCGGTGAGGCAGTCGAAGTAGTATTCCACTCCGCTGGTGTCGGCAGCGGTCGTAGCCGTCATGGCGATAGAGTTCTCACCTGTGGCATACGGTACGGCCGCCCACGTCATGGGATCGGGCAAAGGAGGCTCCAGGTCCGGCTGCGGCGGAGAATCGGTGGTCGCGGATGCGCCATAAGAGAACGCGGTCTGATTCTGGTTGGGGCTCTTGTCGCGGGCCCTGACCTGGTACATGTAAGAAGTTCCCGCTTCCAACCCGGTATCTTCGTAGTTTGTGCCATCCTGCCATCCGCTGTCGTGGCCTCCGGCGGTAAGGCAGGCGAAGTAGTATTCCACACCGCTGGCATCGACGGCGGTCGTAGCCGTCATGGCGATAGAGCTCTGGCCCGTGGCATACGGTTCGGTCGCCCATGTCATGGGATCGGGCACGGGCGGTTCGAAGTCGTCCTGGGGCACGACATCAATGAAGACGGTTGCGATGTTCGAATCATCCGTCCCGTCGTTGGCAACGTAAGTGAAGCTGTCATCGCCTGTATAGGCCGCTTCGGGTGTGTAGATGAAGGCACCGTTCGAACCCAGATTGACTGTGCCGTGGCCGGGATCGGTCATTGGAACGGCCGTTAAGATATCGCCGTCGCCATCCGTATCGTTACCCAGCACTCCGGGGGCATCGACCGTGAGCACCTGGTCCTGCTGTGTGCTGTAGTTGTCGTTATTCGCTACAGGCGGTGTGTTGGCCTCATAGACATAAGTAGTGATGATATCCGACCTCGTAGTGCTCCCGACCGCCTGAACCTCGATCGTGTGGTTTCCGGCAGGCAGGACGGATGCGTCCCACACCCCTTCCCAGAGGCGGGAGTTGCCGGCAACCTGAGTCATGGCGTACCAGGTTGCGGCCCCGTTAATTCGATATCGTACCTGTGTCACTGGAGAGGAGTCGAACACCAGTGCCCTGATGGGGTTCGTGCTCGAGTTGGGTACTGAATAGGAATACGGATTGGGATCTCCGTCGATGTATTCGTCCACCGGTGAGGTGATCAGGACCGCGGGCCACGTATTGATCTCCTGTGTCACCGATGATATGCCGTTGCAGTCCACGGCGATGACGCTGTAATTGCTTCCGCTGGATTTGCCGATGGAATTGACGTTGAAATAGAAGACTCCGTCGCCTGTCATGTATCCGGTATAGGAGTCACCGGTAAATACATCTCTCGAGTGCCTGTGCGTGTGTCCGTACCCGTACAGCGATACGCCGTAATCATCCATGTAACTCACGAAGTCCTGAGCGCCGTAAAAGAGCCAGGTGTCGTCGGAATGTCCCGTATCCGTTATCGGATGATGTCCGAAGATCATGGTCAGATCGGCATCGTAGTGCCCACCAAGCTCATTTTCGATGAAAGTCAACTCGCTCGCGTCCAGACCGGCGTTGTCACCCCAGGGAAAAAAGATGCTGAAGGGATCGCCGGAGTTGTCAGCCGTGCTGAGTCCTAGAAAATGGTACTTTCCGAAACTGAAATCGCGAACCCAGGAAACCTGCGTTTGACCGGTGGCCTGCCCCTGGTAAGAGTTGGCGACATAATAATCGAAGTACTGATCGTTGTATGCTTCGTGATTACCGGCCAGATCATAGAAGAAGCTGGCGTCCACGCCGGCGGGGTTCAGGATCGCCCGGTATTCATTCCATTCCTCCTGGTAGGGTCCGTCCGGCCATCCGAGGAGATTCCCGTTGGTGCAGTCCGTCAGGTCTCCGGTGGCTACATAGAATTCCGGGTATATTACAGGTCCGCCTGTATTCACCATCCATGACAGGTTCTGACTGTCCTAGCTTCCCGAGGTTCCGATGTGGATGTCTGAAAAATGTATAAACCAGAAAATACGGTCGTTCGCCGAGCTGTAGTAAGCGGAGTAGGGATCGCCGGCCTGCACGACCACGGCAAGAACGATCACGAGGCCCAGAACAACCGTCATGATTCCTGAACCTGACTTTAAGCAGTCTTTTGTTTTATTCATGCTGGAGCGCTCCTTTGAAACGAATTGTGAATTTATTAAGTTTGATTTCATTGATCTATTTGCTGCTCTTGTTCCAACTTGGTGATGAAGTTGTCCAGTATTTGAGTGACGGACGGATCCGAAGTCCTGGTTTTAGCGGTCTGCAGCTGCTTTTCGGCTTCTGCATGGAGACCGGCCTCGGCATAGGCCTTTGCCGATAAGATAAAAGAGTCGATATCGTAGGGATCCAGTTTCGTAAGCTTTCTGTATTGCTCGGCTTCCAGTAAAAACTCCTTCTGGGCATGATACGTGCGCGCCAGATTGATACGGGTTTCCCTGGATAAAGGATTGACAGCGAGAGATTTTTCGAATTCCCGGACGGCTAAATCGAATTGATGGGATGCATCCTCCAGGAGGCCCTGCGGTATCAGATGATAGAATCCCTCCTCGAAGTATTTCAGGCCGCTTTCGTTGTAAAGCACATCCTCGGAACAGATATGATCCTCTTTGACCGCACCATCGTCCGCAATGACGTAAAAAGGCGAAATGACGATGATGGACAGAAGGCAGAGTAAGGTTTTATTAAACAACTTGAACCCCTTTCCTTATGTTAGGAATTGTAAACAATCAACTCATCGTTTATGAAATGCGCGAATTGGTGAGTTCCACTCCCCGTGGAACTTGTTTTCTCCAATTGTTGCGCTTTCATCACCTGGTTGAAATTTTCATGTCCGTTGGGTATTCGCTCGAGTCCGGTGCCGCCTGGTTTTCAAGGCCAGCTCGGTCCTGGACGAGCCCGCTCATCTGATTCTGATTGCAGGGTTATATACTTGATACGAATCTTACCAGCTCTCCTCTGATAAGACATACTTGAAGTCTAACCTCATTAATGTCCGAATCCATGTCAAACTCTGCTGAATTTATCATTTTCGATAACTTGAACACTCATCATCGCGAAAACCGCCCGGCTCCTCCATCACTCTTTCAGCAGGCGGAGCACCAGCTCGTTGGTCAGTCTTCCCTCCGGCGCTTCGCCCTTGAGCGCCGCCTGGAAGTAGATCTGTGTTCCTGATATCGAGGAAATGCCGGGGATCGCCGCCGAAATTGTTTCGCTCCCGCTCCCCGGGATGATCCCCCGGGCGATGATCCTGAAGAAAGCGCCCGATCCGGTCTCCAGGTAGAACGTGCCGGCGTACCCCTCCAGGGTTCCTTCCCGCTCTACCGTGCTGAATGCCAGCACGTAGTTTTCACCGGGCTCTCCCGAGATGCTGAAATCGATCGTCTCACCCGGAATCGGCGTCCCGTATACCGAGAGATCCGTCCCGCCGAGATGGAAGGAATGAACCATCCCCGTGAAGTCGAGCGCTTCGTTGGCATGGCCCGTCTGGTTCCCAACGGCGATGTACAAACCCGAATCGTCGATATCGACGCTGTAAACCGATCCCGGTTCGTCGATGACCTCTATCGGGTCGGGGTTCCCGAAGTCGAACACCATCACCTCCGGCCATGTATTCCCGGTATCCCCCCACGTCCCCAGAATGAAACGTTCGCCCGTTCCGGACAATGACACCTCGTACGGCACGTTCTGGCAGGCGCCCTGCCCGGTGAACTCGCGATGCCACACCACCTCGCCGGACCCGCCCGAGAGATCGAAGGTCCAGATTCCGTAGGTGAGCTCGTCATTGAAGTCGAAGGCGGCGACCACGAGGTTTTCACCGGAATCGTCCAGGTCGAGGCTGTGAGCCTGATACAGCGGTTCGCCGAGGTCGAAATCGAGTATTTGATCATAGACGCCCGAACCGGCGTCCCTGAACACCTGCACCCTGCCGGAGATGCCGGTGGCGTATGTTTTGCCGTCCCCGGAGATCGACTGGGCGGCGAAGGCGGCCTCCGAGCCGGTCGGGCCGGTGAAGATCGTGTTCCCAGTGAATCCGTCCACGATGGCGGTCCTGATGCCGAGATTCACGTAGATCCTCGAGCCGTCATCGGAAACATCGACGCCGTAGCACCATATGTCGTTGAGGCCGAAGGCCGACCAGTGGAACCTCTTCGCTCCGGTGAACGGATTGTATACATGGAGGTTGGTCTTCAGGTCATCGTCATCGGTCATCACGGCCACGGTCGATCCGTCGTCGGAGACCGCCACGCCGTGAGCAGTTCCCCATGACTGGTCCAGGTACGCTCCCCACGCACGATCCCGCACCTTTCCCGGAAGGTAGACACAAACGTGCTTCTTCACGTTCCACCCCTCATCCGTGACGTAAGCGACGGCGTACACCGGCGCACGTTTCGCCGCATCGGCGAAGGGGCCGGGATCTCCCATCGTATCCTCGCCTCTCAAGAGATCCCCGATGTATACAGGATCTCCATCAAGGGAGGTGCTTCCGAAAACGAGCCCTTCCCACGGCAAACCGTCGAACCCTTGAGTGGCGGCGCAGATCTGTGCTCCCCGATCGCCGATCGCGACCGATTTCGGCCTCGTCTGCACGATGTCGCGGCTCCAGAACCTCGTGAGATCCTCCTCGTCGACCCGTGGCGGACCGCTTCTTTTTGATATGCTTCCATCCGCGGCGGAGAGAGGGAGCTGCGGACCGGGCTGCAACCGGAGCGAAAGCCTGGTCTCCGGATCCGGACACTCGCTGATCCTGTGAGTCGCCGATATCGACGGAGATATCAGCGCGAAAAGCAGGAGCACGGCTGCGGCGGATCGGTGAAATGGATGCAGACACATCGGGAACCTCCTTGATGCATGACGCCACTCGTCGGATATCAGCTATTGTATACCATTTCGCGGCGATCCTCCATCCGGAATAAAGCGTCAGATGGAAGAGGTGGGAAAACGAAACCTGTACCTTTCGGGATCGCGGTGGTCAATTCGACGAATCCGTGGTATACTCCCATGTGATGAATGATCATTAAAAAGGGGGCACCAAAATGTCGGGAAACAACGCTTCCACCCTGACCAAAGCGAGCCTTGCCATCACGGCGCTTCTCTTTTCAACGGCGTCTGCCGCAACCATCCGCGTACCAGCTGATTATACCACGATTCAGGCGGGAATAGATGCTTCCGTGGACGGCGACACCGTGCTCGTGGCCGACGGCACCTACTCCGATGTGGGGAACCGGAACCTCGACTACGATGGCCGGGCCATAACGGTGCTTTCCGAGAACGGGGCCGAAAGCACCGTTATCGAATGCAATAAAAGCGGCAGGGGTTTCGACTTCGGCGGCTCGGAGGACTCGACCTCCATACTGGACGGATTCACGATCCGCAACGGCTGGGTCGATCAGGGCGGGGGCATCAGGTGTATCTCATCCTCGCCGACCATCCAGAACTGCATCCTCACTGAAAACAAGGCTTTGTCCTCGGGTTACGGAGGGGGATTATACCTGGAGTCCTCCTCTTCGATAGTCAGGAACTGCGCCATAGTTTCCAATACCGGGGCGGGATACAGCCACGGCGGCGGCATATCCGCGAAGAATTCCCGGCCGCTCATCGACAACTGCAAAATATCCGACAACAGTTTAGCCGGTTGGGAGAACGCTGAATCCGGAGGCGGAATCCACTTCTGGGAATCCGACGGGATGATACGAGGGTGCGTCATCAGCGGAAACTCCGCCGATTACGGCGGCGGGATCCGTATCAGAGGTTCAGAGCCCACCATTGAGGGTTGTGAAATCCTGGACAACAGCATCGGCTTCTGTGGAGGGGGCATCCATTGTACTTCAGACTGGGACGACACGGCGGTCATCAGGGCATGTTTGATTTCAGGAAATTCCTGTAACAGGATCGGAGGCGGTATCAGCGTTCAGGAGGATGCCGACCCTTTGATAACGAATTGCGTCATTACGAATAACAGAGCCCGGGACGGGGGCGGAATCTCTGCCTTGGGGCACACAGTTTACGAGAAGTGGGCCAGTCCGGAAATCTCCAACTGCCTCATAACGGGAAACCATGCCACATCGGACGGCGGCGGTTTGAATAATGATGAACGCTCCGGCGCTTACATCGTCAATTGCACGATTTTCGACAATTCGGCTTCAAGATCCGGAGGTGGCATTTATGCGGTTGGTTCACATTGTTATCCCTCAATCGTCAACTGTATAATCAGGGCCAACCCGCCTGGACAAATTCAATTGGATTGGGGAAGCCGCATTTCTGTCAGGTACAGCAATATCCAGGGCGGATGGAGCGGTACGGGCAACATCAATATGAGGCCGCATTTCATGCATTTGATGGGATACGAGTTTCTTCTCAGGCCGGAGTCGCCGTGTATCGATTCGGGAGATCCTTCCAAGACGGACCGGATATTTGATGAGCACCCTCGCTGGCCCCCCGATTACCCGAACGGGGAGCGCTCCGACATGGGCGCGTACGGGGGCGAACGGAACCGGATATGGTTCTGGATGCGAGATCTGCTCTTTTGAGCAGGTTCTGAAACGTTGACCGTTCCGAATTCGCCGTAATCGAAAACAGCGCCGACTCCGAATAATTCTGATCCGGATTGTTCCACTTCAAAGCTGCTGAGGGGGCGCTTTCCCGCCCTGCAGAAGACGCTGCGTTATCCGCCTGGCGGAAAGGCATCCCCTCATCAGCTTCCCGGCGGGACAAGCATAAAGAAATAACTTTAATTGGCACCTGCAAGAAGGAATCGATCACCCCTTAAAAAAAAACGGAAGTGGACTCCATGAGTCCAGCGCCCGGGAAGGTTGATTTTCTCCACGTGGGGAAAATTTTCGCTTTTTGATCGTCTGTAATTGAACTGCGGACACACGGATTTTCAGTCCGAAACAGCACGAAAAACTTCCATCAAAGTTGCATAGTCTCCCGAACACGAGTATAATTCTTTCAAGGGCAAAAAAAAACGGAAACACGGGCAACCAATGAACCTTGGGCTGATGTTCAGAGGATCCTCTAAAGGTAATGTTTTTTTTATCCTCTCCCTTCTTGGAATCGATCACGATGGCGTGTGCAGCAGGGCCTTGACGATGTGTCAACGCCTGTTGATTTGCGAGATCATTGGGTCAGGTTCATGGATCTCGGTTCATAATTGTCAGTTATTTCGAAAGCCTGTACAATAAAGAAGCATCCCTGCTCAATTATTTCCCGGGAGGTCGACATGAATAGAAATCACCTGGCTGGATGCCTGGCGCTTGTTTTGGTCGGTGCAAGTCTATCCCCGGCCGCAACGCTCCACGTGCCGGACGAGTACGGCACGATACAGGAGGCGATAGACGTTGCGGTGAATGGGGATACCGTCCTCGTTGCCGACGGGATATATTCCGGTGCCGGGAACAAAGACCTTACTTACGATGGCAAGGAGGTCACCATCATGTCCGCCAATGGACCTGAGTCGACGATCCTGGATTGTGAGGGAGAGGGCAGAGGCCTGTACGCCAGCAGCGTGGGAGCCGGTTCCAAATTTCTAGGGTTTTCAGTGATTAACGGCAACGCTGACTCAGGGGGGGGAATCCACTGCAATATCGCCTCGCCCGTAATCAAGGACTGCATCATCTCCGGGAATACCGCGGTGGATGGAGGAGGGATCTATATCTCTTCAAGCTCGCACCCCCACATCATCAACTGCACCGTGTCGTTAAACACCGCATCCAGTGAAGTTGGCGACGGCGGAGGGATCTACAGCATGGGATCGTTCACTATCAGGGAGTGTATTATTGCTGATAACCAGGGCACCGACGGCGGAGGGATCAATTCCATAACGGGCGATCTCACATGCACGAACTGCACGATAGCGGGAAATACAGCATCCAGTTATGGTGGTGGTGTTTATTGCTATGGCAGTAGAAAAAGGAAGCGATTCACGCATTGCACCCTGGTTGAAAATACCGCCGGTTCGGGAGGTGGTGGAATATACTGTTATAGATATGTCCGTTTTTGGGTTGATATCACGAATTGTATATTATGGGATGACTCACCTGATGAACTCGGCGGAATGAACTACTACACCGTCACTTACTCTGATATCGAGGGCGGTTGGAGCGGCGAAGGCAATATCGATGCCGACCCTCTCTTCGTCGGCGTCGGCGATTATCACCTGCTCCCCGAGTCGCCATGCATCGACACCGCGACGGATGCAGGGGTGGCAAGCGATATCGACGGAGACTACCGGCCCCTCGGCGCCAGCTTCGATATCGGTTCGGACGAGTACCTGGTGGAGGCGGCGATAATCAGCGTAAATCCGGAATCGTTTAGTGAAATCTACGAGGTCGGCGAACCCGTTTCCGACGAAATCGTCTCCATCGCCAGCGTCGGCTCACTGGATCTGGAGTATTCGGTAATTGCCGGAAGCGAGCCGTGGCTGATACTCGACGGCGACCTGGGCGGTTTGCTTGCACCCGGAGACAGCGCATTCGTGATCCTGCAGTTCGATGTTTCGGATTTGGAAAATGGTATGCACAGGGACACGATAGAGGTTACGAGCAGCGATCCGCTCAACCCGTCGATCTCTATACCCATCGCACTTACGTTATATTCACACGGAGTCATCCATGTCCCCGGTGAAGTGGCTACGATCCAGGAAGCGATTGATCTGGCGATAGACGGGGATACGATCCTCATCGCGGACGGCATCTATACCGGGGACGGCAACAAGAACATCAGCTTCCACGGCAAGGAAATAATCGTGAGGTCGGAAAACGGAGCCGAAAGCACCATCATCGACTGCGAGCATTCCGGCGGGGGGTTCATCTTCGATTCCATGGAGGACTATGCATCGAAGCTGGGAGGATTATCTATCCTGAACGCAACCGAATCGGGGATCCAAACCTACAATTCCTCCCCAACCATTTCCCGGTGCAGACTCGTCGATAACTATGCAACAGCCGGCGGCGGAGTCTTTTGCATCGGCAGTCTATTCGCACAATCTTCCCCCGAAATGACGGATTGTGTGATCACCGGCAATATCGGTGGCTATAGCGGCGGCGGGATAGCCCTCTACGAGTACTGCAGCCCGACGATCATGAACTGCGTCATAAGTGGAAATACTGCTGAAGAACCGGGCGGGGGAATATATTGGGCTGGCCCTTACGGTGGTTGGATACACCTGGACGTTGACAATTGTTGTATTATCGATAATTCCGCAGGTACCGGCGGCGGGATATATGCTTATGAAGTATTTGCCTCTGGCGGAAACCTGTCGCAGAGACCTCGTAACAGAAATGAGCGAGGTATTGCGCTGGTTTCGAATTGTGTTATTTCTTCGAACACTGCGGACAGGGGGGGAGCACTGGCGGTTGTCGGCTCCGGTGATGTGAGAGTCACAAATGCCACTTTTTCCGCGAACTCCAATTACGCCGTTTACGATAAACACGCGGGATTGGTCTTGACCAACTGCATTCTATGGGGGGATTCGCCCGGTGAGATCGATCCGGGCGGACACGGTCTCGTTATCTGGTACTCGGATGTTGAAGGCGGGTACGGCGGCACAGGGAACATCGACGAGTCCCCCGAATTCATTCCATTCCCCGTGCACGGTTTCGAGTATCTCCTGAAGCCTGTCTCCCCCTGCATCGACGCAGGGGATCCGTCGATCGAAGATGCTCTCTATGATTGGCACCCGCGCTGGCCCGACTGGTATCCGGACGACGCACGCTCCGACATGGGCGCGTACGGAGGTCCCGGCAATATCAACTGGATCAAGTAGCCGCCGAGCGAATCCTTTACCCCTGTAATTCCTGCGCCTGAGAAGGATGATTTTCCCCACGTGGGGAAAATTTTCGCTATTCCTTCGTCTATATGTGGACCGTCTGGAGTCGTGCCTGTACTTACATTTTATATCAATGTGTTGCGGAAATTTCATATGTTTGCGCTGGGCTTTCGGTGAGGCGGCCGTGATCGCAAAGCACCACCATCCGTTGCTGACCCTCTACGCAGAGAAGCTGGCAGCCGAGCATGGCAAATTCAAGATCAACCGAGCCTGATTTCTTCTCCACTGAGCCCGCATGGTTGTTTGGTCGGAAGACCCTTATATCGAATTCAGATCGGAACCTGGCATTCGAGGGGAATGAGGTGGAAGAAAAAAACCGTTGTGGGGGATTTTTTGTGTTGTCAAACGACGGACTTAATGGCTGTAATCGAACGCATCATCGATCACAACAACCTCCGAACACCCACAAGGGGCCTCCTCCGCTTTCGACAATGTCGGATATCAGTATCAACCCGGTAATCTCAACCGACCACGAAAACTCCGGCTTCTACTCCGACCCGATTTCGACGTCTGATTTCTTCCCCGCTACGAGCGAACAGCTCCCGCTTCCACTTCGGTATCCCACATGATAAACAGGCATAATTCGCATTGGCTCACGCGGGAGCTTCCTCAAAAAGTTGCGCACTCTCAAGAGCTCATTTATAATTTCTCCAAAGGAGGCTGAGACCCGTGAAACCGTAACCCGTGAAACAGTCGTATCCCGGGCGATGTTCAGGGGTTTCTCAAGAGGTAGCGGCCATGTTTTTCCTAACCTTTTCCGTCGACCGCGAATCCGCCGAGATGGTGCGCCGCCGCGCGGACACCAAGCGGTTCGCCATCGGCGTCGGGCTGATCATAGCATCGTTGGCTCTGGGCAAGCTGGTCCTGATCCCGATCGTCCTGTGGCCCGGAAGCAACAGCTGGCGCATCGCCATGCTTGCGGTCTACGTCTTCTCCTGGGTGCTCATCCCAATCGGTTTCTACCTCGCGGGGAAGGAAGGCTACCGCCTGGCAGTCAGCATCTACAAGGAATACCAGAAGAAGACCCTCCACAAGGTCAGGGACGACACGGCCCAGGCCGCCAGGCGCACGGTGCGGGCGGTCAAGGCGCCGGTCACCGGCACCAAGAGGGCGGCCAAGCGCACAACCCGGATCGTCAAGGAGAAGGTCGAGGCCGGCAAGGAGAACCGCCAGCGGCGCCGTGAAGAACGCAGGCGTCGTCGGGCGGAGAATAAGAAGACACGCGCCTGAGCGGCTCCCTCCCGTCGTAACGAATCCGATGCCCCGTGGACTGTTCGGAGAGGCTGCTGTCGAGAGCCTCGCAGAACAACGGAGCGCTACCATGAACATCCTCCTGTGAATGGCCCGGATCGTCCTGGCCCCAGCGAGTTCGGCATCCCTTCCGACGTCGACGAGCAGTCTCCGGTCTCTCCAAGTTTGCTCCCGCCTGAATGGCAGATCCGGCTCCTGCACCATCGGTGGCTTCACCGGAAGGATGAAGAGGGAGCGCCTTTTCGCCCTGAGGAGCACGCTGCGTCATCCGGCTCCGCTAGTCCCTCGCTCCGGGAAGCGCTGAAACTCGCTGTTCCGTTCCCGCGCTGCTCGCACTCGCTCACAGCTTCCCGCCCCCCCCGCAGCTCAGACATCAGCGCTTCTGATCCCTCCCAACCCGCTGGTCGCACACGCTCCCAGTCCCAGCCCTGCTCGGGAAGTGTCGCCCCCGCAGCACCCCCGATCACAGCATATGGAGAGCCAGTACTAGCAAGACAGATGGTACGATCAATTGCCCTGGCTGAGCGGTGTTCCCCCCAACCCCGGATGACTCCGCTATATCCTCCGGGCGAAAAGGCGCTCCCCCGCCAGCCTGTACAATGCCAAAACCCTTTGAATTATAACGACTTTCACGGAAACTATGGAATGACCGGGGGAAAGCGTGGTGCCGAGGTGCAGTATTGAACTGCGGACCCACGGATTTTCAGTCCGAAACAGCACAAAAAGACGGGGGCTCCAAAACCCCCGTCGTGCTTGTACTTGTGGTTTCTATCAACAAGATGCGAGAAATTCCTATGTTTGGTTACGTTTGTTTAGGTGTGGTTAGGTTTGTTTCTGACGGTTACAAAGTAGTTACAATTCTGGGCGATTAAGCTGGCGCGATTTCGATATAGCCATCGGGATGAGAATCGGAATTCGGGGCTGCAGGTAATTCATGTTGAGTCCAGCCGGAATCGCTGGTCGAGGTGGCTGCTCAGACGAAACTGTGCTATGATTTCATGCGACGAATATACATTCAACCTGGGTAGGAGTTCCCCGAAAAGGAGATGCCATGAAAGCGACAACAATCCTTGTAACCATGCTCTTTGTCGCCCTGAAAGCCACGCCCTGTTACTGCATCGATTTCTGGTTGGACGAGTATCTCAGGGTACCGTTGGAGTATCCCACGATTCAGGTTGCCATCGATGCCGCAATCGATGGAGATACTGTCCTGGTGTACCCCGGCACCTACACCGGCGAAGGCAACCGTGATATAGATTTCAAGGGTAAGGCGATCACAGTGAAATCTGCACATGGGGCGGAATATACGGTGATCGATTGTGAAAATTCAGGTAGGGGATTTTATTTCTGTAATGGGGAGGGATACGATTCTGTGGTTGAAGGATTTACAATCCAAATGGGTAATGCGGAAAGTTGGTATCCAGATGATTATGGTGGTGGAATTTTTTGTTACGATTTTTCTTCACCAACCATTAAGAATAACATCTTTATTTCTAATACAGCAGAACGTGGCGGTGGTTTGGCATGCATTGATGCTTCCCCAATAATCACAGCATGTGCTTTCTCTGGGAATATCGCCAGTGCTGGTGGTGGAATTTATGGTAAATATGACTCCTTTCCAATAATAATGGATTGCATTATTATTGAAAACATTATTGGCGGTGGGATTAAATTTTCCTGGAGTGCGTCTCCATCATTAATAAATTGCATTGTTTCAAATAATGGTAGTTATGGTGGCTGTCTGTTTTTTTATTCAAAACCGAGCTTAATCCATTGCACAATATCTGGAAACTCTTCAGAAGGCACAGGAGGTGGGATTTATTTGTTCAGTTCGGATATTGCCTTATCGAATTGTATTATTTGGGATAACTATCCTGAAGAAATCTATATGAAGTATAGTTCATGCAATATTACTTATTCTGCAGTAAAAAACGGATGGGACGGGACTGGTAATATCAACATAGACCCTCTTTTTTTTGATCCAGTCTCTGGAGATTTCCATCTGCGACCAGACTCACCATGTATCGACTCAGGAATTGATATGGGAATAGTGGCGGATATTGATGGTGATATCCGTCCCATGAATGGCTGGTTCGACATGGGAGCAGATGAAATATATCTCGATGGAAGCATGGTCCATGCTACTCCACGATTCTTTCAACTGGAGGGGATTCTGGGTGAACCGGTAAAGGCCGAAAGCTTGATCGTGGTCAGTGTAGGTACAGAAGAAGTTGATTATTCGGTTTCACCGGTATGTGGGCATTGGATATCTGTATGTGGTGACATACAGGGTGCCCTAGCACCATGGGACAGTGCTTTGGTTACACTCGAAATGGATATTTCGGAATTAGAAGTAGGAATTTATTATGATACAATATCGATTGAAAGCAATGATCCTTATAGGCCTGAATTAAAGATTCCCGCAAAGTTAGAACTTTATTCTGCGGGGGTAATTAGAGTACCGCAAAATTTCAGTACGATACAGGAGGCGATCGGTCATGCATTAGATGGATCAACAATTATATTAGCCGATGGAACATATACCGGATTTGGGAATAAGGATATTCGGTTCTACGGAAAAGAAATCACGGTTAAATCGGCCAATGGACCAGAACACACAATCATCGATTGTGAATATGATGGAATAGGATTCGATTTCGGTGATCATGAAACAAATGACTCGATATTGGAAGGGGTAAGTGTATTACACGCTTATGCGATTAGTCCTCAACGTGCTGGTATTCGTTGCTGGGAGTCTTCGCCTGTTATCTTGAATTGCATTATTTCAAAGAGTGAGAAAAATGGAGGATTATATTGCGCTTATTCCGAATCTATTATCTCAGAGTGTATAATCTTCGGAAATTCAAACTATGCAACAGGGGGCGGATTGGAAATAGCTATCTCGGATCTTAGAATAGACAATTGTAGGATATATGAAAATTCAGCAAACGAACAAGGTGGAGGAATATATTTTGGTTGGTCAACTGTTTTAATGGAAAACAACACAATCTTTGGGAATTCAGCTGAATCCGGTTGTGGTATCTACTCGCAGTCTTCAGTCTTTACGATGATAAATACTATTGTTTGGGGAAATGAGAACACCCTTATAATTCCGTCGTGTTCTACGTCTTATGTTAGTTTTTCGGATATCGAAGGCGGTTGGGAGGGGGAAGGCAACCTCGATTCGGATCCATTGTTTAGCAATCCAGATAAAGGGAATTTTTCCTTATTATATAGCTCTCCTTGTATAGATTCAGGCGATCCCTCTTTCACAAACATTCCTTGGGGTGGTGCCCGTCGGGATATAGGGGCATGTGAATATGATAAGGGATGGTATTTGGATAATGATGGGAGAATCATTCACAAACCGTTAACAAACTATTCGGATCTTCATCCAAACTTTAAGCAGTCCCAATGATTATTATTTAGGGCTGAGAGCAGGCACCAAATTTGTCGAGAATGCGAGCCCGTGCCATCATTCCCGACGAGCCGTAACATCCAGTTCGGGCGTCATGCACCCGTCATGAAACGCTCATCCTGCCCTGAACCCATGATGAGGACGGCGCTCGACTCATCCGAAGCTTCCGGTAGGGGTAACCATCGACTTTTCGTGAAGTCGAATTGAAACGTGAGCTACGTGGCCTTTTAATCGGAAACAGGGCTGCGATCCGCCACCGAATTTGTCGGGCTGGCGATTTTACTTCACAGCGAATTCGAAGTGGTCGAGGTCGTAGATGCGGGCGTCATACCCGACTCCGGCGGCTAGGGAGTACGTGCCCGGGAGCCAGCCCGGGGGAACCTTGTACTCGAACTCCCGGGTCAGGTTGCTCGAAGGGGCGATAGATGTATAGAACGGTTCTTCGAGCGGGTTACCGGGCCAAGGCGACCCGTCCGGACGCCGCACACCCGCCGCCGTTCCGAAGTTCTTCTCGACCGGATGGGCGTTGCAGACCGTGTACTTGACGCGCCCCGTTTCTCCGGGCTCGATTTCTCCGGTTTCGGGAGAGAGGTAAACGATGAGTTCCTTCGACTGGTCAAAGCTGTAAGCTCCCATATCGCTCCTCGTGCCGTCGAGGTCAAGGGAATCGGGGTTGCCCGAGTCGATGCAGGGTGAACCCCAGTGCAGGCGGTAGTCGCCGTACTCCGATGCAACAAATAGCGGATCTTCATCGATATTGCCCTCGCCGGGCCAGCCGTCTTCTATGTTAGACCAGAGAACTTCAGCAGAGCCGTCGTCGCATGTAATTTCTTCCGGGTAGTTATTGTGGGAGATGCAATCCGAGAAAGAAATATTGCATCTGAATATTCTAGATCCTCCACCGGTGCTGTCCGCCATGTTGTTTGTAATTGTGCAATCCCCTATTTCCATGAACCCGTCATCGGAATTGCAGTAAACTCCTCCGCCAAAAAATGCACGATTATTCGAAATCAGACAGTTTGAGATCAGGGTCGTATAATACGCGTATGATACAGAGATACCTCCGCCATAACCTTTTTCGTGAGTGTAGTTTTCTATAATTCTGCAATTATTGATCACAGCAAAGTCAGGCTCGAATATTTTGACTCCTCCACCTCCTTTAGCGGAATTACCTTTGATGAGGCAATCCGAGATGATGGCTGAACCATACTCGCAGTATATGCCCCCGCCCCCAACCCAGGATTCCCAGTCACTTTCGCACACATTGTTCGATATCTCGCATCGTTCAACGGTGATGGCGGAGCCGAAGCTGTAAATGCCGCCGCCCTGGCAATATCCGCTCCAGGGCTCGACATAATTATTTGAAATAAGGCAATCGATGACCGAGAGTTCCCCGAAAGATTTAATACCTCCGCCCCAGGCTGTTGATGTGTTGTTGGAAATAGAGCATCCGATAATTGAAAGTGCGCCGCCTTCATTACCTATTGTTCCACCGAAGTAGTTACTGTTGAACATCAGGTTGCAATCAATAATTTCGGAGTGACTACCTTCGCAGAATATGGCCTTTGCATTGCTGTATCTGATATTACAACCCGAAATTACAGGCGATGAGTTCTGGATGTGAAAACCGTAACCCGGCGACAGAATAGTGAATCCTTCGATAAGACTTGATCGGCTTTCACCCGACATCAAGCTGAAACCGTTATAAAACCCCTCGCAATCAATAGCAGTTGAATCAGCTCCGACCTCAGTCATTAATATGATGTTCTTTCCGTGGAAGTCCAGTTCCCTGTTCCCTTCACCTGAATATGTGCCGGATGCAACAAGAACAGTATCCCCTTCAACAGAAGCATCTATCCCGACTTGAATGGTTTCATAATCATCCGGCACTCGGATAACTGTGGCTGAAACGCATAAAGGAAGGCACAGAAGCAGCCAGAGTGCGATGAGTGGTTTCATTTTTTACAACCTTCCGAAAGTCAATCATATCGCCTATAACAAAGTCTAGCCGATCATCGTGCCCTTGTCAAAAATCACTAATTATCAATCATTGGAAAACCAGAACGGTTGGAACATCACGAAAGGCATACCAATCCGATAGAACCGACGCGACAGCCCATCTTCACGTAATGGCCGCTTTCCCTGGTTCGACATCCCGTATAAAACGCTTACTTTCACGAAAATCCTGCAGCTAGCTCCCCATCTAATTCATCCCGACCATCCGGAAAGGGTAAACATCGACCTTCAGCGAACTCGAAATAGAACTGAGCTACGATGGGGGCTTTCGGAAACTGCGATGCGATCGTCGCCGATTTGTCGAGCGGGTGATTCCGGGCCATGGTCCCTGTCGAGTAGCAACAGCCAGTTCAGGCTTCACACACCCGCCAAAAAACGCTCATCCTGCTCTGAACCCACGACGTAGGACGGCACTCGATTCGTTCGTAGAGTTCAGCAGGGGTAACCATCGACTTTTCCGCGAAGTCGAATTGAAACGTGAGCTATGTGGCCCTTAAATCGGAAACAGCGGTGCGTTCTGGTACCGAAATTGTTGATCTTGAGATTTCGTGCTATACTTTCGGGTAAGTGAATAACGTCAAACCGGGGAGGATACATGTCACGAATCATGACTCGGATCCTTGTGGCAGTCAGCCTATCGCTGGTGCTTCTGGTGTCGGTTGTGTCTGGCGCGACAATTCGCGTACCTGCTGATCGGTTGACTATTCGGGCAGGTATTAAAGCTTCGGTTGACGGGGACACGGTTCTGGTAGCAGATGGCACATATACCGGCACCGGAAACAAGAACCTTGATTTTGAGGGAAAGGCTCTAACCGTTCTCTCTGAGAACGGCCCCGACTTCACGGTAATCGACTGCGAAAACAGCGGAAGGGGATTCAACTTTCACAGTGAAGAAGACTCCCTCTCCTCGCTTATCGGTTTTACCGTCCGTAATGGGAAAGTACCCGGTTACGGAGGGGGAATCCGTTGTTACCAATCCTCTCCGAACATCCTGAATTGTACCATATGCGAAAATACTGCTGACACTCATGGTGGCGGCATCTACTGCAATGATTCTGCCTCCCCGAAGATCTCGGATTGCAGGATAACAGACAATTTCGCGCTGATCAGTGGCGGGATCCATTGCCGCTCCCATTCCGCTCCAATCATAACGAACAGCAAGATATCAGGTAATACAGCTGACAATGAAGGCGGCGGGATCCATTGCTTGATGTCCTCCCCGACCATAACCGGCTGCGAAATAACATGGAATGCTGCTGAAACGGGCGGAGGAATCAAATCTCTTTCATCTCTTAATATCTTCGACTGTGATATCTCGTGGAATGATGGTGATGGGATTTACGGCTCCTCGGGATTGATCTCGAATTGCACGATTTCAGGCAACGGCGGCGACGGGCTCAACAAGGTTAGCGCAACAATCTCGGACTGTACGATTTCAGGGAATTTCGGAGATGGGCTAAACTATTGTTCGGGTCTCGTCTACAAATGTACGATCAGCGAAAATTCAGGTTGCGGCATCGCTGAGGCAAGTGATGAGTCGATCATCACGAACTGCACGATCTCCAGGAATAGAGGATTCTCGGGAATATATTGCTATTACGATGATCCGACAATCAGAGGATGCACCATCTCAGACAATTTCGGCAGCGGGATTTCCTGTTACTACTCCGATCCGGTGATCAAGAATTGTATTATCAGTGGAAACAGGGAATGGGACGGTGGCGGCATATATTGCGATGATTCATCGCCGACCATCTCTGGATGCCTGATCTCAGGAAATTCCGCTAACGCTTATGGCGGTGGGATCTATTGCATCTGGTCGCATTCCTCACCCGTCATCATAAATTGCACGATATCGGGGAATGTGGCTGGTCTGGACGGCGGCGGAATCTGCAGCGAGTATGAGGCTTATCCTTGGATGGTTAATTGTATCCTCTGGGGCGATTCTCCGAACGAGATAGATGAAATATACGGAGGTCCAAACATTAAATTTAGTAGCATACAAGGTGGATGGTCGGGTCAAGGCAACATT
Organism: uncultured Gemmatimonadota bacterium; assembly: GCA_964394085.1. GTDB lineage: Bacteria > CAYMWF01 > CAYMWF01 > CAYMWF01. Next base: position 116 of record CAYMWF010000091.1, on the reverse strand, counting down.
GATGAAAATCCCAGATTCGTCGCACCATATGAAGGAGATTTCCGGCTGAAGGAATACTCGCCCTGCATCGATACTGGTGACCCAACATACTCAGTCCCTCTCGGCGGCGGCTCCCG
>CAYMWF010000090.1:0-19183 GCA_964394085.1 uncultured Gemmatimonadota bacterium | reverse complement strand
GCTTCGCCTCGAACAGGCTTCTCTGGGCGTCCAGTACTTCCAGGAATTCGAATTTGCCTTGTTCGTACCCTATGTGTGCGGCTTCGAAGGCTTTTAACCTCGCCGGCACGACCTGTTCTTTCAGTACGGTGGTTTTCCTGTGCGAGACCTTCAGACTGGCATACTCTTCCACGAGTTGTTTCAGCAGCGATGCTTGCTCGGCTTTCCGCTCGGACCGGGCTTTGGCCAGTTCATGCCCGGCGGCAGCGATGTTTCCCTGGTTTCGATCAAACAGGGGCAGCGGGACACCCAGGCCGAAAGTGAAAGCGTCCGTCCCATCCTCCCTGAAGCTCAGGATACCCGCCGATGCCTCCAGATCGGGAATCCGCCCGGCCTTTTCCGATGCCAGGGCGGCTTTCCGCAGTTTCAGTTCGGTGTCCCATCTTGCGAGATCGGGATTCCGGGGCAGGCGGGTGCGCAGACTCTCGAAATCAGGCAATGCAGGGAATACGTGATCAAGGTCCCCTTCGGCTTTTTCGAAGACCGCCCGCTCCGATCCCCAGCCTGCCGCGAGCTTCGACCTTGCCGCCGCCAGTTCTTCTTCGGCCTCGAGGAAGGTCAGAAGAGCCATCTCGAGCTCCGCGTTCGCTTTCGCGGCCTGCAGCGGGGGCTCCTTGCCCGCCTCGACCCGTTCCACGACTGCCATCGATGTCTTCCCGGCCAGGTCGGCTGTGGTTGCCGCCAGGTCGACGCGTTTCTGCGCCGCCAGAACATCCACGAAGCTCTCCGTCGTTTCGGTCAGCACATCCAGCCGTTTGCTTTCATACTCCCAGCCCGCCAGCTCCCCTTCGGCTTCCGCAACGCGCCTTCGCCACTTCCGCTTGCCTCCGAGCTCGAGAACCTGCCCGAACACGATCGCTGTAACCGAGGAATCGAAACCCCTGCCTTCGTGATCGTATTCATCGATCTCGATTTCGATTTCAGGATTGGGCGGGAGTCCGGCCTGAAGCGTCAGCGCTTCGGCGACCCGCACCTCCCGGGATGTAACCTCCAGGGAAGGATTCTTTAAAAGCGCCAGGGAGAGAGCCTGCCGCAGGGTCAATATACCGGTCGGTTCCGGCGGCTCCGGAGCATCCCGATGGTCCGCCCGGTGCGAGGTCGCCACGTGCGCAGGCAGATCGGAGCCGAGTGAATGACGAGGTGAAATATCGGTCAGGCGCGGTGTGGCGCATCCCGCCGTCATAACCAGCGCCATTCCCGCCGGCAACATGTATTCTCTGATCATTGCTTCCTCCTGATCGTGCGTTTCGGTGGAGCACCATCCTGGATTGGAGAATTGTTTAAACGTTGTGAAACGTGAGGATTAAAATGCAAAGCCTGCATTCTACGGCTGTTTATTCAGCGAATGAAGCGGACGAACCACGGGATTCGCAGCCTATCCTCTGCGGCAGGATCAGATAAGCAGAACTATTGTAGCAATCAGGCGTACCGCCGACCCGGGATCGAATGACGGGAACCGGACGATTGGAGAGGATGTTTTCGGATAGGGAAAAAAGTCGAAGTTGAATGTCGAGAGCCGGACATCATCCCGTGAAACGGCGGAGCGGGCGCTCCGCAGCAGGGTATCTTCGAGATTGGCTGCCGGGATAGGAATATCGACGCATCGGGAGCAACACGGTTCTTCATTGTCACCGAAGAAAATGCCATTCTCGACGCGGCTCCGGCTCGGCTGTTCGTGATCTCCGGCTGAAGGGCATCTGCCTTCGGCATCGCCGATCTCGAGGCGCAGATGACCGGTCGAGCCTACACAGAGCACACGGTTCGAACCCAGGGCGGAAAGCGCAATGACCGACACCAGTAGAATAGATAAGATCTTTGCTGAAGCTTTCTTCATACTCGTCTCAACCTGATCGGGTATCGAACCTGACTCGTGATCCAACCGGATAACGACTGCTCTCGATGGGGGCATATCCGGGTCCAAAACCGCATCGCCATCACACACGACCGATGGCATCACACCGGATTTTCGCGCTTCCCCATTTGTTCCATCTATTATACTCCGGAGGGTGGTGCCAGTCAAGTGAACTGGTTCGGGCTTTTACGCCGGTCGCATTTGGATCGCCGGATCAATCAGGTGTACGTCCCGGTTGGCTTCGAGATCCCAAATCACGGCGCCGATCTGTGTAGTTCTCCGTTTGCAGCGCAGCGCGAGAAGCATATCCCTTCCTGCGGGGGATGCAGGTAATCGCCGGCGCATCAGGGTGGGATGCCGGCAGCATGTCCTGTCCCGCGGGGGGTGCAGGCTTAGTCGTGTAAAATTGTCAATCCGATTGACAATTTTACACGTTTCCCGGGTGGACTCGAGCGATACCCCTGGACGACCGGGGAGCATCCACCTTAAAGAGGAAAAAATGATCGGCTCCCTCCAGTAGTGGAATAAGTGACAGGTTCCCTCCGGACTTGAGTCAACTCGACTTGACCGGCACGGGAAATCTGGAAAAAGGAAGCCGGGCAACAGGGGTTTGACTGGTAGTTAAGCCCCCTGCGGGGGCGAAAGCTCCACCGGGATCTTAAAACCACCGGCTCAGCCGGCGATCGGTTACTGATTCTACATGCAAGACTGGGATAAAAGTCCGTCGACTTCTTTTCCCCGCTATTTGGCGTCACAGGATTACCCACGTGGGTAAAACCGGTCCGGCGGATATGACAATATCGGCTCCGGACAAGGCATGGGCTTTGTACTTCAAGCCGGGCTGAAGCGCCGCTGTATTTCAACTCCGGGTGGTGTGTGAGGAAGCGCCTTTACAAATCAAAAGCTGACCTTCGGCAGCTCTCTGCTGAAAAAGAAAATTTGATGGAGAATCAGACTCATTTCTGGTAGGGTGCTATTTTTTTCGTCCGGGGAAATCGACCGGACCCCGGGCGACGATTCCTTTTCGGTCATCGAAAATTATACGGTTGACAGGCATGACGGAGCTGAATCAAAAGATATCGATGTACCCTGTTTCCATTGACCTCGAGGGAAAGAACTGCCTCGTAGTCGGCGGCGGTCGCGTTGCCGAGCGGAAAATCCTGGGGCTCCTGGGGAGAGGTGCGAATATCACCGTTATCGCTCCCGAAACCACCGCGCGGATAACCGCTCTGGCCGGGGAAGGGGTCATCAGCCTGCAAAGAAGAGATTATATAGAGGGTGAGGCGACCGGTTACTTCCTCGTGATAGCATCAACGGGAAGCAGCCGGGTGAATCGCCTGGTCAGCGAAAATGCCGGGACGTCGAACCGGCTGGTCAATGTCGTGGATACTCCGGAGCTCAGCAATTTTTACGTGCCGTCGGTACTTCAGCGGGGGGATCTCCAGATCGCGGTTTCAACGGGGGGAGCTTCCCCCGCCCTGGCAAAAGAAATTCGCGAGAACCTGGAAGATATTTATGCTCCCGAATATTCGAAACTCCTGGACAGGCTCCGCTCGTTCAGGTGCTCCCTCCTCGAGAGTGAACCCGATCCGGAAACGCGGAGGAGCATCCTTACCAAAATAGTGCATTCACCGGAAATAAGACGTTATATCGACGGTGACGAAGAACCGCTTGAAATGATATTAAGAAAATGGACCTGATACTCGTAGGACTCAACCATGAAACAGCCCCGGTCGAACTCCGGGAGCGGCTTGCATTTTCCGAGCAGCAAGTCGAAGATTTTCTCGCCGAGCGGATGAAGGATCCCGCAGTCGAGGAAGTGATGCTTCTAAGCACATGCAACCGAACCGAACTGCTGATGCGGCCCGCCGCCATCCCCGCAGACCAGAGAGTGACTTTCGCACGAAAAATGGTCGCGTGGCTCATCGAGTCGAAAGGGGTGGACCCGGAATGCAGCGAAGTTTTCTATTCCTCCTATAACAGGGCGGCGCTCCGTCACCTTTTCCGGGTCTCCTCCGCCCTCGAATCGATGGTTCTCGGTGAAGCGCAGATCCTGGCCCAGATGAAAGATGCGTTTCGAATCTCCTGCAGAATCCGCAGCAACGGTTTTCTGTTGAACAAACTCATGCACTCCGTATTCAGGGTCGGCAAACGGGCGAGAACCGAGACGGAGATCGGGCGGGGCACGGTCTCGGTCAGTATGATCGCCGTCGAACTGGCTCAGAAGATTTTTACCGATCTTTCGAGCAGGCACGGTCTTGTCATCGGTGCAGGGGAGATGGCCCGGCTCGCCGCGGAGCATCTCACCGGGAAGAACATAGGTTCTCTAACCGTTGTGAATCGTACTTATGAAAAAGCGCGGGACCTCGCGGCAGGTCTGGGGGGGGAGACCCGGGCGGTGCCTTACTCGGGTCTGCTCGGTGCGGTTGCCGAGTCCGACATAGTTATAGCTTCCACGAGCGCGCGTGAACCTATTCTGAACGCCATACAAGTCGGCAACGTCATGACCAGGCGTCAAAACAGGCATATCGCCGTGATCGATATTTCGATGCCGCGGAACATCGATACTGGCGTAAAGGGCATTCCCAACGTATTCGCGCACGATATCGATGATCTGAACCGGATCCTTGACGTCAATATCAATCGTCGCCGCGCGGAGATTCCCAATGTCGAGAAGATCATCGATGAAGAGGTCCTCTCATTCCTGAAATGGTACAAGTCCCTGGAAATTACGCCCACGATCAAGCAGCTCGTCAGCCGGTTCGAGGATGTCCGTCACGATGAAGTGAAGAGGAACCTGAAACATTTCAACGGCGATCAGCGGGAATATCTGGATATCCTGACCAAGAGCCTGGTTAAAAAGATGCTGCACGGGCCCATCACCCTCCTTCGCGAAAGTCAGCACTCGGGTATGCACGATTCTCAGCTCTGGGTGGAGACTATGCGCAGGATTTTCAAGTTAGAGCAAGAATCCGATGGCTGAGCTGATTATCGGAACCCGGCGGAGCAAACTCGCCCGCATCCAGTCCGAATCGGTCCGCCGCCTTTTCCTGGATAGATTCCCGGGACTGGAAATCAGAGAGCTCGAAATAGTAACGAAGGGTGACAGAATCCTCGATGCGCCCCTCGCCCGGATCGGCGACAAGGGTCTTTTTACGCGGGAGATCGAAATCCGCCTCCTCGACGGAACCATCGACCTCGCCGTCCACAGCTACAAGGATCTCCCCTCCGAACTTCCGGAAGGTCTCGTTATCGGCGCCGTCATCGAGAGGGAACCGCCCGAAGACGTCCTCGTCACGTCGGCCGCATCGGCCCCCGGGACGCTCCGGACCCTCAAGGCGGGCGCCCGGGTCGGCACGAGCAGCCTGCGCCGCGCCGCCCTGCTCTCCCGTTTCCGCCCGGATCTCGTTCCCGCCGACATCCGGGGTAACGTCGACACCCGCCTTGACAAGCTGGACAGGGGCGAATATGACGCGCTCATCCTTGCACGGGCCGGGCTGAAGCGTCTCGGCCGTGAAGACAGGATCTCTTCGATCCTGGGGCCGGAGGACGGCTGGTTCCACGCTCCGGGTCAGGGGGCCCTCGCCCTGGAGATCCGCGCGGGGGATGAGTGGGTGTCAGGGTTCGTGGAAGCACTGGATCATGGTCCGACCCGGCTCGAAACCGCTGCTGAACGAGCTTTTCTCAGCGTGCTGGGCGGCGGCTGCCAGGTTCCCGCCGGGGTCAGGGTCGGAATCGCGGGCGGGAGGATAACCCTGGCCGGGATGGTGGCCGGCCTGGATGGTAAACCTTTTTTTGAAGGATCGGAGACGGCCCCGCAGGAACAGGCCGCCGGAGCCGGCCGCCGGCTCGCCCGGCGACTGCTCGAAAAAGGAGCGGCGGCGATTATCGAAGGAATACGGGCGGGTGATACATGATCGCCGGCGGAAGCGGTTCGAACCTCTCAACTGGAGCGTTCCGACCGGAAAACACTGCATCAGCGATCGGTATTCAGCCGCTGCGGCGACTTGAAACGGGTTGAAGAATGAAAGGAAAGGGAAAAGTTATCCTGGTCGGCGCCGGTCCCGGCGATCCGGGTTTGATCACCGTGCGCGGAGTCGAGGTGATACGCAGGGCGGATGTTATCGTCCATGATTACCTGGCGAATCCATTGCTTCTTGATCTGGCCCCCGGCAGGGCTGAAAAGATATACGCCGGCAAGAGGGGTTCGTCCCACACCCTCGAACAGGATGACCTCAACCGGCTGCTCCTCGAGCGGGCGCAGGAAGGCAAAACGGTCGTCCGTCTGAAAGGCGGAGATCCCTTTGTTTTCGGCCGCGGGTCCGAAGAAAAGGCTTTCCTCGAAGAACACGGCGTCGAAGTCGAAGTGGTGCCGGGCGTCCCGGCCGCCGTAGGAGCGTCCGCATATTCCGGAATCCCTCTTACCGACCGCCGCCGGGCGTCGAGCGTCACCTTCGTAACCGGCCACGAAGATCCTTCGAAACCCGAATCAGCGATCAGCTGGGAGCACCTGGCGAAAACGGGAGGGACGCTCGTATTCTACATGGGTGTCGGAAATCTTCCCGGGATCGCTGAAAAACTCGTCTTTCACGGGCTGCCCCGTGAAACACCCGTCACGATAGTGGAGAGGGCGACTACACCTTCGCAGAGAACGGTTTCAGGCACCCTGTCGACCATATCCGATGCCGCCGGAAAAGCGAAAATCCGCCCGCCCGCCCTGATTATCGCGGGGGACGTGAACAACCTTCGAAAATCCCCGTCCTGGTTCGAAGAACGGCCTCTCTTCGGTAAGACCTTCGTGGTTACGAGGAGCCGCCCCCAGGCGAGCGTCCTGCTCGAAAAACTCCGGGATCGCGGCGCGGATGCTCTCGAGATGCCCGCCATATCGATCCTGCCGCCCGAAGACTTCGGTCCCGTGGATGCCGCCGTGAGCGTGCTGCACGAATACGACTGGGTGATCTTCACCAGCGCGAACGGGGTCGACAGTTTCATGCAGCGGGTTTTTGCCGCCGGCCTCGATGCTCGAGGGTTCGCGGGAGTGAAAATCGCCGCCATCGGGCCGGCCACGTCGGAACGCCTCGCCTGGTTCGGAATATCCGCCGATTACCAGCCCGCGAAATATCTTGCGGAAGCGATTTTCGAAGGATTGAGCGTCAAAGAGGATCTCCGCGGCCTGAAATTTCTGCTACCCAGGGCCGATATCGCGAGGAAGGCGCTTACCGGGCTCTTGCTCCGGGCGGGGGCGGAAGTGGATGAAGTCGCGGTCTACCGGACGGTCCGCGGCGATTTCGACGAGGATCTGCTGCGGCGAAGGATAAGGGACGGCGATATCGACGGCGTTACTTTCACCAGCTCATCAACGGCGCGTTTCTTCGCCGAAAAGCTGGGCAGTGACTTTGTAAAAAAGCACGGAGCGAAGATCACCGGCCTGTCGATAGGCCCGATCACCTCCGAAACGATGCGCTCCCTCGGCATTGAGCCCGCCGCGGAGGCCCGGACCCATACCATCGACGGGCTCGTAGAGACAATCTGCGGATATTTCAGCGGAGGGCGGAAAGGCTCAGGGCGGAAATGATAGGAATATCCAAGCTATATTGCGGGACGACGGAGCCCTCCGACGCATTGCGTTACGGCCGCCGTACGGGTAAGCTGCCCTCGCATCTCCTGCAGTTCTCCAGCGATAAGAAGCCGGTCGTTGTATGGAATGTCACCCGCAGGTGCAACCTGAGATGCATCCATTGCTACTCCGGTTCGCGCGATATCCCCTACGAGGGCGAATTGACCACGGAGGAGGGAAAAAACCTCATAGACGATCTCGTGGATTTCGGCTCCCCTGTAATCCTGTTTTCCGGAGGTGAACCGACGCTGCGCCCCGATATTTGCGAGCTCGCCGCCTACGCGGTCTCCCGGGGGATGCGGGCGGTCATCTCGACGAACGGCACCCTGATCAACGACGAAATGGCTTCGGAGTTCAGGGAAATAGGCCTCTCTTACGTCGGTGTGAGCCTCGACGGGCTGGCGGAAGTAAACGACAGGTTCCGCGGCGCGCCCGGCGGGTTCGACGCGGCGATGGCCGGCATAGAAGCGTGCCGGCGCCACGAAATCAAGGTCGGGCTGCGTCTTACCCTCAACAAGCGCAACGTGAATGATATAAGCGGAATATTCGATCTGATCGATCAGACGGATATTCCGAGAATCTGCTTCTATCACCTGGTGTACTCCGGACGGGCTGAAAAGCTGGCGGCCGAGGATCTGACCCACGAGGAGTCCCGCAGGATTGTCGATTTTTTAATCGATCGCACTGCTGAGCTGCATGCGCGGGGGAAAAAGGTCGAAGTGCTCACGGTCGATAATCACTGCGACGGCCCCTACCTCTATCTTCGAATGCTGCGGGAGGACAACCCGAGGGCCGAGGCGGTCCTGGAACTTTTAAAGATGAACGGAGGAAACAACTCCGGCAACGGGATCGGCTGCGTCAGCTGGAACGGCGACGTGTATGCCGATCAGTTCTGGCGGGATCATTCGTTCGGTAATATCCTGGAGCGCCCGTTCAGTGAAATCTGGACCGATCTGTCAAACCCGCTGATGGCGAAACTGAAGAACAAGAAGAAGTTTGTAAAAGGCCGCTGCGGGCAATGCAGATTCCTCGACATCTGCGCCGGGAATCTCAGGGCGCGGGCCGAATCCGTATACAAAGATCCCTGGGCGCCGGACCCGGCGTGCTACCTTACAGACTGCGAAATCGGACTGGAGTAGTCGATATGATGTTTCCGGAAGTAAGAAAACGAAGACTCAGGCTAAGCGTTACCCTCCGTCGCATGGTGAGGGAAACGCGTCTTTCAACGGATGACCTCATCGCCCCGCTCTTCGCGGTTCCGGGCAAGGGCGTGAAGAAACCGATCAGCTCCATGCCGGGCCAGTTCCATATGTCGACGGATGTTTTAGCGGATGAGTGCAGGGAACTTTTCGACCTCGGCATTCCCGCCGTGATGATCTTCGGCATTCCCGAATCGAAGGACCCGGCAGGATCTTCGGCCCTGGAGCCGGACGGCGTGGTGCAGAATGCGGTGAGAGCGATCAAGGAGACGGCTCCGGAGCTCATGGTCATAACCGACATCTGTCTCTGCGAATATACATCCCACGGTCACTGCGGGCTGCTCGACGGTGAGAGCGTCGATAATGACGCCACCCTCGAAAGGCTCGCGGAAATGGCTCTTTCCCACGCCGAAAGCGGCGTCGACATGGTGGCCCCTTCCGACATGATGGACGGCAGGGTGGCCACGATCCGCGCCGTCCTGGACGAAAACGGTTATGAGCACATTCCCATAATGTCGTACGCCGCCAAGTACGCCTCGGCCTTCTACGGACCTTTCCGCGAGGCGGCCGAATCCACCCCTCAGTTCGGGGATCGACGCTCGTACCAGATGGATCCGCCGAACCTCCTCGAAGCGCTCCACGAACTGCAGCTCGACGAGGCCGAAGGCGCCGACATCCTGATGGTGAAACCCGCTCTGGCATATCTCGATGTCATCCGGGCCGCGCGCGAACAGACCCTGCTGCCCCTCGCCGCCTACAACGTGAGCGGAGAATACTCGATGATCGTCAACGCCGGGGAACAGGGACTGATAGACGGCGACCTCGTGATGCTCGAGACGCTCACTGCGATCAAGCGCGCCGGGGCCGATATGATTCTGACCTATTTCGCGCGGAGATACGCCGAACTCTCCCGCCGCCAGGGAGGGTGCTGCTGATGTTTGGCCACGGAAAGAACACGGGCTCGAACCGGGGGACGGCACCCCGCCTCGTGGCGTGGGAGACCACCCGGCTCTGCCACATGAAGTGCAGACATTGCAGGGGCTCCGCACGGGACCAGGTCTATGAAGGCGAGCTCTCAACGGAAGAAGCAAAGCTCCTTATCGACAACATCGCGACTTTCGCCGAACCGATCTTCATACTCACGGGCGGCGAGCCGATGTCCCGGGAAGATATCTACGTCCTTGCCCGATACGCTACCGACAAGGGTTTTCGCGTGGTCATGTCTCCCTGCGGTCCGCTGATCAACCCGCGAACGGCGAAGATGATAAAAGACTCCGGTATTCAGCGTATCAGTATCAGCCTCGACGGCGCCGCGGCTGAAACCCACGACCGGTTTCGCGGGGTGTCGGGCGCTTTCAAGGCCGCCCTCGACGGCATCCGGCACGCCGTTGACGCGGGTGTCGAATTCCAGATCAATACTACCGTTACAAGACATAATCTCAATGAACTGCCTGCCATACTCGACCTGGCGATGGAACTCGGCGCCGCCGCTTTCGATCCCTTCCTGCTCGTGCCCACGGGCCGCGGAAAAGCGATCGCCGACCTGGAAATCTCACCGGGCGACTACGAACGAACCTTGAACTGGATATACCGGAAGAGCCTTGAGCTCGATATCAGGATCAAGCCGACATGCGCTCCCCACTACTACCGGATCTACAGGGAACGGGAGGCGAAGGCCGGGAGGACGGTGACCCCGAAGACCCATGGTCTCGCCGCCATGACCAAGGGCTGCATGGCGGGTCAGGGGTTCGTTTTCGTTTCGCACCGCGGGATAGTTCAACCGTGCGGTTTCCTCGATGTCGCGTGCGGCGATATCCGCGAAGCGGATTTCGACTTTAAAAAGATATATCAAACCTCTCCGGTTTTCCTCGAGCTTCGCGATACGGGGCGTTATCACGGAAGGTGCGGAGCGTGCGAAGAATACAATAGATTCTGCGGCGGCTGCCGTGCACGCGCATATACCACAACCGGGGATTACATGGATGAGGAACCCTATTGCGTATACATACCCAAAGCTCTCAGGAGAACAGCCGTTCATGAATGAGATCGAGAAAAAAATACTCAACCTGCTTCAGGGGGACTTCCCGGTGGAAAGGCGTCCCTACGCATCGCTCGCCCTCCGCCTCGGCCTGGACGAAACCACCCTCCTGGCGCATATCGAAACCCTGCGTCGCAACGGTTACATCAGGAGGCTCGGGGCGTCGCTCAACAAGGAGAAGCTGGGCTATACCAGCACCCTGGTCGGAGCCAGGGTTCCGGAGGATGGTTTCGAGGAGACGGTTGCATTCATAAACCGCTACCCGCATATCACTCACAATTATGAAAGAGCGCACGAGTTCAACGTCTGGTTCACCATCATCGCGAGGGATGAAGCGAAGATCGAAGAAATCCTCGAAGAGATCCGCACCGGGACCGCCGTCGAGGAGCTGATCAATCTGCCCGCCACCCGGCTGTTCAAGATAATGGTCAGGTTCGACCTGGAGGATTCGAAAAAGAATGCAGCTTGCTGAAAAAGATATCGCGCTCCTGCGCATTCTGCAGGACGATATGCCGATCTGCGAGAGACCCTACGCCGAGCTGGCCGCGCGCTCCGGGATGAGCGAGGACGAAGTGATCGAGCGGATCCGCCGCTGGAAGGAGACCGGCGTCATCAGGAGGATCGGCGCCTTCATCCGCCACATGCGCGCCGGGTTCTCGGCCAACGGGATGGTCGTATGGCGGGTGCCCGAGGAGAGGGTGGAGGAAGTCGGCGGCAGGCTGGCCCTGCGCGACGCGGTCAGTCACTGCTACGGCCGTTCGAGCAGCGAGCGGTGGCCTTTCAGACTCTACACTATGATTCACGGCAGATCCGTCGACGAAGTGGAGGGTGAAGTGAAGCGGATCTCGGAAGAAGAGGATATCCCCGACTACGAAATCCTATTCAGCACCCGTGAACTCAAAAGAGCCAGCACCAGACTCTTTATGGAGGAACCGGAATGAACCCGAACGAAATTCTGTTCGAGCAAGCGAAAAAATGGATCCCCGGCGGCGTCAGCTCCCCGGTCCGGGCCTTCAAATCGGTGGGCGGTACGCCCCTCTTTTTTACCGACGGTCACGGGAGCAGGGTGCGGGACGCCGGCGGCATGGAGTATATCGATTGCGTCTCCTCCTGGGGTCCCCTGATCCTGGGGCACGCCCATCCCGAGGTGGTCGAAGCCGTAACCGCGGCCGCCCGCCGGGGGACCAGTTTCGGCGCTCCGACCGAGCGCGAGACACGCCTGGCCGAGATGGTGGTGAAGATGGTGCCGGGAATCGACAAGGTCCGCCTGGTGAATTCCGGAACCGAAGCCGCCATGAGCGCCCTGCGCCTCGCGAGAGGTTTCACAGGCCGCGACAAGATCATCAAGTTCGAAGGCTGCTACCACGGTCACGCCGACAGCTTCCTGATCGAAGCGGGCAGCGGCGCGCTCACATTCGGGCAGCCGAGCTCGCCGGGCGTGCCGGCATCGATCTCGGACGATACCCTCATCGCAGGCTTCAACGACCTCGAATCGGTCCGGAGGCTGTTCGAGCGACATCCCGTCGACATCGCCGCCCTGATCGTCGAGCCAGTCCCCGGCAACATGGGAGTGATCCTCCCCGGGGAAGGATTCCTGGCCGGGCTCCGCGAGCTCGCCTCCGTCCACGGCGCCCTCCTTATATTCGACGAAGTGATCACGGGTTTCAGGCTCGCACCCGGCGGCGCGCAGGAGTATTTCGGAGTCACCCCGGATATCACGCTGCTCGGTAAGATCCTCGGCGGCGGCCTCCCGGTGGGCGCCTTCGGCGGAAAAGCCGAAATCATGGACCATCTCGCCCCCGACGGACCGGTCTACCAGGCCGGAACCCTGTCCGGGAACCCGATCGCCACGGCCGCCGGCGCAGCCACCCTCGAGATCCTTCTCGGGGATGACCCCTACCCGACGCTTGAAGAACGGGGCCGGCGACTCTTTACCGGCCTGGCTGCCGCCGCCGAAAAAGCGGGCATCGACACGACGGTAAATTTCACCGGTTCCATGGGCGCTCTCTTCTTCAATCCGTGCCCGGTAGAGAATTACCGGGACGCCGTTTCGAGCGACGCGGGGCTTTACGCGAAATTCCACCGCAACATGCTCGACCGCTGGGTCTACCTGGCGCCATCGGCTTTCGAGACCTGCTTCGTGAGCGCGGCCCATGCCGACGAAGATATCGATACGATCCTCGCCGCCGCCGCGGAGTCGCTTTCAGCAATATAGCAGAACCCGGAATTATGACAGTCTGCGTCGAAATTTCCACGCAAACAGCGGGGCATTGACGTGCTATTTACGATGCGCGGAACCTATTTGATGGCAAAGAGATGTAGAAGCATCACCAATCGGTTCACCCCGGGTGGCGACCAAGTTACTTGAACATACGGCATCGGCGGGTGTTCGAGTCGGGGAAGTGACCCCATGGTACCGGCACGTTCCAGGCGGTGAGGGAGCGTCTTCCCGCCCGGTGGAACACGTTGCGCTCATTGAATAAACCGTGATACAGGAACAGGGACGATCCCCAACAATAATTTCAGAAAAAAGACCTGCAGCACAGAATGCTTCAACAGAATAAACCTGGACTCTCCCCGGATTCTCGCATATTATGTTAATAATCATTGTCCTGCAGGAGACTGTTCATTCATGAATTCTACCTGAATACTCGAAAAGGGGAGGAAACCATGAGAATTTTCGCTTTTTTTTCGCTGATATTCATCCTGGTTCTCGTTTCAGCCCATCCGCTTTCAGCCACTCCCCAGCCCGTCATCCTCGAAGGCTCGTATTCTACCCTTCAAAGTCCGTCGGTGATTGCCGTCGACTCCGATTCGTCTCACGTTGCCCTGGAACTCCGGATGAACGGTTTTGAAACAACCTCGATAATCGAAGGAAATTCCACTTACCAGAAGATTACCTTGCCCGGAGTACATGAATACCTTTCCGAAGAAGGAAAACCCCGTCTTCCCGTAGTAAGAAGACTCGTAGCGGTACCCGATTCGGTCACCCTTCATATCGCCCTTTCCGACACAACGCTCTACACGCTGCCCGGTTACCCGGTCTATCCGGCGCCGTGTGTCGTATATCCTGATACCGGTTGTCTTTGTTACATCGAATCATTCTGTCCGGATACGGACTTCTATGAAACGGAGACCCTGTACCCGGAGAATGCATTCGAAGTATCGCAAACGGGCTACATGAGAGAGCAGAAGATCGTCGAGCTCCGTATCTTTCCGATCCGTTGCGACCCCTCTTCAGAAAAGCTCTTCGTAAATACCTTTTCGCACATCAATATTTCATATGAGGGCACTCCGTATTTCAACACGAAAGGCCTCGGTCCGTTCGAGGAAATCGCCGGTCTCGGCAGCGTGTGCTACGAACCCTGGGAAGAATCACCGCCCCCGGCTCCCCCGGACAGTTCCGGAGGATCCGACGCAGGTCAGATCCTGAACCTCGGCGGCGGTCAGGACGGCGGCGTCCAGCCCGGCCCCGTTAAATGTCTCAAGTACCTCGAAGAATTGAAGGTGGAGGGCACCCTCGCCGATTATATCGTGATCGCAGCACCCACTTATTACGATGAACTGTACTATCCCCCGAGAGAATCGTACATGGACTCCCTCCTCCTCTGGCGCAAGAATTTCAATGAGCTGTGCGTCGCTGTCGCATCCACACAGCAGATCCATGAGGAGTTCGACTATTTTACCCCTTCAGAGATGTACTGGGAGAAAGTGTACGGGTTTCTTGAATATGCGTATGAATACTATGAAGCGCCCAACATGGAGGACGATAAAATCGGATATGTCCTGATTCTGGGTGACGATTGCATGAAGGAAAACCTCGGAGTCTGGGATTATTGTAATGATTACCAGGAAACCAAATATGTTCCGACAGGTTTTTCGGGCATCGACAATTTCCCGACGGACCACGACTATTTGACGCTTCACGGGGCTGATGATATTCCCGATATAATGCTTGGCAGACTTCCTGTCTCAAGCATTGCCCAGATGAATATCGTAGCTGAGAAGGTCTTTCGATACGAAAAATATCTTCCGGAATACCGAGGTGTTTGGAGACGCGAAGGAAGCTTTGTCAGGGGAACCGAAATTCAAGGCGACAATCCTTGTGCTGAGTTTGAGAACCGATTTTTCGATCCCGTAGGCTACACTCTCTTCTGCCTCGATTATGAAGATGATGGGGAACTCACCGCAGCCGATTTTTATGGTGAATTAAATGATGAAAGATTCCTTCAATATATCAAGGGGCATGGGAATCCTGCCAAAATCCGTTTGAATCAAGATACTGGTGAATATATCTATAATTATGAAGTTGATGCAAACCTGGATTCCTTGTTCCCGCTGGTCAGCTTTCCCGTACTGTTCGGATCTTCATGTTTGACAGGCCAATACTATTACTATTTAGAAGAAGCTGTTTCTGAAGCTTTTATTGAAGCCGAGAAGAAAGGAGCTCTTGGATATTTTGGTTTTATCTCCAGTACCGGAGCCGGTGCTGATATTTCAGAAGGTGTTGAAGCGTTCCTGTTGAACAACACGACGGAGCTTGGAAAAGCACTGTTGAGTATCAAGTTCTCCAAACCCGGTTATTGGAAAAATCTTATCCTCCTTGGTGATCCTCTTTCGGATATCGGTGAACATATCGCATACCCTGATATGCCCGATCCGAGCATAATTCCTTCGCAGCTGAACCTGCCGTGGCGTGGTTCTCTCGGGGATTCGCTCCGCCTCAGTGCCGAAGTATTCAATCGCGGCGGCGCAATTGCTGATAGTTTCATTCTGAATATTTTAGTTGAGGCGGACAGCATTGCACCGGTTGCCTGGGAATTCCCAATAGATAATCTTGAATCGAGAGAATCGGTAAGATTCGACTTCAAGTGGGATGTCACTGACCTTACACGACATATCGAAAACGTATCAATGGATGCATCCATCACATACAGCGACACCTCGCTCAGCATGGAGGATGTCGAATCCTGGACGGGAAATGATAACGCTGAAGTCTCTCTCAATGAAATCCAGCTTCAACCCGACCGTGAAGGCTGGCCGGTCAAGCTGAACGGGAATCTTTCTTCATCTCCGGTTCTTTTCGATCTCGACGGTAACGACACCCTTGAAATTATTCTGGGGGCCAGCGACGGCTATTTGCATGCATTTCAAGAAAACGGTGAAGAACTGCCAGGATTTTGGCCCGCTGAATTCGCGGCTGATGAAGAAAGGGGAGTGATCAAAACATCCCCGGCGGTCGGTGATATAGATGGAGACGCGAGCCCAGATGTAGTCTGTATTGTGTATTGGCCGAACTCGAAAACAAGCGAATTGTATGCATTTCAGCATGACGGGTTGCCCTTTTCAGTGAACTGGCCGATTTCCCTCAGCAAGGCAAATATTGATCATTCTCCGATACTCGGAAATTTCGACTTGGATACAACGGACCTCGAAATACTCGTCGTTGATGACCAGATAAGAACTTATAGCGATCAGGGCGACCAGATATGGTCATATGATTATGGATATGCGGAAGGTTTTTCTATACCAGGAGCGCCGGCATACGGTCCCTTCACAGATGAAAACAACCCTGAAATTGTATTCCACCCTCTTTTTACAGACCTTTGGGGTGACACTTACGGTTGCTTCACCAGGTTGAAATGGGACGGAGAGGTTCTTCTGGAAAGGGAAGCACTCCCCGTATCCAGAACCTCGCCGGCGCTTGTGAACTGGGGAAATCAGGATACACTCGAGTGTCTGATACCATTCTTTGATGAAAGCGATAACCATAATCTTACGAGTGTTGATTCGAATTACGACGAGAATCCCGACTGGATTGGAAAGGAATGCGGGAAATTTCCATCCACACCGGCTCTTGGAAAGGTGGAGACGTATCAGACTGCGGATGTTGCCATAGGGGCTGATTGGAGTAATGTCGCCGGTCATGACGGTCTTGAAATCAATCTGTTCAATTACATGGGCAATCTAACGTTTTATTACCCCGGCATTGAGCGTGAAGTTGGCACGATTATCGGATCTCCACTAATTGGTGATGTTGACACGGATGGATACCAAGATGTATTAGCCATAACAAACAATGGATATGCTTATGCTATAGATTATGAAGGTTTTGCCCTCATTAATTTCTCATGGCCATTCAATGTGCATGCCTCGGCATCCGTCGGAGCGCCGGCGATTGGGGATCTCGACGGAGACGATAATCCCGACATTATTGTCTGTGGTGGCGATAACTATCTCTATGTATGGGATATGAATCCGGGAGGTGGTCCTGGTGGGAATTCCTCGGCTCCTGACTGGCCGATGTTACGGCGCGATCCCGCGCATACCGGGTGCTACGATGAATAACGTCGTTCAATGATGCTTCTGTGCTCTGTTTTGGGATGTGAATGAAAGAGGCGGATTATGAAGGCAAGGATCTTGTTTTCGATGGTGTTTCTCGTCCTTCAAGTTGTTTGCATGTTCGAGGCGGGTGAAACCGTAACAAGCCTGTCTAACACCAACCAAAGAAAAGATACTCAGCAAGTAAGGATTCCATTCATTTCGTCCGATTTCATAGTATGTAATGATTCAATGTATCAATCAGAACCGGACAGCGACATGGACTCAGATGGAAACATCTGGGTGGTATGGGAGGACTTCAGACATTCCCCACCAGGTGATGTGCTTAGAAACGCAGAAGTGTATGCAAGAAAAATATCGCCGCAGGGAGACTTCCTTACCAGCGAACTACGGCTTACAGATAGAGATTTCCGCAGCTGGTTCGTCAAGGTGACTGTCGATCATATCGACAATGTTCATATCGTATTCCGCGATATCGGGACCAACGGATACGACGTTAGATATATCCAACTCGACTCAATCGGAAATGCAGTTGTTCCAGAAACAGTCGTGAATGACGCAGAAGGCTGGCAAACAGGTGAATTGCGGTGCGGATTAAGGGTTGATAACGGGAGGAACGTCCATGTTATGTGGCCTGAGCATTCTACCGATTTCTATTATTCAAAGCTGGATAGCTCGGGTAATCTGCTCGTAGACGCATTACATGTTTCAAGCGAAATAGTATTTCATAAACACCCTGACATTTCAGTAGGACCGGACTGTTCGGCGAATATGGTCTTCGCGAGGCAAAACATGGGATCGACGGTTGTACATTTTTCAAAAGTCGATTCCTCCGGTAACTTGGTTATAGATTCAAAACCTGTAACCCCTCAAGAATTGGATCATTACAGCTTCTATCCTAAAATCATCACAGATTCGTCAAGTTTTTCGCATCTACTTTATCACTACCGGGACAGGGCTCTGAATTACAAATACGATCCATGTTACATCAAACTAGATCAATTGGGCAACCAGATCGGCGACATGGTCAACATCGTCGATTATGAAAAAGGGCTGAATACTTGGGGAATCGCAGTTGATATGGACGATTCCGGGTTAATCCATGCAGTATTCAGCCAGGCTATCAACGCTTGGACATTTTTTTACTCTTACGCAAAGATTGGTGATGGTGGTGAACTTTTAAGTTACATCGACAACATCAGCGATAATGAGGATAACTTCAAGGAACACCATTCGGTTGCTATTTCCGGACACCGTATATCCCTGGTATGGGAAAATGCCTTACCTGAAGCCGAAACCCATGATGACATCTACCTGAAGCAAGGCTACATCTCGACGAAACAATAAATAATTCCGGATACGATCCGCTTATGAATATCGACCCTCATCGACTACATAACCCACCCGATTCCGTCGATTCTTCAAGTGGCGGAAGACGGTATCAGATCGGGAAACTGAGTCCTATCCTCCCGGAAAAATTCACGAAAAAGACCCGCAACTCGAAAATCTCCGAGCATCCTCATCTTACAGGTCTCCTAATTCTTCCTTCTTACCTGAACCTGCCATGGCGCATCACACTGGGAGATTCACTGCCGCTCAGCGTTTATGTCAAAAACACCGGTGGTGCAACGGCGAACGGTTTTCTTCTGAATGTGGATATAACCAGCGCAAATGCAGGTTCTGAATTCTGGAGCTTTCCGATAGACAGCCTCGAATCCCGCGATAA
Organism: uncultured Gemmatimonadota bacterium; assembly: GCA_964394085.1. Classification (GTDB taxonomy): domain Bacteria; order CAYMWF01; family CAYMWF01; genus CAYMWF01. The sequence continues at coordinate 370 of CAYMWF010000090.1, read as the reverse complement.
AACGATATTCGATTTCAAGTGGGATATAACGGGAATGACGACGCATATCGACACCGTCAGCATGATGGCGTATTTCTCCCACAGCGATACATCGGTTTCCATGGAAGAGGTGGAATCATGGGTCGCCGACGACACGGCCTCGGTCGCCCGCGATGAGATCCAGCTCCAGCCCGACCGTGAAGGCTGGCCGGTAAAGCTGAACGGGAATCTTTCTTCATCTCCCGTCCTTTTCGATCTCGACGGGAACGACACCCTTGAGATCATCCTGGGAGCAAGCGACGGCTATTTGCATGCATTCCGTGAAAACGGCGAAGAATGAGCCTGAAAACGCTATTTGATGCGAATATTTGCACGTTATGTGATGTGAAAG
>CAYMWF010000089.1:0-19192 GCA_964394085.1 uncultured Gemmatimonadota bacterium | reverse complement strand
AATCCCTGTTGCCCGGCTTCCTTTTTCCTGATTTCCCGTGCCGGCCAAGCCGGGTAGAGTTAAGTCCGGAGGGAACCTGTCACTTATTCCACGACCGGAGGGAGCCGATCATTTATTTCTCTATAAGGTGGATGCCTCCCCGGTTGTTCAGGTGTATCGCTCGAGTCCATCTGGAAGACGTGTAAAATTGTCAATCGGATTGACAATTTTACACGAGTAAGCCTGCATCCCCCGCAGGACAGGTTATGCTTCTGACGATGCGCTGCAAAAAGAGAAATACACAGATCGCTCCGTGATTTGGGATCTCAGGGCCGACCGGGGCGTACACCTGATTCTTTTCCAGGCACAGCTTAACCATACCACCGGATGAGCCGGTGGATCCTGCTTCATTGAATGCTGCAGCATATTCCCATATCGATGACAACTTCAGCGAGAAATGGAAAATTCTTCTTCATGAGTTAGTTGGTTATTCATGCTGCACAGCGAGCAGTCGCCTGAAAAAGTCGGTGAGTTCTCATCTTGTCGATATGTGCCTGGATGCTCTGTTAACGGAAATGATGAGTTTGGCCAGGCGATGAGGGAGCGCCTTCCCGCCATCGCCTGGCAGGTGCCGCCTGCCGCTACTGGATTCCGGCGGTGGTAGGGGTTATGGCAGGTAATCTTCGCGGACCGGTGAAAAGACCTCTACTACAACGGAGTTTTCAAGAGCTTCGGCGCCGTGCGGCTCATTCGGGGCGAAGTTCCAGCTGTCACCGGGACGGGCGATGATTGTTTCGTCGCCGATCAGAAACTTGAGCGAACCGGAGACGAGATATCCGGTCTGCTCCTGCGGATGTTCGTGGGATGGGACCACCGCTCCCTTATCGATCTTGAATTCAGCCATAAGGGTTTTCTCCCCATGTACAAGAGTCTTGAGGCGGACTCCATCCAGTACGGTTCTATACCCTTGGGAGCCGGTTTTACTGTACATTACCAACCTCACTTTCCCGGGGGATGGGTTCATTGGGATCGACACCCCAGCGTTGCGTCCTGTCATTCGGACGCAGAATCGGTATTTTCCAGCCGTATCGTCTATGATTTTTTTTCATTTTCTTTTCTCTCCGATGACGGTTCGGAATATCTGCCGATGGACAGGATCCACTGTATACAATCTTATATTATTGATCAACCGGGCTGAGATATCGGTTTATTGAACAGTCCGGTTTGAGATTGCGCAGGATCGCGTGCGGAACGCGCAACTTCCTGCGCGATTCCTCAGGTTAAACTGACTCCGCACCGCTGTCATCATTTTGAAAAATACATGGAAAGGGTTATAATTACTGGTGGTTCGAGGCAGTTCGAATTGATCGGGTCGATCGGATAACCCGGCACGGACTTTGCAGCAATGCAGCGTGTTTCACAGAGACTCAACCAAGGGTGTGTAATGAAAAACTCGAAAAATATGGTTGCAAGCCTAACTGCAATCGCACTTTCGATAGCTGTCTGCTCATTATCTATCGCTTCTGCCGCTACTCCCGACCACCAGGATTACTCCGAACCCGAGCCATGGTATGATCCGCTTTTCCCCTGCGAAAACTGCGGACAAATACTGGACGAACATCCGATCCCGGATACAGACCTTTCCGACATAGTGCCACCCACTCAGGAACTATGCGGTTCATGCTTGGATGATCCGCCGGAAAGCGAGGGGGACGATGACGACGAGGGATAACAGGGATCTCGACGGGAAAAGTATCCCGATTCCTGCTGCCGCTTCAGCGAAACCTGCCGACATGGATCCAGCACCCGGGCATCATAACGGGGAAACAGACCGTCATTCCCGGTCGGATCCCGTTGAGGACACAACCGGGTCTTCAGAACCTGTGCCCTTTTCAAGGGCGCTGATGGACAAAGCCGTCGACCTGTTCAACGACAGGAAGTTCAGCAGTTGCATCCTCCTGGCGGAAGATGCATACAATATGGTCAGGAAGGGCGACTCCCACGCTGTGCTGGGTGAAATCTGCCTTTTTCTTGCGAAGGCCGATGCCGCTCTCGGAGATGTAACGGCCGCCAACCAGTACCTGCACCAGAGTCTCGCCGCGTTCGCACGCTCCGACGACCGCGACGCCGAAGCCGATGCATTTCTCGAATCAGCGCCGATCTTCGTGGCCGCGAACCGGATAGAAGATGCCAGGATCTACCTCGAGAAGGGGTTGAACCTGGTCCTCTCCCTCCCTGAAAACAACGAGCGGATTTTCAAATATTACCAGTTCCTGGCGCTTGTCAACCTGCAAGAAGGGAGCTGGCGCGACGCATTCCGCTGCGCCGAACAATCGCAGGTATTCGCGTCGAAACTGACATCTCCCAGGTTCAGAAATATCTCCCTGCTGACCGTGGCGCGGATTTTCATGGTTCAGAGGAAATTCCGGACGGCGCTCACCTACCTGGATAAAGCCTTGCCGGTCTCCCGGACTTCAAGCCTTCATTACGAGACGGTATTGAATCTTTCATACAGGGCGTCGATGGCGATTGAGCGGAAAGATGAGAAAGCCGCTGAATCTTACTTCAGGCAGGTATCCCGTCTCCTCGGAGAAATCCGAGGGAAAAAAGAAGCAAGCTGGAACCTGACCCTGAAGTCCGCCGAACTGGATCTACTGCGATCCGAACAGGAGAATGCCAGATCCCGCCTCGAATCGGTCATAGGTGATATTAAAGCCGCGGGGTACCGGCACTTCGATGCGGATGTCGCGCGCCTTGAAGCGAGAATCAAGGAACTGGACGGGGATACAGAAGGAGCGCTTGCCGTCATCGACAGAGCTCTTGCCGCCGGCGTCGACTCTCCCGCTCTTCTCCGGCATCTCCCATTGCTCGCTTTGAAAGCCCGGCTCCTCGCGGGTTCGGACCGGTTCCGGGCCCGGACGATTCTTTTCAGGGTCGAAGAAACCTACAAGATGCTCGGCCTGGACTTTCGGGTGGCTGAAACACTTCTGGAACAGGCCGGTCTGGCAACCCCGGAAGCGCCGGATACGGCTATCCGCCTGGCGGAGAAAGCCCGGGACATCTGGCGCAGGTTTGCAATGGAAGGTGAAATCGAAACCGAAGAATTCGAGAAGCTTTCGGGATCATGCGATCGGATAGAAACGGAAGCCGCCCGGACCAAGCAGGAAAGGATCCGGAAGGTGGCAGCCATCCTGGCGAAGTTCGGGCGCACCGATGCTCCGATCAAAGAGGTCCTGACCGATGCCGCCGATGTTTTTCTCAGGGAGGCGGCCGCAGACAGATTCTTCGTTGCGTTCAAGAAGCCCGGAGAAGGTTGGAGTATCGAGACTGCAGTCCGGGTGGGAGCGAGCGAAGCGAAAACGCTGCTGGCGGATCTCGCAGGCAACGGCAGTCTGAAACAACCGGCGTCCGGGGAGGAAAAGCTGCTTTCCGGGAAGTATGTATCCGACTACCCCGGTCGCCTGTTTTCGGAAACGGAGACGGATGAAAATATCGAAACCGGTTTCTACTGGATATTCCCTCTACTCGAGGGAACGGAAGTTATCGGGTACCTGTTCTTTTCCCGAACCGGTGCAAACAGAAAGACCGCCACCGCCGCACCCGTCGAGGGCATCTATCCTGTTTTCGTTTACTGGGTCGCATCGCTGCTCAGGCTGGAAATGCAGCGCATGAAACACCGCGACCGTCCGGTGAGACCGTATGGACTCTCACGGTTCGTCGGCGTCGGAGCAGAACTGGAAAAGGTGAAACGGGACGCAAAAATCATCGCCTCCTCTCCCCTCTCCGTTCTCGTGACCGGCGAAAGCGGGACCGGCAGAAAACTCCTGGCCCGGGCGATACACGAAGAAAGTCCACGGGCCGCGTTTCCTCTTGTCAACGTGGACTGCGGATCCATCGGCGACATGTCGATGGAACAGGTGATTTTCGGGTTCGGCAGCGGCGTTCTTCCCGAAGCGCCCGAGGGTAAGCCGGGCCTTTTCGAGCAGGCGGACGGCGGCACCGTCTTTTTCGACGAAATCGGCAACATGCCGACCGCAATCCAGATGAAGCTCCTCAGGGTAATCGAAGAGAAGGAAATCAGGCGGATCGGTGAAGTGAAGCCGCGGAAAGTAGACATCCGCATCATAACCGCCACCAGTCTCCTACCAGAGGAAGCCATACAGAAAGGTTCTCTCGAGGCGGGCCTGTATTACAGGCTGAAACAGTTTGTCCTTCGTCTCCCTCCTCTTCGCGAGCGGACAAACGAAATCGCCGCTCTGGCTGACCACTTCCTCGAACTCTATGCACGGGAATTCGGCGTGGAGAAGATGACCCTTTCTCCGGCCTGTATCGAACGGCTAACAGCACACCCCTGGCCGGGAAACGTTCGGGAACTGAAAAACTGCCTGTACCACGCTCAGATTCTTTCAGAAGGAAAAAGTGAGCTCGATGCCGGTGATCTACCCCTCCTGGAGGGCGCCCCGGCTCAGGTCGACCTCCGGAAGGCGGGGCCTTCCGGCATGCCCAACCTCGACGCGGCAATCGCGGATTTTGAAAAAGACCTGATAGCCGAAGCCCTTACCGCCTGCTCCGATAACAGAAGAGAAGCCGCCAATCGCCTGGGAATCTCGCTAAGGTCACTGTATCACAAAATAAAAAAATACGGCCTCTCGAGCAGATGACCCGTCGCCTCCCCTGAATCATCGTCAGATATTTCCCCGGTCCGGTATCCGCCGGAGGGACACTTCTTCAACAAACAGTGCTGTTTGTGTGTCGCCGTTGGTAGGGGTGAAATAAACAACCATATCGGAAAGGGTTCCCGAAAGCTGCAGGGGCACATGATTCTCGAGCGGGAGTTCTACAATCGTAGTTCCGGAGGGTGAAGGGATGAAATGAAAAGGCGTATGCAGACTCCATGGACCCCAATCCGTACGGAGCTCAAGTTTCCCGGCGACAGGATGCCCGCTCGGGATGGATTCCTCGGAAAGACGAATGGAAAAAACGATAGACCGGACGCTCTGCGCCGATCCCGGAGGAAAAGAGAAGGCGCAAGCCTGCTGCTTCCGTGCGTAATCGATACGAAGACGCACCCCGTCTGAAGGCCATGCGTCGGAAGACTTCCATGCTTCTCCTTCCGGAGGGGAACCCTGATCTCCATCGAATATTCGTCCTACGGCATTATTGTCATTCCTTCTCAGGAGGAATTCAGTCCATGCTGAAGGTTTAACATGAATCGAGCTTTCCTCTTCGGTACCGACAGTTTCCGGGACATTTTGATTCGATTCGGAACGAACGATCTTCTCCCTCAGCGCTCGCTTGATATCTAACAGCTCCCTGGTGTCCCAGCGCCACAAGAGGAGGATATCATCGTTTTCTTCAGTGATGCCGCCTCCGTCGAGGGGCACCGGAGCCTGGTAGTCCTCCAGCCGGGGATTGAACCACTTGTATACATCCGGATAGAACGGATCCCGCCAGCCGGAACTTCCTTCCACCCTGAAGATATCTACGGGAAAAGTCATGTAATAACGGTAATAGAGATTTAAGGGCGCCCTGGTCCAGGTGTATCCGGCAACATGAATGCCTTCTTCAAGCCACCATTCCTCGATCCGGGGATACGTGATTATCCGCAGGTCGGCATCGGGAACCTTGTCGGGCCGATCGCCAAGCCATTCGACAGGGAGTAATTGCTCCGCCTGCCCCAGGAACTCGGCTTCGGCATTCATCGCCCTGTCCCACCTTGATATTCCGGATGCAGTAAGGGGCAGGTAAAGAACGAGAAGCAGTCCGGCAACCGCGGGGCGGATATACGGCAGCGGAAAATTCCGTTTACGCCCTTCGGTTCGGACCGTCCCGCCGGTAATCGACAGGCCGAAAATCAGGGCGGCTCCGGGCAGGGCGGAATAGAGATACCTGGCCTCCTGAAGCTCCGAGTCATACACCAGCCTCTCGAGCCCGGGCATTAATGCCATTACAACCCAGGCCGCCCCGATAACCACCCGGCGCATCTCCCCCGCCTTCCAGTTTCTGAAAGCAAGAGACACGCTGATCAGCCCGAGGAGCAGCCCTCCGGCGATAACCGGTAAACCTGATGCGATATCGCCGCCATGTACCGGGAAAAGGATGTATGCGGGAATATCGCAGGCGAAACGGCGGAAAAGGTCGCCACGGCTCACCATATCTCCCACCAGGACCGAAAACCGGTCGCCCAGCACTTTGCCCGTTGCGGGGATAAGAAGCCTTCTTGCGACAAGGTAGGTTGCCACCAGGAATATAAGCGGTATCCATCGGAGGAGGAGTGAAGAAAACTTCTCTCTCTTTCCGGGCGGTAAGAACAGAATAAGGTCGGTGAATATGAGGAACGGAACCAGAACCAGGCTGAACTCCTTGCTGATATAAGCCAGTGCGACCGCGACGAGAAGAGCCAGGTACGTGCGGATTTTCTTGACCGCTCTATACCGAAGGAGCAGAAAAACCGCTGCCAGGAAGAAGAATGTATACAGCAGGTCGGAACGTCCGTACAGCCAGGAGACCGGCTCAGCCATCAGAGGGTGCAGTCCGAAAAAAACCGCCGCCCAGAATCCCGCCCCGCGATTTCCGGTCAGACGCCCGGCCACGAGCGCAATGAGACAGCAGTTCGCCAGGTGGACGGCCAGGTTGAGCAGGTGGTAACCGACCGGATCATGGCCGCCCAGCTTGTAGTTGACCCACCAGGCCAGGTGGTTCGTGAAACGGAGATTCGAGTGCCACAGGTGCCGCGTTTCGAAGTAGTTCGAAAGCGCCTCCCGGAACGAACCGGCGCCGGTATGCTTGATAAGCATCAAAATCAGCCAGTCGTCGCCCAGAAACGAACCGTTGAGGGTAGGGAGATAAAGTAAAAAGACAGGAAGTAAAACCAGGACAGCGGAGAGAATCGTCAAGTGTATCCTGAACGGGGAAGAAAGTGCGCCGCCCGGGGCGTGAATACCTGTTCCAGAGGTTGGAACCGGAGTTGCCCGTTCAGCCTCCGGTTCGGGCCGTCCGGAAAAAAGAGCGCCGCCTCTCTGGATGACCCAGGCGAGAACGACCAGTGCGACGGTAGCGGCGGCCCAGATGATCGGCACTGCGTTTCTGCCGGGCTCGACAGCTGAAACCCGGTGAAAGAAATAGACGGCGGCAGCCGCAGCAGCGGCGGCGGCGACCGTCTTCTCAGCTATGAATCTCACTCGCACCGATGACGCCCCCGGTGATAATTACGGCATCCGGGGCCGGGATAAGGCGGAATATCGCCGCCCGGGAAATTCCATATCCGTTCAGCTACTCCAGGAACTCGCTCTTGATCTCTCCCCAGCCGGGAGATTCTTTTCCGGAGCCTTCAACCACAACCTCGACGGGAAGATCGATGACATCGTGTCTACCCTGGCTGTAATTCCATCCGTAATACTCGGCGACCCATTCATAAGCGCCGTTGGCTCCGGGAGCGGGTGCGGAAAGGGCCATCGGGAATTCCGCACCGGCACCGGCCTCACCGTCGTCTCCCGTACCCGTAGGACCGGTGTCCCTGTCGACCTCGGAGCCTGTCTGGTCTTTCAGGATACCCCTGACCCAGCCGGTCATGTCACTGCTGACTATGGTCACAGTAACGGTTTCGCCGGGTGCGTACGAAGGTTTATCTACGTCGGCGTTCAATCCGGAATCGGCATGGTTATGGCACCCGGCGCAGGTGGCCGAATCATCGTAATGACATCCGGCGCAGTTGTTTTCGAAGTAAATCGGATAGGAAAAAACCGGACCCGCAACCAGTGCGAGCACGAAAAGCATTATAGCCGACCGTTTCATTTAGTGATCCTCCGAAGGTTTGAAATCGACACCTGATCCGTGGGAGTAACAATACGCATCATCTAAAGCAACTTTCGTTCATGCATATATTTGCCGGTAGAAGTCTCCGGTTGTCAAGCAAGAATCAGGAAAAGCCCTGCAAATCAGAATGCATGAAAATGAATATTGAACCTGCTCCGCCGGTCGGTTAACTTTACTCTCCGGAGGAGCGGGTGAATCCGCATCCCTTCGTAACTCTGAAGAGCCGGACACCATCCAAAGCCAGGAAAAAAGATGCTCCCAATCAGCGGATGGCTGAAATACAGTCTCGTCGATTATCCCGGCGAGATCGCTTCGGTCGTATTTCTGCAGGGATGCAACTTCAGGTGCGCCTACTGCCACAATCCGGATCTCCTGGATATGCCCGGAAGGGACTACGGGCCCCGCTTCGGGGAGGATGAGGTGCTTGCGCACCTGGAGCTGCGGCGGGGTCAACTCGACGGCATCTGCGTTACCGGGGGCGAACCTCTCCTGCATGCGAGCCTGCCCGGCTTCATCTCCCGGGTGAAAGAAGCTGGTTTCAAGGTCAAGATCGATACGAACGGCTCGAACCCGGAAATGCTGGAAACTCTCTACGAAAACCGGCTGGTCGATTATATCGCGCTCGATATCAAAGCGCCCCGTGACCGGTTCATCGATACGGCGCGACCACGCTCCGGCTGGGAAAATCTCTTGAAATCCTTCGAGCGTTCGATCCGGATCCTTCACCGGGAAAAAATCGACTACGAGTTCCGCACCACTATAGTTGCCGGTCTTGTTTCGCCCGGTGACTTCGAGGATATCGCAACCTGGCTCCAAGGCGGCCGGCGATACGTCCTGCAGCGGTTCAGACCCGAAACCGCCCTCGATCCCGAGTTCCGGAGCCGTCTCCCGGTGACCGAGAACTTTCTCCGGGAAGCTAAGGAATTCCTGCATGGCAGGTTCGACGTGATCGAGGAGCGCGGCTTCGATTTTCCGGAAGACTGACACGGGCTTCGAACTGCGGTTTCCGGTCAGAAATCTGTTCTTTCAGGGCAGAATCGATCTGAAACCGGCCTTTCGGCAGCGGGTGCCGTTTCAAATCGGAGGAGATCCGCGGTGAAGAAAAAGACGGGCTCATCCGGCAAAGGTCTTTACCGGCGGATCTACGCAATAGTCAGAACGATTCCACCTGGAAAAGTAAGCACGTACGGCCAGATCGCCCGGATTGCGGGAAACTGCACGGCGAGAATGGCCGGATATGCCATGTCTGCAGCCAGACCCGAAGATGAAACGCCCTGGTTCCGGGTGATAAACTCCAGGGGAGAGATAAGCTTCCCCCCCGGCAGCGAGGGATGCGAGCTGCAGAGGAGACTCCTCGAGGAGGAAGGGGTCGTCTTCGACCACCGGGGCAGAATCGACCTCGACGAATTCGGCTGGGACGGCCTCATCACCCCGGAAGACGGGGAGGGAATCAAGCGTCACGGCTCGGGTCGGTCCGGAAGCCGGAGTTATCGCGGCCCGCGTGAATAACCGGATCGAATCGGATAAACCGCCCGCTCTTTCTTCAACTGGTGTGCAATAAATCATCCTGAGAAATAAATGGAACGGAATTCAGCGAGGCTGAAATCTGGTGTTATTATTAGTATATAACTACACAGAAAAAGATATGGGAGTATCGACATTCTTCCGCATCACCGGAGAGGAGGTTCCCGGAGATGAGAGCACCTACAGATTATTTTACAGAACGGAATGCCTTTGCTGCAGTCTTCGTCATCGTCTTGATAACCTTCGGGGTGGCGGATCAGGCAGGCGCCCACCTGTTGGAAGCAGGGGGGCAACGCCCGGGAATGGTCCAGATTAAGCTGGAGGCATCGGACGGAGAGGTGAACGACGTTTTTGGTGACGGTGCCGCCATCCAGGGAAACGTGGCCATGGTCGGCGCTCCTTCCGGAGATATGACCAAGCCCGGTTCCGTCTATGTCTTCGGGCGTCAGGAAGGGCAGTTGGTGGAAAAACAGAAGCTCGATCCCTCGGACGGCATCCCGGGCGATCGTTTCGGCCAGTCAATCGCCATAAGAGGAGATCTCGCGGTCATCGGTTCGATGTTTGCGACGTATGACAATCGGGGCGCTGCCTACATCTTCCGTGAGGATGGGACAGAATGGGTCGAGGAGCAGAAACTCACCGCCAGCGATGCGGCACCTGCGGACAACCTGGGCAGAACGGTGACATTCGGAGAGGATATGGCCATTGCCGGGGCACCCTTTCATGACCACAGCGACGAAAATTCCGGCTCTGTATACGTGTATCGATTCTCAGGAGGAGAGTGGATCGAGGTACAGGAGATCCTGGCTCCCGACGGCGCAGCGGACGATCATTTCGGCAGCAGTCTTGCCTGGGGCGAAAGAGGGTTGTTTATCGGCGCAAGCGGGGACGACAATTACACCGGCTCCGCCTACTTCTACCGGTTCAACGGAATGGAGTGGGTGTACACTCAGAAGCTCATTGCCCCCGATGGGGTAGCCGGGGATGGATTCGGAGTTAGCGTTACGGTAGATGACGACATGGCCCTCATCGGCTCGACGCAAGTGCTCAGTTCCGGCACAGGGAATGTCAATGTGTTCCAGTGGAATGGGGAGCAGTGGATCTGGAGACAGAAACTGATCAGCAGCGATGCGGAGCTGGGTGACAAGTTCGGCCTTGCCCTCGACGCGCAGGACGGAATCGCCGTTATCGGGGCTCCATTCGAAGGTGAAAACGGCTCCTGGGCCGGCGCGGTTTACGTGTTCCGTTTCAACGGTTTGGAATGGATTGAAAGGCTCAAGATCCTGGCGGCAGACGGCTCAACCCTCGACAATTTCGGAACCACGGTCGGCGTTTCCGGTCGCGTTGCCCTCGTCGGTGCTCCTCTGGCTGAGGGAGCGGCATCCTTCTCCGGAGTGGCGTACATAGTAACCAGGAGATAGAGCCGCCGCGACCCCAGGGATGACACAATCCTTCATCATTTCCATTTTACAATGGGGCTGATTGTTCCGTGGGGCTGCCGTCCGGATTGTCCAGGAATTCAGACGAAAATACGCGTTTGAATATGCCATGCCTGAAATATCCTCCGCCACGACCCGCTCGTGCGGTGTGAGCGAAACTTCCCGGATTCCTGCAGCTGCTCAGAAGAAGACGTTCAGCGTAAAAACGAATTACCGCTTGCAAAAATCCGGTGAGGATGTAAAATCACCGGCTTTACAGGGTGCGCATTTCCGGTTGTAAGGAATGCCGCCGTTTCTTTTAAGGCGCTATGCGCAGATGTTCTTGCTTGCATCTCATTCCGTTGCGGATTCGACGCACCGGGGCGAGAAACCGGCCGGAGGAACTGATCGTGGATACCACCGAGTTGTTGCACCGAGGGGTCGCGGAAATCATCACCGAGGCCGAATTCATTGAAAAACTTCAACGAGGCCGTCCCCTTCGTCTGAAGCAGGGGTTCGATCCGTCCAGGCCCGATTTACACATCGGCCACGCAATCGGCCTCAGGAAGCTCCGCCGATTCCAGGAAATGGGACACCAGGTGGTGCTGATCGTAGGCGACTGGACCGCCCAGATAGGCGATCCGTCGGGCCGGGACGAGTCGCGGGTCATGCTGACGCCCGATGAGGTCAAGGAAAACGCCGATACATACATGCGCCAGTTCTTCAGCATCGTGGATCGCGAACGCACCGAGGTCAGGTGGCAGACGGAGTGGTTCGGAAAATTCTCTCTCGAGGACGTGTTCAAGCTTTCCAGCCGCTTCACCCTCGCCCAGATGATGACTCACAACACCTTCAGGAGCCGCTGGGAAGACGGGAACCCCCTGACACTCATGGAAATGATGTATCCGATGCTGCAGGCGTACGACTCCATTGTCATAGAGGCCGACGTGGAGTTCGGCGGCACCGATCAGAAATTCAACATCCTCTGCGGCAGGGATCTGCAGGAGCAGATGGGGCAGGAACCCCAGAACGTGTTTCTCGTGCCCCTGTTACCCGGCACCGACGGCAGGAAGATGAGCAAATCCTTCGGGAACACGATCGACCTTTACATGGAGCCGGACGAAATTTTCGGGAAAGTGATGTCGATTACCGATCAGATGATACCCGACTACTTCGAGTTCGCCACGGATGTCGAATTATCCAGAGTGACCGAAATCCGCGAGCTCCTGGACGGCGGCGGAATCAACCCGATGGAGCTCAAGAAAGAACTCGGCGTCGAGATCGTAACCATGCTGCACGGAGATGAAGCCGCATCCGGAGCCCGCGACAGGTTCGAGCGGCAGTTTTCAAAGCGCATCCTGCCCGACGATATACCGGTGAAAAAGCTGGAAGCCCCTGTAAATATCGTGGACCTGCTGGTCGAACAGGGTTTTGCCGGCAGCAAATCCCAGGCCAGGAGGCTCATCACCCAGAACGCCGTGTCATACCTTGCGGAAGGCGCTGCGAATATAAAAGATCGAACCGGTATCACCGATCCCGGTTTCATCATCGAACCGGGAAGCGGGATCGTGATCAAATCCGGCAAACGCAACTATCTCAGGATCGAGTGAATCGAGGTTCCGGGCGGTCCGGAGCTCCGATCATATCCGGGTCACGGGTGATGAAACCGAAGATTCAGAATAACATTATTGACAGAAACAGTCCTCGCAGAAGGACGTGAATCAGGAAAGCAGTCATGCCGAAAATCCTTGAAAAAACCACTATAGCTCCCATGGCCGTGAGACTGGTAGTACCGGCACCCTTGATCGCGAAGAAGCGAAAGGCGGGGCAGTTCGTCATAATCCGCGTGCATGAAGAGGGCGAAAGAATCCCTCTCACCATCGCCGACGCCGACGCCGAGGCGGGAACCCTCACCCTCGTCTCCCAGTCCGTGGGAAAAAGCACCGCCCACCTGGCGACTCTCGAGGAGGGCGACGAAATCGCCGACCTGGTCGGACCTCTCGGAAGGCCGACCCATATCGAGAATTTCGGCAGCGTGGTCTGCATAGGCGGCGGTATTGGCATCGCGCCTATATTTCCGATTACCCAGGCGATGAAAGCGGCCGGCAACCACGTGATCTCGATTCTGGGCGCCCGAAACGCCGAACTGATGATCATGGAAGAAGATATGCGCGGGGTGAGCGACGAGTTTTATCTTTGCACGGACGACGGCTCACTCGGTGAAAAAGGCTTCGTCTCGGATGCGCTGCAGAGACTGATCGACGATGGGAGCCGCATAGACATGGCCGTGGCGATCGGACCGGCGATAATGATGAAGGTCGTTGCCGACCTCACCGCTAAATACGACATTCCGTGCCTTGTAAGCCTTAACAGCATCATGGTGGACGGAACGGGGATGTGCGGCGCGTGCCGGGTGACCGTGGGCGGAAAAACAAGATTCGTCTGCGTGCACGGCCCGGAGTTCGACGCGCACCAGGTCGATTTCGATGAAATGATGATGCGGATGGAAATGTATAAACCCCAGGAAAAAACTTCTTACGACAAGTTCCTGCACGAACAGGGAGAATGCTGCGGATAGCCGACCAACTCCCGGGGTGAACACGAACCCGGTTTGACGGGCTGTCGCATAGCTAAATAAGTCTGACAGGACAAAATAATGAGCGAACCGAAAGAAAGAAAAACGAAAAAAATTACGGATATTCCACGCCAGGTAATGCCGGAGCAGGCACCCGCCGACCGGATACGAAACTATGACGAGGTACCACTCGGTTTTTCACTCGAAACCGCAAAACTCGAGGCGACTCGCTGCATACAATGCAAGAAACCGAAGTGTATCGGCGGCTGCCCGGTAGGTATCGATATTCCCGGGTTTCTGGGCGCTATCGAGGACGGCGATCTCCGGGAGAGCATCCGTATCATGAAGGATACCAACGTTCTTCCCGCTATCTGCGGCCGGGTCTGCCCCCAGGAGGACCAGTGCGAAATTCTGTGCGTCCTCGGGAAAAAAGGCGATCCCGTGGCCATCGGCAGGCTCGAGCGCTTCATCGCCGACTGGGAGCGGGAGGAAGGCGGGGTAGAGACGCCGGAATGCGCCGCTCCCACCGGCAGAAAGATCGCGGTCGTCGGCTCGGGTCCCGCCGGGCTCACCGTTGCCGCCGATCTCGCCAAGATGGGCCACTCCGTAACCGTGCTCGAAGCGCTGCACAAGCTGGGCGGCGTGCTCGTTTACGGCATCCCCGAGTTCAGGCTGCCGAAGAGGATCGTCGAATTCGAGATCCGCAACCTCGAAAAACTGGGTGTCGTTTTCGAGACCAATTTCGTGGTGGGGCTCACGGCAACGGTGGATGAACTTTTCGAGATGGGTTACGAAGCCGTATTCATCGGCACCGGCGCGGGCCTCCCTTATTTCATGAACATCGACGGCGAGAACCTGAACGGCGTCTATTCGGCTAACGAATACCTCACCCGGGCGAATCTCATGAAAGCGTACCTGTTCCCCGAAACCGACACTCCCATCGCGAAGAGCAAACGGGTCGCCGTGGTGGGGGGCGGCAACGTGGCCATGGACGCGGCCCGCAACGCCCTCAGGCTCGGAGCCGAGAAGGTATATGTCGTATACCGGAGATCCCGCACGGAGATGCCTGCGAGGATCGAAGAAATACACCACGCCGAGGAAGAAGGCATCGAGTTCAACCTGCTCACCAATCCGACCCGCATATTGGGAGACGAGAATGGCTGGGTGACCGGAATGGAGTGCATCCGCATGGAGCTCGGGGAGCCCGATGCCTCGGGCCGGCGCCGGCCCGTTCCGATAGAAGGATCGGAATTCCTGTTCGAAGTGGATACCGTAATCATGTCGATCGGCAACGGCGCCAATCCGCTGGTTCCCGACACCACCGAGGGGCTCGACACGACGAAATGGGGCACCATCGTCGCCGAGGATGGAACAGGCAGGACATCCAAGAAAGGCGTCTTCGCGGGCGGGGACATCGTCATCGGCGCCGCCACCGTGATACTCGCCATGGGAGCGGGCAGGGACGCCGCCAGGGCGATAGACGAATACCTGACGAACGGGAACTGGTAGGCTGTAACTCCCTGTAACCTCAACTCCCTGTAACCTCCCGGTTTCAGAAAGCCGGTCCGGGACGTCCGGGCGAAAAAACGATGTGCCGGCATCCTGGAAGGGCGAACGGCCGCATACGAAAAGAGAGGCATCGGAAGGTGGCGGAAAGGACCGGAAGCCCCGGATTCGAAAAAAACGGCCCGCCGGGGAGGAATCAGCTCGAACCCGAGACTGAGCCGGCCTCCTGCCCCCTTTGCGGCGATGCGGCCCGATCCACGATCCTCTTCAGTTCACCCGATCGGATATTCGGTATATCGGCCCGGGATTTCCGTTACGTCTCTTGCAACGACTGCGGCCTGGTGCGGCTCGATCCGCGCCCGGTTCCCGGTTTCATGGGCCTCTACTACGAGGGAACGGACCGCCTCATTAGAGAAGGCGGCGGGAAAAGAGCCCGGAAGAGGCCCCTCCTCAACCTCGTCGAGCGTTTTTTCAGGGGAGCGAGAGCCAGGGACATCGCCGGGCGGGTAGCCCTCCGGGATGGGGACAGGGTTCTCGATATCGGATCCGGGCCGGGAAGCTTCCTCCGGTACTTCGACCATACCGCAGGGGGGGCTTTCCTGCTCGGTCTCGACAACTCCCTCGACGCATGCCGATGGGCGTTCAGGGTCCACGGGCAGCGTTCCGTCTGCGGCGACGCCGCCAGCCCCCCGTTCAGGACGGGAGCATTCCGGCTGGTGACTTTATGGCATTTTCTGGAGCATTCATATGATCCGGCGGGTACACTGAAGGAGTGCGCCCGGCTCATCGGCGAGGGCGGGCTCCTCGCGGTGGAAGTTCCCAACTACGACGGGCCGGCGGTCCGACGGGAAAGGAAAAACTGGTTCGGGCTGATGACGCCCCTGCACCTGTACCAGTTTACCCCGGTCACCCTGTCACGGCTCCTCGAGGACGCCGGTTTCGAAATCGCCGGCCTGAAACACAGGATTTTCATCCCCAACCTGCTCACCGGTTTCCTGCTTCGACGGCCGTCCAAGCCGCGCGGGTCGCGGGGTCTCCTTTTCCTGGCGCCGGTCTTCCTCGTTTCGATGCTGCTCGAGTGGCCGGCCGCGGTGCTGGCCGCGCTCCTCCGGCGGGGCTACGTGACAACTATCTATGCTCGTCCCTCCGGTTGATTCCGGTTCGACAGGGTGCGGTTCAAAATTAAACGGCCGCTTTCGCGCTCAGATTCGGGTCGGATTTGTTCGCGACGAGAGCGTAAAACCACAGGCGCAGCAGAGCTGCGTTGAGGATTTTACGACCGAGGAGCGGGCGAAGGCGGTCTGAATATGAGATGCGAAATGGGTGATTAATTTTGAACCGTGCCCAAAGGCGGGAAAACCGTTAGCAGGATGGGAAAGACAAAAAAATCTCTACTGAGTTAGCGTTTCCGGGTCTCTCCGCAGCCGGAGCGATAGAGCAGGAAAGTATGCGGCCCGGGAAGAAAAGAGGATCGAGCGTTCATGGACAAATTTTTCAATCCTGAATCCGTGGTGGTTTTCGGCGTCTCCCCGAAGGTGGGGAACCTCGCCTCCATCACCCTGATGAACCTGCTTTATTTATCCGGTTACAGCGGAAAAGTCCATGCGGTCGGCAGACCTCACGATGTGCTGGGCGTGAAAGTGCTCCCCGATTCCACCGACCTTCCGGAAGGGATCGATCTGGCCGTCGTGCTTTCCCCCGCAGCAACCCTGCCGGGAATCGTAGCCGAATGCGGGCGCTTAGGAATTACCAGCCTGATCGTCGAATCGGGAGGTTTTACCGAATACAGCGACGGAGGACGGGAGCTGACGGATGAAGTGCTCCGCCTGGCCGGAGAACACGGAGTCAGGATAATGGGTCCGAACTGCCTCGGAATCATCGACCTGGACACCCGCCTCGCCACGCCGTTCGTTCCGCTGAAACTTCCCGAGGCGCAGGGGGACACTGTTCTTCTGGCCCAGTCGGGAGGCGTCGGGGTCAGCAACCTGATGGAAATGAAACAGCGCGGCCTGTATCCCAGGCGATTCGTCGCTCTCGGCAACAAGATCGACCTGGACGAGGTCGACTTCCTCCGGCATCTCGCGCCCGACCCCGATCTGCGGATTTTCTCCTTCTACCTGGAGAGCATCACCCGCGGAAAGGAGCTGCTGGAAGCGCTCCCCATGCGGAAAGAGGCGCGGGTGATAATCCAGAAGGCGAACAGGACCGAGGAGAGCACCGGCGCCGCCTTCTCCCATACCGCAGCGGTTCTGAACGATGATCGGGTGGTGGATGCCGCTTTCCGCCAGGCGGGCGTCGTGCGGGTTCAGAAAAGCAAATCGATGATAAGCGCCATCCAGGCGGCCGGACAGCCGGTATCACCCGTGGAGCGGATATGCGTGCTCTCCCGCTCGGGCGGTCACGCGGTGATTACCTGCGACGCACTAGCCTCCCGGGGCATGGAGCCGGCTTCTTTCAGCAGCGGATTCTACGAGTCGCTGGCATCGCTCGTTCCCTCGAACGTGATTCCGGTATCCAACCCCCTCGACCTCGGGGAGATTTTCGATTTCACCGTAAACAACAGGATTCTCGAAGCCAGCCTGGCGAGCGAGGAAGTAGACGCGGTTCTGTTCATACACGTAATGGCGACCGACCTGGAGGGTTCAAACACCCGTGCTTTCCTGGAAAGGGCTGAAAAGGCGGTCGCCGGATGCGATAAACCGGTCAGCTTCTGCATGGCGGTGGATGACGGGCTCGTGGCCGAGTTCAGACGGGATTTCCGGCTGCCGATCTTCGCCTCTCCCGAGGAGGCGGTGGAAATGCTCGCCTATTCGAGGGAATTCGCCGCCATAGAAGCCGCCGGAGGTCCGGGATGGAGACCGGGTGAAGGTCCCTCGCTGGATGAAAATACCGTCGAGCCGGTCATGAACTACGCCCCCACTCAGCTCGAGGGGATAGCTGCTCTCAAGCTCCTCGACGCCTGCGGAATTCCCACTCCGCGATGGCGGGATACGGGCTCCCCCGGGGAAGCCGCCGCAGCCGCCGCCGCAATCGGCTGCCCGGTGGTTCTGAAACTCCTCACCGATTTCGCCACCCACAAGACCGAAATAGACGGGGTAAGGCTGGGGCTCGAAACGCCGGAGAGCGTGCGTGAAGAAGCTGAAAAAATGATCGCGCGGGTGAAAAGGATGAGGGGTGAAGACTGCGGGATCATCGAACCGTGGCGGTTCCTGGTCCAGGAATACATGCCGGGCGGCTTCGAGATATTCACCTCCGTCGTAAGAGATCCCTCCTTCGGCCCCGTGGTCAGTGCGGGGACCGGAGGCGCCGTGATGGAGCAGTGGCGCGATTCGTCTCTGCGGCTGGCCGGCGCTTCGAAGGACGAGCTGCTCGAAATGATCGGCGAAACCGCGGCGGGCAGGATCATGGCGAATCCGAGGACCGGGACCCGCCTCCCCGCGGATGCCGTTGCCGATGTGCTGGCCCGCCTGGGCGAAGCCTCCCTGCGCTACCCCCGGATAAAAGAACTCGAAATCAATCCCCTCGCCGTTTCAGCAGACGGCGTCTCCGCTCTCGATGCGCGGCTGCGCCTGGGTTGAGGCAACCTGTTGAGACACTCTGAGACACAATTGCCGCCCTGAGACATACTTGCATTTTTGAGACACGCCTGTCTTTGCGGGATAACGCCGGAACCCTCTACCTAACATATTGCCATAATGGTTCTTAAAGCCTTCTGCCGGCAATCGTTGATGGCAGCCGGAAATGGCACAGGTATTGCAACTTCATCTTGATGAGACAGAGCGATGGCGAATTATCACCATCGATTTATCGGTTCAGACGAAAGGGTACGGTTCAATTTGATGTCGAAAACCAGCAAACCTAAAAAGAGGAAGCTTCCGGATTATACAAGCCGCGGCTGCCCCTTGACGAAGAACAGCTCGAACTGGTGCTTCATGCTGTGCGAATTCGAAGACGGCACCGGTTTTTGCGGGCGTGTGGCGCCGCACAGCGTTGAGGGACGAACACAGAGAGCCATCCGCCTCTATAAAGAAAAACATGAACGATCCGAATGCGACTTTACCGTATAAGTGAAGAAAATTCAGTAATATATGCGAGCATTTCAAGTCGAGGATCGACGCAGCCCCGCGGGTAAAAGATAGGGCTCTGCAGGCGATTCGATGTAGAGTTACCTGAACCTTTTCCGTAGATTTTCCAGGACGCTTTCCCACGCGAGATCGAAGTATTCGAAAACCTCTCCCCACTGACCGCCGGTCCGCCATCCGCCGTGCACGAGACGAACGGTTGTTCCGTCTGCATCGCCGTCTTCGAAAAATATGACGACGAAGGTTCTTTTTTTCCTGATTTCAGGGAAATGGGGAGGTGCGTTCCACGTAAA
>CAYMWF010000088.1:0-19721 GCA_964394085.1 uncultured Gemmatimonadota bacterium | reverse complement strand
CGGACGTTCATCTCTCCGGCGGATCACCCTGCATCAACCGCGCTCTGGATCTTGGTTTAGAATTCGACTTCGACGGTGAAGTCCGCGGGTACAGAGGGGGGATAGACACCGGGGCAGACGAACGGTACGGCTGCTTCCACCTCAAAGTACCTGAAAATTTCGAAGCGATTCAGGAAGCCGTCGATTCAGCATGGACCGGAGATTACGTAGTTGTCTCTCCCGGCACGTACGTCGAGAATGTCGACCTCAGGGGTAAGGAGATAATATTGACGTCGACAACCGGGAATCCGCTCTGGACCATCATTGACGGTGGAGGTAATGGATCAGTCATAACCTCTGCAGGATCAGATGGTTGCGGCAACTCAGTGATTCGCGGATTCACGATTACCGGTGGAGACGCCGACTGTGGAGGTGGCATCTTTCTCGACGGCGCCAATCCGAAAATCTCGCGGAACATTTTCATTGAGAACAACGCACGAGTGGAAGGAGGTGCCATATACAGTAAGAATGGGGAAGTACAAATAAGAAACAACAATTTCCTAAGGAATACGTCACTCTCGGGAAGCGCCGTGTATACTGAATCCTGCTCAGGTGTGATATGCAACAATATCATTGCATTCAATACAGCATCAGAAACACAAGGAGGAGGAATCACCGGATTCGAATCAGATCCCTGGATCAGCTTCAACAGCTTCTGGTCGAATACCGGCGGCGACGTAACCGACTTGACGGTGGGACGGCTCAACCTGTTCGTCGACCCGATGATCGCTGATACCCTCACCGGTAATTACTACCTCAAACCGACATCCCCCTGTATCAACGGAGGAGACCCGGATGACGAAGTCCCGGAGGAAGGCGGCGAAAGGATCGACATCGGAGCATACGAATACACATTACCTGAATATCCGAGCGTCAGCTTCGAACTCGGGGAACTGCCGGAGACCGTGTTGGTCGGGGAATCCGTTGACGTCCATTTCACTCTTACGAACCATACTCCGAACGACCTCTATACCCGCGCAAGCATCGAGGTTGATGGTCCGGATGGACGGTGGTATTTCATCGGAAATATCTACCTCGTCGGAGGCAGGATCTATGAAGGCGTTACAACCCTGGAAGCTTCCCGGGTGGATTTCCCGGGTGGACGTGTCGGACTTCACAATGTCTATGGACGAGTGGGTGTAACTCCCTGGGACCTGTATGATATCACGGGTAGGATTGTAGACGTTACCCGCGAGGATTAAGGATAAGCCAACACGGGTGCGTATAGTATTACTTTGTAAGAATCGCGCACCCACCCACTGGAAAGGAATCAACTCCCTGCACTGTCCCCGCCCCGGAATAATTCCGGGTGCGGGGAAAATATTTTCAGCAAGCCGTAGGATATGGCGAGGATAGGTCCGGCCAGGTGGGCTGCATTGTTTAGCGAGATGATTCTTTTTTGAGTTACGACGGCGATCAAAACAAGCAGGCCCAGCAATAAAACAGCGACGGCCCCTTTCCGGCTTCGTCTGGCCCAGACCACCACGATCAGCATGACGATACCGGGAGCGGCGGATATTGCTTCGAGTTCGAGTATCCCGTCTGAGAAAAGAGCAAGAACGATCCAGTACACTGATAACAGGCAGATTGCCCAGAAGAGCAAGTGATCCAGCAGCTCGATGATTGTCTGTTCTTTACCGGTTTCCTGGTTCATCCGACCGGTCTCCTTCCGTTAGGTCTCCCGCCTGGATTCCACCTTCATTTTGCGGAATCGATTTCAGCCAGGATAGTGTCCCGTTGCGGATCTCCCGGCACAAGAGCCAGGTACTTCTTGAGGTATATTGATGCGGTTTGCCGGTCGCCGAATCTGTACAGATGAAGTATTCCGAGGTTCTTCAGGGCTTTTGCATAGGATGGATCCAGGGTGAGTATCGACTCGTATATATTTGCCGCCTCTTCGAAATCTCCCCTGTCCTGGAATATCACACCGAGAATGAACCGCGCGGGTATGAAATTGCTGTTTATCGATAAAACACGGAGCAACTCCTCTTCCGCTGCTTTCACATCACCTCGCGATTTATATATAAGAGCCAGCTGGTAACGTGATTCAGCGAAGGTCGGATTGAGCTCGATGACGCGACGGAACACCTCGACCGCTCCGGCCTGGTCACCCAGACCCTGTTTAACGTTTCCCAGATTATGCATCGCTATGGTGTGATCGGGTTTTAGTTCTATCGACCGGGTGAGGGCGTCCTCGGCTTCTTCCAGGCGTCCCTGCCGGTAGCGCACCACGCCGAGTCCGGAGTATCCGCGGTAGCTTTCAGGACAGCTCCGGACCATCTCGAGATAGAATTTTTCCTCGGCCCGCCATGCGCGATTCCGGTTGATGTTTTGGAGAATTCCTGCACCGATGATTATGCCGGTCAGCAGGATTCCCGCTATACGGAGGCTTTTATTCCGATCCGAGAAAAGTATCGCCAGACCGGTTCCCGCCGCGCCGCAGATTCCCATCAGGGGAATATACAGGTACCGTTCAGCGATAAAATTCGTAATAGGATAGATTCCGCTGACCGGCATCAGGGCAAGGAAGAACCAGATGAGAAGAAACGGCGCGGGGTGCCGCATGGGAGCGCGAAGAGCGGCGGCTATAACGAGGATTGCAACTGCCAGTGATAACATGGCCGCAGGGTCTATCAGGCCCGTGGATGCCGGGAATGCGTAATCGACGCGAAGATGAAAGGGGAACGCAGCCAGGCACATGTAATGACCCAGCACCCGGGCCATCGTCGCCATACCCGTGGCGAACGAACCGCCCGGATAGGTCGCCTGACGCGGCGGTGCAGCAGGGAAAGCAAAGAACAAGATAATGAGATAAAGAACTGTAATCATTGTGAGCAGGAGAAACATCCGGATCGCTGCGGAGTCCAGCCGACCGATAGGAGTTCGCGATGTCTTTTTCGGCGCCGGCGGAATCTGTTTTCGGACGCCGCGGGTTGACGCAGGCCTGGGTGAGGATGACCTGGAGGTTCGCAGGATTTCCCGCGCGGCGACCAATGGTAGAAACGCCAGGGCCATCTCCTTCGATAGGAGGGCCAGGGCGTAGAAAGTCACACTTGCGGCGGTGCGTCGTTTTTCCCATGCGTAAAAAGCGAGGACGGTGAACAGACCGGCGAGGAGATCCTCCCTGTACGAAATCATGTTCACCGTTTCACTATGTACGGGGTGCACCGCGAAAAGCGCCGCACCTGCGGCCGCACCCGCTCTTCCTGTACCCAATGAAATAAGCAGAAAATAGAGCACGATGCAGACAAGCACGTGCAACATCACGTTCACGGCATGGTATCCAGCCGGAGTCATTCCGAACAGCGCATAATCGATGAAGTGGGTCAGGGTCACAACCGGCCTGTAACTCTCTTCGCCGGAGCGGGTGTAATGGCCCTTGCCGGCGGGAGCAAAATATTCCCCGGTCGCGAGGTGACGAAGGTTGGCGCAGCTTTTAATAAACAGGTTCTGGCGAACAACGTATTCGTCGTCCCAGACGAAAACGCCACGGACTGAAGAACCGAAAGCAGCCAGGGCGGCGGCTCCTACCAGGAACACTAGAATTAAACTGATCGCCGTTCCGCCCTGCGATACGGTTCTTATCTTTGCATCCGGTTTGACTTTTTTTTTCTTTTGAGAGCTTTTCGACATATTTTTTTCGTCGGCGGGTATCCCTGGGTAGCTCAATTCAGTTTAAAAAAACGGTTTATGAACGTTATTGCGATTTCCTGATCCGGCACGGATCCGAGAACTTATTCACTGATACCTGCCGCAGGTTACGGAAGTACCGGGCGTGATTCAAGCGGATAAAGGGTTGTTATGGGCTCTTGCCTGAGGACGGCGGGGTACACAGACCCCTCTATGATCGAAAGGTGTTTCGAAATTGAGAGAATCGTGTGAGCCCGGCTCTGATTTTCATGTTAATATGTTATCTTATTTGATTTCAGTCTATTTCCACGAGGAGCAGAAGGATGCAAAAGAAGCTTAACGAAGCCAGCGCCTGGCGGATAGAGCTCGCCGGCCGTATCAGTGAAGTATACTCGACCCATGACGGGATCAAGATGATAGCGTTGGGCGGTTCACCGCCAAGAGGGCTGTCCGACAGCTACTCCGACCTGGACATAATAGTATACTGGGATCGAATCGATGAAGAATGGCTCGAAACAGTTCCGCTCGGCCCGAAAGGCCGTGAACGATTCGACCTTCGCAGGATGGGCCCGGATGTATTCCTCGAAACCTATTATTTCGACACCCTTAAGGTCGATGTGGCGCACTGCACTATCGATTCGTGGGAAAAGTGGACGGATTCGGTGATCCGGGAATTCCAGCCTGAAGCGAGTATGATTAAATCGATCGGAGGTTTTATCGAGGCGGAAGCCCTGTACGGCGAAGAGTTATACGAAGAATGGCGGGAAAAGCTGTCGGTATACCCCAAGGAGCTTGCTGAGAAAACGGTGCGCCGTTACATGGGATTCATCCAGAGAGGCGTCCTTATGCACCAGGGACTGGAAAGAGGCGACATCATTTTCGTGTACGACGGGATATGCGCCATGCTCAAGAATATCCTCGGAATACTCGGCGGTTTGAACAGGCTCTACTATGCGCCGGATGAACCGAGGTGGGTTGAGGTGGCGCTTGAGGATATGCAGATCAAACCCGCGCTCGCCTGGGAGCGGATGCGGAAGATTTTCGATGTTGGCCCGACGGAAGGTATATCAATTCTAGAGGAGATGCTCGAAGAGATTCTGGACTTGATTGATGAACATGCTCCCGACATCGATACAAGCAGGCTTCGCCGGGGTTACAACCAGGCCGTGAGAGCGTGCGAAACACGACCGGACTGGTAAAGTCGACCCAGAAATTATTTGATTCATTCCCGATCGACGATTAATCTTACAGGAATCAGATATACTTTGAAGGGAGCAACAATGCACCGCACCATGATAATTGGAGCTGTATTGGCCGCATTTCTGTCAGTTGTTTCATGCACCTTCGCGGATCAGCTCTACACGGACGATCAAGTCCTCCAATTTTACGAATACGACAGTAGTATCCCGTTGAACGCGGTCGAGGAGCTTATCGAACCGGGCGCGCACCGTGAGATTTGGCACGTTGTTATGGATGATGTCACGGGAAGCCCCGTGCACGGCCAGCTCTATCTTCCGGCGGACCTGGAACCGGGTGAGAAAGTCCCGCTTATCCTTTACCTGCACAGCTACGAAGGAGACAGGACCGAGCTGGATCAGATGTGCCTTTTCATGATGGGTTATTTCGACAGGGAGATAAAATACGCCATATTCGCCCTTGACGCCGTTTATCGTGGTGAAAGGCGTACTCACGGCAAGGATATCGTCACCGTGAGCCCCGTTGAAACCAGGTACGCGATGGCGCGCAGCATCATCGATTACCGGCGCGCCATAGATTACATCGAGACACGTGAAGATATCGACTGTTCCGAAATCCACCTGCTCGGTCTCAGCATGGGCGCAATGATGGGCGGTACTCTCGGAGCGGTGGAGGAGAGGATCCGCGCCGTCACCCTCTTGGTGGGAGGCGGCAACTGGTGCAAGCTCATACGCCTGAGTCTTTTCGGTGAGGCTTTGCAGCAGAAGGCCGCATTCGCAGGGCACTGTGAAACTATGGACCGCTACTGGCAGCTTTTCGATCCCGTCCGCACGATCCACATGCTTTCGCCCCGTCCTCTACAGATGCATAACGGTTATCTCGACCTGGTCGTTCCGACGGGGGGGGAGCTTTTCGAAGCCGCTCTGGAACCCAAGGAGATCTACTGGTATCTCGCCTCCCACTACAGCATGATTTTTTTCATCAACCAGGTGCGGAACAGAACACTTGACTTTTTCGACCAGAATTGAATACCGGAGGAAACACGTGAATAAAGCATCTGGATACGCCGGAAATCTGCAGCGTCGCGTTACAGGAAACCGTCGGGCGCAGTATGCGGAAATCCAGCGCCGGTTCCCTGTGAAACGTCTCGGTGTGAACCACCTTGCCGCTAGAAGGTTCGCCGCCGTCTCTATAGTGCTCGCGTTGACCGCCGCATCGTGTCCTGCGGTCGCCGACGATTGGCCGACCTTCATGGGAAACGGTGCCCGCACGGGTTTTTCGGTTGAGCCGGGGCGGAGAATCAACGGTGTGGACTGGATTTACGATACGGGTGAGATGATCCTTTCTTCTCCCGTGGCGGGGGACGGCATCGTCTATATAGGCGGAAACGACGGTGCTCTCCATGCTGTGGATTCAGTTTCCGGTTCGGCTCTCTGGCTGTTTCAAACCGACGCCTGGATAGAAGGCGCTCCGGCCGTGGCTGACGGCGTGGTATATGCAGGCGCCATGGACAGGCGGCTCTACGCCGTAGCTTCAGCCGACGGTTCCGAACTCTGGAGATACGAAACATCAGGCTGGATTCACGGTTCGCCCCTGGTGGCCGGCGGCGTGGTTTATATCGGTTCGATGGATCACCACGTTTATGCCGTCGACGCGGCAACCGGCGTGCTCAGGTGGAAATACAAGACGGGCGGATTCGTCTCTGCGACGCTTTCGATCGTTCAGGGCTCCGGTATGCTGATCGCCGCCGCCAACAATGGATTTATTTACGCCCTCGACGCCGACTCAGGACTTCCGGTCTGGACTCTCGATACCGGCGGATTCCTGGAAGCCGCCCCGGTATGCGGAGATGGTCGTATTTACATCGCTGTGTCAGATAATGCGGCGGACAACGACGAGTCGATCGACAACAGGATGATGGCTGTCGAAACGACCTCCGGCTCGATTGTCTGGCAGGCTGATCTCGAAACGAACGAAATGGTTTTTTCGACCCCCGCACTCGCGAACGGCACTCTCGTGGCGTCAACGTTCAGAGGGGCGATTATCGGTTTCGACGCAACCGGGGGCGCCGAGCTCTGGCGCAGGGAGCCGGACGATTTTGCATATTTCGCATCGCTCGCGGCTACTGAAAGCATGGTTGTCGCTCAAGATCTGGGAGGCAGGCTGGTCGTAATGGAACCTTCCAGCGGCGCTTACCGCCAGGTATTCGACGGCCCCGGAGAGATCTACAGTTCGGCCGTCATATGTGACGGAAAGCTCTACACAGCAACAACCGGCGGTTCTCTTTACGCGCTTTCCATCGCTCCGTAGGGGGCGATTCAATGCCTGGGCCTGGTATCCCGGATCCCGGTTTCAAAGAAAAGAGTTCTCCAGTGCCCGGATCAGGCATGCCGCATCCCGAATTCAAGGCAAGGGGCTCCCAAATGTTGATGAATCCATTTTCTAAAGCTTTCCGTGCAGCAGCCATCCTCCTGACGGGTCTGCTTACCCTCCCTTTCAGCAGTACGCTTCACGCGCAGAGGGTGGCCATGGGAAAAGCGCCCGTCCGTCTCGATTACTACAGCTCGTCGGAGGGTCTCGACACCCCGAAAATGGAAGAGGGCCGCACCGAGATCGAGCTCGGTGACGTGAACGGCGACGGTTTCGTCGACATCGTTTCCATCGGCGATCACGGCTCCCCCCGCGTTAATTCCGATGAACACGGGATCATGGTCTGGTTCGGCGACGGCGGCGACACATGGAGTGTTGAACAGAGGGGAGCTTTCGGCTACGGCGGTATTGCGCTTGGCGACGTCAACAACGACGGATACATGGATGCCGGCTACGGCATGCACCATAACTGGGGGTCGGGGGACTTCGGCGACCAGTTGATCGAAGTCGCCCTCGGAAACGGCAGCGGTGTGAACTGGTATCCCTGGGACGACGGGCTCGCTGAGAACGGTGAGAGCTGGGGCATGTTCTGCACCGATTTCGCCGATGTTGACAACGACGGCGACCTGGATATCGTTGCGAATTCGTTCGGCGGGGGTTCGGGAATACACGTTTACCTCAACCATATGGACGGAACCTGGACACAGAGCTTCGGGTTTCTGGGGGGAAACTCCACGGATGATATCGTGTTCGGGAACGTAGACAACGACGGGAATCCCGATTTCGCGGCGGCGCACGAATACGGCACGGTTTACCTCGGGAATGGAGCGGGCGGATTCACCCTGGCCGACGGCAACCTGCCCGGCGGCGGCTGGGTGGGAAGATACGGCCCCGACCTCGGGGACGTGGACGGCGATGCGTGCGATGATCTTTCGTGGGTCACAGGTTCGGGAGGTCTCGAAGTCTGGCGGTGGGCCGGAAGCAGTGTATGGGAGGATTTTACGGGCGACCTGCCCGCGGGCGGTCCTTACCAGTCCAGTCAGTTGTGCGACATGGACATGGACGGGTGCCTCGACCTGGTTGCTTACGGGGACAACAGGGTGAGTGTATGGCGGGGAGACTGTTGCGGCGGATGGGAGATCGCGGCGAGCTTCATTGTTGCGTCAGAGGGTGATTTCTCGGCCTTCAGGGTCGGTCCCGACGCCGACAGGAACGGCAGACCCGATATAGCCCTGGTCAACGAAGAGGACGGCTGGCTTCACAACGTCAACCATCCTTATTTCTTCCGCGAGGCTTCATTACCCTCGGAGCCGGCGGTGACGGCGACACATCCCCGCGGCGGTGAAATATTACTGGCGGGTTCGGTTCGTTTCATCGACTGGGTATCGGCGGTGCCGGGTTCGATTCCTTCCCACATCATGATCGAGCTTTCCGTGAACGGTCCTGACGGTCCCTGGACCACCGTCGCCGGCGAATTGCCCGACAACGGCAGGTATCAGCTTCTTATCCCGTCCGGGATCTCTTCGGGCGATTGCCGGATCAGGCTGACCCTGTCGGCGGGCGGTGAAACCGCAACACACGTGACCGGACGATCATTCACGATAAATTAGCAGCACCCACGCGAAATATTCTGTCGTTGTGAGAACATGTCGCCGGGAAAGATCCGAACGGGTCACTCGGCCCGATTCGCCTGTTCAGGATTCGTCACGTGACAAAAATAGGGCGGGGAGGGAAAACATGTCGAAAGGAAAGTCCAGCTGGGTAATTCGTCCCGTAGCGACTGTTTCGGATTTACCACATGAGAAAAATTCCGGAGCCTTGGAAGTGCCTGTCACACGGAAGGTTCCATGCGGGTAACCCGGCCTGCGGAGCCTGTTTCGGATTTACCACATGAGAAAAATTCCGGAGCCTTGGAAGTGCCTGTCGAACGAGATGTACCGAGTATGGAAACGTACCTGATATGCCTTCCCTTGTTCGTCACGTGACAAAAACACGGAAGTCACAAACCGGTTCGGCTCACATTTCACGCTTGACGGCAACGAGCACGTCCCGGTGCTTGATTACACGGTCGACCCGGTGCGCCATCGAATCGTACGGGGGATCGTCGAGAACGTCGAATGAACCTTCCGAATCAACCAGGGCGAGCATATCTGAGCGTGAAAACCTCGTCGAGTCCCACGCCAGGGTCAGGGCTCCTCCATCACGGAGCAGAAATGCCCATACCGGAAGAGCTTCCCCGAGCAGGGCCTCCAGCTTTCCCTTGTGCTTTATTCCGTAAGGGAGATCGCCGACTATAAGATGCGGTTTGCCGAGTCCGGAAACAAGGCCGGCCGAATTAACAGTGTCACCCCGCGAGATTATACACTTCCTGGGCGGATCGTTTCCCATGGTGAACCGCCAGATTTTGCCGCCAGATTTTTTCAGGCGCTCTTCTTTTACCGAGCAGGCGATCCGCTCCTCTTTTGTAAACTGCTTGAGGAAAGTAGCTGTGGAGTGGGCGTTTCCGGCGACTATTTCAACACCGGCGACGTTGGCACCGAGAACCAGCCCCGTAAAGAGCGTGGTTCCGCCCCCGGCAAGCGGGTCGAAAAGATTGATTTCCTTCCAGGGAAGGTCTGAAAAGCCGCTGCTGAACCTGGCGAGATTGCACAGAAAGTGGGTAAACTGCTCGTTCGTTTTTCCACGATAGCGGCGGGCGGCAATCAGATCAGGACTAAAGAGGGGAGTAAAACCGGTATCCACAGGTTTCAAAAAGGGACCCTCGGATTTTCCCAGTTGATCGTAATACAGGAAAACAGCGCTTATTGTCGCCAGCATTCCGAGCTCGCGGATTTCCCTTTCGTCCGGAGCTTCGGTCAGAGAAACTTTCAAGTATTCGAGCCCGCCGATTGTAACCGGTTCGATTGAATCCGTGATACGGCCCAGGGGGCAGACACTCAGTTCATGCGGGGCCAGGTGGTTCGCCAGCGCAGTATACTGGCTGCTTCTCTGGGGAGCGATTTGAGCAAGTATTACGCTGTTTTTATCCATTTGTTGCGGTTTCGCTATTTCGGGCAGCACTGGATGTCGCTTTCTATTATTTCGCGCCAGTCGCCCAGTGCGTCATGAGTCCAGCAGTCGTCTCCGCCCGCGGCTTCCCGGAAGACGAGCGCCATTATGTAAGTCAGCTCCGCGGTCGTGGCTCCTGCTTCGAGGGCGCCCTTGAAATGTTTGATCAGGCACGGCTTCGAACGGGCCTTGATGGCGAGGGCGAAGCATATGAACTGGTAGGTTTTTTCATCGATTGTCCGTTTTTCGAGATATAGATCGTCGATTTCGTCAAGTTTTCCGGCAAATTCAGGGAAGAATTCGGCAAGCAGTCGCATGGCTTATCTCCTTTCGTGTTATTTCTCCGGTGCAGGTCGGGACGTGCCCGGGCAACCTGTTTCAGAACATTTGAATGAACGGACAGACTGGTCCATTTTATCTGTAATTCATGCCGTTACCAGGCGATATATACAAAGTAGCATCCGCCGAGTAGAACGAGGATGCCGCATGTTTTCCGCAGGTACCGGCCGCCCCTGGAGGCGGCGTGCCAGTCGAGGTACTGCTGCACCGCTCCGGCGGATACGCCAGCTAAAGCGATGACGCCGCAATGTCCTATTCCGTACGCGGCGAAAAGCGCCGCCGCATGAAGAGGGGCTCCCGCCGCCAGTTTGAAAGCGGCTCCCATCACGGGGGCGAGAAAGGCGAAGGAGCACGGCCCCAGGGCGATCCCGAACACCAGGCCGAGCAGGAACCCAGATGCTATCCCTTTCTTCTGGGTCGTCTTGATGTCGCCCGTCGACCACGGCTGCGGCAGAATACCTGTGAGCGAGAGCCCGGCCGCGAAGAAAACGACTGCTACGAACAGCGAGCCCGTTCTGCCCAGGTCGCCCAGCATCCTGCCCGCCGCGGCCGTGGCGGCGCCGACGCCTGCGAGGGTCACGAGAATTCCGAGAGCGAAGGCTGTCGAAAGGGCGAATGCCTGCATTGGTGACGAGTTGTCCCGGGTTCCTATAAAGGCGACGATGAGCGGGATGCCCGCAAGATGGCAGGGGCTCAGCACCACGCTGAGCACGCCCCAGACGAGGGCTGCTCCGATCGACGCGACGATCGAGCCTTCCACGGCACTGACGAGTATGGCGAACAGCTCGCTCATTTACGGAGTTTCACCGCCTTCGTCCGCCGCAGGGGAGGAAACCACCCCGAACTTTTCCCACGTGGCAAGGATATGCTCCCTGGAGAAGAAACCTTCGTGCCGGTAGAGTTCGGCGCCCGAAGCATCCAGGAATATCTGCGTCGGTATCACCCTTATCTTGTATTCTTTCGCCACTGAAGGGTCTTTGCCGACATCCAGCACGACCACCCTGAATATTCCTTCGTAATCGACGGCCAGCTTTTCGAGTATGGGCGCCATCAATTTGCAGGGAATGCACTTGCCGGCGGCCAGGTCGATTAGAACCGGCAGGTTTTCGGCGGACGGTTCTCCGACCGGGTTCGTCTCCTGGGTACCGCAAGCCTGCGGCGTGAGCGTCAGCAGGGCGGCTGTTAAAAAAATTAAAGTTTTCATGCGCTGTCGTTTCGTTCCCGCAGCCTCAGGAGAGGAGCTTTTTAATTTCTTCAGTCGATACGAGCTTACCCACCACCTTGACGGCGCCGTCGATGGCGAGACTGGGTGTCAGCATCACGCCGAACTGAGCGATCTCGTTAAGTTTCGTCACCTTCACCACCTCGTCGTCGAGGCCGAGCTCGCTTACGGCGGCTTTTGCGTTTTCGGCCAGCTTATCGCACTTCTGGCATCCCGTGCCGAGAATCTGTATTTTTCTCAACGGTCAGTCTCCTTGTTCGGAACAATCCGCGGCTGGAACTTTTCGTTCCCAGGCTTTTTAAACAACCGGCGCCGGGCAGCCGGGAATTCTTTCCTGCGGTGCCGGGCAGCCTGTGAATTCTATTCCGCGTCGCCAAGCAGTCTGCGACTTCTTTCCCGTAGTAGCGGGCGGCTCGGGGTCCCTATCCGGTGGCTCCGTAGATCAAGCCGCTCGTTGCGGCCATTATAACCACGAGAACGATGAATGCGGCCGTTTTTTTCGTTCCCAGCACGCTGCGGATCACGAGCATGTTGGGCAGTGAGAGCGCCGGTCCGGCCAGGAGCAGGGCGAGGGCCGGCCCCTTCCCCATTCCGTTTCCGATGAGTCCCTGCAGAATCGGAACTTCGGTGAGCGTGGCGAAATACATGAACGCTCCCGCCACGGCGGCGAAAAGGTTGGCGCCGAGACCGTTGCCGCCCACCGATGCGGAGATCCACTCGGAAGGAATGAGCCCCTCGCCTCCGGGCCGGCCGAGGAGCACCCCGGCGGCCAGCACGCCCGCGAAGAGGAGGGGCAGTATCTGCTTCGCGAATCCCCACGAAGATTCGAGCCATTCGCGCGGCTCCCCGCCCCTGACGACGGCCACGATCGAAAGGGTGACGGCCCCTGCTGCGAAGGGGAGCATGGGCTTCCCGGGCAAAACCAGGGCGAGGGCCACGACGGGAGCCGCAGCGAGGGCCGTATCGCTCCACCGGAACCCGAACCAGGCAGTAAGCACGAAACCGAGACCCGCCGCGAACAGGCACGTAAGCATCCACTTGTGGGCGTGGATGAAGCTCCAGGCTCCCGACCCGGCTGCCGGTTCGCTCCAGTTGGCGAATACGAGCACGCCGATCATCGCGGTGAAGTAGATCACGTTCTGGAGAAGCGGCCGAGGGGTCTCCGCCTCCGGGAGGGCGAGTGCGGCTTCGGCTCGAGCCTTCTCCTCCCGGCGGAAGAGGAAGTGCATGCACAGTCCGATGATGATGCTGAAGAATATGGCTCCCACCGCGCGGGCGATGCCGAGAGAAGCGCCCAGCACCCGGGCCGTGAGGATGATGGCGAGCACGTTGATGGCCGGCCCCGCGTAAAGGAATGCCGCGGCGGGTCCGATCCCGGCGCCCATCCGGTAGATTCCGGCGAAGAGCGGGAGCACGGTGCATGAGCAGACCGCCAGTATCGAGCCCGACACCGACGCCACCCCGTAAGCGACCGCTTTTTTCGCGGCCGGTCCCAGGTAGTGCAGAACCGAGGCCTGGCTGATGAAGACCGCTATGCCGCCGGCGATGAAAAAGGCCGGGACAAGACAGAAGACAACGTGCTCGCGGGCGTACCACTTCACCAGGTGGAACGCCTCGAGCACCGCGCCGTCGAAGCGCCCCGTTCCCACCGGCAGATAGAATGCCGCGAAGAACACGGCAGCCATCAACGCAAGTGCGCCCCTTTCCTCTTTCCAGTCCATTAGCCAACCTTTCTAAAACGGATCCGGTCCCTGATCAGAGGCGGATTTCGAGGTCGGTGAGCGGATAGCTTACGCAGGCGTGGATGTAACCGCGGCTGCGATCCGCTTCTCTGACCCCCGTGTCGGGGAGCTCGTAGACTTTGCCTGCCAGGAGTTTGGCCCGGCAGGCGGTGCATTCACCCGAGCGGCACTTGGCCGGTGCTGCGATGCCGTTTCTCTCGAGGGTATTGAGGACGGGTTCGCCGGCTGCGGCGGTTACGGTTCCTTTCCCCGCCACCTTCATCTCGAAAGTCGCTTCAGCCCCGATCCCTTCGGGCCACTCCGGTGCGAGGGTTATGTCGTCGGGCGGTCCGAAACGCTCCCTGCGGATTTTGTGGCGGGGCACGCCGAGTTTTTCGAGCTCTCCCGTGCAGAATTCATACATGGCGTTCGGCCCGCATATAAAGAACGTCTTTCCGCTCACGTCGCCGACCCGGCCGATGATAAGTGTCGCGTCGATGAATCCGGAGGTTCCGTCGAAGCCTTCCGGCGGCTCGGAGCAAACGGTTACCGCGTCGAACATGTCGTGCTTTTCGGTGAGTCGATCGATTTCATTGCCGAAGATCCGGTGGCCTGGAGTGCGGCACCCGTATATCAGGTGAACGGGAAGCGGCCAGTCCTCCGCATCGAAGAACCTGAGCATGCTCATGAACGGAGTGATGCCGCTCCCGCCGGCCAGCATCACCAGTGCTCCCCGGTCGATGAGCGGCTCGAACCGGAACGACCCGGCCGGTCCCGATGATTCGAAAATATCACCCGGCTTAACCTCCCCGACCAGGTAGGGAGAAACGAAACCGCCAGGTTTTTCGCTGACGGTCAGATCGATGTGGCCGGCGCCCGGATGCGAGGAGATGCTGTAAGGACGGCTCGTTCGGATGTTGTCGATTTCCACGTGCAGGTTCACGTAACGTCCGGGAACGAACGGCGGAACCGGACCGTCGAGTCGCTCGAAACGGAGGGTTTTCGTGTTCAGCGCCTCTTCGATAATCTCCGTTGCCCGCAGTTTCATGACCGGGGGATGGATGCACTCCACGAAGCCGGCCGCGAGCTTCCGGTGCGTGTCGTCGAGGAAGCCCGTGCCGGAGGCGGTGAGGCGTTTGGCAAGTAGACCGGCGTAAGCTTTTAAACCGGAAACCAGATATAACATCACGCCGCTCCTTTCGCCGCCCGTCCGAGTATCAGCTCGGCTGCGGTTTTTCCCGACATGATTACGGGTTCGTATCCGCCGCCCGGCTGGGTCCAGGCGCCGGCGAAGTAGAGGCGGTCGAGCGGCCCCTTCGGCGGCATCCTCAGCACGGTGTTGTAGTGGGCCGGCTGATCGAAACCGTAGATGCACCCCGCCGTGTGCCCGGCGAACCGCTGGTTCGTTACAGGCGTAGAGATTTCGATCTCTTCGACGCTGTCCCTGAGTCCGGGCGAAACCCGCTCGGCCATCCGGAGCATCGATTCTCCCGTGCGCATCTTAGTATCATAATACTCATCCGGTTTCAGTTCGAACCAGGGCTTCCCCATCTGCAGGCAGGTGATTACCGCCATCGATGTTCCGGGCGGCGAAATTTCGGGCCAGACGTTGTTGTAGCAGGTCATCACCACGACTTCGGGATCTTCGCACCGGTGCAGCGACCGGTGATGGCTCTCGAGATCGTAGCTTTCGTTGATGAATATTTCGTGTTCCGTGAACCCCAGCGCCTCGGGAGGAGCATTCAGGCCGAGATAGATGTTGGTGGATGAGGCCCCGAGCCGGGCCGGCCGCAGGCTCTTGAAGAACCTGCCGGGAACCGCATCCTCGCCGATGAGATCGCGGCAGGTGATGAGCGGATCGGCGTTCGATACGATCCAGTCGCCGTCGAACCTCTCCCCAAACGATGTTTTCACCCCGGTGACGCGTCCCCCTTCGGTGAGCACCTTTTCCACGCCCGCTCCCAGCTCGATCCTTCCACCACACGATTCGATCACGTCGGCGAAGGCGGCCGACAGCGCCTGGGAGCGTCCCTTCGGGTAAGCGGCGCCGAACCTGATGTAGGTGACCAGGCCCACCGCGAAATATAGAAAAGCCTGCTCTGACGGCGGCAGCCCGAAATACCCCCAGTACTGGGAGAGAACAGCCCGGGCTTTTTCGTCGCGCACGCAGCCGTTCAGCACCGGGCCCCAGGTCTCCGGAAGATAACGGAAGCTGTTCGGATACTTGAACGGTATGGTCAGCGCCTTGAACGGCGAGAACACCTGGCCGATATCCATGTCGGCCTCGAGACGCTTCACATCCCTGTCGAGTGCGAAGAGTTTATCGAGGAAACGCCGGATTCCGTCCGCCTCGTGCGGGAAGGCGTCGCAGATGGTGGTTTCGTAAGCTTCTCTGCCCATGGGGAGGCTTATGTCGAGGCCGGGGAAGATCGACCGGTAGAGATCCTTTATCTGCAGGAATTCCACCCTGTCAGAGACTCCGAGCTGATCGAGGTACGCGGACAGGGCTGTCTTTTCGCCGCCGAAGCCGATGCCCGACAGCTCGTGAAGCGATGCTTCGAACTCGAAGCGACCCCGTACGAAACTGGTTGCGTATCCTCCCGGCACGTTGTGGCGCTCGAGCACCAGCACGCCCATCCCCGCCTTCGCCAGGCGGGCCGCCGCCGAGAGTCCGCCAAGCCCAGCGCCTATCACGATAGCATCATACTTTTCCGGCATGATCCGCCCTCCGGTTCCATATCCTTTGCCAGTTTGATCCGTCTCCCGTTACAGCATGCTTATCCGGCAGGCCCCCCCCCGGTTCAATCCCGGAGGTCGATGAGCTCCAATGCCTTTTCCAGAAATTCGTCTCTGCCTTCCGCAATGCCCTTCACTGTTCGCTCAACGGGGATCGTCGGTCGGATTCCCACGTGGTGATGCTGTGAGCCGTCGTGCTTCAGCACCTTCATGCCTGTAAACATCACGTTGAACCCTCCCGGAAGCATGAACATATTGATATTTCCGTTCGTGCCCGCCGTGGGCCGCCCTACGATCTCCCCGAGTCTGTAAAACTCGACGATGCCCATAAATGACTCTGCGGCGCTGATCGCCCGGGCATCGGTTATAAACACGATCTTTCCCTTCAACCTCGGTTCTTTCGGTTCCAGCAGCCATCGTCCCGGGGTATCGTATCCCGCGGCCCTCTCCCGGTCTGGATACAAGGTTCGGGGCACGTTCCATCTTGCGGATCTTACGGGTTCATCCACGAGGTGGCGGATGATTTCGTGGGATTTCGGATAACCTCTCATATCGAAGATGACACCGTCGACCCGGGCGAGCTGGTTGATCATCTTCTCGAGCTCCGGCCAGACGATGTCTTCGAGTTTCAGGTAGTAGATCCTGTTATCGATCATTTCTATGGCCCGACGCTCCGATTCCGTGATCAGGCCCTCAGCCCAGCCCGTATTCCTTCGCACCTTGACGCTGAACGTTTCATCCTCCCGCCTGATCGAGAGCCTGGCCGCGCTGCCCCGCTCTCCCCACCCGAACATTTCCAGCGCCTTCAATCTCCGCCACTGGGGCGACCCGGAAATGTAGATTTCGGCGTCCAGCAGGGCCTGTTCCGCCGGATTACCGTCTATTTTTTCGATTACATCGCCCCGCTGCAGCCGCCGGTGCTTCGACGCGGTGATTACGACCCGGTTTTCCACCCAGTCTACACTTATAGGGGGCCCGGCGGAATCCATTTTCGACCCCATGTGAATGACGTTGCCGTGCCCGTCCTGCAGCCCGGCCACCAGCTTGCGGAGGGTCCGGTGGAAATCTTCCCCGGTTCTGACTGTCGAGGCTTCCTCGAGGGCAGCGGTCAGTTCGGCGTCCCAGTCGACATCGACTGCGTCGAAGTAAGGGTAGAAGTGCTGGAAGATGTTCCATGCAATGGTTACGCCGGCGAAACGCACGTTTTCATCATCAGCCCTCGCGCCCCGTAAATCGATCGCCTCCAGTTCCGCCTCCAGTTCCGCGAGGTTTATTTTCTCGTTCCCGTCCGCAGCGCCGCCCGTTCCGGCCGGAAGAGCGACGGGAACACGGCACCGGAGGCGGGCATCCAGCTCCTTTTCAACGAAGTCACCGATTTCGGGAGTGCCGTCGAAAAGCTTCTTTTTAGACTCGATCAACAGATATTTCTCTTCTTTACATCCATCCGGATCGTCCGTCTTTAATGAGTAGCCCCGGTTCAGGATATTCCATTCCGCGGGACCGCCGGTTTCGTCCTTTTCCACGAACGAAGGATTCTCGATATCGAGGTATTCCCATTCATCCCCGCCTCGATTCACCGAAAGGCGGATATTCCTGGCCATGACCCGTCCTTCACCCTGCAGCAAAAATCCGAACCCGAGACTCATCGCGTTCTCACCTGCTTCTACATCGAGTTTGTAGTCGCTCCATTCGCCGGAGGTTAACACCTGATCACCGAGCTTCCTGCGAGTTCCATATCCCCTCCGGGGGTCGTATTCCTGAATTCGCATGAACAGGCGTCCATGATTATCCGAACCGCTTACTTCGGCGCTCGCGGATACCTCCAGCCTGATCTTTTTTCCACGGAATTCGACGATGTTCATTGATTGGAAGGCTTCTCCGGTATCGACGGCGCCCCCGGGCAGTTTCTTACCGCGGTTCAGGCGGATACTCCGGTACGGCATCCGGGGAAATCCGGTGTAAACCCCGACATGCTGCCAGGCGACGGCCTCCCGGCCGGGGCCTTCTCCTGGAGCGTCCGGAATATCCAGGTCGAATCCTTCGCCCGAAAACCTTATCTGGATGGTAGGTGCGATGGGAAGGAAGAGACTCTCGAGCACCTCCTTGAGCTCCCCGGAGTCCGCGGCGTTCTTCACCTTTCCTGCGCCGAAAACGGCGAACCTGTCCCAGTCGATGCAGCTCGCCTCGTCGCTCGGATGAAAATATCTCACATATCCGTAAAGCCTGGTGAATGCCCTGAGGTTTTGAACGATTTGTCTCATTATTTATTTCTCCCAGTAACGAAACTTCAGATGGAAAAGAGACGGAGAATCGATTAACGGCTTTCAAATAAAGGAGGTAGCTTCGCAGTGAATAACCGTTTTTGCGGGGCCATCGGTGGCCGTCGGCGCGAAGCCCGGAAAAATAGGATACGATGGCCGGTGATTTTCGTCAACCGCGCGCTCTTGCGGCGGATCGGTCTTGATTACCCGTTCCCGTTGGGTTTAACTTTTCGAATCGGGGTTTGTTCGCTGGTTCGGAATAATGGAGTCGGTTCAAATGGAGAAACAACCGGAACTTGATACACGGAGACTGATCCTCAGGCCGTTCGAACCGGATGACGCGCCGGAGGTGCAGCGCCTCGCCGGAGCGCCCGAAATCGCTTTGACAACCCTCAATATCCCGCATCCATACGAGGACGGCATTGCAGACGCCTGGATCGCAACACATCAGCTCATGTACGAAACCGGATCCGGCGTCGCATGGGCCATCACTTCGAGGAGGGACGGAAATCTCGTCGGGGCGGTAAGCCTCATGGATATCCGCCCCCGCTTCCGGCGCGCAGAACTCGGCTACTGGGTAGGAACTCCGTACTGGAACAAGGGATACTGTACTGAAGCGGTAAAGTCCGTGATCGCTTTCGGCTTCGAGAACCTCTCCCTGATCAGGATTTTCGCGACCCACCTTGATCGTAATCCCGCTTCGGGCCGCGTCATGCAGAAGGCGGGCATGCGCTTCGAGGGCGAGATGCGCAACCACGTTATCAAAGACGGAAAACCAGAGAACCTGATTATTTACGGGATTCTGCGGGGCGATGCCGCCGGATGCCGAGGGTAGTCGGGCGGCTCGGAGTTTAATTCAGGGCAACGGCGGCAGCCGGGCGGCTCGATGTTGAATCCGCGGGAGACGGGGGCAGCCGGGCGGCTCGGAGTTTAATCCAGGGCAACGGCGGCAGCCGGGGACGGCTCGAGGTTGATTCCGCGGGAAACGGCTGATAGAAGGCTGAAAAACGGCTCAGACAGCTACGTCGATCGAGCCTGATTTGTCGCTCTGGTACAGGGCTTCGATAATCCGCACCGAGTCAAGACCGTCTTCGCCTGTTCCGGTCGGGGGAATTTTCAGCAGAATTGCATCGACAAAAGACTGGATGTCCCTGCCCC
>CAYMWF010000087.1:14738-19878 GCA_964394085.1 uncultured Gemmatimonadota bacterium | reverse complement strand
CAGGGAATTCGGATATAAGACAATGCCCCCGGTCGGTTTCACGTGTCCGGAAAGGATCGCTTCCGCCCACCCGGCACAGTGACACCAGACTCATTTGTGCACAAAAAATAGATTATGGTTGAAATCCGGATTATACTTGATCGTGATATTATATACATAATGGGAGAGCCTGGAATGCTTTTGAATATCAGCTGCGGCAACCAAGCCCTGACTAATAAGTCAGGTAGAATCAACTGCTCAATAATAGTCGCACTTCTGGCGGGACTGACATGGATGACTGCGCCGGCGGCGGCGGACGCTTACCAGTACGGGTTCAACTGCGGAGGCGCAAGAAAGCTGACGCCCCTGGACGGCGCTGTATACGAGATCGATCGCCTCTACACGGTGGAAAACGGCGCGGGCCGTTTCGGCGGCAAAGAAAAGGCGGAGGGGTGGCTGGCCGAGGATGTGGGGGGGCTCATTCCAGGGGTGCAGCTGAAAAAGATGGTGACCACCCGCGTCGACGGGTGGGAAGAATACAGGTTCGATCTGCCGAACGGGCGCTACCTCGTATCGATGCATTTTGTTGAATGGGACAAGCACTGGCGGGGTCTCCGGGAATTCCATATCGCGGCCGAAGGTGAAATCCTGGTAGACAGCCTGGATATCTACCGCCGCGTGGACCGGCTCTATGCCCTCAACCTGCGGCGCATCATCGAAGTGACCGACGGTCAGCTCAACATCAATCCCGTTTTTATCACGGGCGCTCCGATGATCAACTCCATCCACGTGGAAGAGGTGGCGGTCGGCGGATCCGCTCCCCCGGTGCCGGAAGGGCTATCGGCAATCGCCGGGTACGGCGAGGTCATCCTGACCTGGACCCCTTACTATGAAAGAACCGACCTGGGAGTAGAGGTTTTCAGGAAGGATCTTACTTCCGGAGGTGAGGAGGTCGAGATAACCGGAGATCCGATTGCAGCCGTATGCTTTGTAGACAGGGGCCTGGATCCGGATCATGAGTACCAGTACAGGCTCGTCGCCGTGAGCGGCGGCGGTGTGGCAAGCTCCCCATCTCCGCCGATAACGGTATCTCCGATCCGGTCCGGGGAATCCCCCCTCCAGGTTTTCGGATACGAGATGAGCGAAGAATATCTGACCTACCTGAACGTTTATCGCAGCAGAAACGATTATCTGCCGGCAGATTTTCACACGCTGTACGACGACTGGCCGGACATCGGGCTCAGGTACAGGGGGAACACGACCCGGAATCTACCCAAAAAGAGTCATAAAATCAGGCTGGATCCGCCGTTCTATAACGGCCACGTGAAATTGAACCTCC
Source organism: uncultured Gemmatimonadota bacterium (assembly GCA_964394085.1). Taxonomy (GTDB): domain Bacteria; order CAYMWF01; family CAYMWF01; genus CAYMWF01. Next base: position 18,560 of record CAYMWF010000087.1, on the reverse strand, counting down.
AGGCGGAATGGACCGACAAGTCGATGATCCGCGAGAAGATGAGCTACGACGTAATGAACGGCACGGGGTGCCTGTCGGGGCTGGCTGAATTCATCCATCTCGAACGGAACGATGTTTTCGCAGGTATCTTCACCATGGCGGAGCAGGTTGATGAACATTTCCTTGAAAACCGCGGCAGGACGGGAACCATCTGGAAGGCGATAGACGGGGATTTCAGCAAACGCCCGGAGATATCGAGATACTACTCCGGGTATGAGCTCGAGTACGGCACCTATGAAGATTTCGAGCGCCTGGCTGAATTCATCGAGACGACCAACGATTCACCAGATGGTATCTTCCTGACGGAGGTCCTCGACTACCTGGATGTCGACGGTTTTTTCAACTATTATGCAGGACAGGCTATTATTGCGAATTTTGATTTCACCGGCTGGAACTATTACCTGTACATGGATTCGGAAACCGGGCTGTTCGAATTCATCCCGTGGGATCTGAACGAGTCGTGGAGCGATGTCGGGCAGGCGCTCGATATCTGCACGAGGGATCACCCCGTTCTTCTCTTCTTCTGGAACAGGCTCTACACCCGTCTCATGGAAACGCCCCAGTACCGGCGCATGTTCGCGGTGCGCGTCGAGGAGCTGCTGAACGATCCGTTCATCCTGCCCGTTGTTCACGATATGATCGACCGGGAATATACCCTCCTGGCTCCCGAAGCCGAGCGGGATATCATGAAATACGGTCGGGAAGACATGACGAAGTTCCTGAACGAGAGAGGCAAACTCGAACAGTTCGCCGAGAACCGGCGTAACAACATTTTCAGCCAGCTCGAAACCTTCGCCCCCGATCCGAACGTAAACCTCTTCATCAACGAGCTGCTCCGCCTGAACGTCACGGGTGCCGTGGATGAATACTGGGAGCACGAACCGTGGGTGGAAATCTGCAATTTCGGCAATGAAACAATCCCGCTCGGCGGGTTGTGGCTCTCCGACGATCCCGGCGATCCCTTCAAATGGCAAATCCCCGCGGGCGTCAACATAGGAGAAAAGGAATTCCTGGTGTTCTGGCTGGACGGAGAGCCCGGAGAAGGTGAATTGCACGCATCGTTCAGGGTCGAGCCGGGAACCGGGTTCATAGGGCTGTTCGACAGCCAGGGAGATCCGGTAAACTATTTAGAAATATCCTTCCCGGCCCTGCCCGATATGCCCGTGGTCCGAACACCCGACTGCTGCGCTATCACTGCTCCGGCGGCCTACCCCACTTTCGGAGCGGCCAACGACTCCCCCCCGATCGCGAACATTCATCTGGAAACCCCTTACGAGGTGCTCACGGGGGACACCCTTTCGATGCTCGTATACGTCTGGAACAACAGGGAATTCGGAGCCGACTGCGCAATCGAGTTGAAGGCGGGATACGGAGAGTACCTCCAGACTATAAAGGTGATACCGTTCCATCTCGACGGATGGGGCTCATTCACCGAAACGGTACGGATTCATGTCCCGTCGGGCCTGCCCGCCGTAGGGGTAACGATTTACGCAAACCTCACCGTTCCGGGCCTGACTGTTCTCGACCAGGTTTCGAAAAAGGTTTTCCTGAGAGACCACCGTCCGGTCCCTCTGCTGGTCAACGAGATAATGGCCGACAACGACACGACCTGGCTGGATGAAAACGACCAGTATGACGACTGGTTCGAAATCTACAATCCTTCGGGCCGCACCGTAAGTCTGGGCGGCCTGTACCTGTCGGATGACGCCGCCGAACCGAGGAAATGGAAATTCCTTGAAGGTGGGCAGATTCCTCCAGGCGGTCACCTGGTGGTATGGTGCGACGACGATGTAGAGCAGGGAGTGTTTCACACCAACTTCAAACTCGGCGCCGGCGGCGAGGAGATCGGAATCTACGACCTGGATATCAGGGGAAACATGGTGATCGACCGGATCGTGTTCCCCGATCTCCACGACGACCTTGTATACGGACGAACCCCGGACGGTGGGGACGATATCACCTTCCTCCCCTATGCGACTCCCGGCGAGGCGAACCCGGGTTAGGGTGCGGGATAAAATCAATCACCCATTTCGCATCTCATATTCAAGCCGTCTTCGTCCGCACCCCGAGTGAACGATTTTTTTACCGGGCGCGCCCGTAACCGGCATCATCCCAGCCCTTCACTCCGTCTTTCAGAACTTTCGCGTTGACGTAACCTTTCGAGTTCAGTTCGACCGCCCGACCGGCGGCGCTCGCTTCGCGAGGTCAGCCTCAGTAGAAGTAGATCGATGTTTCTTTCGGTAAGACCGGCAGTTTGTCGAGCAAAGCCAGGTAAGAGATAGAACCTTCCAGGTTCATTTTTTCATATTTCTTATCATCATCATAGGCGCAGACTAGAAGCGCTTTACCCTCCTGCACCTCTCCGCGCACCCGGTCCGGCGCAACCCGTTCGATATTTTCGGCTGTGATCACTCCGGTCCCGACGGTTGACTTTTCAGCTGTTTCCGCTGTTCCGGAACCTTCGGCGGATACATTACCCCCGCCGGCGCCCGCAGCCGAAAAAAGAAACAGGGCCGGCAGCAGGAAAGCTCTCTTTATCATCAATCCGGTATTCTTGATAATCATCTTGATTCTCCTTTCAGTCCGATTCGGACAATCGGAGCTCGGAAGGGGGACGACTGCCGGGTCGCTCCCGGGACGGTTGAATCCGCCAGTCCTTATCATCATTTCTAACCTCGAGACGGCTATGAGTTCCATAGAAATTATTATATGCATCGATTATATCAACTTTTCGTGATTACCTCTGCCTGGAGATCGCTTTATCATGCAACCGGTCAGCTGCTGCTTTTCACCGCTGTTCACCCGGAGAGATCTTGAAGTAGTTCATCCCCGCATCGTAGAAAATGTTTGGATTGTCTTCGACGCCGCGGGTTTTCAGCCGCTGATGAAAGGGCAGATCTTTCGCCTTTTGCGCAAAGACCTTCTCGACCGAATCGAGCCTGATCCGCATGCCGAATTCCGCGAACAGTCCTGCGAGCTCCCTGCAGGCGTTCGAGCTATTAACCGTTTCTACGAAAATCGTATTCGATGTTTTCCCGTGCCCGTGGTTCGGGTAGTTCGCGCAATATTCTTTCCAGTCGGCCGAGGAGGCGGCTGCCAGGGCGATACGGAGATTCCACGTTCCGGCGGGATCCAGCCTGCTGAACGGCCCCGTGAACAGGAGGGAGAAGCGGGCCGAATCCCAGTCCTCCAGGAGCCTCTTTAGAACCCGCCTGTGAAGCGGGAGCTGTTCTTCGAACGACAGAGAACACCCGATGCCGATCGGGTATCTCGTCCTCAGCGTGATCTTCTTATCCTCATCACGCGGCACCTCTACCTCCCACATCACCGAACAATCACCCTCCTTCAGCGAGTATCTTCCGGTTTTTGCAGTGTAAATATTGTCGGATTCCTCGATTACGACTTGTACGGCGGCGGGCTCCGGTCGATCCTGGGAAGCTTCTTCCGGCATGGCGGCAGGCTCCGGTCGATTCTGAGAAGCTTCCTGCGGCACGGCGGCTTCAGCATCTGAAACCCCGAACGAAACAAGGCCGCCTGCCAGAATCAAAATGGAGGAAACGGTGATGATCCGCCGGTTGTCGGAAGAGATAGCGCCGAACCCCTCGATCACCGACCTTGTCGGGAACAGGTGAGAGGCGCCCCAGACGAGCGGGAGGGCGGCGCCCCGGACGAGCGGGAGAGCGGCGCCCCGGACGAGCGGGAGGGCGGCGCCCCGGACGAGCGGGAGAGCGGCGCCCCGGACGAGCGGGAGAGCGGCGCCCCGGACGAGCGGGAGAGCGGCGC
>CAYMWF010000087.1:0-14638 GCA_964394085.1 uncultured Gemmatimonadota bacterium | reverse complement strand
GCGGCGCCCCGGACGAGCGGGAGAGCGGCGCCCCGGACGAGCGGGAGAGCGGCGCCCCGGACGAGCGGGAGGGCGGCGCCCAGGTATAGCATAGCCAGATCAAACACATTCCACCTCCCCAGGTATATGTTTCGCGACCGGCACGGAACCATGAATCAAATCGAGATCGTTCCTGAAAGATAGGTGACAGCCCGCCCCCCTATCAGAACCCGCTCTCCCTCGTCGGTGCAGAACAGTTCGCCTCCGCGTCGACTGAGCTGCATGGCATGAAGCTCCTTCCTGCCGAGCCGTTCCGCCCAGTAAGGTACGAGGGTGCAGTGCGCCGATCCGGTCACGGGGTCCTCCGGGATGCCGGCCCCGGGAGCGAAAAAGCGCGAGACGAAGTCCGATTTTTCACCGGGTGCTGTAACGATGACGCCGAAGGCGTCAAGGCCTGCCATGGCGACCAGGTCGGGCCGCATGGTTCGGATTAAGTCTTCATTCTCGAATACGACCATCAGGTCGCGCGAGCCGAGCACCTCGAGAGGGGATGCGCCGAAAATGGCTTCGAGCCCTTCCGGTCGGGAGCACGGCTCCGGCTTCCGGGAAGGGAAATCGAGCACCAGGAGATCGTCGCGCTTCTCCACCGTCAGGATTCCACTCTTGCTCGCGAACTCCACGCGCCCGGCCCGGGGATCAACGGATTCGAAGATTACGTGGCCGGAAGCGAGAGTGCCGTGCCCGCACAGATCGACCTCCACCTCGGGCGTGAACCAGCGCAGATCGTAATAATGCCCCTGCTCGACCAGGAAGGCGGTCTCGGGCAGGTTGTTTTCGGCTGCAATCGACTGAAGCACTTCATCCCGGATCCATTCGTCCAGCAGGCAGACCCCCGCCGGATTTCCCGCAAAAACCGCTGATGCGAACGCATCGATCTGAAAGAAAGGGATTTTCATCTTTTTCTCCCGGCTGCAGCGGATGGTTGCATCGAAGCGGTAGAAACTGAAACGGGTTCGAAACATTCCGCCTCGATCCGCTCCGTATGAAAAGACGGTTTCGAACTGCCCGAGAATAGCCGATAATCTGATCGAATGCCAGTTCCCCCGGCCGGTTTTGCTGTCGCGGTAGAGAAACCGGTCACCCGACTCCTCCCGCACAGATCCCGACATAAGGAACTACCGTACCGAAAAAGGGGGAAAGGGGCTGCGCCGCCCAGCGGGGCGGAAGCAACGCAGGCTGGGTACTGAAAGCCAAAACCGGAAACCCAAAAACCAGACTCAGAAGCTGAGGCAGGAGTCGGATCCAAAAACCAGAAATAAGGGGACGGATCTATTTTGTTGTCACGTGACAAAATCAAAATGGAAAAGGGAACACTCAGATCACTTTTTTCGCGCCCGAATTTTGTCACGTGACAAAAATCGAAACAGGGAAATCCAAGTGTTATTGGGCTTTCGAAGATCGCCGTCAGAACCGATGGGAAAAGTTCCGGGTTGATTCTGAAATGATGAGCAATTAGTTTACCTATCCGCACCTTGCCTGCTTGACAGCGAACCTGTGCGGCGGCGCGAAGGGTCCGAATTCGAGGAGTAACATGCAGCAGTTTGCTTTTAATGCCAGACCGACGGTTGTCGGCAGCTTTCCCCACACAGAGCCCGAACGGCTTCTGAATAATATTTTTGGCAGCCTGCCCGATCTGCCGGCCTGGCCGCAGATGCCCGTCCGGGATTTTCGAGAAAGCATGTACGTTCAGTATTCCGAGGGTTTTCCCGGAGCGAGGGTGAATATCGAAAACCGCCGGATTCACTTCGAAACGGACGAACGGTTCTACGAGGAGCTCGAGCCTTTCTACCAGGCGGTAATCGAACAGGACGGTGAATACTTCAGGATAAGCAGGGATTATGCGCTCGGGCTTCACCTCTTTCTGGAAACCCTCGAAAAACGTGGCGCGGAAAAACTTCCATGGCTCAAGGGGCAGGTCACCGGACCCTTCAGTTTCGCAATGACCGTGATAGACGAAAAGAAGCGTTCCATCGCCTATAATCCTGAATTGCTCGAAGTCGCCGTCCAGGGAATCGCCCAGAAGGCCAGGTGGATGGCCCGCACTCTTTTAAATCGCGCGGAGGGGGCGCTCGTGGTTCTCGACGAACCTTACCTCTGTTCTTTCGGATCGGCTTTCGTCAACGTTCCGAGGGATGAAGTCATCACGGCCCTCGATGCTTCAATCGAAACGATCCACGAAGAAGGGGCGCTTGCAGGAGTCCACTGCTGCGGCAACACCGACTGGTCGCTGGTAATGGAGACCGGGGTCGACGTGATCAACCTCGATGCTTTCGAGTTCTTCCAGGGTCTGCCCCTCTATCCTGCAGAGCTCAGAGCTTTCTACGAACGGGGTGGAGTCATCTCCTGGGGCATCGTGCCGGCAACCCCCGCCGTAAAAGGCATGTCGGCGCGGGATCTTCTGGCGGAACTGGACGACCGGGTCGGGCAGCTTGAAAGCAAAGGTTTCGACCGCGCGCTCATCTACCGCCGGTCGTTGCTCACTCCTTCGTGCGGCATGGGAACCCAGAGCGTCGAAATCGCCGACCATGCGCTCGGCAAGGTGGTCGAGCTGTCGAACCTGTTGAGGGAGAGGGAAGGCCTCGAATAGCCTGAGCCGCGGCCCGGCGCGTTATCGGCTCAAAGACAGCCGAAAGGAATTCCGACCAGGTTCTCTTCATAAAGCCGAACCCGCTCGTCGTTGTTTATCACGATACCGAAACGGCATCCCCGTTCTTTCACGAAATCGCGTATAGCCCTGAGGTTTCGAAGGCTGACCGACTGGTTGTATTTTATTTCGATGGGCAGTAATCCGAAATCGCCGTCCAGCACCAGGTCGACTTCGGCCCCGGCGCTGGTCCGGTAATAGTAGCTGTCGAAATCTACACCCATTATATCGAACCCCCGGATTATATTCTCGATCACCAAACTTCCCCAGGAGCGGCCCATGACGGGATGGGTCGAAAGCATGTCCATATCGTTGAGACGCAGCAGGTGATGAAGCAATCCGCTGTCTCGCAGGTGACCCTTGGGATGCTTCACAATCCGTTTGACGGCGTTTTTTTCATAAGACGGAAGCTGTCGCCAGATAAAGGTGCCGTGGGCGATCTGAAAATACTCCCGCACCGTCGGTTGCGAAACGCCGAGAAGTCGCGCGATGTTGGAGTAGTTGATCACTTCGCCGCTGATATTGGCGAGCATGCCGATGAACAAAAAGAATTTATTACGATTCAAACCCGGGAAAAGACGCAGAATATCCCTGTTGAGATATGTCTCGAAATAGTTCTGTCGCCATAAATTCGTGAAACGGGACGAATTGCGCACCCACGGTTCGGGGTAACCGCCCCGCAGCCAGTAGTCATGGATATTCTCAAGGGATATTCTGGGACTCAGCTCCAGCAGAGAAGAAACCGGTTCCCGACCGACAATCTTGCGGTAGAACGGCGAAGGCTCGAGAGAAAAGGCTTCGGCGGAACTGAACGGCGCGAGTTCGATAATGCCTATCCGACCCGCGAGGCTCTCGGATACGGAGTGCAGAAGATCGGGAGAGCTCGAGCCGGTGATTATAAACCGTCCGGTCTTCCGGCGATCATCGTCTACAGCCACCCGCAGAGCCTGAAAAAGTTCCGGCATCAACTGGCACTCGTCGATTGCGCAGTTATCGGGATTCAACCGGAAAAAAAGAGCCGGATCATCGGCGATACGCTGGTAGTCTCCGGCTTTTTCGAGATCGAACAGTTTCCATCCCGGCGCGGACGTCCGCAGCAACGTAGCCTTTCCGCACTGCCGCACCCCGACGAGTGCGACACATGGAAAGAATCGCAACAGTTCCGACAGAAGCTTTTCGGCATGGCGCTTCATACCTTGCAATTTAAAAGGATTACTTTGAAAATGCAAGATAAAAAGTGCCGGCATCCAGTTTCCCCGGATGAATCACCGGTTATCCTTCATTATACTCTTAAGTGTGGTGGGGACAAACGGATCCCTGTTGAAGCCGCACATGCCTTCAGGTTAAATTGAAATTTGGACCCGGACCGGAAGGTAAAAAGCATCTATCGGAAGATAAGGGCATCTATCGGAAGGCAAAGGGCATCTACGGGAAGATCAAGAGCATCCAAAGGCAACAGCATGAAAGAAAATATTCTGGATAACCCCGTATTAAGCAGCCGGTATTTCTTCCCCCGGAAGCAGAGCTTCGCCGACCCCTTCTGGGTGGATTGCGGGGATGCCAGGCTGGGCTGCTACTACAGGGAGAGTCATCCCGGCGCGAAGACGGTGATCCATTTCCACGGCAACGGTGAGATCGTGGCGGATTACATCCCGGACCTGGTATCCGTTTTCGACGAGCTCGGATACAATCTTTTCCTGGCAGAATACCGGGGATACGGGATGTCCGGCGGCTCACCCCAGCTGATAAAAATGCTGGGAGACATTACATCTATAATTCAAGCCATCAACCGGCCCCACGAGGAGCTGGTGCTGTTCGGCAGGTCCGTGGGTTCCATCTACGCCATCCATGCAGCATCCCTGTTCCCGGATATCCCGGGGCTCATCCTTGAAAGCGGAATAGCCAGCCCCCTGGAAAGAGTCCTCCTGCGGGTCGCTCCCGGCGAACTCGGGGCGACCATGGAATCGATAGAAGAAGAAGCCGGCGCGCACCTGGACCACGAGGAGAAGCTGTCCCGTTACAAAGGTTCCTCCCTGATCCTTCATACCAGGCACGACGGGCTGGTCGACGTCTCGAATGCGCAAAGACTGCACGAATGGTCTTCGGAGCCTAAAAAACTCAGAATTTTCGAGCAGGGAAATCACAATACGATCCTCTTCACGAATTTTCATGAGTATTTCGACCTGGTTCAAACATTCATCCAGGGTTTGACCCCGTGAAACCTTCTGCGTCTTCGAAAATTATTAAATTCGTTAGAGATGTAACCAGACTGGTTCATCGCGGGAGGAGGGCTCGTGCAGCCCGACCCGCCGGTCGATTCAATCCGGTGTATTCTGAAACAGCAATTGAACAACAACGGCAAAATTAAGGTGTATTTTAAAATTGCCACGGCAATTTTAAGGTCCTATTAAAAATTGCCTTGCGAAACCGGATTGATGTCGATAAGATACAGACATGCTGATAAGCCGACACCTCCAAAGAATTGCTTTCCATTCCGACTACGGTCGCCAGATGAGATTCATCGCCGGCCCGAGGCAGAGCGGTAAAACCACGATTGCCAGACACTTCCTGCTTACATCGCAAAGTGAACCGCTCTATTACAACTGGGATAACCGCAAGGTCCGCGATGCCTATATCAAAGACAACCATTTCTTTGTTTCGGATGTATACAACATTGCACCTGCCACGAGCGGTAAACGCTGGCTGTGCATGGATGAAATCCATAAATTCCCTGGGTGGAAAAATATTCTCAAAGATTTTTTCGACAGTTTCGGGGATGAACTGACGTTTATCGTGACAGGTTCAGCCCGCCTGGACATGATGCGGAAAAGCGGGGACAGCCTGACGGGTCGATATTTCATTTTCAGGTTGAATCCGGTCACCCTCAGTGAATCGACAGGTGCGGGTTTTGTCGCGCCCCCTGACGATTCAGCCGATCTGGTGCGCGAGAAATTGGATACTCCGCAATATAACCAGGATGAAATGTTGAATTTGCTTCGGTTCAGCGGCTTTCCGGAACCGCTCATTTCAGGATCGAAGCGATTTCACACAAGATGGAGATACGCCTACCTGGATACTCTTGTAAGGGAGGAAATCAGGGAAATCACCCGGATTAAGAACCTGGAAAAAACGGCGATGCTGATGCAGCTGCTCCCTTCCAGGATTGCATCGCCACTTTCCATAAATGCAGTAGCCAAGGATTTACATGTCAGTTTTCAAACCGCTGCAAACTATCTTTCCGCCCTGGAACTGGGATACCTGATTTTCAGAATCCCGCCTTATCAGAAAAAAATTGCGCGATCTCTGAAAAAAGAGAAGAAGGTATATTTCTACGATTGGACCCGGGTGGACGATGCCGCCGGACGCTTTGAAAACTATATAGGGGTAGAACTGAAATCGAGACTCGACTTGTGGGAAGATGCCGGATTCGGAACCTTTAAACTGAACTACATCCGGAACCGCGACGGCAGGGAAACGGACTTCCTGGTTGTTCGGAACGATCACCCCTGGTTGTTGATTGAAGTGAAACTATCCCCTTCACCGATCGATTATCATCACCTGAAGAATCAAAAAGCACTCGGCGATATTCCTTTTGTTCAACTCGTCCGGGAAACTGGTGTTGCGGAGAAGAGAACGGGAGGAATATACCAGATGTCGGCATCCCGTTTTTTTGGATGAATCACCTCGATGCCGCCATCGTTCAGAGAAAACACACTTCTCTATGGATGCATTTGTAATTTTCGCGTTTAATGAGCTTCCGGACCTGGCGAGGGAGAGGGAGAGGCTGGAATGATCACGGCTGTAATCGGCAAAGGTGGCGTCGGAAAGACGACGGTGACGTCGCTTCTGCTTCATCGGCTGATCGGAGCGGGTGAGACGCCCGTCCTGGCCATCGACGCCGACCCGTCATCCTGCCTGGGCCCCGTCCTGGGAGTGCCCGTCGAGTCCACCATCGGAGACCTGCGGGAGGGATTCCGCGACGAGGAGAACAAACCCGCGTCGATGTCGAAATCGGACTGGCTCGCTTTCGGAGTCGAGGAAGTGATCGAAGAATCGACCGGTTTCGACCTCCTTACGATGGGCCGCCTCGAGGGCCCCGGGTGCTACTGCTTCGTCAACAACCTGCTGCGGGACCTCCTCGGCCGCCTGACCCGGTCCTACCGCCACGTTCTCATCGACTGCGAGGCCGGGCTCGAACATCTCTCCCGAAGAACTTCCGGCCGACCCGACCGGCTCGTCTGCGTCACGAACCGGTCGCGTATGGGCGCCGAGACGGTTCGCCGTTCCCTGTCGCTCTTCGAAGAGCTGCACCAACGTCTCCCTCCGCAGGTGGAACTCGTTCTGAACGGTTTCGAAAATGAGGATCCCCGCGCGGCGGAAATCGTATCGGTTGCATCGGCGGACCTCGTCGCTTCTGAATCGGCGGCAGCATCCGCCGGCGTCGGCGGCGCTGAAATATCGACGACGACAACGGTTGGAGGAGGCGGCTCCGCGAAACCAGACACGTCGTCCGGCGACGGCGTCTTCACCCGCATATGGACCGTCCCGCTGGACCAGGCCGTATCGGCTTTCGAGGCATCGGGAAGATCGCTGCTCGAGCTCGATTCATCTTCACCGGCTCTCGAAGCCCTTTCCGGCTGGGAGGATGCGGTATGAAAATCGCGGTATCGGGTAAAGGCGGGGTCGGAAAGACGACCGTTACGGCGTCTCTGGTAAGGTCCATTAAAGACGAGGGTTTCAAGGTCACGGCCGTGGACGCCGATCCGGACGCCAACCTGGCCGCCACCCTGGGTTATACGGGCAAAGAAATACCTCCCCTTGCCGGGTTGAAAACCCTGATCGAGGAACGGGTCGGCGGCGGCGGATGGGGCGGATTCCTGCGGATGAACCCCCGTGTCGACGATATCCCGGAAAGGTTCGGCGTGATCGTGGACGGCGTGCGCATCCTGGTGATGGGGGGGATCGAAGGCGGAAAGACCGGGTGCGCCTGCCCCGAAAACGTGCTTCTGCGCGAAGTGCTGAACCATGTTTTTACCGGCGGCGACGAATACGTGGTCGTGGACATGGAGGCCGGCGTGGAACACCTGGGCAGGGGCACCGCCGAGGGCGTTGATATCATGCTGATCGTGGTGGAGCCGGGCTGGGCCAGCCTCAGGACCGCCCGTAAAACCATAGCCCTTTCCAAGGAGCTTGGAATCAAGCAGACCCTGGCGATAGCGAACAAGATCAGGCAGCAGGACGACTCTGAATTTATCGAAGAAAACCTGAAGGAAGTTCACCTTTTCGGGGAGCTGCCGTTCGACAGCGCCCTTGAGTTCGAAGCCCGGACCGGCAGTTTCAACGCCGATCTGCGCTTCCACAGGGAAATGAAACGACTGACCGCCCGGCTCCTGGATTGAGCCCGTTCCGGCGGGAAGAACGACCCGCCGTCGAAGATGGAGGACCACCGGTGTTACCCGATAACCGAACAGTCGACCCCGCAGCCCGCGAAATGCTGGAAAGGGCCGAAGCCCTCGAATCATCCACGGCCTGGGACCGGCACGAAGCGCTCCAGCCCCAGTGCGGGTTCGGAGAGCTGGGCCTGTGCTGCCATATCTGTTACATGGGCCCCTGCCGCATCGACCCCTTCGGCGAAGGTCCGCGAGAAGGGATCTGCGGCGCCGACGCCGACCTGATCGTGGCCCGCAACATGGCCCGCGCGGTCGCCGCCGGCGCGGCCGCCCACAGCGATCACGGCCGCGAAGTCGCGGAGGTGTTCCGGCTCGCCTGTGAAAAGGGCCCGGCCTCCGGATACGCGGTTACAGATCCCGGAAGGATGAGGCAGGTGGCCGCGGACTGGGGAATCGAAACGGCGAACCGGGACGACGGAGAGGTGGCGGGCGAGCTCGCGAACGCTTTCAAAGCCCAGTTCGGCGTCCAGGACGCTCCGCCGGCGCCGCTGATGCGCGCACCGGAGGGGCAGCGGGAACGATGGGAAAAAGCGGGCATCCTCCCCCGGGGCATCGATCGGGAAATCGTGGAACTCCTCCATCGCACCCACCACGGCGTCGAGTCCGACCCGGTGGCGCTGCTGCGCGCGGCTTTCAGGGCGGCGCTCGCCGACGGGTGGGGCGGCTCGATGATCGCCACCGACGGGTCGGATATCCTCTTCGGCGAGCCCGAAGCGATCCGCTCCCGGGTGAACCTCGGCGTCCTCGAGGAGGATAGAATCAACATACTGGTGCACGGCCACGAACCGGTGCTGAGCGAGTGGCTCGTCCGGGCGTCCCGGGAGGAGGAGATCCTCTCCCTGGCCGCGGAGGCCGGGTCGGACGGGATCAATATCGCGGGTATCTGCTGCACGGCCAACGAGATACTCATGCGGCAGGGGATGCCCGTCGCAGGCAACTACCTGCACCAGGAGCTCGCGCTGCTCACCGGCGCGGTCGACCTCATGGTGGTGGACGTGCAGTGCGTTCTGCCGTCGCTGCCCCGGGTGGCGTCCTGTTTTCACACCCGGGTGGTGACCACCTCCCATATCGCCCATATTCCGGCCGCCGAGCGCCTCGAGTTCGACCCGGCGAACCCTCGCGAGACGGCCCGCGAAATCCTGAAGCTCGCCATCGAGGCGTATCCCCGCAGAGACCGCTCCAATGTCCAGATCCCGCGCGAAAGCATGGACCTGGTGGCGGGCTTCACCGCGGGCAACATGCCTTATTACCTGGGCGGGCGCTTCCGCTCCGGTTACCGCCCGCTCAACGACGCCGTGGCGGCGGGGCGCATCCGCGGAGTCGCCGGCGTGGTCGGCTGCAACACCACCAGGGTGACGCAGGACGCGAACCACCTGGCCCTCGTCCGGCACCTCCTGGCCCGGGACGTGCTCGTGGTCCAGACCGGCTGCAGCGCCATCGCCTCGGCAAAGGCGGGGCTCCTCCGGCCCGAAGCGGCCCTCGAGGCGGCGGGACCGGGGCTGAGGGAAGTCTGTGAAGCAGCCGGCATCCCGCCGGTCCTCCACCTGGGCAGCTGCGTGGACAATTCGAGAATACTGACCGCGTGCGCGGCGATAGCCGCCGAAGGCGGAATCGGCGAAGACCTGTCGGAGCTCCCCGTGGCCGCCGCCGCCCCCGAAGCGATGAGCGAAAAAGCGATCACCATCGGCTGCTACGCGGTTGCCTCGGGCGTATTCACCGTGTTCATGCCCGTTCCGCGGCTGGCCGGGAGCTCCGCGGTCAGGCGGTACCTGGAAAACGACGTGGAGTCGGAGCTGGGCGGAAAATTCCTCTTCACCGACGACGCCCGCGCCGGCGCCGAGGCCATTATCGACAGGCTCGACGAAAAGAGGAAAGCGCTCAAGCTGGCTCCGATGATGTTCGACGAAACCGAACGGGCCGTCGCCGCCGCCGTTCCCAGAACCCTGGCCACTTACATTCAGCCGAAAGGGCTCGAATCGCTCGGCTGCGGAGAGAAGCAGCGGAAGAGCCAGGCCGGAGAACCGGAGAACTGATTTGGTTAATATCATCGAATTCGACCGGGACCTGTGCCTGACATGCAGGACGTGCGAGCTCGCCTGCGCCGTGGCGCATTCGAAGAGCGGAAACCTGGCCGAAGCCGTATCGGAAAGCCCTCTCCCCCGGAAGCGCATGATCCTGACCTCCTCGGCGTACGGCCCCGAATCGCTCCGCTGCCGCCAGTGCGGTGAACCGCTCTGCGTGTTCGCCTGCAAGAGCGGCGCCCTGTCCCGCGATCCCGCGAGCGGCCGGATAACCATCGAGGACGACCGGTGCGTCGGCTGCTGGATGTGCTACATGGTCTGCGCCACAGGCATCATGCCCGAAATCGGCACCGGCGCGGCGCTCCGCTGCGATATCTGTTCCGACCTTGATTCGCCCGCATGCCTCGAAGCATGCCCGACCGGGGCTCTTTCAATAACGGAAAGGGAGGATTCCGCGGAACAGAAAAGCGATTTTACCGGCCGGATCGTGGTGGTCGGTGCGTCTGCGGCGGGCCTGGCGGCCTGCGAAGCCGCGCGGGAATACGCCCCCGGCGCCGAGATAATCGTTGCCGCCGCCGACACGGTTTTCGGATATTCCCGCCCGATGCTGCCCTATCTCCAGGCGGATGACGCGGCCGAAGCGAAACTGGAATGGCGCAGCGCCGAGTTCCTCGAAAAAGAGCTCGGCATCCGCCTGGTGAAGGGAAAGAAGGCCGTCGGCCTCGACCCTGAAACCCGCACCGTAACCCTGGAAGACGGCGACACCCTCTCCTGCGACAGGCTCGTCATCGCCACCGGCGCCAGGGGCGCTAAGCCGGATATCCCCGGGATCGACCTGGAAGGCGTATTCCTCCTGCGGGACATGGACGACATGATCGGGATCAACCGGACGGCGGTTCCGGGCGCCGGGGCGGTGGTTCTCGGCGGCGGCAACGTGGGGCTCCAGACCTGCGAAGCCCTGCTGCGCCGGGGCGTGAAAACAACGGTGGTGGTGCGTTCGCCCCACCTTCTTTCACAGATGGTGGACGGGGAGGCGGGGCGCCGCGTCGGAGATCTCTTCTCCTCTCACGGTCTCGATATCCGCACGGGACGCGGAGTCGCCGGAATCAAGGGCGATGACCGGGTCGAGGGGGTCCAGCTCGATAACGGTGAGTTAATCGAAGCGAACCTCGTCGTGGTCGGCAAAGGCATCGAACCGAACGTGGAATGGCTCGAGGGGAGCGGCCTGGCCATCGGACGGGGCATCTCAGTCGACAATTACGGAAGGACGAACCTTCCCGGCATTTTCGCGGCGGGGGATTGCGCCGAAACCGTGGATCCTCATTCGGGCGAGCCCTCTGTGAGCGGAATCTGGCCGGTGGCTTATGAAATGGGAAGAGCCGCGGGCGCCGCCGCGGTAGGGGTGAAGAAGGCGGGCGCCGGCGCCTTGAGCAAAAACGCATCGAGGTTCTTCGATACGGCGATTATCTCGATCGGGGAAGTCCGTCCCGGAAGAATCGAAGACGCGGTAACCGTAGTCCTTTCGAACAGCGACGAGTCGTATCGCAAGCTCGTTTTCGAAAACGGACTGCTCCTCGGAGCCCTCCTCTACGGCGACATTACCGGAGCGGGGCTCTTCTACAGGCTATACAGGGATAAGGTCGAAGTAAGCCGGGAGATCCGGAAGCGCCTGACGGCCGACAACCTGTTCCGGCTGCTGACCCCGCTCGTTTCGACTTGATGACCGCGCCATTGAATTCAGCATCCCCTGAATAATGCCGCCGCCGGGATCAGTCTGATCCCATCGATTTCAGCATATTCCTCGCCGCCATAGATCAGATAAAGACGAACGGATCTTTTCAGCCCGGCGGCGAATGACCGCAGATTACGGATCTCTCTATTTCCGGGTCTGGCTGTCGCTTTTACTTCAACGGCATACAGGTCGCGACCCGATTCGAAGACCAGGTCGATTTCCCGGCCGGAAGCGCTTTTGTAATAATAAAATTGATTGCTCGGGATAAAACCGAGTTTTCTCCGCTTTTCCAGCTCCGCGATAACGAAATTCTCGAAGATTTGCCCCTCGGAAAGCTGAACGCCGAGACTCTGGATTATCCCGTTATCCGCATAATACGTTTTTGCCGCTTTCAAATGTCTTTTCGCAGGCCCGAACTGGTAACCCGGTAGTTTGAATGTCAACTGGGACTGATTGAGGACATTCACATATTTCCGGGTTGTGGGATAACTCATGCCCGTTTCTCTGGCGAAATTCGATATTTCGAGATGGGACCCGATGGACCGTGCGATATTATCGAAAAGAGCCGTCATACCGTCGATATTCTCGATATTGGCAAGCTGCATTACGTCACGCGTGAAATACGTATTTCTGTAATTTTTCAACAAGGCTGTACCGGCTGAAGCATCCTGTTGAGCGATCACCTCGGGAAACTGCCCCAAAGTCAAAGCATCGTTCATCAGGCGTGCTGCTTTTTTTATTTCGATATCGTTCAATCGATCATTGAAAAATCCGTGGCCGGGTGCTCCTTTTTCTTCACCCCAGCACAAGGTCGGAAGGGAGTAGATGTTAATCCGGCCGGCAAGGGTATCCGCCGAAGCATCCAGAAGCCCGAGAGAACTTGAGCCGGTCATTATGAATGTTGCATTCGTGTTATCGATTGCGTACTTGACTGCAATGGTCAGCTTGGGCAACCGCTGGATTTCATCTATAACAGCTTTTTCGCCCAGGTGTGAAATAAAGCCCTTCGGATCTTTCTTCGCCCATCCCAAAAAGTCAAGGTCATCAAGGGTGGCATAGGTATGGTTCGGATATCGGTCTAATAATAAAGTTGTTTTTCCGCTCCGCCGCGGTCCGATAATAAGGGAGCTTTTCCCCTGATCAATAGAAAGCCATCTCTGAAACATACTTTATATATAACGCGGTAATTTATTAAGTCAAGGTTAAAAATATCAACATTTAAGGCCTTATTCCAGAAATCACCGCGGGGTCCGGATCTTCCGGAATCCATTTAATTTGAAAACCAGATTGAGTTGTTGAATTCGAACCGAAATCCGTTATTCTTCTCTAACCTGTGAGGAGCGCTCTCCTCGTTCGATTATTTCTTTTATCTTGCAATTTTATAACGGTTTGGGCGCTCACCGGCTACGTATTCTCTAAAAATATGAATAGTATGACATTATACCGGTGACTCTGAATAAAAGTATATCAGGAAGCCGTGTATTTCGGGAGAAAAGCAGCTTATGTCGAAAATAATCGCAGCCGCAGCCATCAGGGGGGCCCACGCCTGCGTCGCGAGGGCCGAGAAGAAACTCGCCCGCGTCCTCGAAACCCGCGGACCCGACACGGAAGTAAGCTTCCCCGGAACCGCTTACGCTTTGCCGGTGATCCTTACCCTGACCGGGAAGAGGGTCGAAAAACTCGGCGACCTGGTCGAAACCCTCGAGGAGGCGCGGAACTGGCTGCCGCCCGAACCGTCCGAACAGGTGTGGCTGCCCTACCTGGGCGGAACCCTCGACGCGGGGGCGGCGACCCTCGTAGCTCACGAAACCGTGGAGGTGCTGAAACCCCTCGATGGAACCGACCTCGTGTCCGGTTTCTGGCTCGGGCCGACGCCCGACAGCATCCTCAGGGAGCAGGGCATCAAGCTGGTGGACGGAAGGATGCCGGGGTTCGCCGCCTGCGTGGGCGCCCTTCCCGACGACGAGACCGCCGAGGCGCTGGCGCGTGATCTCCAGGAGCGGAACATCCTGGTTTTTCTGGGGTCGAACACCAACGGCGAGACCATGGCCGGCCAGATTCACCGCCGGGGGGTCGAAATGAACTGGGACACCTTCCTCGTTCCTTACGGCCCGGACACCTCGTCCATCGTTCACGCGCTCGGATTCGCCTGCCGCTCGGCCATGACCTTCGGCGGCCTGCAGCCCGGCTCCCTCGAAGCGACCAGGCAAATCCTTCTATATAACAAGAAGCGTGTCTTCGCCTTCGTCCTGGCCCTGGGCGAGGTGGACGACGAAAAATACGCCACCGCCGCCGGGGCGATCAATTTCGGCTTCCCGGTCATCGCCGACACCGGCATCCCGCAAATCCTCCCGACCGGCATATGCACGTACGAGCACGTGGTATCGGGCGTCTCCCACGCCGACCTCCCATCCCGGGCCATCGAAGTCCGCGGCCTCAAGATCCTGACGGTGGACATCCCGATCCCTGTGCGTCACGGCCCCGCCTTCGAAGGGGAGCGGGTCCGCAGGGAGGATATGGCCGTCGAGTTCGGCGGGAAGAAGCACCGGGGGTTCGAATACCTCGAAAGCCTGCCGATGGAGCAGGTGGAGGACGGGCGGGTGAACGTGGCCGGCTCTGAAATCGGCGATATCGAGGAGGGAGCGGCGCTGCCCCTCGCCATCCACGTCCAGGTGGCGGGACGCAAGATGCAGCCCGATTTCGAATCGATCCTCGAGCGGCATATCCACAGCTTCCTCTCCGAGCCGATGGG
>CAYMWF010000086.1:0-20132 GCA_964394085.1 uncultured Gemmatimonadota bacterium | reverse complement strand
AAATTGTACATTCCATACAATATCCAGAATCGAATTGCGCGTGATCAAGCAGACAAAATGATGTTCTCTCAGTTTCAGAAGCTTGAAAAAGATGAAGACGCCTTAACAGGTGAACTTGGTATAGTTCAAAAACTACAGAACCTCATTTTTTCAATGGGTTTTACATTCCACGACATCCTTGTCTCTGACAGATCGGAACGCCGTGTTTTTTCATTTGCGCTCTCAAATATCCCCACATCAGAGATTAAAGCTGTTCTTGATTTTGGCGTACAAACGGGCTATTTGCATATGGCCACAATAGGTAATAAAGAGGGTACTGGTCGAACGTGGCTATACATTATGAATCGTTGCCTTGCTCCACAATTCGTTCTGGATCCTACTGGATTTGCCGGATACCTGTTTGTAACTAATGATACTCTACTGAAAGCAATGTATTCTAAAACGCGATTAAGAGATTTGGGAGCCGTTCAAGAACCCGAGCAACTGACCCTTTTCGACTAGAGTATGTCATGAAAAATGATTCAAATTTTCTGCTTTCTGAATTACCCGGGGTTTTAGAAAAGAAGCATAGTGCATTCCTTTGCTGTGCAAGCTTTGAGGAAAGATCATTTTCTGTTGCTAGTTCTATTAAGAACTTGCCGCTTGAGAAGGTCGTGGTTTATGCGACAGAGGATTGTCATCCTAGAATTATTGATGTGGCGTCAGACATTAGGAAACACTTTGATGACCAGGCTTCTATTGTCATTACTAGGATGCGCGATCCTCTTTTCACAGCTAATGCGATGGCTAAATCCGTTCGCCATATTAAGAATCATGGCGTCCAAGATATCCTAATTGATATTACAACATTTACGCATGAGATGCTTCTCATCCTGCTGAAACTACTTTCGGACTATAGAGATCATTTCTCTCGAGTAACGTGCGTTTACACAAGTGCGCAAGACTATTCTTTGGGTGACCCGAAGGAAAGAAAGTGGCTTAGTAAAGGATGCAGAGAAGTCAGAAGTGTGTTTGGATTTCCAGGACAATTGTTACCAGGACGTCCTACATGTTTAATCGTACTTGTTGGATTTGAGCATGAACGAGCCATGCAGATGATTGTTGAGATGGATCCTCAACATCTTCTTTTAGGGAGAGGGATCCCATCCGATGAACATCTAACACATGAATCCCACGGTGCTCCAATGGTATACTTCCATAAGCTTTTAAAGGACATGGTATCCAGCCGCGGTTCAGTTGAATCTTTCGAATTTTCTTGTAACGAGCCCTACCAGACAACCCAATTTTTATTAAACCAAATTCAAAGAACCAATAGTTATAATCATATAGTCGTGCCCCTCAATACCAAGATTTCTACGGTCGCGATTGCTCAGGCGGCCTTGAAGAATGCTAAGCTTCAAGTTTGTTACGCAGAGCCAGAAACCTACAACTTTGCCGCCTATTCAAAGCCAGATAACAAGGTTACAATCTTTGAATTCTGGAACCATAATCAGAATTGTAAAGAAGTTTCCAATTGTAAGGAGGTGAAGTAATAGTTGGCTACTTTAGAGAATATGCTGCATCGATCACTACCTATTCTGGATGATGGATTTGTACGCCTTGTCGATTACATGGGAAATGACTTCTCTATCGTTCAAGCGGCCCGTGTATCATATGGAGAAGGAACTAAAAAAGTCAGCGAGGATCGAGGACTTATTCGCTACCTGATGCGCCACCGTCATACGACACCATTCGAGATGTGCGAAATCAAACTGCATGTGCGAGTACCAATTGATTGCTGGCGACAGTGGATTAGGCATAGAACGGCAAATGTTAATGAATACTCCACTCGTTATTCGATTGCAATTGATGCGGCAGCAAAAACGAAACCAGACGCATGGCGAATTCAAACTAAAGAAACCCATCAGGGAAGTGAAGGGAACCTTGAAGGCGAAGTAGGGGCGAGGTTAAGCAAGCGGGAATCGGAAATTCATGCTACTTGCCGTGAAGTATATGAAGAGCGGCTGAACGCTGGTGTTGCACGTGAGCAGGCACGGAAAGACTTATTACTTTCAACCTATACGGAGGCCTATTGGAAGATAGATCTCCACAATCTTCTTCATTTTCTGACCCTGAGAATGAGCCCGAATGCACAGTACGAAATACGGCAATATGCGAATACTATCGGCCATCAGATCGTCAGTAAGTGGGTTCCGCTTACCTGGGAGGCCTTTCTTGACTATCGCCTGAATGCCATGTCGCTTTCGGAAATAGAAATTGGTTTCCTTGCGTTGTTGTATTCTGGGAGACAGAAAGAACTGCTTAAACAGATGCAGGCAAAAGGATGGTTGAAAAAACATGATAAATACTGGAAGGAGAACCGAGAGGGTAAGGAGTTTGCAGCCAAACTTGACAGACTGGGCATGGTACCGCCTTGGGCATGATTACAGCACTGGTACTTTTCGAATTATTCAAGCCCTGCCTTTAATTTGATTGCCTCCCAACTGCCCTGTTTTACTGCACAGGGATTTCGCGGGCGCTTCGTCTGCAGTGAAGGTTTTCATTCCGTTGATTTATGAACTTCCAGTAGAGGATGTAGATTCGATGAGGACCGAATCCACCTCCATCACTGAGCAAAACCAGAAAATTGGTCGTCTCTGATGATTAAGCGTTGCAAGATGAAAATTTGGTTAGCAATTGAGGTGGTGAATCTGCACGAAATCTTACTATTCCCGATATATGCGATACTCTGCCGCGATCAAAAAAGGCACAACAAGATG
Source organism: uncultured Gemmatimonadota bacterium (assembly GCA_964394085.1). GTDB lineage: Bacteria > CAYMWF01 > CAYMWF01 > CAYMWF01. The sequence goes on along the minus strand of CAYMWF010000086.1, from coordinate 17,373 downwards.
AACGACACTGAAAAAGCGCATACACCCAACAAAGCTGTTTGTTCTGGCTTGGTGAGCGCATGGCCCTTGCCAGTCGACTTTGCAGGTGAAGCACGACGATTCCCCTTCAACCTTAGAAAAGAACTTCTCAGAGGAAAGATCTAACATCATGCAATATGAACCTAAAAGCGATCTGAATAATCAACGGTTCGTCCGTGAGGAGGAACGTACTTATAAACTCAGAAAGGTCGGTAGGCTGGCACGTGGGCGCAAATGTTTCCGGTTGATTGACGCTTTTGCCGGAGCTGGCGGAATGACGCTGGGTTTTTCGACGCGTTTCGGTCATGCATTTGATCCGATATGGGCGAACGATTTCAATGACTATTGCGTTGAAACTTATAACGCCAATTTCGGTGAACATTGTCTAGCGGGGGATATCGTAGACATCTTAAGCGAACCCTCGATTAACAAAATTCCGAAGGCCGATATTGTAATCGGCGGTCCACCGTGCCAGGGATTCAGCCTACTGAATAAGAACCGACGAGGTGATCCTCGCAAACAACTCTGGCGACCCTACTTTGAAATAGTCGAACGATCCGGGGCGAAAGTCTTTGTAATGGAAAACGTCCCGCAGCTATTAGGATCCCTCGAACATGGCGAGATAATAGGAAAAGCGGAGGCGATGGGATTCAAGGTATGGGGGGACGTGTTGTGTGCGGCAGATTATGGTGTATCCCAAACACGTCGCCGGGCCTTCATTATCGGTAGTAAACTTTTGGATCCCGCACTTTTGTTTCCCCCACGAAAAACACATTTCAATCCTAGAACCAATGACTTACAACTCACCCTTCCTTTCGATAATGATGAGTTCTTACAGGAACCACAAGAATGGAAAAACGTTAGAGACGCAATAAAAGATTTACCGACACCTGAGGGAACTGAAATTAGGAATATTTCTCCACCGCTTGACTTACATTTCGGCCGTAACCCGACCGAACTGAGCCGCAAGAGATACAGGGCTATCCCATATGAAGGTATGAACCGTTTCGATTTACAACGAATTGCACCGGAATTAACACCACAATGTTGGATTCGAAAAAAGTCCGGCGGAACGGATTTATTCGGAAGGCTATGGTGGGATCGTCCCGCTTTCACTATACGAACCGAGTTCTACAAACCGGAGAAAGGACGGTATCTGCATCCTACTCAACATCGACCCATTACTCACCGGGAAGCGGCCCGTCTACAGTCATTTCCGGATGATTTTATTTTTAGAGGCACTAAAATCGAAATTGCAAAACAAATCGGAAACGCAGTTCCGCCATTACTTGCAGCTCGTATAGCTGATGTGGCGTATATGCTTTTAACGATCAAAAACCATTGATATGGCTGATGTATTTTCCGCTGAAAAACGCAGCTGGATTATGAGTCGTGTTAAAGGTCGCGACACCAAGCCGGAAAAGCTGGTCAGATCTATTATTTTTCGTATGGGATTCCGGTTTCGTTTACATCGACGTGATTTACCGGGAACACCAGATATTGTTTTACCGCGTCATGGTAAGGTGATATTCGTCCATGGCTGTTTTTGGCACGGGCATAGAAACTGCTCGAGATCGAAACGGCCGGCTACAAAACAAGATTACTGGAATAGAAAACTCGATGGAAACATAAAAAGGGACAGACGGTACCGTCTGGAATTGCGGCGAATGGGCTGGCAGGTGTTGACGGTTTGGGAATGCGAAACCAAGAGTCCTGAAAAGCTGTTAAGAAAGTTAGAAAGGTTCTTACATGGCTGATAATCTAAAGGCACGGGAACAAGTCGACCCTGAAATTGTTCGCAGACGGATCGAAGAACTGATTCACAATTTTGAATCCGAACTTCAATCTGAAAAACTTCGTCCGAAGGTCCTTGCTCTGGTGCCGATTTTTCAAAATTTGCGCGATTTGGGGAAAGCACTGGTCCCTTCAGAGTATGCTCTTGCCGCCAGAGATCGTCTTCTGTACTACTTTCGCAAATATCCCAAGACTATTATAGCCGGAGATGAATTACTCGTCGTATCGGGAATTCAAGAATACGCACGACGAGTGCGCGAATTACGTGTTGAGTTCGGTTGGGCTATCGCAAGCGGTGTTACCATAAAAGAGATGTGGAGAGATCAAGAAACGGATATTCCCGATGAATTAAAAGATATGAGTCCGAGTGATTACGTGCTGCTGAATGAGGTGAAGGATCGCGATGCGGCGCATCGCTGGAATATAGCCAACGCAATACGCAAAGAAGACGGTTCAGTCCGCAACAAAATCCTTAAATACTTGCGGCAAAACATTGGAAAACCAGTCACGAATGAAGAATTGCGATATGTTGCAAGAAATAAGACCGAGTGGGCAAGAAGGGTTCGCGAGTTGCGAACCGAGTATGGTTGGCCGGTTGTTACAAAATCAACCGGGCGTCCGGATCTAAACGTAGGTGTGTACGTACTCCAAGCCGATAGACAGAGTCCAAAACACGATCGGCACATCTCGGACAAAATACGCCGCGAAGTACTCCGTCGTGACGAGTATCTATGCCAAGACTGCAATTGGCGCCATGAAGAATGGAATCCATCGGATCCGAGACACTTAGAAATACATCATATCAAGCATCACGCTAAAGGCGGTTCGAATGTAAAAGAAAACTTAAATACTCTTTGTACCGTCTGCCATGATAAAATTCATCGGAAGTCAAAGCAACAAAAGACTAATCTGTAGGGTAAATTTAAACACATTCCTATGAGTGGATAGAATAGAATCAGCAGGTGGCCGAATTAAAAAGAAGAGAACAATGAAACCTGGCACCCCATTAAAATGCCGGCAACTAATGTAAAGATAGAGCTCGGATTACATGACTCCAAGGAACCTGAGAATCAAAACCAAGATTTGATTATTTTCCATGTGATATTCAAAAAGTGATGAACGTATGATTCCCCGTTTTATTTTCATTTTGATCGTCATAATCTTGGTCGTTATGGGATGTGAGGAATTACTTTTTGCTGAAGCTAGAGTTGAAGATTGGGGAATTTTGATATTTTTTGTTGCAGCTGTCAGATTAACCGTTTTTGCCGTTGTTTTCTTCGGTTTCCTTTACTTAGTGGCTTTAATTTATGTATTTTTTTTCGGAGAAAATGATTCCAAAGAATAGGCATTCGTTCAAGTTCACGATCTGTAATCGCCATCGGATGTTACCCAACCACAAAGCGCATTTCATCAAGATTCTTACCGGCTTTGTTCCGGATACCTCCTGATTTTATTCTATCCACCCTTCAGAATGTGACCGAATTTTCTATACTAAATCATCCACCGTGTTTTTGCTCAATGACAGATTTGTCTCAGCAATGATGATAATATTGTGCTTACTTTAAAGACCATCTCCATTGGCTCATCGAGATATTCAAACTGGTACATCGTGTGTCATTTTTTGTTACGAAGAAGGTTGAGATTGACAATACGAGAAGAGGAATTCTAACGGAACAGGAGTTCTAGTTTTGCTTATTGAAACTACCGGGAAACCGGATCTCTACCGGATTCTACCTTTAGCAAAGCTCAAAGAGCAATAGGGCATCTTCGAACTTCACATTTGCACATCTCGAAGAATCCAGTATACTTGTATTCAGCCATTTGATTTCGTTCCCGTAAGGTAAATTCATCCTAAATTTATTAACTTCCGATCAACTGTCCACGAGGGAGTGAACATGAAAACGAGTATAATTATCCTCGCACTTGCTTTATCCGTTCTGCCGCTTTACGGAGGTGAACCACCGGACATGGAGTGGGACGCAACATTCGGGGGGGCGAAGGTTGAACAGGGGGAATCCGTCATCCAAACGTCGGACGGAGGTTTCGCAGTCACCTCGTACAGCGCCTCTTTTAGTGACCGATGGAAAACATGGTTGATCAAAACAGATTCGGAAGGGAACGAACTTTGGAACAGAACTTATGGAGTAGAAGAATACGGCGACCGTGGTTATGCGCTGATTCAAACTTTCGATAAGGGTTTTGCCATTTCGGGATACCGCGGAACTGATCTCTTACTTCTGCGGATAGATCCTACAGGAAATGAGCTTTGGAGCAGCATATACGGGGAGGTCGGTAAGAATGAATACGGCTACTCGCTTGTTCAGACATTTGATGGAGGATTTACCGTTGTGGGAGTCAGTTCTGATCACATTGACAGTCAAATTCTCTTGATTCGAACTGATGCAGATGGGAACGAACTCTGGGAAAAACATCACGGAACTAACGATAAGAGCGATTGGGGATACTCGCTGATTCAGACCGATGACGAAGGTTTCGTAATTACCGGCATTCAGGGAGCGCCACATGGGACCGTCTATCTTCATCTGATAAAAACGGATTCTGATGGTGATGAGATATGGAGTAGGACGTTTGGAGATGTATATACAGAAAACCATGGGTATTCGATAGTCAAAACATTTGATGGCGGCTTCGCAATCGCCGGTAAAACAACACGTTTCAGCAGTGAAGAACTCCTGTTGTTGAAAACCGATTCGGATGGGTACTTTGAATGGGAGGCCGTTATCGGCGGAAATAAGAACGACAGCGGTCATGAACTTGTGCAAACAGCGGATGGTGGCTATGCGATTGTCGGTCATACGGAGTCGTACGGTTCGGGGATGGAGGATGTGTGGCTGGTGAAGACGGATAGTGATGGGAATGAGTTGTGGGATATGACGTTCGGGACAAGCGGAGCAGATTATGGGAACAGTCTCGTGCAGGCGACGGATGGCGGATTCGTGCTTACGGGTTCTATTTCGTTGGCGAGTTATGATGTCTGGTTGATCAAGACGACGACAGATCCGAAGCTGCTGTTTTCGCTGCAGTCGCCGGCATCCGGAGACACGTTTGATGCGACTCCCATCCTATTCGACTGGGAAGAAACATCTATCGCGGATACAACGACATATACTCTGTACATCGATCCGGATTCGAGTTTCAGTGATCCGATCGTTGTGGATGGGATTGCGGAGAGCGAATACGTCTTCGAGGACGAGTTGGAGAATTTCGAGCGGTTTTACTGGAAGGTGAAGGCTGTCGGTGGCGGGGTTGAGATCTGGTCGAGGGAGGTTTTCTGCTTCCATACTTATTATCCTGAGGCGGTGGTCGGGGTTGAGCCGGATTCGCTGGTGATTTCGGTTCCGCGGTCGGAGATCGGGGTTGACAGTCTGTTTATTTCGAATTCGGGTAATATCGATCTGGAATATTCCATTGAATGGAGCCAGGGCTGGCTCGATGTGTTTCCGACGGTGGGGAGCGTCCATCCCGGTGGGGAAGAGGGCGTTTTGGTGTGTTGCGTTTCGGAATTTCTCGAGATCGGGACGTATTTTGATACGCTCTGGGTCGTGACGAATGCGGAGGATGAGCCGGTTCGGAGTGTTCCGGTTACTTTGATCGTGGAGTCGCCGGTCAAAACGATCCTGGAGTGCGATGATCCGGTTGCACCACGGGGTGGGCATCTGGAATACAGGGCTGGGCTGGCGAATGAGACCGGTGAATCCTGGGCAGTCGATGCATGGATAGATTTGTATCTTTTAAGCGGGAATCCCTACCCGGGGAATCCGTACCTGGGTCCGATCTCGGTTTCGATGGGTCCGTTCTTTGAGGTTGTGCAGGAGAGGGATGAATACATCCCGAATTACGCTCCACTCGGCGGTCCTTACGAAATCTGTCTGAGGTGCGGTCCTTATCCTGAAATCTGGAACGAAACATGTCTCGAATTCAGCGTCACTCCGCCACCATTACTTGATAACTGAAAACAGGTGATTAAACGCATAATTTAACCATATTTTTCGCAGAATTGTCCGAAATCGAATGGAGGGATAGAATGAAAACTGTAACCGTCATTATCTCGCTGCTTTTCATGATCGCGGGTTCAGCTGTTTCGGATAATTTCTCGATCGAATTTGACGGTCATGAAGATTGGATCGAAGTCTCTGATTTCACCAATGAGAATCTTGATGTTTATACTGTCGAGGGCTGGTTTTATCCTCATACTGAACCCGGTTATTGGTGGGATGGCCTGATATCGCAAACTGAATGCGGATTCAGTGTGTTCGTTTTTCACGAAAACCTTCTCGCTTCATATACCGATTGCGCTGATAAGCTTTCGTCAACTCCGGCTCCGCCGTTTCTATGGCATCATTTCGCAGCAGTATTCGACGGTGTTTCACAGAAACTTTATCTTGATGGAGAGGAAGTACTGGACTCCCCGACATCGGTTCCGAATGTTGGAACGGATGTATATATCGGGACGGATTACTTCGGTATGTTGACCAATGAGTTCGATGGTATCATGGATGAAATCCGTGTTTCGAACAGTGTTCGGTATACAGATAACTTTACCCCGAAAACCCGGTTCGCACTTGATGAAACCACCGTTGCATTGTGGCATTTTGATGAAGGTTCGGGCGATATTGCCTTTGATTCGTCGCCGAACGGAAATGATGGCACGATTCTCAACGCGACCTGGAGCTCTGAAACACCTGCCGGCAACGTCATTCGTATTCCCAATGATTATCCGACAATACAGGATGGTATCGACGCAGCAGCTGATAGAGACACTGTACTCGTCGCTGATGGCACGTATAGCGGTGAGGGAAATAAAAATGTAGATTTTCTTGGCAAGAAAATCAAAGTTGTCTCAACGAATGGACCGGAATATTCAGTTATAGACTGTGAAGGTGATGGAAGGGGATTTTACTTCCACTCCAATGAAAATGAGTCTTCGATACTTGAAGGCTTTTCCATTATTCACGGGAATGTTACCGGCTATGATCCTAGTGGAAGCGGTGGTGGGATCTTCTGTGATGAAAATTCTTCGCCACAGGTAATCAACTGCATTATTCGTGATAATTCGGCGATGGAATGGGGTGGCGGGGGAATATCCTGTTATTTATCATCGCCTCTCTTTCAATCTTGTATCATAAGGAACAACGTGGCTTCCGTCGGTGGTGGCATCAAGGTCAGTGATGCTTCCCCATTCTTCTCCGAATGCGTTATTCAAGAGAATACTGTTTTAGGAGGTCAAGGCGGCGGATTGTTCATTGCCAGATCGCCTGTGACAATGACCAACTGCATCGTTTCACAAAATACCTCCGCTTCCGGAGCGGGTGTTTATTGTGCCGAATCCTCTCCTTCAATAATTAACTGCACCATTTCGGGGAATACTGCTGCGGAATTCGGAGGTGGGTTTTATTTTACCTTGGATGCTTCCCCGATTATCACAAACTGCATTTTGTGGAACGATTTACCGGAAGAAATATTCGTGAACTCCGGACTTCCCACCGTTACTTTTTCAGACGTGCAGGACACACTGTGGCCGGGTGAAGGGAACATTAGCGACGACCCTCTTTTTCTCGGTGTTGACGACTATCACTTGACGCGCGAATCACCGTGCATCGATTCAGGAACCTCCGAGGGCGCACCAAACCATGATATCGATGGCGATATCAGACCCATGGGAAACGGTTTTGAAATGGGTTCGGATGAATTTATACCCAATCGCCCGCCGCATGATTTTTCACTTCTTCTCCCTGTAGACGAGGACACTACGTGGAATGTTTCAGTCGCTTTTGACTGGGAGGATGCTTCAGACCCTGACTTGGATGATGTCTTCTATAACCTTTACCTGGATACCGATTCTACCTTTACCAATCCGGATTCGATCTGCGGTTTATCCGAAAGCGAATACACTCATCTGGATACATTGATCAACTTTTCTCAATATTTCTGGAAAGTCGCGGCGAGCGATACGATCAGCGGTCAAACCTGGTCCCGTGAAATGTTCAGTTTTTACACCTTTTACGAAGAGGCTGTTTGTGAGATAGAACCGCCGGCGATAGACGTTTCGGTGTTGATGTATGATGTAAAAACAGAGACGCTCTTCATTTCAAACCAGGGGAATGCCGACCTGTCTTTTATTATCGACTGGAGCCAATCCTGGCTGACTCCCTATCCTGAAACAGGCTTGATTCAACCAGGTTCAACGGAATCCGTTCTGGTTGAGTTCGATTCCGGGATGCTGCTACCGGGAAGTTACACGGATTCTCTGGTTGTCACGACGAATGCTCTATATGATCCAGTCCAGATCATTCCCGTTACACTCCTCGTAGAATCGCCGATTCTTACAATTCTCGAGTGTGAATATCCGATCGCACCCAGACGCGGCTTTCTAGAATTCCAGGCAGGATTATCTAATCAGACCACGGATTTTCAGTATGTTGATGCATGGCTGGACCTGTACCTGATAAATGGAAGTCCCTATCCGGATAATCCACTCCAGGGACCAATAGGAATTACGATGGGTCCGTTGTACGAGGGAATTCAGGACAGACGGCTTTACGTTCCCAATTACACACCGCTCGGTGGGCCGTACAAACTATACCTCAGGTGCGGCGAATATCCGGACATCTGGAACGAATCGTACTTCGAATTCACAGTCGCGCCAGCTAGGGAAGATTGATATTGCTTGGTCAACCCGTGACCGTCGAGGAGACTTCCGATGACTCGGAGTTTTCTTCGGGAATCGCTTGAGAGGTTTTATCTGTTACCGGCTCGGGGAACCGAATAACAGAAGAAAGTTTTTCGTAGTTTTCCTCGAACCTCATGACAAAGTTGAAAAGAACTTCTCCATAAAATTGGTTGATTTTATCCGTCAAATCCGAATCATCAGATTCTTTGGCTGCAAGTTCACTCAAACTCTCCAGTAGTTCATGAATCCTGAATACATACATTTTGATTCTCATGGCTGCAGGTAACGAGGTATCTTCAATATTGAGGTTGATCCTCATATGCATGGCAGACAGATACTGTACGATATCAGCCCATTTTAGATTGAGATCATTTCCCGATTCCATTTTTGAAATCTTGCTCGAATCGCAACCCATGAATTCAGCAATCTGTTTCTGTGTCATACCTTTCTGAAGGCGCAAGTTAAGAAGTGTCGTAATCAACCTGCTGTTCTGAATTTCACGTTCTACCTGGCTCCCCACCTCGGGTTCGCCCGTTAAAGACGCTGCCATCTCTGCAACAGATTCAGTTTGTTTAGACATATTTCACCTCTGATCTTATGACCTGCATTCAACAATTGCTTCAGTTTCTCAAGGTTATTGAAACACGATAAGAATTCTTCTCGATGCCTCTTAAGAAATTTTCTAAAATTCGTTTTGCTGGCATAACTATCGTCGAGTTGCCAGCAGTCAGGGCTTTTCAATGTAATATACTCCTTTTTTGCGCAAAATGCAAATTAATGGTCAATATTTGCTGCAATTGCAAATTAATAATTCTATTTTTCTGAAATTGCAACATCAAATTTAGAGTTTCCCTGAAATCGAGACGTATTTCGATACTCTTTGGGTCACTAGCAATGCGGAGGAGGAACCTTTTCGGAGTGTTCCGGTGGTTTTGATCGTGGAGTCGCCGGTGAAGACGATACTGGAGTGTGATGATCCGGTTGCACCACGGGGCGGGCACTTGGAGTATCAGGCCGGGCTGGTGAATGAGACCGGTGTATCCTGGATGGTGGATGCGTGGATCGATTTGTACCTGCTGAATGGGAATCCGTATCCGGGGAATCCGTACCTGGGGCCGATTTCGGTTTCGATGGGGCCGTTTTACGAGGCGGTGCAGGAGAGGGATGAGTATGTTCCGAACTATGCGCCGCTCGGGGGGCCGTACGAAGTCTGTTTGAGGTGCGGGCCGTATCCGGTGGTCTGGGATGAAACCTGCTTCGAGTTCAGCGTCACTCCGCCGCCATTATCCGGTAACTGAAAACCGTCGAGGTAAATCGGATCAGGTGTTCGTTCTCTCCGGATTACGCTTTGGTCGTGCGACCTTGTCGATTTGTGCCGGCATAAGGGGTTTTTGTACTGTTCCGGGTGCGTTTTGACAATTATCTTGACTATTCGTGCGCGAATAACTAGTTTTACACATTATGAGTGCGCAAAATGACAAGTGTTTTCGGCCCCGCGATTTCTTCGCCAGCAATCCTGTATTCACGCACAACGAGTTTGTGGTTGCACATACATCCCGGGGAAGAAGCCCGCACACAAGTAACAGCCTGCTTGCCGAACATGTTGCAGGCGGACGTCTTCTGAGGATCAAACGCGGAATCTACGCTACGGTGCCTTTCGGTTCGGATCCGGAAAAATTCCGGCCTTCCCCGTTCCTTGTCGCTTCGCGCCTGCGGGATGATGCGGTAATCGCCTACCACTCGGCATTGTCGTTCCACGGTCATGCTCATTCATTGTGGTGGCGTGAACAGTACTTGACGATGTCGCGGCAGCGGCCCTTCTCCTTCAGGGGAGTTGAATACGTCGGTGTTCAAGCACCTCGGGCAGTTCGTTATCTTCCTGATTTCGGGGGCGGAATGGAGTTGAGACCCTACGCAGGTAGCCTGGTGCGGGTGATGAGCCTGGAACGAAGCCTGGTCGATCTGATGCATAGACCAGAACATGGTGGTGGCTGGGAAGAAATCTGGCGATCACTTGAATCTGTCGAATTCTATGATCTCGACGCGGTCATCGAGTTTACTTTGCTGATGAACACAGCCTTGACTGCGGCCCGGGTCGGTTATTACCTCGAAGAACACCGGGAAAGTCTGATGGTGGAAGAAAGCCACCTGAGCATCCTGGCCGAACGAACTCCTGCGCAGCCGAGTTACCTTGATCGGCGTCGTGAACCGGGCAAGCTTGTAAAACGCTGGAATCTCATCCTCCCGGAACAGGTTCTTCATCGCTCATGGGAGGAACCGAATGAAACTGGAGTTTGATCAACTCCACCGAACAGCCGCCGACAACGGATTTCAGGCAGAACTGTTCGAGAAGCTTCTTCATTTGATCGAGCTTCTCAACAACCTTTTCAAGCATCCTTACCTCCGGGAACGGTTGGTTCTCAAAGGGGGAACCGCTCTCAATCTTTTTATTTTTGATCTCCCGCGCCTTTCCGTGGATATCGACATGAACTATGTCGGAGCCGTGGATCGCCAGACCATGCTCGAGGAGCGGCCAAAAGTTGAACAAGCCGTGCAGGCAGTATGTGGACGTCAGGGGCTCCGGGTCAAACACAAGCCGAAAGATCATGCGGGCGGCAAATGGAGGCTCTCCTATAATCGTGCTCACAGTGGCACCGGAACACTGGAACTCGACCTCAACTTCCTCCTCCGTTCGCCGCTCTGGAAGCCTGAAAGACTGGATTCCCCAGAGTTTCTTGGTCTTTGCGCCAATGATATTCCGATACTTGATATTCATGAACTCGCGGGTGGCAAATTTGCTGCCTTTTTCAGCCGATCGACCAGCAGAGATCTGTTCGATATTGCGGGCATTTTATCGCGAAACGCTCTCGACACGACCAAGCTTCGATTCGCCTTCGTTGTCTATGGTGCCATGAGTAGACTGGACTGGCTAACCGTCCGCGCCGATGATCTACAGATTGAGCCGCGCGAGGCAGCCAAGAAGTTATTACCCTTGATGCGCTCGAATCAACTGCCCGAACGAGATGGACTCGAAGCCTGGCTCAATATCCTGCTGCACGATTGTCGCGACCTGCTTTCCAGAGTGCTTCCTTTAACGCCTCATGAGTATGAGTTCCTGGAGAATATCAATTCTCATGGTGAGATACGGCCGTCTCTGATCACAAATGATGTGGAAATGCAGCAAATTCTCAAAACACATCCCGCTCTGCTCTGGAAAGCCCGTAATGTCCGCAATTTCCGATTGGGCAAATGATGTGTTTTACACTGGTTCAGAGTCAAGCCGGTCGCTCTAATGGAAACCAGCACAATTCCGAATTCTTGATGAATGAGTATGCCCGCTAAAACAAATATCGAATGGACTGATACGACTTGGAACCCTGTAACAGGTTGTTCGAAAGTCAGTTCAGGATGCAGATACTGTTATGCGGAGCGGATGGCGAAACGGTTGAAGGCGATGGGTCAAGAAAGATATATAAATGGGTTTGAAGTCAGCCTGCATAACGATCTGCTTAGTCGGCCCCTGGAATGGAAAAAGCCGAAAATGGTTTTCGTGAATTCCATGAGTGATCTTTTTCACGAGGAGGTTCCGTTCGAATTTATTCAGAAAGTCTTCAAGACCATGGAGCGTTGCCCTCATCACATTTTTCAGGTCCTGACAAAGAGAAGCCGGCGTCTCCGGCGCATGGCGCCGGGGCTTCCCTGGCCAGAAAATGTCTGGATGGGTGTCAGTATTGAAAACGAGAGTACTCTGAACCGATTAGATGACCTCAAACAGGTTCCGGCATTTATTCGGTTTATATCATGTGAACCCCTTCTCGGGCCGCTGGATGAGTTGTCTCTCGACAGAATTCACTGGGTGATCGTGGGCGGAGAATCCGGCCCTGGAGCCAGAATTCTGCGACCGGAGTGGGCCGAGTCCATAATGTACCAATGCAGGCGGCAAGGAGTTGAATTCTTCTTCAAACAATGGGGAGGAGTGCGTAAGAAACAGAATGGACGGGTCTTGAATGGCAGGATATATGACGGCCTCCCGAAATTCTCCCACCCGGTTCTCGTGGAAGTATGGTGAACCTGGAATTCAAATGCGGCCTCTGCGTCCGGTACTGCGCCGAGATCAAAAAAGCCCACGCCGTCGGCTTCATCGACCGCGGCATCCGCAAAAAAATCACCTTCCTCCCCGACATCGCCCTCCGCGAATGCCCCAGCCTCGGATATAATCCCATTCATGTATACTTGTAAAGAGGCGCTGACGATGAATTTTCACTGTTCAGGGTTGGCCGGCTTATACAGCTTCTCCGACCGTTTCTGGAAAAAACAGTAGCCTTGAGGGGTGTGAAATGGTATTGTAACAGATGGCGAAATGGTAGCGTTGTTCGTATATTGCGAGCGGACAGATGCTTTATTCCAGGGGATCCATCAGCAAAGGAAGAGGGAAATGACCGAATATCTGCATCGACTGGTGGACGAAGAGCTCGACGAGCTGATGCCGAGTCTGCCTGCGATTGCCCTGGAAGGTCCCAAGGGGGTCGGCAAAACCGCCACTGCCGAGCGTCGTGCGCATACCGTGTTCCGCCTGGATGAACCGGCGCAACAGGCGATCGCCGAAGCCGATCCTGCCCAGGTGCTTATCGGCGAACCGCCCCTTTTATTGGATGAGTGGCAACGCGTGCCGGCGGTCTGGGATGCTGTACGCAGGTCAGTCGATCATAAGAATGAACCGGGTCGCTTCCTGCTGACCGGCTCAGCCGGACCGGTTACTCCGCCGACCCACTCCGGTGCAGGCAGAATCATCAACCTGAGAATGCGACCGCTGTCGCTCAGCGAACGAAGGGTAGGCGCTCCGAGCGTCAGTCTGAAGCAACTTCTACAGGGCGATAAACCGGACATTGGCGGCAAAACAGATGTAACCCTGGCCGATTATGGCCGCGAGATCGTCCAATCCGGATTTCCAGGGATCCGGCAGCTTTCAGGCCGCGCACTTCGTCTTCAACTTGATGGCTATCTGCACCGCATCATCGACACCGATTTTCAGGAACAGGGCTACACGGTGCGCAGGCCGGCGGTGCTGGAACGCTGGATGACGGCCTACGCGGCGGCCACCGCAACCACCGCCTCCTATGAAACGATTCGCGATGCAGCGACCAGCGGTCAGGGCGAGAAACCGGCCAAGACCACAACGCAACCCTACCGTGAGATCCTCGAGCGCTTATGGATCGTCGATCCGGTGCCTGCCTGGCTGCCGTCCCGCAATCAATTGAAAAGACTGGCTCATCCACCCAAGCATCACCTGGCGGATCCCGCACTTGCGGTGCGGATACTAGGCCTGAATGCAGATGCCCTGCTCTCCGGCAATGAACCGAAATCACCGATTCCGCGAGACGGCACGCTGCTTGGTCATCTCTTTGAATCGCTGGTCACGCTCAATCTGCGGGTTTATGCCCAGGCGGCTGAAGCACGGGTCAGCCACTTGCGCCTTCACGGCGGGCGGCAGGAGGTCGATTTGATTGTAGAGCGCGCCGATCAGCGGGTGGTCGCCATCGAGGTCAAGTTGAGCGGAAGCGTAGAAAACAGCGATGTAAAGCATCTCTTGTGGCTGCGTGAGCAGATCGGCGACGATTTACTGGATGCAGCAGTGATCCATACCGGCCCGCAGGCCTATCGACGCAAAGATGGTATTGCCGTGGTGCCGGCTGCTTTATTGGGTGCATGACATGATGATGTTCGAGGGAATACGATGAGCGCGGTACAAACACCACCGAACGCGACCTTGAACGGTTAACCTGCACCTCTCAGGCCAGTCACCCCTGTAAGCCGTCGGCTTCATCGACCGCGGCATCCGCACAGAAATCACCTTCCTTCCCGAAACCGTAACAAGGGAGCGCTCCCGGGCCGTATTTCGATGCGGGCAGCCTCGATCAAAACTGGGATCGTCTCGCGATTGTGTGTAGAATCGCCCCAGAAGCAGGTGGAGATACGTGAAACCGTCGAATCTTGAGTTGAAGAACAGCCTCGGATCGCGTTTCCGGCCCCGCGGAATCCAGGGAGTCATCCTTTGAACGATACGCGTGATCGCTGGGCGGGAAGGCCGTCCTTCATCCTGGCGGCCGTCGGATCGGCGGTCGGCCTGGGGAATGTATGGCGGTTTCCGTACGTCGCGTACGAGAGCGGCGGCGGGGCGTTCCTGATCCCGTATTTCACGGCGCTCTTCACGGCCGGCATCCCGATGCTCATCCTCGAGATGGGGCTCGGCCAGCGTATGCAGAAGGCGGCGCCCGGAGCTTTCGGCGGCATCCGCGGGAGGCTCGAATGGTTCGGCTGGTGGGCGGCCGGCCTGAGCGCGGGGATCGTGATCTACTACTCGACGATCCTCGCATGGTCGTGGGTATATCTCCGGCATTCGCTCACCCTCGCCTGGAGCGGCGGCGCCGAGGCGTTCTTTTTCGACGAAGTGCTCCGGCGTTCGGGAGGCGCGGCCGAGCTGGGTGCGCCGATATGGTACCTCGTCGTCGGAATGGCCCTCACCTGGGGCGTCATCTACGTCATATTGAAGAAAGGCGTCCAGCGGGTCGGCAAGGTCGTGCTCGTGACCGTGCCGCTTCCGCTCGTGCTGCTGGCCGTGCTGCTCGTCCGCGGCATCACGCTGCCGGGCGCCATGGACGGCATCCGCTACTACCTCACGCCCGACTTCTCCATGCTCGCGGATCCGTCGATCTGGCTCAGGGCGTACGGTCAGATCTTCTTCTCGCTGAGCCTCGCTTCCGGGGTCATGATCGCGTACGGCTCGTTCCTGCCGCGCAAAGCCGAGGTCACGAACAGCGCCCTGATCACCGGCCTCGCCAACTGCGGCACGAGCTTCTTCGCCGGCTTCGTGGTCTTTTCGATGGTCGGCTACCTCGCCTTCATCGACGGCGTGCCCGTGCCGGAGGTCACGGCGAGCGGGACGGGGCTCGCTTTCGTGGTATACCCCACCGCCATCACCAAGCTCCCCGCCCTGA
Source organism: uncultured Gemmatimonadota bacterium (assembly GCA_964394085.1). Classification (GTDB taxonomy): domain Bacteria; order CAYMWF01; family CAYMWF01; genus CAYMWF01. Next base: position 1,875 of record CAYMWF010000086.1, on the reverse strand, counting down.
ACGCGCTCTTCGGCGTGATCTTCTTCACGACGCTCCTCACCCTCGGGGTCGACTCGGCCTTCGCCCTGCAGGAGGCGTTCACCACCGGCATCCGCGACAAGTGGGGCGTGTCGCACGGCCGGCTGGCCCTCGGTTTCGTTCTGATCGGGTTCGCCGCCTCCCTCGTCTTCACGACTCCGGGGGGATTCTACTGGTTCGACGTCATCGACAAGTGGATCTGCGACTTCGGCCTCGTGACAGCGGGGCTCGTCCAGTGCATCGCCGTGGGGTATCTATATGACATCCGGGGATTTCAGGGATACCTGAACTCGATCTCGGAGATTCCGCTCGGGAGGGTCTGGGTCGCGCTCCTCCGCTATTTCACGCCGGTCATCCTGGTGGTGATGCTCGTCATGAACCTGCGGAGCGAGATCCTCGAGGCTTACGGCGGCTATCCGAGGTGGGTCACCTTTGCGGGAGGCTGGGCCGTGCTCCTCTTCTTCGGCGTGCTCGGCTACCTGCTCCACCGTCTGCCAGTAAAACCACGAACGGACCGAAAGAGCTGAGGTGTAACGATGCCGCTTAGCGCCTGGATCATGTTCCTCTTCGGATGCCTCGTCCTGTACGGCGGGCTCCTGCTCTGCATCGGCTGGGCCATCCGGAAGAGCCGCGCCATGCCGCCGGAACGCGGGCCGGACGACCCCGATCCCCGGGAATAATTCCCTGGCCGAGAACCGAAACGGGCCCGGGCGATGCCGATACCGCATGAGAAAAAAGCCGAACCTCCGCACCTCTCCTACAACCGGGGAAAAGGGGAAAAGGGGACTGATTTATTTTTCTATTTCTCCTGCCGAATTTTTGTCACGTGACAAAAATCGGCCTCCTGTAACTCCCCGTCGTTGCAGAACATCCGACTCCGGCACCGTTGCTTCTGCCCGCCGATCGAATTGCCTGGTGATATAATCCCTCCCAATTGATTTCTCATGCGGGAAAAGTTCGAGCGGTAGATACTGTCGGCCGTCGTTGGAGTTCCGATTCCGGTATTGGCGATCCGGTCTGTCGGAAAAATAGATCTGTCACCTTTTTCATATCCGCATGAGAAAAAAGCCGGGCCTTCGCACCTCTCACACAACCGTGCCGATGTGACCCGATTTTTTGCCACATGAGAAATCGGGCCTGCCGACAGGCGACGCTGACGCGGGAATTATAGGGCCAGGGGATGGATTGCCGGCTCGCTGTCTACGCTTCGCAGCACGGGTTACCCGTACGGCCAAACAAGACCCGCTTCGGCTGGCGGCCGGCGTTTACCGGGCAGGAGCGGCTGCCTGCCCGGTCCCGATGAGAGGATTCCCGGTCGACTTTTCCTTCACGTCAGACCATTCCCCCTCTCCCGGGCTTCCTAGCGCAACCAGCCGCGATTACCCGACCCGCCGTACGCTCCCATGTCAGCCCGTGCACCATTCGGGTACCAGTTTGGCCAGCGGGGGTGCCAGTCGTAAAGGTCGTCCTCACCCGCTCCCGCATCTATACAAGGAGAGCCGGGCTTCAGGAGATACTCGAAACCGAACACTGGAAACGGTATAAACCGGGGCCTCTCGTTAATGTTACCTTCTCCAGGCCAGCCGCCCTGAATATCTGAGTATTTAATGTCCACATCTCCCCCGTCAACGTAAACCTCGTCGGGTGAATCGTTCCAGAGTATGCAGTTTGTTATGGTAGGGTAGCTACCACCCAGGATATAGATCCCGCCACCGTTATTGTCAGCATGATTCCCGGTTATGGTGCAGTTTGTTATGGATGGTATGGACATCCATGCACAATAGATCCCGCCGCCGCAACCTGTAGCATGATTCCCGGTTATAATGCAGTTCTCGATGATCCCGTAGCATTCATAGT
>CAYMWF010000085.1:0-20381 GCA_964394085.1 uncultured Gemmatimonadota bacterium | reverse complement strand
CTTCACCGCCGCTCCCTTCACCGCCGCTCCCTTCACCGCCGCTCCCTTCATCCGTCCGCAATCCTTCGCCGCCTTCTTCTTCCGGAGCAGCCATCCGGTTCAGCACGGCTTTCACCGAATCCCGCAAGCCTTTCAGGCTGTATCCGCCCTCGAGGGTGAACGCCAGCTTTCCGCCGCAGCAAGCCCTGGCGATCTCCATCAGTATCCCGGTCAGGCGGGCGAAACCGCCGGCGGTGACTCCCATGCCGCCCAGGGGATCCTCGCTGAAGGTGTCGAATCCCGCCGATACGAGGATGAGTTCGGGGTCGAATTCAAGCGCCACGGGTTTGAGGATTCGTTCGAAAACGGCAGAGTACTCGTAGTCGCCGCATCCCGCGGGAAGAGGAGCGTTTACCGTGAATCCCGAGCCGTCTCCCGATCCGGTTTCGGCGAGGGAGCCCGTCCCGGGGTAATACGGATACTGGTGGGTCGAGAAAAACAGGATGCCGGCGTCGGCTTCGAAGGAGTGCTGGGTTCCGTTGCCGTGGTGAAGATCCCAGTCCACGATCAGGATCCGGTTCATTCCCAGGCTCGCCCGGGCGTATTCGGCGGCAACGGCCACGTTGTTGAAGAGGCAGAAACCCATTGCGCGGTTATGTTCTGCGTGATGTCCGGGCGGCCGCACGAGAGCGAAGGCGTTCTCGACGACGCCGGTGTGGACCGCGGAAACAGCTTCACAGAGCCCTCCCGCGGCCAGAAGCGCCGCATCGTAGGAGCCGGCCGAAGTCTGGGTATCCGCGTCGAGGTAGGTCGACGCTTTCCCCCGGGTGGCGGCCAGCAGGTCGATGAAACCGGATGAATGGACCCGCAGCAGCTCCTCCCGTTCTATAGTTCTCGCGGGAATTTCTCCGAATCGACCTGCCATATCCCCATCGTCCAGCATCCTGTAGACCACTTCGAGGCGGCGCGGCGTCTCGGGGTGATACTCGCCCATCTCGTGTTCGAGGTAGCGTTCGTCCCTTACGATTCCTGTGCGGTTCATAGTTTCTCCCCTGGTCGGCTCGGCCCGGCCGGAGGAGCATTCCCCGGCCGGGGCTTCGTTCTCATTCGTCTTCGGAGGCGGAGGAAAGGATCTCGAGAGCGATACCCGCCCTCCTTCCGTACCCGGATTCGGGCGCTGCTTCCATGGCGGCGCTAAAGTGCTCCCGGGCGGTGTCTTCCATGGACAGGCCGGCGTAAAGGAGTCCCAGCAGGTACAGGGCCTCCGCGTGGAGTAAAGCTCCCGCCGGCTTGTACTCGATTACGGCTCTCAGCTGCAGCACCGCGGCCACCTCGTCGTCGGCATCGAGTGCGAAACGGGCAGCCAGGATACGATATTCCGGCTTCACCGGATCGATCTCGATGGCCTTATCCAGCATAACTCTGGCCTTTTCGGTATCCACCCTTTCGTTATAGGCGATGCGTGCCCACTGGTATCGAACCAGCGGGCCCAGCGAAGGATGGTTGAAGTGGTCTTCCAGGACCCGGCGGGCCGAAACAGGATCGTCGTGAAACTCGTGGAGAGCCGAAAGCCTCAATGCGGGAATCGGGTAGCCGGGCAGCCTGTCCTGCTCGTTGTTGAGCATATCGGCGAGTTCCTCCACGCTCGGTTCCCTTATCAGCGCGAGCGAATCGAGCCCTGTGATATAGTTTTCACCGGCGAGGGTGAACTCGGATGAATGGCACGAAAGACGGCAGTCGAAGAGCAGCAGCCCTATCTGGAGGGTCCTGAAATGGAAAATCCGCGACCGGCTCCCGCTGATTTTCAGGGTGCCCTGTTTCCATCGCCGGTTTCCCGTTCGGTGCGTCTCCGGCGATTTCAGGACGACGGCGCTTTCGGACGAGCCCAGTTTTTTGATGGTGGACATGATGTTTTCGTCGAAAACCGCTTCGAACCCGCCCGACGTATCGGGCAGGACGCTCCAGCGGATGTCGAGTTTCATCGAGATCGGGTTTTTCAGGAGGAGGGAGCGGTCGTCCAGCCTCCGGAGTGCCCAGTTGCTCTGGGTCGAAAGGGTGAACGGCACGGGTGCGTCGGCCACCAGGGTGGTTCTTCCCGGGAGCAGGTACTGCCCGGTGAAGCCGGTTATCGCTCCATACGCCGACAGGGTGACGTAAACGAGCAGGATAACGACGGGTATCGAGACCAGCAGGGTTTCCTTCGGCCGGTCGAACAGGCTGTTTCGGGGGGAGGGTTCGTTGCAGAACCTCGGCTCCAGGCGTAGGGCCAGGAGCGCTCCCGCAATGATTCCCGAGCCGTGAATCGTGGTCCGGAACAGGGTCACCGGGAAAATCGGCAGGAAGGGGATGAACAGGAATGCCGTGCAGAGCGAAAAGTAAAGTGTGAGCACGCGGCTCGGGATCAGCTTCCGGTGCCTGACCAGGAAAACCGTCAGCGCCGCAAGTACACCCAGGATCCCTGCAGATGAGCCTACTACGAGCCTGAACCGCCAGTCCGGAATGACGGCCCCGGCTATCGTGACGATGATGTTCGAAATAAGGGCGGACAGAAAGAAAATGCGGAGAAAGTTTCGACGGCCGGCCCATTTTTCCAGGATGCGGCCGCAGAAGAACAGGATAACCAGGTTGCTGATGAAATGCGCCCAGGTGGAATGAAGAAGGAACCCGGTTGCAGCGCGCCACAACTCTCCCGACAGGGCGAACCCGGGAACCAGGGCGCCCATCCGGCAGAGTTTGACCGGATCCCGGAGCCCCTGGTAAAACAGCTCGCCCGCCCAGACGCCGGCCAGGAGCAGAAGCAGAACGATGACCGCCCACTCCACCGTGCGGTTCACATCGTAGAAAAAGCGGGTTCTCCTGGTGCCGTCGTGAGCGCTGAGCTCGCCCGCCCGCACCCACTCCCCCTTGGTGAAGGTCCGTGAGGCCACCCGGATATTGCCCGGCACGCTTCCCTTCTGGAGCCAGCGGATGAAGACGCTGTCGTCTACGAAATGAACACGTTTTCCGACTTTGACGCGCATAAACACCTCTGCCGTGAAAGTATTGCCGCGGTGGTTGCGGGTCAATCCTTTTTGCGCCGCCCGGCGGCGGAAGCCGCCAGGGAAATGTATATTTAACAGGAGAATAAATTGTTATATAGTCTGCCTGAGGTTTTCCGCCCCTCCGCAGCATTTTCGAGAAAGCGGTGGTTTTCTGCAGGCAGGTCGAACCCGAATCAAGGAGGATGCCGTGCGACATTCGATTTACCTGGTTCTTTTTACTCTCCTCCTGGCGAGCTGTGTGCAGGCGGGTGATTTCAGCGGCACGTATTCGATGCCGGGAGAATTCGGCCCGGTTTTTGTGGTTCTCAGCCAGGAATCGTCGGGCGCAGTGAGCGGCAGCCTGACCGGCGGCGGCATGGCCCTGGTTCTAGCCGGAACCGCGGATCAGCAGGGCGGTATCAGCGGAACGGTTTCACAGCAGGGCGTAGGCATGAGGTTCGAGGCCGCGCTCGACGGCGACCTCCTGCATTTCACATTGATCGAGCAGGATCCCTCCGGCGCGGCTCAACAGGGCGTTTCCCAGACCCTGGTTTTTACAAAGCACCCGGCCGACCTTCAGTCGTCACCGACCGTCAGGCCCGGAACGCCGCCGCGGACCGTTGAGCCCGGAGCGCCGCCGCAGGCCGGGGAATCCGAACGCCGGGTCGTCATCAACGGCGAAAAACTGGGCGGCGAACAGCTCGCTTCCCTCGAGCGGACGTATAACGTGCGGATCCAGTCGGGATCTTACTGGTATGACAAGAGGTGCGGCGCCTGGGGGATGGAGGGCGGACCGGCGTCGGGCATCATCCCGGCCGGCCTCGATACAGGCGGACCTCTACGCGAAGATGCCTCGAACGGCACTACGGCCGTTTACATCAACGGCCGCCGTCTGCACGCATACGACCTTCTTGTCCTGCAGCAGCTTCTCGGGACAGTTCTGCCAGGCAGGTACTGGCTTGATGAAATGGGCAACGCCGGCGTCGAAGGGGGTCCCGCAATGTACAATCTCCTCCAGCTCGCCGCCGCTCAGCAGGCGCGCGCTTCGGGAGGCGGTTCCCTGTACAGGTCGGGCCTTACCGGCATCGGCGCCGGTTCGAGCGGGGGCACATCCTACGTCATGGGCAAGGACTGGTCGGTAACCGTGGGGCCGTAGCCCATCCGCCTGACCGGCGGAAATCCTTCATTCGAGTGCGCCGGAAAAGAGTCGAAATACGAGTGCGCCGGGGAAAAATCGAACGACTTGGAGGCCGGAGATGCGGTGCGTAAATACTTGCGTCCTCTGCCGCCGCTGATGCATACTCCGCCCTGCGGTTCCGAGGGCCTCTGCTGCAGAATGCAGGGAACGGTCACGCGACTCGCCACGGTTCCTTATTATTTCGAATAAACTTCCGGCGCCGGGTGTTAATCCGGGTCCTGCCTGAAATCCCGGCCTCCGATACGGAAATAAAGATATGCGCGAAAAGAACGATGCCCTTCCAGCTGCGATTTTCGGAGCCTGCCTCAAGGCGAATTTCGTTACCTACATGATTTTCAGCCTCCTCGCCCAGTTTCTGCTGTACGCGGTGCTGCCGGCCCCTCTCAACCGGTCGTATGCTTTAACCGACTTCGGCAAGATAACAGTGCTATACCTGCTGGTCGCCGCCGGGACCGGCCTCTTTTTCGGTGCGGGTTTCGTCCTGGTCCGCGGCCTGATCCGGAAGCCGGTTTCGACCCTGGCCCTCGACGCGGTCTCCCGCCTCCTTGCCATGGCGGGGCTCCTCCTCATCCTGATCATCTTCCTTATGCCCCATTACGGTCCCGGCCGCATCGGAGGCGCGGAATCCTCTGAAAAGCTTATCGCCGTCAGCCTCCTTTTCGCATGTACGGGGGTTATCGGCTTCCTGATCCGCAAACCCCTGCTCAGGATGAAGACGGCTTACCTTTACCTGGCTGCAATCATCGTCGCGGCGGGGGCGATCATAGCCGGATCCTCCTGGGGAGAAGAAAAGCCGGGGTTCATCGGCACCTCCTCACGGATTTCTTCGTCGGGCAGGCCGAACGTGGTCCTTCTTCTGATCGATACTCTCCGGGCCGATCACGTGGAGCCCGGCAGAGAGGGCGGGGCCGACACCCCCCACCTGGACGAACTCGCCGAAGGGGGAATCAGGTTCACCCGCATGGTCTCCCAGAATTCCTGGACCAGGCCCTCCGTCGCATCGATCCTCACGTCCCGTTATCCCGTGGAGCACATGGCCGGATGGGTGGGCACGAGCATCCCCGAATCGGTGCCGACCATGAGCGAGCTCCTCAAGGATAACGGCTACAGGACCATCGGTATCGGCAACAACAGCCACCTGGACCGGGGCTTCGGGTTCGCCCGCGGTTTCGATGTCTTCGACATTTCGAACACGACGCCGCTCACCGCCGCATCGCCGCTGATGCTGGTCGGCATGATAAGCAAGAAGCTCTGGGTGAAGATCGGATGGTTCCACCCGACCTACCACAGCGCCAGGTTCCTGACCGAATCGGCCGTCGGAATCCTGGACGGGATGGAGCCGTCGGACGCTCCCTATTTCCTCTACATGCACTATATCGATCCGCACGGGCCCTATTTCTCGGACGGTTTCAACGCGTTTCCCCCGATGCCCGAACCCGGGAACATCCCAATTCTCAAGGCTCTCTATAACGAGGAAATCACCTTCACCGACCGGCAGGTCGGCGTGCTCCTCGAGGAGATGGATTCACGGGGTCTGCTGGCCAACACGCTGGTGGTGGTAACGAGCGATCACGGCGAGGAGTTCTACGAGCACGGTGAGTGGGAGCACGGCAAGAACATGTACAACGAGTCTCTCCGGGTGCCGATGATCATGTATTACCCGGGAATTATCGAGCCGGGCCAGGTCAGCGATCGCCTGGTCGAGACCGTGGATATCATGCCGTCGATACTGGGGCTCTGCGGGCTGGAATGCCCGGACTGCTCCGGGTTCGATCTACTCGACCCCGCCGGCCGGGATGTCCCCGGCGACCCGGTCGCCGCCGATGGCGACGGAGGAGGAAGATACGGCAGGGAGGCATACGGCGACTTCGCGTCCGCGCCGCTCAACGACAAGGGATTCATGATGTTTTCGGTGCAGACGCCGACCTGGAAGTACATAAGAACCTTCAAGGATTCGGTCCTCGTCAGGGAAGAGCTCTTCGACCTTGCCGCCGATGAATGGGAGCAGCACGATCTCTCGGCCGCGAAGCCCGAAATCACCGCCTATTTCGCGGAGAGGATAGCCGCTCACCGAAAACGCCAGCTCGATCCTTCCCGGGCTGCGGCAATCTCCGAAAGCCTCGATCCCACCGTCGCTGAACAGATCAAGGCTCTCGGCTATATCGATTAAGGGCACGGTTCAAAATTAAGCACCCATTTCGTTTCTCATATTCAGACCGTCTTCGCCCGCTCTTCGGTCGTAAAATCCTCAACGTAGCTCTGTTACGCCTGTGGTTTTCTCTCTCGTCGCGAACAAATCCAATCAGAATCTGAGCGCGAAAGCGGCCGATTAATTTTGAACCGTACCCTAAGCCGCCTCTGCACCGATAACAACCTCGCGGGGTGAGAGCCGCAATCCGCAACTCTGGAGCGCTTTCTCCTCCGTTCGGGAAGCGCGATCCCGGACGCGCTTAATTCGGTCCGGTTACCCCGGAGCCGGGTTCTTTTCTCATATGAGAAAAATCCCGACCCGCCGTCATGGGCCGGCGGCATCGAGAACACCCTTCGTTGAAATGACCTGTGCCTTTCGTTGAACCGTTCCGTTTCTCCGTGTGAAGAAATATTATGTAAACCAATAAGCTGACTGCTCCTGGTTAATCGAACCATTTCAAAAAACCTGCCCTTTTCTCCGTGTGAAGAAATATTATGTAAACCAATAAGCTGACTGCTCCTGGTTAATCGAACAATCTCAACCCCGGCCGGCTGGAACATCTTCCCGGGACGACTCCACGCAAGGTGGAACCCCGGTTCCAAGTAATCCTTACGGAAAAAGATCCGGAAAACCCCGGTCGAGGTGGTCGCCTTCTCGATTCTGTGATATATTTTCATATAACTGATGAATCCCCAGCCAAGGAGAATCCGATGCCGCGAATCCTCACTTGTATCCTCGCAGCGATCAGTCTTTCATCAGCTCTTTTCACGTCGTATGCGTTCGCTGAAATCATCCGCGTGCCGTTCGATCAGCCGACCATCCAGGCGGGTATAGACGCTGCCGTGACCGGTGACACGGTGCTCGTTGCAGACGGGACGTACACCGGTGCGGGGAACAAGGAGCTTGATTACGGCGGCAAGGCGATCACCGTCACGTCAAGGCATGATCCTGCATTCACCGTCATCGACTGCGAAGGGAGCGGGAGGGGGTTTTATTTCCACTCAGGAGAGTCTGACGAAGCATGCGCTCAAGGTTTCACTGTTCGAAACGGATACTCGGTAAACGGAGGTGGCATCTACTGCACTGGCTCGTCGCCGATAATCTCGAAGATGATAATAACCTCGAACCAGGCCACAGACTGGGGTGGCGGAATCCAAATCCACCAGGGCTCCCCTCAGATAATCGATTGCATCATCTCGGAGAACACCGGCGGCATCGGGGGCGGAGTTTTCTGTTACTACTACTCGTACCCCGGATTTGTGAACTGTTTCATCACTCGGAACAGTGATGGGGGAATACATACGACCTGGAATTCATCGCCGGAGTTCATCAACTGCACGGTGACGAACAACTTCAGCGGCGGCGGCGGCGGCGGGTTCTACACCGGCGGAAGCCTGTCCGAACCTTTGGTCCGTAACACGATTCTCTGGGCGAACGAACCGGACCAGATATGTTTCGCCGAGGGTTCCCTGACAGTGGAATTCTCGGATGTGGAAGGAGGGTGGCCCGGTGAAGGAAACTTGAATTCCGACCCGCTCTTCATGCTTCAGGACGATTACCATCTCCGGATAGATTCGCCCTGCGTGGATACGGGAACCCCGGAGGGAGCGCCCGATCACGATCTGGACGATGAACCGCGGCCCCACGGCGCGGGTTACGACATCGGCTGCGACGAGGCGCGCTATGACGGTCCGGTGATGAAGATCTCACCGTCCTCCTTCGACGTGACCGCTTTTTTCGGCTCGCCCGTCGCGCCGGAAGAACTCCGTATCACCAATCCCGGAACCGATTCGCTTTCGTACGTGGTGATACCGGGCTCGTCGACATGGCTGGTGCCGGGCGGCGAACTCTCCGGGATCCTTCCGCCGTCCGACACAGCGTTCGTATCGCTCGATTTTCACATCGCAGGCATGACTCCCGGGATCGAATCGGATACGTTCACCGTCGCCTCGAACGACCCGTTCACACCCCTGATCGATGTCCCGGTAGTGCTGGAGATACTATCTCCGATTTCCATCGAGATCTCGTGCGATCAACCGATGATCCGCCGGGGCGGGAACCTGGAATTCCACATAATCCTGCAGAATCTGAGCGATCATCTCTATTCTATAGACGCATGGCTGGAGGTCTTTCTGACCGGCGGAAGACCCCACCCGGATAACCCGGTCAGGGGCCCCGACCCGATCACGCTGGGCGGGTATGCCATACTCGAAGGCTACTACGCACTGCCCATCCCGGATAATGCTCCTCTCGGCGGTGCCTATTCCCTCTGCGCCCTTGCTGGGAGATACCCGGGCTTCTCCGTCGAGGACTGTTTCGATTTCTACGTCATCCCCTGAATTCTGTAAAAAGGGGACGGAACTATTTTTCCGCGGAATAGTAGTTCCGTCCCCTTTTTACGGCGGCTCGTCATCAAATCGTGCAGGGCGCGGCGTTCGGCTGGTTTTTGTCTTCACTGTTTCTCGCGGATAGCCGCCGTTACATCAGAACGACCAGTTGACTATCGGAAAAAACGGAAACTCGCCGCCCTGGTGTATGATGTTCAACAGTCCGATCTGCAGACCGTTCATGCTTTCCGAATAATTCACTAAACCGAGCTGGAGTCCTTTTACGAACCCGGCATAGTTGACGAAACCCAGCTGGAACCCCTCGAAATCACCCTTCATCACGTTTACCCAGCCGTCCTGGAAACCCGTGAATTTCGCTTCGTTCAGGTTTACCAGTCCCAACTGCACCCCCATGGACATGCCTTCGGTGGTATGGTTGACCAGTCCCAGGTCCAATCCGGTAACAGATGTATTCCGCCCGTATAACACGTTCAGCCTGATGCCCCTTACAGAGTCCTCCTCCGGATAGATCTGAGCCGGCGCCAGCAAGGCGAGTTGAAAAGGCTGCGTCTCAGCCGACGCAGGCAGCGAGAAAGAAACGACAGCCAGGATAATCAGGCCAAGCAAAATACCGTTGTTCCCTGTCATCGGAACCTCCTGTTTTTGTTTAAATTAACGCAGTTTTGCAGATGTGTCGAAAATATGGCATTCAGAGCTTCACAGGCAAATCGAAGCTGCCACGCAATTTGATCCGGGTGGTCGAGATCAACATCCGGGGGGAAATGCGCACCTCCATCTGATGTCGCAGAGTCCACCTCCGGTACTTCTGATCGATCGGGCGCCTATTTACCGTTCGCAAGGATTTCTTCGTACAGTTCGACCGTCTGGCTCGCCAGGGTGACCCAGGAATACTCGAGGGCTTTCTTCCGGCCTTCGATGCCCATTTTTTGTACCAGGTCGCGGTCGTTGTAGAGCTGGGTCATGTACCTGGCCATACCCTCCACGTCGAAAGCGTCTTTCAGGAGGAAGCCGTTCTCCCCGTGGTTGACGAATACGGGGAATTCGCCCGTGCGGCTGGTGATGACCGGAATACCCGTGCCCATGGCTTCGATAACCACCAGGCCGTAGGTTTCGTAGACGCTGGGGAAAACGAAAACATCAGCGGCGGCGAAGTACTGGTTGTTGTCGGGCACGTTGTCGAGGAAGGTGGTGCGATCGTCGAAACCGGAGTCTGAAATGAGCTTTTTCAGGGGCTCGAAAGCATCCGCTTCGTATGGGTTGCGGCCGATGATGAGGAGGTGGGAATCTTTGATGTCGGCTTCTATGAACCCTTCGACGGCCGTAATCAAACCCTTCCGCTTGGGATCGTTGCCGTTGAAGAAAAAGAGAAAACAATCCTCGGGGATGCCGTGCTTTTTTCGGATTTCGCTCCGGTAAAGCTTTTTGTTGTCGGGATGGAAATAGTCGGTATCGACCCCGTTCGGAATAAGTCTGATATCCTCCTTCGGGATGTCGTGAGTCTTGATGAGATCGTTTTCAACCATGACCGACACGGGAACCAGTTTTTTATACCGGTCTCTCTTGGCGAAGTTGTATTCGAGGAACTTACGCATCATTTCGATGCGGCGCTGCAGAGAAACCTCGGTCCCCGTCTTCTCCACGATCTTGTCGCGGTTCTCCCCGGTATGCTCTTCTATCGCAGCCTTGAAAACGACATGGACGGTAAACACTTCAGGCTTGGTGAAGCTCCAGCCCTGCACGTGAACGATGTCGTACATCCACCGGACCGGGAGCAGGCGAAGCCAGCTCGTGAAGAAAAAACTGAGGGTGCTGACCGAGTATTTCTGTGTCAGGGCGGGCACCTTGTGGAGTTTCACGTTGGTTTGCGCCCCCTTGACCCACTGCCTCGTGTAAACATGCACGTCGTGGGTCTTTCCGATCTCCTCGGCGATTCCCATCGTCACCCGTCCAAGCCCGTCCGTCGGGATATAATTCTGCGTTATAAAAGCGATCCGCATCGGTTACTCCGGTTTTATCTGCCTGTTCAGTCCGTCGTATTCTCAGCCGTAACAGTTCAAAAAGCAAGCTAAAGATATCTGTCGAGCATGTTGAAATCCACATGCTCCTCCACGAGCCTGGCGGCGGTATCGATCTTCGCCTTGTCCTCGGCCAGAATCAAGGCCTCCACGCGCTCGACATGTTTCGCCGCCTTGTAAGTATCCATCGGGACCGTCAGCACCGGGATGGCGAGATCGTCCGCCTTCGCCATGATCCGCGGGTGGGGCACCAGGTTGCCCGTGAGAAGCACCGCGGAAGAGTCGGTCTCCATGGCGAGAAGAATCATGTCCAGGCGGTCCCCCCCCGTGATGATCAGGTTGTTCGGCTCATACGTCTCCTGCTTGTGCATGGCCGTTTCGGCGGTCATGGCGCCGACCAGTATCCTATCGATGGTCTTGTCGAGCCCGTCATAGCCGGCCAGCACCCTGGCCCCGATCTTTCGTGACAGGAAACCGACCGTGTAAGTTGCTAGGCGATGCTCCTCGGGGATGATTCCGAGGACATTGATCTTCCGCTTCTCGAGCGCGGCGGCCGCCACGGATTTCATCTCTTCCATGTAATGAGGCTGCACCTTGTTTATCACCACCCCGGCGAGCTCGATGCCCGACGCTTTGACTCGATCTCCCACGATGATGCATTTATCGATTACCAGGCCCGGATCTCCGTCGGCGACCAGTATCATGTCAAGGCCGAGGTTGCGGCACAGCGAGATCGAATCGAGACCGGCGAAGGAGCCGTAAGAAAAGTTGCGGGCGCTTTCCACCAGGACGAGGTCTCTCCCGGAGGAAATCCTTTTGAACCGCTCCAGGAGATTGGCCTTGAGCTTCTCTTTCGAAGCATCCCTCACCACGGCGTCATAATCGAAACCTACCGAAAACCCGCCTTCACCCCAGTCGATGCCGAGAAGGTCGAGAAACAGCTTTACGTCGCAATCGGCCAGCGTCTTGTCGCTCTGGATGAGCCTGTCGGCGAAAGGCTTGAAATAACCCGCATTCGTTTCGACCCCCAGGTGCTGCACTATACCGGCGCCGACCATGGTTTTTCCGGCCGAGGTGCGGGTGGACGTGATGAGTAGCTTCTTCATTTTTTCCTCTCCCTAAGGGTGCGGGTCTAAATTAATCACCCATTTCGCATCTCATATTCAGGCCGTCTTCGCCCGCTCCTCAATCACATGCATCCTCGACGTAGCTCTGCTACGCCTGTGGTTTTATTCAATCGTCGCGAACAAATCCGACCAGAATCTGAGCGCGAAAGTGAACGATTTAATTTCTCCCCGCACCCAAAGAACGCCCACGGAAACAATTAGCCGAATTCGTTTCACCCGGCACGAGTCCGGGCGATGAGAATATCAATCCTCCGCCGGAAGCGCCCTCAGGGTTATCCGCGCATCCGCGGCATGGGCTCCCGCCCCCCGCTCCCTGACGATGAGGGGGTTGACGTCGAGTTCGGCGATTTCGGGCACCATCTCGACCAGGTGGCTGAGACGGTGGAAAGCATCCGCCGTCGCGGAGATATCCTTGGGTTTCTCTCCCCTGATACCGAGAAGCAGCGGGAAGGAGTCGATCGATGCAACCGCCTCTGCGGCTTCGGTTTTCCCGAGCGGGGGAATCCGGAAGATCACATCCTTGAGCACTTCCACGTAGATTCCCCCGAGCCCGAACATCACGATTTTGCCGAAGGATGGATCCGTGGACGCCCCGATTATGGTTTCGACACCCTCCGGCACCATGGCGCTCACGATGACTCCGTAAATCCTGGCACCCGGATGGAACCTGCGGGCCGACACCATGATGGAGCGATAGGCCGAGATCGCTTCGTCCTCGTTCCCGATGCCGACCTTGACGCCGCCCACCTCGGTTTTATGGATGATGTCGGGAGACGAAATCTTCAGAACAACGGGATACCCTATACCGTTCGCGGCCGCAACGCATTCTTCCAGATTCTTCGCCATGCGGGTTTCGGGAACGGAGATGCCGGCATGGGCGAGAACCGCTTTCGCCTCTACCTCCAGCAGCTGTCTTCTTCCCTCGGACAGGGCCCGATCGGTAATGCTTCTTACTGCCGCGGTGTCGATCTCCAGGGGCCGCACCGGCTCCTTCAACCGATCCACATCGGCTTTCCACCGGTAGAGGGCGCCGAGGGATGAGACGGCATCCTCCGGAAGGTCGTAGGATGAAATTCCCGATTCGTTGAGGTTTTTTACAATCTGCGCCGATTTTTCGCCGCCGATGAATGCGAATACCGCCGGTTTGCGACCTCCGTACGATGTGAAGATCGTCTTGATGGACGAGGCCACCGCGCCGGGTTCCGTGTCGGCCGTCTCGCAGAGGAGACCGATTATCGAGCCGATCCGCTCCTCCTCGAAGGCGGCTGTCAGGGCTTTTTCATATTCGGGCAGCCCTCCCTGGCCTGTAATGTCGACCGGGTTCTTGGTCGATCCGAACGAAGGAACCGCGTCGCGGAAGGTTTTTTCGAGCACCGCCTGATCGGAAAACAGGGAGACTTGAAACCGCTCGGCTGCATCCGCCGCCATGACCCCGACGCCGCCGCCGTTCGTAATTATCACGGCGCCTTTCCCGGTCGGGGGGGGCTGGGTCGACAGCACCCGGATCTTGTTGAACGCCTCGGCGATATCGTCCGCCCTCTGGATGCCGCACTGCCTCGCCGCCGCGTCGAACACCCGGTCGGAGCCGGCCATGGCGCCGGTATGGGACGAAGCCGCCTGAATACCGGCGGAAGTTCGTCCGGATTTGAGCAGGACGATCGCTTTTTTCGGGAGGATTTTCCGGGCGGTGCGAACGAGCTCGCGGCCTCTCCTGGTTCCTTCCATGTAGATAAGGACCGATTTCGTGGTTTCGTCCTCGGCGAAGTATTCGATGAGGTCTACGTCGTCGATGTCGGCTTTGTTTCCGACGCTTACGATATTCGCCAGCCCAATCCTGTCGATGACGGCGCGTCCCATCATGGCGACGCCGAGGGCCCCGCTCTGGGTTATGAGGGAAACCCTGCCCGCGAGAACGTCCCCGGCCCCGAAAGTCGCGTTCAGACCGACGGCCGAGGCATAGATCCCGAAAATGTTCGGGCCCAGGATCCGCATACCGTATTTCTTCGCCTCGGCGACCACCGCTCTCTCGAGGGCTGTTTCACCCACCTCTGAAAACCCGGAGGAAATGATCACCAGGAACCCAGTTTCTTTTTTTCCAAGGGAGGTGACGCTATCGAGAACCAGGGCCGCCGGCACCGCGATAAGGGCGACATCGGTGCCGGAAGGCAGCTCTTCGATCGATTTGCAGACGGGATATCCGAGGATCTCGCCTCCCCCGGGATTTACCGGATAGACATCGCCCTCGAAGCTGCTGTTCCTGATGTTGCGGACGAGCATGTGGCCGATTTTACCCGGGTTCGAGGAGGCGCCTATCACAGCGACCGAAGCGGGCTTGAACAGCCTTGACATTTTCTGCTGTTTTTTCGCGCTCACTTCGACACGAGCTCCCTTGCCATGTCCCGTTTCAGCTTGCCGGATATCGGCTTCGGACCGAACCAGAATGACCAGACCGCTTCCATCATCAGCTCGCTCTTCACGGTTCCGAGATAGTGATCGTCCGCATACACTATCATTCCCGTGTCCGGAACCCACGAGACGATGATTTCGCTTCCCCTGGCGGCGTCTTCGGAAAAAAACGAAAGGAGGCGGTTGAATTCGCTCTCCACCTCTGCAAGTTCTTTTTCAGTCAGGTTTTTCTCGATATTGGTCTTGAATTCATTCCGCATCCTGTCCCGCGGAATCCCCATCAGGAAATGCATGATGCATTTTTTCCGGAACTGGCCTTTCACGAGCCAGTCGTACGGGTCGTCGGGCGGTGTGAGCCCCTCCTCGATGTAGTGAGCGCCGGCGTATATCTTGAAGAAGAATTTCGTTCTGATGCCGGTGCCGGTGAGAACCGCCGGGCTGCTCGATCCGGACCCTTCTATGGTTCCGTTCACCGGGAAGGAGATTCCCGCAGTAGTCACATACTTCCCGATATTGCTTCCGGCTTCAGGATCCGTTGCAGCCTGGGCCGCGGGTGGTGCCGCACCGACCGTTGAAAAAAGGCCGCCGCCGGCAACCAGGCAGAAAAGAAGCGTGATCACAGCGGCGGGCCGGAAGTTGAAACGAGCCGGGAAAATGCGGCTGAGGAAAAAAGAGGATTCGGAACGGCGAAGGTTCAGGCCCGGTAAAGGGGTCGACTGCGCCGGTGGAGAGACAACCATCCCATTTAAAATCCGCAAAGCCATTCACAATCTCCCGCGTTGCAGGTCTTGAATAAGGAACCGTCTGGTCGGAAAAACCCCGGGGGACGGGATTTTCGATTACCTGAGACCCCTGCGGCCAGAGGATAGGGAAACCGGGTTCGTATTGTCAAGGATGGCGGAGGAAGTTTGTTCTTTTTTGCCGCTTTTCAGGAAAGCCCGGTTCGCGGATCATTCTGAAGCCAGTACTTCGATAAGATCCGAGCAGCCGCCGCCCCGCAGGTAGTCGGCATGGTCGGCGACGCTCCCGAATTTCCGTCCGACTATTTCCGAGCACTCGAATTCAAAGTCGGTGTTTTTCAGAAATCTTTCGATTACAGCCAGAGCCCTGGGGCTTTTATAATCGATTTTGCCGGCTCCTTCTTCGAGGGACTTCATTCCCTCGATCCATATTGCGGCTCCAAGTGCCCCGCATGCGCCCCCGCATAACCCGATACCGCCCGCCAGTCCCGCCGCCATCACGGCATGTTTGTCGGATACTCCCATCTTCCGCGCCAGAATCGCCGCGCAGCTTACCGGAGGAGGCGGCGCTTCAATATCCTTTTCCGGAAGAGCGGCATTCAGCTCGCTGAATGCCGCCTTGGCATATTTCGAGGTCAGGCGTATGCAGCCTATGGTCTTGCCTTTTATGAGGAATACATAGATCATTTTCAAAACGGATGACGAGTTGTCGATCTCCGTTATTTCGAGACAATTGATTTCGCCGGTGCAGGAGCGGAAGGTTTCCACCAGCCTTCCTGCAACAGCAACCGCCATGGTTTCCGCCTGCGGCCCCGGACCGAGAAGCTGGTATGAACGAGCCCCGGCGGCGAGCGCCGCGCCCCAGATCATGCCGCACTGGTAACCGTGCTGCACGATTCCGCCGGCAAGGGGCATGGCGGCGTTCTCCTCGGATTTCAGCGGATGATCGAATGCTCCGTTGAGAACTCTCAACAGGGCTTCCGATCAGGTCCCGACTTTGAGAAAAGCGCCGATCGCCTCCCGTGATGATATTCCGCTTTTTGCGCCGGCCATTTGCCTCTCCTTTATTCAAAGTAATCTGCGAACTGAGAAGGGATCTGTTTCATATCGATTTCGAAAAGTTCAACCAGGATGCCGTCGGGAGCCGGCACCATGATATACTTCCAGAAGCCCAGGTCCGTAAACTCCTTCCTGAAGTCGACCCCGTTCGATTTCAGGCGTTCGATTACCTCTTCGAGATTACTTGTCTGAATACCGAAATGATGAATATTGCCCCGCACCCTGTGCTTCGGCGCCTGGTCATAAAAATGGAGCCTTCCATTGCCAATTTTCATGAAAACATTCCTGGAGCCCGCGAAGTCCGCATCCAGGATCACTTCCCCTCCGAAGTTTTTTTCGTAGAATTCGATGCTTCCTGATAAATCAGACGCAAAGATATGAACATGATGAATATGGTTTGAAGCTTCGGATGTGTCATCCATTGATCATCCTTCCGTACGTATCGATATCGCTTGTTTTTTTACCGGAGAACGGACCTGGAATGCTCCTTCATGCCGCTCCGGGTCCGGCTTGCCGCGCGGTTCATGTCTCAAGGAACACCATGAACCACGGGATCATGTTGACCATATAGTGACCGCCGGCCGCATGCTCCAGATCACGTCCGGCGAATATTACAGCAAGGGGCAGGCCGTAGAGAAATCCGGTTGTCAGAAACGTTTCAAGCGCACGGCCGTGGCCGAGGCCGAATGTGATTGCGCTGAATAAAACTGCGGCGAGTATTGCCGCTGCTGGCTTTGTCCGCAAGGCGGGGCGCAGCAGAAAAAAACAGAGCCCGACAAGGAGAAATCTGAACCACATTTCTTCCGAAAGGCCTGAGAACCATGGAAGAACAAGGGGCATCCAGGCCTCGGTGACCCAGGTGATTCCTGTTCCCGGCGAACCGTTGGCGGCGTTATTCAGACCTAACGGGACGAAGAGAAGGCAGCCCCGCAGAAAACTCTTCATGGCGTCACCATACCGGCCCTCGTGAAGCCGGCTGCCGCCCAGGCCCGTCCGGTGGTGAAGCTGACCTCCCGCCATGAACATCAAGGGCACAAAAACAGAAAACAGGACAATGAAGGATTTCGCGGCAAAGCCGTTCTTTACAATTAGAAGCCCTCCCGGAAGGACGACAACGGCAAGGGCCACCCCCTGCACAAGCGATCGTAAACGAATATCCCGCCGCCAGGCCACGAGGGTCCATAGCGTGGCCATCATTAAAAAAAGCAGCAGGACGTCCAGACCGTCGTCCGAGAAAGCCGTGAAAAGCAAAAGTACCGTAAGACCGAAAACAGGCGTCAGGGGATGGATTCTCCAGCCTCGCAACAGCAGCGGGCCGGGTTCGGTCAGCCGGCTCAGGACGAATCCCGTTCGACCGAAATACCATAATAATGCCGCAACATAGACGACATGAAGTATGTATCGCTCGACCCGGAATCGACCGCTGTCCCGGGCGCCGTCCAGCAGCATGAGGGTGAGGGTAACCGTCACAAACAGCCATACGGCTGTCAGTACGAAACGAGGAAGTGCGCCCTTATCGGGTCTTCCGGTGTGCGAGGTTTCTGAATCCATTTACCGTTCCGGGATTTTCAGAACAGCCAGCCCGGGCAGAACATCGGTTTCCGCTGCCGGTCGATCCATTCCTTCAGCCCGAGCTTCCTCATCTTTTTCAAGTTTTCAACCGTAAGACGATGGTGCTCGTGGCCGTCATCGGCGAATGCCTGCAGCTTATCACATATGAAATCATCACATTCAAAACAATACCTGTGCCCCCTCTGCTTCGCGCAGGGAAGAAATTCGCAACCGGGGCTCCAGTGCCCGTCGATGGGGCCCCTGCATCTCTTGCAGTCGCCGCTCTCGAGCAGGCTGCACCGGGCGCAGTTCAGACCGCACACTGAAATGTCCCATTCCGGGTTTTCGATCTGCCTTTGAGGGGATTGACTGCTCGACATTTCAGCTCCTCTTTTCCGTTGCCCCGGTTCCGGCCGGGCGAGACCGCATAACGAGTTCTACTGCTATTTCTTGTCGATGTAAACCGATACGAACCACATCGCCGCGCACCCGATGAGCAGTATTCCCACTCCGGTGAGAAATTGTCCCAGATATGCCAGGGAAGCCATGTTTCCTCCTTTTTGACGGGTTTTGCTTCACGTATACTACTAATCGACCGGTTTTTTATGCCCAGATATCGTTTTCCGCCGTCAAGGCGCCGCCGGCATCGCCTGTATTTACAACACCTTTCGGCTCGACGATCATCATTTTGCACTCGCTCTCCGCTACAGGCTTGTGCTCGACTCCCCTCGGAATTACAAACATCTCCCCGGTCTGCAGGGTGACCTTTCCGTCGCGGAATTGAATATCGAGACTGCCCTCGATAACAAAAAAAACCTCATCTGTATCGTGGTGTTCATGCCAGACGAACTCACCTGAAGCCTTCACCAGCTTGAACTGGTAATCGTTCATTTCAGCAATCACCCTTGGCGACCACAACTGGTCGAATGTCGACAGCTTGTTTCTGAGGTTTATCGGCTCGTACTTCATCAGTTCTCCCGGCAGCCGACGCTTCTCCCGGCACCGGGCGGAAGACAGGCGAACCGCAGCCTTTCGCATGTCGCACTCGGGCGGACGTTGACGCTCATCTGTCTGCAGTCTCGATTCGAGAGACAGCGAATTCGAATAATGCAGGAACTTCGGCGAGCATGAAACCCTTCTCCCGCGGAGTTGCCTGTCCCGCGTAACTTCTTCTTGCGGATTCGACGTGGCGCCGCCATTCGGGAAGGGCGTCGCAAACCCACTCCGCCGCCGCCGCCTTCGACACGACGACATCTTTCGTTTCATGGCTGTAGATCAGGCGGCAGATCTGGAGGATGCAGTAGTCGGGATACTTGTCCAGATGCTCCGCGACGTAATGCAGCTCCGACTCGAGTGCCCGCGCAATCTCAGGCCGGGATGCGGGGATATAGATCTCCCCCGGATCCGGTCCGTGGAAAATGATATGACGTCCGGCGAGTATATGTTCGCGATGCAGGGCCCAGGAAGTATCGGTCGCTCTATCCCACATCTGGCTCCGCGGCGGTGACGGGCCGCGTGCGTCCGCGAGAAGAATGTAGTATCCGTCCATTTCGCCGCCGAGAGGCGGAAAGTCGCGGGCAAGGGAATCGTGGAGTTCGTACAGCCCCGATCTTTCATCATCTCCGAGCGGATCCGTGAGGATCACGTGGAAGTCGATGTCTCCCGTGGGGACATCATCCGGAAAAGCGGCGGCGCCGTATACGTACAACGCGTACAGCTTCCCGCCCAAAACGCGCTTCAGACCATCCGCGAACGCTTCACCGATAACACTGACTTGTTCTTTGAGAGTCATATCCGTATCAAGGTTCCAAGGGTGAACATCAACGGCGCTGCAAAGCGCAGCGGAGCCGAGCAACGTCGGGTGAGCGCCGGTTTCATGCGACTTTATTTGCCGATACTGCCTCCTGCATGAGCCGCAGCACATCATCCGGCCGCCGCGTCGTGAATGAAATATCCCGCACAGGTCCCGCTTTTCTCTTGAGCGCAATCACAATCCTGGGATGCTCCAGAAAATTGAACGAAGCTCGGTATCTCTTCCGAATCCTCATAAAATGTATCCCGGCTCCTCCCATCCTCATGAACGCCGGCACCTCATCGAGACGACATTCCTCGATGTTATCCAGAAACACCGTCCATGAAAAGATGCCGAATTGGAGTTTCAGAGTATCCTTTGTCAGACGGATAATGAGGGTTCTGTAATTCACCGAGTGGAAAAGGAACAAACCGAACAGGCAGAAGACGACAGAAGCATAGACATCCGGACCAATGGTTTTCACCCGCCAGATGAACAGCAGTAAAAAGAGGATCGTAAGCGCAAAGAACAGCGCTTCCGTCCTTCTCGAAGTGACCCTCTCTTCGTATATAAGGTTTTCACTCGTGATCACGACGTTACCTCACGGATGATCCACTCAAATCCTGTATGATCAACATGATCTGGTCAAGTAAGAAGGGATCGATTTATGAGCTGTTTGCGATGCGATGAAACTATTTGACGGCAAAGAGATGTAGAAGTATCAAAAATCGTTTTACTCCGGATTTCCACCATGCTGCTTGAACATCCGGCATCGGCAGCTGTTCAAGTCTGGAAATTGACCCCATGGATGTCGACGCTTTCCAGCAGGGGTGTATCATGGGCCATGTGCACTGCATCGTTATAAAAACTTTTGTTTCTGCCGGAATCAGTCCGTTTCCTCACGTCAGACTGGGTCAAAAGTCATCTAGTCGGCAGGAATCGTTCAGAATCCCAT
>CAYMWF010000084.1:2533-20396 GCA_964394085.1 uncultured Gemmatimonadota bacterium | reverse complement strand
AGGTGGAGAACTCGGTTATCTCCTCAAACGGAAACAAAGGGATCTTCGCGTCCAACGAGTGCGAGCTGGATATCGAAAACTGCTTTATCAATAACAATGGCGGCACGAATTCCGGCGGCGGTCTGTTGGTTGATGGCTTCTGCAGGGCGATTATTAAGAACACCGAGATAAGCGGAAACATGGTCTCTCCATTATACATGAGCTGGTATGCAGTAGGTGCGGGTATTTGTGTTGATTCCGATGGGGATGTTAAACTTGTTCATTGTTTTATCCTAAATAACACCTGTAATGGTAGAGAAGAGGTGAATCCCATGGGAGGGGGTATATACAATGCGACCAGCGGAAATATACTCCTGGAGAATTCCGTGGTAACCGGTAATCGATTGATTACGGGGTGGATAGCATCGTATCCCAGCGGTGCAGGGGTTTATTTGGAGGCGCCGGGTAAGGTGAGTAACTCAATAATCTGGGCAAATTATATTACTGAAGAAGCGGGTCATGGGGGCGGCATGACGGTCTTAGGTCCACTTGGCGTTGTTAATTCGATAATTCGAGATAATATTCCTGACCAGATATATACTGAAGGTCATCCAGATGTTACATTTTCAAACATTGAGGACGGTTGGCCCGGTGAAGGCAACATAGACGCCGATCCGCTGTTCGTTTCGCCGGAGGAGGAGCACTTCAGCCTGATGGCGGGGTCACCCTGCATCGATACCGGCGATCCGGAGATTCCGGATCCGGACGGGACGAGGAGCGACATGGGGGCTTACGGCGGTCCCGGGGCCAAGCCGGTGAACATGACCCTTCCGGTAACGAGTCTTTCGACGTATCCGGGCGGCGTCGTCGAGTTCGAGATCCTCTTGACCAACAGCACCGACACTCCGCTGAACATCACAGTCCACGCAATTCTCCGGAGCCGCGCTGACCTTGCCGATGTTCGACTTCTCGGCAACGGCGGCATGCCCCTCGCCGCAAACGCCTCCAGGCGCATCACCGCTTCCGGCGTCGTCTCCCCGGACCTGGTGCCGGGTGATTTCTACATCCACCTCTACGTTGTCAACGACCTCCAGAACGACCCGATCGAGTTCAGTAATATCGAGCTCGAAATCTCCGGTTGAATCCTTGACAAGCTTTCTGTGCAGCAGCTGTTTTTCAGTTAATTCCTGCCGGTAGTAACGACTTACCTTCCCTGTTCCCGTCACCGTGGAGGTGATGACGCAGTGTTGCTCCGCAGGGCGGGGAGACGCTCCTTCATTGCCTGGAATGTGCCGGTATCCATGGGGTCAATTTCCGCATCGAACGACCGATGATGCAGTATATTCAATAAATTCGTATACCGCATTGATCAAATCGCGGAGCCGAAAAACCGTTGGCGCTCGGATGAAATATACCTGGCCGTTCTGAGAGCGAAGGCCATGATCGTGACCATCGGGTTTACGCCGAGGGAGGTCGGGAAGATCGAGCCGTCGGCGACGAAGAGCCCCCTCACGTTGAACGATTCCAGGTTCTGATCGAGCACCGCTTCCGCCGGATCCGGGCCGAACCTGCAGGTGCCCAGGGGATGGAAGGCCATGAGCTCGTTGAAATCGGTGGAGGGAACCGGGCATTCGAGGAGCTTTTCGACATCCGCCTCGGAACGGATGAGCGGGATGGAGCGGAGGCCGGTGTAGACTTCGCGGGAACCTGCGGCGAGAAAGATCCGGGCGCAGCGGGCGATGCCCTGTTTCATCCTGGCCGCGTCCCTCTTCCCGAGGTTATAGAAGGATAAGAAAGGCTGCCCGAACCGGCCCTGGAGCACCCGGCCGCGGGATTCGTCCGAAACCAGGAATCCGAAGGCGGCGGTCCGGCGGTATTTCGATATCAGTTCTTCATGGTCGGGGCCTATTCCGGGAAGGATCGCCATCATCAGGCCGGGAGGCACGAAGATTCCCTCCAGCATGATGCCTTCATCCGCGAAATCGTCGATGTAGGCATCCTGCGAAACGCCGCGGAAGCCGTCCACCACCTCGTCCATTACGGCCACCAGGCGCCCGGCGGGGTGCACGGTCAGGTTCCGTCCGAGGCTCCCCGATTTTCCGCCGAGTCCGTTCGCGGCCAGGAGCGCCGGGGTCAGGAGCGATCCGCACGCGATTATCACGGCGCCGGCGTCGACCCTGATCCGATGCCCCGGTTTGCGGGTGGCGGGGTCGACGACGCGCCCCTCGACCCCCGTCGCCCGGCCGTCTGCGACCAGGATCCTCTCGACCCGGCAGTTCGTCAGGAGTCGCGCTCCGGCCGAGATTGCGGCGGGCACATGGAAGACATCCGCGGACTGTTTCGCCCCCGTGGGGCACCCGTACTGGCAGACGCCCAGCCCTTCGCATCCCTTGACATTGTGTTTCAGAGGCTTGCACGACCACCCAAGTGCGTCGGCGCCTCTCTTGACGACACGATATGAGCCGCTCATCAAATCGTCCGTAAGCGGCGCGATCGAAAGGTCCGATTCCAGCTCGTCGAACAGGGGCGTCAGCTCATCGTGGCTGATATCCGCGCAGCCGAACTCGTCCCGCCAGCGTCCCGCCACCCGCTCCGGCAGGCGGAAGCAGGTTGCGGAGTTTATGGTGGTGGTTCCGCCGACACACCGGCCCAGGGTCACCGATACCGGCGGAATCCCGAGAAGGAGGGTGGACCCGGCGCCGCGGTACATCATCGGCACCATGTCGGAGGGTTCGCAGTTGAAATGCTCCCTGGTATACCAGCTTCCTTCCTCGGCGATGATCACATCGTGTCCCGCTTCGGCAAGGCCGGCGGCCGCCACGGCGCCCCCCGCTCCGCTTCCGACCACTACCGCCTCGCAAGACAGATGCAGGTCCGAGCCGTAGTCATTGTATCGGTAGACATTCATCGAGCGGTTTCCATCGCCGCTTCCCATGGCCGGGACAAAGTCGGCCCGCAGTCTTTAAACCCGCAGACTTTCATTCCGCCGTCTCCCTGAAGTGGGGCGTAGGGGGAAGAGTGAAGCCGGCCGATTTCCGTCCTTCGGGCAGGCCGTAATACGAAATCATGACCAGGAGCTTCGCCACGGTTAGCACGTACGAAAAAGGGAAAGGGCTGTTTTCGACGATCTTCAGATACTTCAGAGCATCGTCGTAGTTCAGCTTGGTGAACCGTTTCGGTCTGCGGATGAATACAATGGGGCAGATTTCAAGCATCAGGAGCATGATGCCGGCGCCGAGTCTGTTCAGCGGGTAGAATTTATCCAGCATCCGGTCCGCTTTCGCCAGGAAAAGCCCTTTGTCGACTCGAGCCGCCGAAGGCACGATGATCTCGACGGCTTTCACCAGCACGGCTTCTTCAAGGCTGTTCATTCGCCTCTCCGGATGCTGACCCGTTGCCGGGTAAACTGAAAAGCTGAACCTGCTTGCCGGTTGAAACTCCCTACCCCTCGGGCATACCTGAGGAGCAGAAGAATCTACGCACAACTATTGTTACATTATTTAGCGTTTGCGTCAACGCCCTTGTGAATGTTTACTGAGTTGTCACGTGACAAAATCCGGGGTCAGGGATCCTGTGTCTACCGGCAGTCATTTCCCCACGTCAGACCGGGTCAAAAGGAGGGCACGAGTTTCAGATGCTTTTTTCCAGGTTCGGTCACCGGGAAGATGAGGAGGGAGCGCCTTTCCGCCCGGATGACGCAGCGTGCTCCTCGGAGCGGGAAGGCGCTCCCGCCCCCACATGTCCCAGGGGCTCTTATCCATGGAATTCTAGAAGATTCCTGCCGAGAATAGGACTTTTGACCCGGTCTGATGGGGCGAATGAGGTCTTCGGTCGCCCCGACCGCGTCGCCGATACCTTCCGCTTTGGAAATTTTTCTAACCTATCCGATTGAATTCTCATTTTTTGACGATACAATGAATAAGGTCGTCGGACGGTTTCACGGCCCGGAATTTCGTTCCGGGTTACATTTGAAATAAAACCGGTTGAAGCAGACCGGATTTCGATTCGAGCCGCTGTAAAGCGCCGACGCCGGCGATCGACGATCCGAACCTCGTCCCGGAGATGAATGTTGAAAGATATCCACGTTATAATACACGGTCATTTCTACCAGCCGCCCCGTTTCAACCCCTGGACCGACGCTTACGACGAAGAGCCGACAGCCGCCCCGTTCATCAACTGGAACGAGCGGATAAGCCGGGAATGCTACGGGCCCAACGGCTATTCAAGGGTTCTCGACCGGTTCGGCAGAATACTGGAGATCATCAACAACTACAGGTACATGAGCTTCAATTTCGGCCCGACCCTCCTTTCATGGCTGGAAGAATACGATATCGACACCTACCAGTCGATAATCGCGGCCGAATGGGCGAGCCAGAGGCGCACACCCGGTCACGGGGCGGCCATGGCCCAGGCGTTCAACCATATGATCATGCCGCTGGCCAACAGGCGGGACCAGCAGACCCAGGTCATCTGGGGAATAGAAGATTTCAGAATGCGGTTCGGACGCCCTCCGGACGGAATGTGGATGTCGGAGACCGGCATCAGCCACGAAACGGTAAACGTGCTTATCGAAGCGGGAATCAGGTTCACCGTGCTCTCCCCCGTCCAGGCCGCCCGGTTCAGGCCAATCGGAGAAGCGGGAGAAGAGGGCGAATGGGTGGATGTGGAGAACGGCGATATCGATTCAGGCCTTGTATACCGGGTTTTTTATTCGAACCCGGACGGCAGCAGGGACCGCGACAGGTTCCTCGATGTCTTCTTTTTCAACAAGAGCATCTCCACCGAATTGAGCTTCGAGCACCTTCTCAGGAATTCGGACCACCTGGCCCGCCGGATCACCGAGGAGGGAAAGAAGTGTGAATCCACTCCCAGGCTTGTCGTTATCGCGACCGACGGAGAACTCTACGGGCATCATGAACCCTTCGGCGATATGTGCCTTTCTTACCTGTTCACCAGGAAAGCGCGCCGGCGCGGTCTGCTGATAACCAATTTCAGCAAGTTCCTCGAGGCGAACCCTCCCAGGTTCGAAGCGGAGCTCGCGGATGGAGCGGACGGCACCGGGACATCGTGGAGCTGCGCCCACGGCGTGGATCGCTGGCGGCTCGACTGCGGCTGCAATATAGGCGGAGAATCGTGGTGGCGTCAGAAGTGGCGGCTGCCCCTCCGCGAGGCGTTCGACTTTCTGAGGGATACGTGTTCCATAGTTTTCGAAAGGGAAGCGGAGGCTCTCGGAGTTCGCGATCCCTGGGCCGCGCGCGACGATTACATCCGGATTCTCCTGGACGGCCCCGAGGGCAGAAGAGCGGACGCCTTTTTCGAAAAACACCTGGCGCGGGAACTCGAACCCGGAGATAAAGAAAAGCTCCTGGCCCTTTTTAATGCCCAGCGGTTTCTCATGATGATGTACACGAGCTGCGCCTGGTTCTTTTCCGATGTTTCCGGCATAGAAACGATGATCGTCATCAGGTTCGCCGCCAGGTCGATTGATCTTATGTCAGGTTTCCTTCCGGCCCGGGTCGAGCAGGAGTTTCTTCAGAAACTCGCACATGCCAGAAGCAATAAACCGGGTGTTTCAGCGGCCTCGATATATCTCGACATTAAAGAAACCGGGGGCGCTCTGCCTGTAGAACCGGTCGAAGCCGAGCCTGAAGAACCCTACGCCCCTGTCGTGCGGCGGATGAATAAAGCACTCCTCGAACTCATGGAAAACCTCGAGAAAACCGGTTCTCTTGAATTCTGTAAGGAGGCGATTTCCCTTGTTGAAACGATGGATGTTGAAGCAGGGAACGGTCATGTGGACCGGTTCCACTCTGAAAATGTGATGTTTCGAATCATCCGAAAACAGATCGCTCCCGCCGTGCGCCGGGTGCTCGCCGGAGAACAGAGCATGAACCCGGAAGAACTCAGATGCCTGGTTCTGCTTGCCGAGAGACTGAACTTCAACATGGAGAAATACCGGAAGCGGCTTTCCGGCACCGGTATACTCTAACCCTTATCCCTCGCCGGTTTTCCTCCGTGGCGCCGTACCCTTCCGGTCAGGAGTCTTCGCAGATACCATCCTGCAAAACGATCCGCCGCGCTTGCCCGCCGCATTGTTTACAGGTCAAGCATTCCATTTGATTTCCGATAAATCGGCAATATTTTTGTCAGTTCGTATTGCTTCTCGGCAGGATGGAATTGTCGTGGAAAACGACGCAGAAACAATGGTGCTCCCAAACGGAACAGCCTTCGGCGAGGCCCCGCCGGAAACGCCCCGTCATCAAACCGGAATCGAAGCGCCGCCCGATAAAACCGTCCTCCCCGAAAAGCGAACGACCGAAAAAGAAGTATCCGGTGGTGAAGTAAAAAGGAGACTCGACGAGCTGATCCTCGGACGGACGCTTCCTGTATTCAAAAAAGCTCCCAGGGTCGGAACGAAGTTTTCACCGTTCGAAAAAGCCGCGCGCTCCCTCCTGAAATGGATCGTGAGCGCTGTATTCGGAGTGGTTCTTTTTTCGCTCGTCATCGAATACTATTATACGTTTGTCCCGTTCCAGGTCGATCCGCTGACCATGATTGAAACGCCTCCCGAAGGCGCCGTCATACATAAATCGACAGAGGGAAGCGGGGTGTCTGTTTTTTCTGCGCACGGCGTAGTCGCCGAAAATCCCGCAACAAGGGATCTCCCGAACGTGCTCTTTCTCGGCAGCTCCTTTACACAGGGGCTGGAAGTGGATGACAGCGAAAAATTCACATGGCTTTTCGAAGAATACTGGAACAAAACCCACGAAAAGGGTCTTCATGCCGTTAACGCCGGCCTGGGCCATACGAACCTGGCGATCCACATGAAACGTGTGGAAGGACTGAAGAAGAAGTACGATCCCGTTTTTACTTTCGTGCAGATTTCGAAATGGGAGTTGATCGATAAGCTCCTCGATCCCAGGTTTTCCAGCTGGGTCGAGCTGGACGATGGCGTGCCGGTCGTCCGGACAAGGAACCGGGAATCGCCGAAAGCGGTCAGCACTCTGAAAGAGATCCTGGTTCGGACGCACCTTTTTTCGGGGTTCAACCATATCCACACGAATACCCGGGCATTTCTGGCGGGAGTTTCCGGACAAAGCACTCATGAAGAATCGGAGAGGCGAAGCGATATTGCGGATGAAGAAATCATGCAAAACCTGATCGACTGGCAGATTGACGAGTTCATGAGGCTTCTGCCCCGCGGGTTCGCATTTATCTTTTTTTCACCCGCCCCCGCCATCCAGAATGGGAAACTGGTGCTCGAAGACCCGGTGGATCGACGGCTTGCCGGTATATTCAGCAAAGCATGCAGAGAACGGGGTATAGATTTTATCGATATGTATGAAGTTTTTCTGGATTACTACCTTGAGACGAAACAGTTCGCCAAGGGGTTTTTCAACACGCGCCCTTCAATCGGCCACATGAATTCTGCGGGTCATGAGCTTACTGCGCGCCGCATGGTCGATTATATGCAAACAAAAGAGTATGATTTTTTCGAGCATTGATTTTTTCATCTTCCTGGGTGCGGTTCTCGCGGTAATCTTTCTGCTCGGCGCTCCCAGATTCAACCGTCAGAAAAAGCTCTTCCTTCTCGGGGCGAGTTATTTTTTTTACGGTTACTGGGACTGGCGCTTCCTCTCCCTGATACTCCTTTCAACGATCGTAGACTGGGTTGTCGGGACGAGGCTCCACCGGGCGGAGGACACCTCTTACCGTAAGAAACTGCTCTCCGTGAGCGTGATCTGCAATCTCGGAATCCTCGGTTTTTTCAAATACAACAATTTTTTCATCGACAATCTGAGGGTGGTGCTCTCGCCGATAGATATGAACCTTGACAATCTGGATATCATCCTTCCGGTAGGTATCTCTTTCTACACATTCCAGACCATGAGCTACACCATCGACATCTACAGAAAAAAGATCAAACCTGCGCAGAGTTTTACCGAGTTCGCACTTTTCGTGGCCTTTTTCCCCCAGCTCGTTGCAGGTCCAATCGTCCGCGCCAGGGAATTTCTGCCCCAGCTCGAACGAAATATCAGGCTCTCCAGCGACAATATGCGAGCGGGTTTCGAACTGTTTTTCATCGGATTGGTCAAGAAGGTGCTCATCGCCGATCGGCTGTCCTATTTTGTCGACCATGTTTTCGAAACACCTGATCTGTATTCATCCGGCACCATCTGGCTCGCCGTGATTTCATACGGCATCCAGATTTTCTGCGACTTCTCCGGTTACTCCGACATGGCCATCGGAACGGCGCGCATGCTCGGATTTCGATTCTGCGAGAATTTCAGGATGCCCTACATTTCGCGCAGCATCACCGAATTCTGGCGTCGCTGGCACATCAGTCTCTCTTCCTGGCTCAGGGATTACCTTTATCTTTCTCTCGGGGGCAACAGGCGGGGAGTGCGCCGAACCTACGTCAACCTGATGATCGTAATGCTCCTCGGCGGGCTTTGGCACGGTGCGAGCTGGAATTTTATCGTCTGGGGAGGCCTGCACGGGATCGCGCTAGGGGTTCACAAATACCTGCTCGCCGGAAGGCGTTCAACCGGCGACGGCTCGGATGCCGGGCCCTGGATGTCGGTCGCGGGCTGGCTGGTCACATTCGTTTTCGTTCATTTCTGCTGGGTTTTTTTCAGGGCGGAAAGTTTCTCGACCGCATTTCTGATAATCGGGAAAATGCTCTACCCGGTCGGTGCGACCCGCTGGTATTTCAGCGAGTTGTCTATTTTGATTCCGGTCGTTGTTTTGAGCCACGTTGTAGGGATCATGCACGAGCGGAGAAATGAAACGTTCGTTATCCCATTCTACCGGATGTATTGGAGAGTTGCGTTCGTTTTCGCGATCTGCTCCCTGATCGTATTCTTTCCCCGGGGTATCAATCCTTTCGTTTACTTCCAGTTCTAGCCTGAATACTCGATGGAGGCTGCAAGCGGTATTTACTGCTTGAATTCCTGCCATATTCACTATTGAATGACTATGAAGGGATCCCGGACGAGTCAGGCGAGGGAGGAGGGGCGGTACCCGGGGTTGAATTTCGTGCTGAAACAGATTACATTATAGAAGCAATTCCTTATAACGGCACCTTTTTCGATATGGAGTAAACTCGAAGGTAAATCATGCCGTAATAAATAGAACAGGCACCATTGCAAAGAGTTCGGGAGAGCGGGAAATAACAGATGATTAAACCACATACACAGGCTGTTCTTGCGGCGGTTTTTCTTACACCGCTGCTCGTTTCGTTCGGTTTTTGCGCGACATTGCTGGTCCCTTCGGAACACGGCACCATCCAGGCGGCCGTGGATGCCGCGATGACCGGCGATACCGTCCTTGTCGACGACGGCACGTATACGGGTATCGGGAACAAGGATATCGATTTATTGGGCAAGGCGATTACGGTCAGGTCTGTGAACGGCGCCGCCGCTTCGGTTATCGATTGCGAGGGTTCCGGTCGCGGCTTCTACTGTAACAACGAAGAAACATTGTCGACGGTAATCGAGGGTTTCACGGTTATGAACGGCAATGTTTCCGGGCTGTGGCCGGATCATGCCGGCGGCGGCATCTTCATTTTCGGAGCGTCTCCGGATGTGCGAAGCTGCCACCTAAAGAACAACCAGGCCGTCAGCGGCGGTGCGATATTCATTCATGACGCGTCGCCCCTTATCAGCAAATGCCACATCGAAGGAAATACAGGCCGCTTCGGAGCGGGTATAGAATGCTCGACCAGGAGCTCCGCTCGAATCGAAAACACGGTGTTCACCGGTAACGGCCCGGCTTCTTACGGGGGTGGTATAGCCTGCAGGAACTACGGGACCACCATCATCATCGCGAATTGCATTTTCTACGGTAACAGCGCCGACTGGGGCGGGGCCGTGAGCTGCTATAATACTGAAACCAGCCCTCTTATTATCTACAGCACCATCACCGGCAACACCGCCGAAATTGCCGGCGGCGGGCTTGCCTGCGCAAACAGTTATCCTTACCTTCTGAGCTGCATATTGTGGGATAATATAAGCATATGCGAAATCTACGGTTTTCCCATCGTGAACTACTCGGATATTGAAGGCGGCTACACCGGAATAGGTGAGGGGAACATTGATGCCGACCCGGAATTTCTCGCCCCCGGCTCGGATGATTACCATATAACCGCAGGTTCGCCATGCATCGACACAGGCGAAGACTGGGGCATCTATACCGATATGGACGATGAAGTTCGGCCGAACAACGGGTTCGATATCGGTGCGGACGAGTACTGGGGCGACTCTGGAATAAAGATACTTTTCCAACGATTACAATAAATGTTTTAACAGGTCTGTATGGTATTGAGAAACTGATTCAGGCGCGCGGCGATCCATCCTCGGATGCCGCACATAAAGCCTTCATCGAAGGCGATCCGACCTGTTCCCCTTCCCGGTATTTTTCGCAGTCTCAGCTCCGGAGGCCGGATGCTTTCCGTTGACGCGGCCTGCTGCAACATCCAGGAGCAACCGAACGGGGAAGTACTCCCCGGCATCGATGTTTCCGTCCGGGGGAGCGCCCGACCCCGGCACCTGCCAGGTGAGGACGCCGCCGTCCTCGGTATCATACACTGCAACCGCCGCGGAAAGATGCTCCGGGATTTCACCGAGGAGATCGGTCACGCTGAAATAACCCTCGAGAGCGCCGACGCCGCCTGCGCCTGAAGCGGAATCATACCTGACATTCCCGGGCAGGTCGAACCAGCCGTCGAAATCGTTCAGTCCTTCGTCGGCGAGGTAGCAGTCCCACGACGCGACCGTTCCCGATTTGGCCCAGGGCGCTCCCGCCGGAGAGCCCGGCTCTTCCGCTATGAGGATAAAATGATCCGCGGAGGCGGGTGATGCCTGGGTCGCCACGTAGAACCAGCCCCCGTTCCTGTCGTATGATGTCCAGAGACCCATTCCTCCATTCGATTTGATGAGCCGCGCTCCGGAGTCCACTGCACCGTCCATTACGAACGGAGGGTCGCCCGAGCCCGGACCGCCGCCCGTGTCCACGTATACATGCAGGATATCGCTGCGCTTCTCGTATCCGCGGCCATCCACCGCTCGGATGAAATAGTCGACGAGAACGTCGCCTTCCGCGACCACCTCGTCGTCGGTAAAGTGATAGTAGTATTCGTCCGCGATATATTCAGGCATTTCGAAAAAGTCGATTCCGGGGTCGCCGTGGAAGTTCCATGCGGGAAAAGCCCGGCGGGTCATGGCGCGGCGCCGCCATTCGCCGACGTCGCCGCCGCCCGCGTAGGTTTCATTGTCATCGGTGTAAGGGGAGTTGAAACCGTCGCCGTCGAGCCTGTAGAAAAGATCCAGCGAGTCGATTCCGGACACATCGTATACGAAACTCCAGACCCAGAAATCCCGGTCGAGGGTCGTTTCCTCGTACCCGTAGAGCGAGCCGAAACCGGTGCCGCCCGGGTTGTGCGGATAACGTTGCGGCGCCCAGATCGTCGGCGGGGTCATGTCGCCGGAACCGTCCCCTATCACGGCGTCGGCGTGATCGGCCGCGTTGTTGCAGGCGATGGTCTGCTTCACCTCCATGTCGAGGGACGAACCGTAATACATGTATCCGCTGGTGACCGCGGGCAGGAAGAAATGCCAGGCCAGCTCGGCTTCGCCGGCGCCGGCGCCGTAAGGGTCGAGGATAGCGGCGATGCGGGCGCCGCCGGCGATCTGTTCCGCGGTCTCCACCCGGTTCTGGGCCGCGGTTATGACGGCCCAGTTCCGTTCGTCGAGAGCCCAGCCTCCGGCTATGTCCACGTCGCCGCTTCCGTTCACCGGGGGCCAGTTCCAGTTCCAGAAATCCGGAGAGCCGAAGTCGCCGTCGGCGTTGACCCAGGCGCCGTCTTCCACGTGGACGATATCACCGGCCGGGACGGGGTGGTCGGCGAGAAACTCCGCAACTACGGTAGGCTCGTAACCGGCTCCCGCCGCCTCGTTGCAGAAATCGCGGACATTCTCCATGTAGTAGGAGTATCCGCCCCCGTAGGCGTTGTCGCCGTCGTGTCCGAGAACGATGATCATCGGGCGGGCGGGGTCGTTCGCCCATGCGATCTTATCGATATCCTCGGTGCCGTAGCGGGAGTATCCGTCCCGCCAGCTCATGACCATCGCCACCGGCACCACGATTATTTTCGACTCGGCACCGGTATAAGGATCCACGTAGCGGGCGTAGTGCGCCTGGTAAGCGAAAGGATACGCGTTGACCGGAGTGCAGCCCCGGTCTATCTGTTCACCGAACCAGTTGTCCTGCGGCGGATTGAGCTTGTCGGCCCGGTTGGGAGGATCGCACATCTCTCCGCCCGTGCCGAAGGTCAGGGGGAAGTTGGTGCAGCAGCGGGAGATATGGGAATTGGAGACGAAGGTCCAGGCAATGCCTTCTTCAGCGAGGACCGGAATGATCCGTTCCGAAAAGGCGAGCTCCGGCGGGAAAAAACCGCCTGAAATCGCGGGGTTGCTTCCCCAGACGTCACGATACATTTCCCGGTAGAGCTGGATTTCCTTGCGGAGAGTGGCCGGATCGACCAGGGGCGCGAGGCAGTGGTGGAAGGGGAACTGCACCAGGTCGAGTTTCGGCCTGCCGCCGCTCGTGGTCCAGCCGCGGGCTTCGCGGAAACTCCATTCCCAGCCCGGGTAGTATCCGTATTTCCAGTTGGCTGCAAGGGACTGGGTGTTTTCCGCCAGACAACCGGAATAGCTGGTCTGGGCGCCGCCGTCCGGCTGGGTGATCGTGCCGAGGGCGTCGCGAACCCGGTATTGATAGACTGCCGTGCGATCGTCCTTGCCGAATATCGATTCAAGATCGTTCATCGGGTGGATGCCGCCGCCTTCCTTGCGGATGGCGGAGTCGTACGCTTTTTCATATCTGTTCGGAGCGCCTTCCGTTCGCTCGGGCCAGTAGATCGGCTGCTGCAGGTGCCAGTGGTAGGTAGTGTGCACAGGAGCCGCCGCCGCCGGAGCAAATACCGGGCTCACCGATCCCGAGAGCAGGATTACGGCGGGGATAATCAGCGGAAGCGTCGCCAGACCCGTAGTTTTCCGGACATTTCGAGGTGGAACTTTGCGAGCCGAACCTTCCGGAACTGCCGCGTGCGGGCCGGCGAAACCCGGATCCGTGCTCCGGTTCCCAATATCAGTTTCCGCTCCGTGCCGGGATCCGGGCTGTGATTTTCCCGGTCGGACTGCCTTTGTCATGGGGCGCGAGGTTCTGTGAACATGAAACATTTCCCGTTTCCTCCCGGAGTATCAGTTGAAGCGATTCGATGTGCGACGCAGCATAATTTCGGGAAAACATCGGTGAAGCCTGCGAAAAGGCTTGAAGTCCCGCATATATCCTAACTATAAACCACTTTTTCACTATGAGAAAAAGGCTTTTACAATCAATTTGGGAGCAGGTAGACTTGCCTGAACATTGTATGATTTGCATAATTTGAAAACATTGGGTATAGCTCTTTTTACGGATAGTGGAAATACCGGGTAGTCGAGAAGGATGAACCCGGAATTTGAAAATCAGGAGGGGATGACCGGATGCCCGAGAAGATGAAGATCCTGGTTGTCGAACACGACGAAGAAGCCCGTTCAGGCTTGTCGAACGACCTGAGCGGAGCCGGTTATACCGTTATCGAAGCTGCCGACGGCGCTGAGGCGCTGACTCTCTACAGCACCGAAAAACCCGACCTGGTAGTACTGGATATCGCAATCACCGGTATCAGCGGGTTCGAGGTCTGTCGCAGGATAAAACTCGAATCTCCCACAGGGGTACCGGTGATCATCGCCACAGCGAAAGAGAACGTGGCCGGCAGACTCAAAGGTTTTCAGGGCGGCGCGGACGATTATATCACCAAGCCGTATGACCTGAACGAACTGAACGCCCGAATCAAGGTCATGCGAAGGCTTTCTCATCCCTGGTTTGAATTCAAAGAGAATGATGTACCGCCGACCGTCGGCACAGAAGCGCTTTTCGAATCTCTCGAGGAAATGATTCTGAGCATATCGAGAATGGCTGAATTCCGCCTGAACTCCTCCCCTCGGCACATCGAAAGGATGAGCAGGTATTCAGCATTACTCGCCGGCAAAGCGGGAATAAATGAAAAATCCTACCAGGTCAGGCTGGCCAGCATGATGCACGACATCGGCAAGCTTTTTGTGCCGGAACGCATCCTCACTAAACCCGGAACCCTCACCAGGACGGAATTCGCCACTGTCATGAAGCACGCGTCCCGCGGCGGCAGCATACTGGAGAGGTCCGACCTCGACCTGGTCTCGCTCGCTTCCAGCATCGCGTTCAATCACCACGAGAAGTTTGATGGAACCGGATATCCGAATTCCCTGGTCGGGGAGCGCATCCCGCTCATAGGAAGGATTACGGCGATTACGGATGTTTTCGATTCGCTGACCAGTGAGCGCTCCTACCGTGGAGCCAAAACAGTCGATGAAGCCGTGGAAATCATGCGCAAGGAGAAGGGGAAGCACTTCGATCCCGGACTTCTGGACCTGCTGGTCGGCTCGATGGACGAGATTCTCGTCATTCGAAACGCCCACCCGGATTTATGACAATCCCGCCATTCGACAATGCTCACGAGGTAATCCTGGAATTTGATACAGACCGGATCATCTGACAATGAACGATAATTCTTTTGATATAATTTTTCGGATGGAGCTGTTTTGCCTTCTGACGCTTATCCGGGAGGAAGGTTTCGATCGGGAAAACCTCCTGGAGAGTCTTCTCCCCGTATTTGCCTTCAGCAGCGTTCGCGACAGGGATTCCTCACGGTTGAGGATGCAGGAGCTTCTTGATGAAGCCGCGGGAAGAAACCTTGTGAAGGAAGCGCTGGAAACAGGCCTGACGGCCATAGGCGAAGCTTTCCTCATGGAAACAGCCGAAGAACTGACCGAAGTCGCCGCCGGGGTCGCTCCCCGGATCGAAACATCGCTCGCTCCGAGGGTAGGATCCGATCAGGCCGCCATGTTCAAGCGGCGGTTCATCGCGCTCGGGGACCTGCTCGGGGAGCTGTCTGCGGAGCCCGAAGGTGAAGCCGCGCCGGTGATATCAGCGGCGCTCACGGTCCGCGCGGAGCAGGTGCTCTCTGAAACCGGGAGCGGAGTCACCCGGCGCATCAAGGACCTGATCGACTACTATTACGCCCTGGCTTCGAGGCTTCACTGCTCCATCGAGGGGAAGAATCATCCGCCCGAACCCGATTACGGCGCCCTGGAATGGCGGCCGGTTCGCGATGGAGTGGAGTTCGCGACCGTGCGCGGCCGGTTCGAGAACGGCCCTCTCCACGCCAATTTTCTGCGGATCGATCCCCGGCGGGTGACCATAACGACGGCCGCCGCCGCCGATCAGCACCTGCAGGCGGCTGAACCCGGAGACTGGAGCGATCTTCCCGTTATCGCCGCCCGGCACGGCGCTCTGGAAGCCACGACCGGGGGGTTCTTCCTGTATTCGGAGGAGAACCTTCCGCCGCCTATGAAAAGAGGCGATCCGGTAGGGCTGATGGTGAGCGAGGGCAGGGTGATCTCCCCGCCGCTCTTCCCCAGGGGCGCTCTTCTTCTCGGTGAAACCGGCAAAACCGTTATCAAGATCATGGGAATGGAAACCGTGGATATAGGTTTCAGCTCCGGCGAAGGCGATACCTGGTTCGAGGTTTCGGCTCCGTTCCCCGAGGAACCGGACGCGAGCCTCGATTCCGGTCCGGTCGGTGACGTCTCCGGGGAAGGTACCGGACCGGACCGCTGCGGAAGGTATCTGCTCCGTCCCCTG
The DNA here is from genome assembly GCA_964394085.1 of uncultured Gemmatimonadota bacterium. Lineage (GTDB taxonomy): Bacteria > CAYMWF01 > CAYMWF01 > CAYMWF01. The sequence goes on along the minus strand of CAYMWF010000084.1, from coordinate 4,634 downwards.
CGCGGGCGCGCGGGAGAGAGCAGCGCGGGCGCCGTTCCGGCTTCCGCCGGCGAGGATTCCACGGAATATTCACATCCGGAGCTGTTCACGCCGGTTTTCGGTCCGGGCGCGGCGGAGCCCGGTGAAGGCGCAACCTGTATCGCGGTAGTCAACCGGATCGTCCACGGCAAGCAGGCCGGCGGTCCGCTCGAGGTGCCGCTCAACGGGTTCGTCCTGGTTTTCCCCGCGGATCATCCGGTTTCCGCTTCCCTCGAGCCGGGAGACGAGGTGCTTTTCCGTCTGAAACCGGACAGCGACGTCGGATCCGTCCGCGTCGCCATGGCGGGCGGGCCGGTGCTTCCTTGCGACGGCACGAATCCTTCAATGGAAGCGGAGTTTTTTACGGGCGACTTTCCGCCCGTCACGTTCTCTTCCGATTCGACCATAGGGACGAATCCTCTGCCGCGGCTGGCCTGGGGCATCGACGGCCGGAACCGCCTGGTAGCCGCCGCCGTAGACGGCAGGAACCTTGCACTGAGCATCGGGAAGAGTATAATGGAGATGGATCGGCTGATGCGATCTCTCGACTGCGTCCGCGCGCTGAACATGGACGGCGGATCGTCGAAGCGGATGTGCGTCGAGGGCAGTGTGGTGGACCTCTCGTCCACCGAGATCCTGCCCGCCGCAGAGCCCGACGGCCCGCCTCCCCGAAGACCGGTATTGACCGCCTTTTTCATCCTCCCTCGCCGGTGCGTGGAAGAGGATGACGCCTGAGCCGGTCGTGTCACAGCGTCAGTAGAATCTCGATTTTATTACGCGGCGAAGCATCCACCGAACCGCAGCGCGGCATCCGCCGATACGCGGTGAAGCATCCACCGAACCGCAGCGCGGCATCCGCCGATACGCGGTGAGGCATCCACCGAACCGCAGCGCGGCATCCGCCGATACGCGGTGAAGCATCCACCGAACCGCAGCGCCGCATCCGCCGGTCGTTAAAACAGGAGTCGAAATGCCGAATATACCCCTCCAGCCGTACCGCAGACCGTCAATGTGGCGCAGAATGTCCTTCGCGAACTGGAAAAACCCCACCGATCCACAGGTGTACGGGCGTCTCGAGATCGACATGAAGAAGGCGTTCGAATACCTGAAGATCGAATCTGACAGGTACGGAATCCGCATCACCCCGACCCACCTTGCGGTGCGCGCCGTCGCTCTCGCCCTGGCGAAGTATCCCGAATCGAACGCCATTATCAGGCTGCGCAGAGCCTATCTTCGCAGGAATGTCGATGTTTTCTGCCAGGTGGCGATTCCGGGCGATAAACCCGATCTCTCCGGCACGGTCATCAGGGAGGCCGACAAACTCGGCATTGCGGGGATAGCCTCGACTCTCTCCACCCAGGCCGAAGAGGTCAGGGAAGGACGGGACGGAGCCGTGGCCCGGGCCCGCAGAAACCTCGATATCCTTCCCGGCTTCATGTACCGGCCGGTGCTCGGATTCCTGAGCCTGATCCAGTACACGCTCAACATCAATCCCAAGTTCATGGGGCTCCCGCGAGACCCGTTCGGCGGCGCCATGGTGACGAGCGTGGGCTCGCTCGGCATCCCGGAAGGATGGGCGCCTCTCGTACCGATGAGCAAAACCCCGATCGTGATCTGCGTCGGAGAGATAAACGACAAGGCGGTCGCCGTGAACGGCACCGTGGAGGTCCGTCCCGTCTGCGTCTACAACGCCGTTTTCGATCACCGGATCATGGACGGTTTCCTGGCCGGCAAGATCACCACCTTCATCCGCGACTACCTGAAGGATCCCGCCGCCGCCGAAGCGGATTACGACCCCCCGGCCGGCTGACCCGCCCGCCCGGATCTCAGGGCTCGGTTCCTTCGGTTGACCCGCCTGATCGAACTCCACCCACTGCTCAGCTTTCTTTCCCTGGGGAAACTCGGTCGATACCGCGGCCCGGTGGATTTCAGGTTTACATAATAATTCTCCACGCGGGGAAACTCCGTCGATACCGCGGCCCGGTGGATTTCAGGTTTACATAATAATTCTCCACGCGGGGAAACTCCGTCGATACCGCGGCCCGGTGGAATTCAGGGCATTACTCCCGACATAAGCCTGGTC
>CAYMWF010000084.1:0-2433 GCA_964394085.1 uncultured Gemmatimonadota bacterium | reverse complement strand
GTCGATACCGCGGCCCGGTGGAATTCAGGGCATTACTCCCGACATAAGCCTGGTCGATCAAAACGAAGCTGCGAACAGGTCCGGCTGAAATCCACCCGTTCAGCCGGTGATCGGCTACTTCCTTTTCTCGGGTCTCTTCAACCTTCCCTTCCGGGTCGAGGTTGGGCGAACTGCAATGTCCGAGCGATTCTCCCCAACATGGACGGCTGTTTGTTTTTCTGCTAAACTTTTACGAAACAGAAAAACGAAGGAGGTGCTGTCATGAGAAGTATGCTGGTCCTGCTTGGGCTCCCGTTGCTGGCGGGTCTGTCCTCCGGTAAAACAATCCAGGTGCCGGCGGATTATCTCACGATCCAGGAGGGGATCGATGCGGCGGTCGACGGCGATATCGTGCTCGTCGCCGACGGGACTTATACCGGACCGGGGAATAAGGATCTCGATTTCAGGGGAATGAACATAGCAGTCAGATCGGAGCACGGGGCGGAATCGACCGTGATCGACTGTGAGAATGACGGCAGGGGAGCCCGGTTTCACAGCGGCGAGAGCCCGGAGTGCACGCTTGAAGGATTTACCATCAGAGCCGGTTCGGCGGAATTCGGTGGCGCTGTAAAAACGGATATATCCACGAATTCCTGTCCGTCGATTCTGAATTGTATAATCGTAGGGAATTATGCTTCCAATAGAGGTGGCGGCGTTTTTTTCGATACGAGCGCCTTCCTGTCGGATTGCCTGATTTCCGGAAATGTAACCGACGGTGCCGGAGGCGGAGTATGCCTGGGGAGCGGCTACCCGGTTGTCGAGAAGTGTACAATCTCCAATAACCGGGCAAACTCACAGGGAGCGTGGAATATCGGCGGCGGCGGGATGTACATCTGTCTTTGCACACCTGTTATCAACGCCTGCAGGATAATGGATAACTTCGCCGCCTGCTTCAATGTCGACGGCAGCGGGGGAATCACACAGGTCACCGCAGACGGCCTGATCAGCAATTGCATTATTTACAATAACGATTCCTGCAGGGGAGGGGGGATATACCTGCACGATTCCTCTCCTGCGATTACGAATTGTACGATTACACAGAATTCCACATCCCTCGCGGGCGGCGCGATCACATGCTACTACTATTCCTATCCGCAGATCGTCAACTGCATCTCGTGGAACAATTATTCCCAAAGTGAGATTTTCATCCGGTCCGAATATCCAAGCTTCGCGACGGTCACGTATTCCGATATCGAAGGCGGCTGGACCGGGGAGGGCAACATCGATATCGATCCTCGTTTTGTCGATCCCGGAAAGGAAGATTTCCACCTGCTCTTCGAGTCGCCGTGTATAGATACGGGCTGCGATGCCGGAATCTATGTAGATATCGACGGCGACTCGAGACCGCTGGGGAACGGTTTCGACATGGGAGCGGATGAAGTCAGGGACGGACCCGCGGTGCGTGTATCTCCTGAATCCGTTGAACATCAGGCCTTCTGTGGTTCGTTTCAAACCGATGACACCCTTTCGATCATAAGCGTCGGCACCGAAACCCTCGAGTACGCAGCGCTGCCTGGAAATGAACCGTGGCTGACCCTTGAAGGAGATCTCCAGGGCAGACTGTCTCCGGGAGACACGACGGATGTTATCCTTCAATTCGACCTCACCGCCGTACTCCCGGGGGAATTCGAAGATACGATAACCGTAATAAGCAGCGATCCTTACAATCCCGAGATATTCATTCCCGTTCGAGTTGAAATCATTTCTCCCGTGACTGTCGACTTGTATTGTGGCGATCCTTCCGTCAAAAGAGGTGAATGTCTGAGCTTCGATGTCGCCCTTGAGAACATATCCGACCAGATGATTACGTTTGACGCCTGGATCGATATTTACCTGATAAGCGGAACACCACACCCTCGGAATCCGCTATGGGGACCGGCGGGGATAACCCTCGGCCCCGGGTCGGTTGTTGAAGAATCTTACACGACTTCGCCGGTTCCCGGGTATGCGCCGCTCGGTGGACCTTACAACCTGTTTTTGCGCGGGGGTAAGCACCCCCTTAAAATCAACGAAAGCAGTTTCGAGTTTTATGTAATCCCGTAAAAAAGGTGGAAAACCGGGCAGTTGGCAGTTTCGTGAAAGGGGAGAGTTCGATGACAACGCAGTTATTTTCGGAAAAAACCATCGAGAAGCGATGCCTTGTCCAGGCTCCGCGGGACGAGGTCTGGAAAGCCTTCACCACATCGGAAGGGGCGGAATCGTTCTTCGCCCCCAGGGCCAAGATAGAGCTCCGGCCCGGTGGCTGCTACGAAGTTTATTTCCTTCTCGATAACCCTCCCGGCCTTCGCGGATCCGAAGGCTGTGAAGTCCTCGCCTATGTAGATAGAGAGATGCTTTCGTTTACGTGGAACGCACCTCCCCATTTCCCTGAAATCAGGAAAAAAAGAACCTTCG
>CAYMWF010000083.1:16577-20952 GCA_964394085.1 uncultured Gemmatimonadota bacterium | reverse complement strand
AATATTATTAGCACATCTCAGGCGGAGTGGACCCGCTCTTATTATTATCACGTGGAGAATTGGCTAACATAATATTTCTCAGTGGAAGAAAGTGGTGAATGCCGTAATCGCCGCTGTTTCAGGCGGTTGCGGCTACTCCGGTCATGTTCGCATCGTTATCGTCCGTATGAATCCCATATACCGGCCGGCGTCCGAATCGAGAACTTCGATGCAGGATTTCAGTGAGTCGTCTCAGTCGCCGGCGGCGAGGCGGGTTCGAGTCCATTGAGGCCGGGCGTTGCAGCGGCAGGGCGTCACGATGCCTATTTTGTCGCCGGGCGCAGCGCCATCCGCAGGTCTTTTCTCATTCACGGCCATCAATTTACGTATCTCAGTATTTCCGCTTCACTCGTCCGGCAGAATGAATAGATCCTCCACGCCGACTCCGAAGACCCGCGCAAGTTTGACGGCGAGCAGGAGGGAGGGAACATAGCGGCCCGATTCGAGTGCGATTATCGTCTGTCTCGTTACATCCGCCTTCCCGGCCAGCTCCTCCTGGGTCATCTCGCCATGCTCGAACCTGAACCGGCGTATCCGGTTGATAAAAGGTGATTTACCCATGTTCAAACCCTTGCGTAAAGATAGAGGGTAGCGACGGCGCGGGCGACCATCAAAATCCATGCTCCCAGAAACGGAGCGTACGCCACGTACAGCACGGGAACAGATCCTTCATACCCCACCGCGAGAGGATAAACCACTGTGCAAAGCAGGAACGCGATCCAGAATATTGTGTAACCGATCGTATTGGCTCGGCGGGATATCTCCTCATCCCTCTCATCCACGGCCGTCCCCCCGTCATCCCTGAAGAAGCGTCTCCCGTAAAGTGCCAACGCGAATAGCGCGAATCCCGAGTATGACAGTTTTGTATCCCCCGTCGAGAAAGCAGGGCAGTTTTAATAGATAATGCGGATCGAATGCCGAAGGGGCATAAAGATAATGCGGATCGAATGATAAATAATGCTTATAGTATTAAAAAACAGGACGATTCTTACACATTGAGTGAAGGTTTATGCGGGGGATTTTGCGGTGTAATTATCATTTGGGGCTGGATTCAGAGAAATCTGTGTGACACGGGCCGGCGACAACATAGGAATTTTCAGACACCTGCTATTTTAGCGTAAAGCGAAACAGAGGCGTCTATGCCGTTGAGAGATTCATATATAACGAGTCTCATCCTGACGGTGATGATGGTGCCGGGCTTGATACCGAACGCGGCATCCCCCTTTGCCGGTGAAACCCAGTGGAGGGAGAATGACGGCATTTCCGCCGGCATCGAGTTTAACGAACCTCCATACTCTTCAGACCCGGATTATCAGCAACGGCCGGGTGTGCCGGATATAGAAGCTGTTTCCACGGAAGCCCTGCTCACAACCGTAATCCTGGTAATGATCCCGCTCCTTACTCTTCTTGCCGGTCTGGCTATCTGGTCCTGGTCTCTCAGAAGGCAAGTAACCCGGCGGGCGGCTCAGCTGGCGGCGGAAATCATCGAGCGCAGGCAGTTCGAAGACGCGCTGCAGCATCGAAGCGACTTTGATAAGATCATAACCGATATATCGATGCGTTTTATGAAATTGACGCATGGCCTGATCGACGACGAAATAAACTACGCCCTGGAATCCGTCGGTAAATTTACCGGAGCGGATCGAAGCTTCATCTTCTTGATTTCAGAGGATGGCTCCGGAGTGAGCAACACTCACGAATGGTGCGCCCAGGGGATCGAACCGCAGAAAGAGACCCTCCGGAGCCTTTCCGTCGACGATTTTCCCTGGTGGATGGAGAAAGTAGGGCGATTCGAGCTCATCCACGCTCCACGGATCGCCGACCTGCCCCCGGATGCGATCTCTGAAAAGGCTCTTCTACGAGCTGAAGATGTCCGGTCGGTCATTGCCGTTCCAATGGTCTCAGGCGGATCATCCATAGGCTTTTTGGGTTTCGACTCGGTAAATGATGAAAAAACATGGGTGGATATCGATATCGCCATGATCTGGACCATGGCTGAGAGCATCACGAACGCCATCGAACGCAAGAGGGCGGAGGATGGATTGCACAAGTCGGAAGAATTCCAGCGGGTCCTCATCGAGACTTCACCGGACTTTATCTATGTTCTCGATGATGGCGGCACGATCCTCCGGGTCAACAGGGTAAATCCCGACGGCCGCAGGGAAAATGTCGTAGGTAAAAAGGCCTTCGAGCTCAGACTGTTTGAAAATCAAAGTAACTTCGAGACGATTTTTCGTCATGCGATGGAAACAGGCCGGATTCAGAGGATGGAGACGATGCTGGATCTGCCGGATGGACGACACTACTACCTGAGCCGGTTGAATCCGATCTCCTTTAGAGATGAGGAAGGTTCGATCGTTCTCATCATCACCGATATCACCGAGCAGAAGAAAACAGAAGAAGCGCTTAGAGAAAGCGAAGAATCACTGGCAACTGAAAAGCGAAGGCTGGCCGACATACTGGAAGGCACCAACGTCGGCTCCTGGGAATGGAATATCCAGACCGGAGAAACGATATTCAATGAACGCTGGGCTAACACCATCGGCTACACACTTGAAGAGCTCTCTCCCGTTTCAATCGATACCTGGAGACAATTCTGTCATCCCGATGACCTCGTGATGTCGAACGAATTGCTGGAAAGGCACTTCACCGGTCAGTCGGATTATTACATGTGCGAAACACGTTTGCGTCACAAGAACGGAGATTGGGTCTGGGTGCTCGATAGAGGAAAAGTCTCAGCATGGAGTGAAGACGGCAGACCTTTGATTATGTCCGGAACACAACAGGATGTTACAGAGCGAATCAATGCGCGAACAGAGCTTGAGCAATACGCGGAGACCCAGGAGGTTCTGCTGAAGGAAATCAATCACAGGGTGAAAAATAATCTTACCGCATTGATGAGCATTGTCAACCAGGAGCTTCAAATCGCCGGGAATGACGGCAACACCGACGTGCATCCTCCTCTGGTGAAACTCGCTTCAAGAGTTCGGGGTCTTGCCGCGGTTCACAGCCTTCTCAGCAGCAGCGGCTGGCGGCCCTTGAGGTTGGACTTATTATGCAATACGGTCATATCTACAACACTCGAAATTCTGCGCGTTTCGGGAGGAATCAGGACCGGCGTTATGAGCAGCGGGTTTCGCGTGGACAGCAATATCGCCCATCAATTGACTCTTGTGCTGAACGAGCTGGTAACCAACAGCACAAAACACGCCTTCAGGGACGGGATGTCGGGTCACATAAAGCTCTCTTTCGACACGGACGAGGGCTCCGTTACAATTATCTATAAAGATGATGGCCCGGGCTTTCCGGAGAATGTGCTTACGTGTGATCCATCTCACCTGAGTGTCGGTCACGAGCTTATTCACGGAATAATTCAACACACTCTCGGTGGGACGATTGAACTTGCCAACAGGAACGGTGCACTGGTTAAAATGAATATTCCGGTGCCGCACACGGAAAGGAAGGAGAAACATGAAATCCATGCCCGTCAAACGGCTGATAGTCGCTGAAGATGACTACCTCGTGAGCCGGGAAATAAAACGGATGGCTGAAGAAGTGGGATACGAAGTCGTCGCTGTTGTCAGAAACGGCGTGGAAGCCATCGCGAAAACAGCGGAACTGGCTCCGGATGCCGTCATCATGGATATAAACATGCCTGAAATGGACGGGCTTGCCGCAGCGGCCCGCATTCGAGACGACTGCGCTGTGCCTGTTATTGTATTAACGGCGTACGAGACCGATGATTTTGTGAGGGAAGCAAGTGTCAATGGTGTTGCGGCATACCTGACGAAACCGGTCGAGGGAGGTCTGCTTGATCGTTCAATCTCCATTGCCCTTGCACGAAATGACGACCTGATCCGCATCAGGCGCCTGTATAAGGAAGCAAGAGAAAGAGAACAGAAGCTCGAAGCTGCAATGGCTGAAATAAAGACTCTTCGAGGCCTTTTACCGATCTGTTCCGTATGTAAGAAGATCAGGGATGAAGAGGACAACTGGCATCAAATTGAAGAATACATCGCAAGGTGCACTCAGGCTAAATTCTCTCACAGCTACTGCCCCGAGTGTTACGATAAAGCTAAGAGGGAAATACAGGATTCCCGAAAATTTACTGATAAACAAACCGTGGCTTCGGCCGTGGACATATCCCGTCGTTGAGTAAGTTTCACTGTCGATACTCCCCTCCGGCGGTTCCTCACTCCGCTGTTTCTCCCTGTCTGCCGAAGTGGCAGGCTTCCTCAAGCTCAACAGACCTCGCCCCCGGGTTCTCCTGCCCCTTGCTTCGGCGGCTTCTCCCGGTCCATGCCCCCCGGGTTCTCCTGCCCCTTGCTTCGGCGGC
>CAYMWF010000083.1:0-16477 GCA_964394085.1 uncultured Gemmatimonadota bacterium | reverse complement strand
CGCCGTCGCGTTCATCCCGGCGGTAGTCATCGCCCTCGTCACCGCTGATTTCGGTTACATTGCAGGCGCCGTCGCTGATTCGGCAGATCCATTCGCCGACACCGCTTATATCGAGCCTGAGAGCGACATCGAGGCCGGCCGCCCTCTCGGGGACGAATCCTTCAGGCATCCGGGTGATAATCGCCGTGCATTCCTCGGCTGCCTTTTTCTTTGCATATTCCAGTTCTGCGGCATTGTGCTTCGCAGCTTTCCGCTCAGCGTTACTGCCGCCGCGGCGCTCGAGATCCGTGCCGGTGCCGCCGCCCTCGCCGCCGGATTTGCGCAGAAGCTCCCGCGATATTACAAGGCGCTGAATCTCGTTCGTGCCGCCGCCCAGTTCGAAGAGCTTCGCATCGCGATGGAGCCGCTCCACGGGATACTCGCGCATGTAGCCGTATCCGCCGTGAAGCTGGATGGCGTCGAGGGTCACCCTTGTGAGAGCCTGGGCGCAATAAAGTTTGACCATCGACGCGTGGAGGGTGAGCCTCTCACCCGACTCGGCCCGCCGGATGATGTCGTACATCATGGCCTCCGCGCCGTAAATCTGAGTAGCCATCTCGGCGAGCATGTACTGCACCTGCTGAAAATTCGCTATCGGCTGTCCGAACTGCACCCGTTCCCGGGAGTATCTCACGCATTCGTCAACGGCGCGGCGGCCGATTCCGACGCACATGGCCGCGCTGAACGCCCTCTCCTGATCGAGGGTCGAGAGGGTATACAGGAATCCCTTTCCCTCCTCGCCGAGAAGGCTGTCCCCGGGGATCCGGCAGTCTTCGAGGAAGATTTCGGATGTAGGGGATGCGCGCATCCCCATTTTTTTCAAGGGTGGTCCCGCCTTGATCCCGGGAGTGCCCTTTTCAACGATGAAAGCGCTGATACCGCCCGTGCCCCTGGTTTTGTCGGTCACCGCGATTATGATTGCGACATCCGCGCAGGGCGCATTCGTGATGAACGTCTTCGACCCGTTCAATACCCAGGAATCGCCGTCCTTAACGGCCGTCGTTCTTACCGCTGCCGCATCCGATCCGGCATCGGGCTCGGTGAGGCCGAAGCAGCCGATCCGCTCGCCCCGGCAGAGTGCGGGCAGGTGCCGCCGCTTCTGCTCCTCCGAGCCGTGGCGGTAGATCGTATGAGCGCAGAGGGCGTCGTGGGCTCCCCAGGAGAGAGCGGTGCCGGAGCAGCCGTAAGATAGCTCTTCTGCGACGATGCAGACAGCCAGCAGATCAGCGCCGCCCCCGCCGTATTCCGCGGCGACCGGCATCCCGATGAATCCGAGTTCGCCGAGTTTCCTGAACACGTCATCCTGGAATTCTTCTTTTTCGTCGGCCTCGCCGGCCCTGGGGATCACTTCTTTTTTGACGAAATCCCTGATAACTCTGCGGATTTCACGGTGCTCCGGAGTTATTTGAACGCTCATGGCGTCTCCTTGTCGATCTGGTTGATACAGATAAGTGAATTTTGCATGGCAGCCGTTTTCAGCGCGATGATGCACTGGTACGGATAGAGACTAGCACGCAAAAGATACCGGTGAAACAGCTTTCAGGCTTAAAGCGTAACAGCCAACTTATATTTTCTCCATTCTTAATGAAACAAATCCACCGGCTGAGCCGGTAGTATAGTTAAGCTATGCCTGGAAAAGAATCAGGTGTACGCCCCGGTTGGCTTTGAGATCCCGAATCACGGAGTCGATCTGCGTAGTTCTGTTTTTGCAGCGCAGCGCAAGAAGCATATCCTGTCCTGCGGGGGATGCAGGCGTACTCGTGTAAAATTGTCAATCGGATTGACAATTTTACACGTCTTCCGAGTGGGCTCGATTGATACACCTGGACGATCGGGGAGACATCCACCTTATAGAGGAATAAGTGATCGGGCCCCTCCGGTAGAGGAATAAATGATCGGGCCCCTCCGGTAGTGGAATAAGTGACAGACTCCCTCCGGTAGTGGAATAAGTGACAGGTTCCCTCCGGGCTTGACTCAACCCGACTTGGCCGGCGCAGGAAATCAGGAAAAAGGAAGCCGGGCAACAGGGGTTTGACTGGCAGGTGAGCCTTCTACGGGGCGAAAGCTCCACTGGGATCTTAAAGCCACCGGTTCAGCCGGCGGTCGGTTACATTTCATTACAATGCAGCTTCGAGATCTCGGACATATTCCTCTCCTGCTTCCGCTAACGGAAAATGAGTTGTAAACGTCTTCCGCGTGGCTGTTGCCCCCTCGCTGTTTCCCCTGTCACCGTACCCCCGTGCGCTTTCGCCCGCATGAACGTTTCCGCATCGCTGTCTCACATGTCGCCGTTTCCCCGGCGTCGCCTTTCACTTCGCCGTCGTTCCCGCTCTATTTGATGTTGTATCGTCCAATTCCGTTCAACCCGGACTTTTCGTTTGATTGTATCCCGCCCGGATGCTTTACTCTACCCCGGAATCAGAAAGCAGCGATGACGCCTGCCCGGGCTCATTCAGAAAATGCGGCCCTGAAGGCGTCGGTTCAGTACTGCGACTCGGATGGATGCAGGTCCCCGTCCGGTTATTCCGGCGAGGGTACGTCAACATCAAAAGCCGGCACATGCCGTGTCTCCACTCAATCGATGGAGGATTCAATGTCTGACAGTATCATCGGCTCCCTCTGGAGAAATGCCGCCGAGACGGGCTCCGCCACGGCGCTCATGCACAAGGAAGACGGCCTCTGGCAACCAACGACCTTCAGCGAGCTTCAGGACCTCGTGAGGAGTCTGGCCGCGGCCCTTATCGGACGAGGGATAAGAAAGGGCGATCGGATCGCCCTCATCTCGGAGACGAGGCGGGAGTGGACCATCGCCGACATGGCCGTCCTCGCGGCGGGCGCGGCTACCGTCCCGGTATTTCCCACCCTCATGCCCGAAGAGGTGGCATACATTCTCGAGAATTCGGGAGCCCGTCTCGTGTTCGCGGAGGATGCCGCGCAAACCCGCAAGGTGCTCGATGCGATTGCCGGGGCGGGTATCGGGACGGTCGGCGCCGTGGTGATGTTCTCGGGGGAGCCGATGTCCCCTTCGACGCCGGAGGTGCTTACTTTCGAAGCCCTGGGTCGCGAGGGACGGAACGGGCCTGATGATTGGCGGGCGGCAGTAGATACGGTTTCCGCCGGTCTAAGTCAAGACGACCTCGCCACCCTCGTTTATACATCGGGCACCACCGGCGTTCCCAAGGGCGTCATGCTCACGCACGGCAACATCCTGTTCAACATCGACTCCATCACCCAGCGATTCGCGCCCGAGGCTGGTGAACGCTCAGTCGCCTACCTGCCCCTGGCCCATGTTTACGAGCGGTTCTCCCAGTTCTGCGCCATCCATCGAGCCCTCCCGTACTGCTTTGTCGAAAGCCTCGAAAAACTCGCCGACAACCTCCAGGAGATCAAGCCGGTCACAATTCCCGGAGTGCCCCGCGTTTACGAGAAACTCTACCAGCGCATCATCGAAGCCGCCGGGTCCGGGCCGCCCCTGAAACGGCGGCTCTTCTTCTGGGCTCTCGCAACGGGGAAGAAGATGCTCGAGGTAGAGGCGCAGGGCGGAACGCCGTCCCCCGGGCTGCGGGTGAGCAGCGCGATTGCGGACCGCCTCGTATTCTCGAAGGTCAGGGCGAAATTCGGCGGCCAGGTGAAGCGCTGTATCTGCGCGGCCGCGCCGGTGTCGAAGGATATCCTCGAGTTTTTCCTGGCGCTGGGCATCCCCATATTCGAAGGGTGGGGGATGACCGAAACCACGGCGCCGGGCACAATCAATTTCGAAGGATTCAACCGCGTCGGCACCGTCGGGATGCCCCTTCCCGGCGTCGAGATCCGCATCGCCGCCGACGGCGAGGTGCTTGCCCGCGGCGGCAGTATATTCAAGGGTTACTGGGAGATGCCGGACGACACGGCCGAAACCCTGGTCGACGGCTGGCTGCACACCGGAGACCTCGGCGTCCTTGACGGGGACGGCTACCTGAGTATCACGGGCCGTAAAAAGGAGCTCATCATTACATCCGGCGGAAAGAATATCGCGCCTGCAGCCATCGAGGGTTTATTCGACACGGATTCACTGATAGGTCACCTGGTGGTATACGGAGACAACAGGAAGTATCTCACCGCCATTGTCAGCCTCGACCCGGAAGGGCTGGAAAAGTTCACCAGCGTCCGCGGCATCGCCGCCGGGGAAAACGGGGGCGATTACGCGACGCTCACAACGCACCCGGAAGTGGTGGAAGAGGTGCGAACCTCCATAGACAGGCGAAATGAAAACCTGCCGCCCTTCATGACGGTGAAAGCGTTTCACCTGCTCGACCACGAAATAAGCATCGAGTCAGGAGAGCTGACGCCGACGCTGAAGGTGAAAAAGAACGTGCTTTTCGACCGTTACACCGCCGAACTGGAGAATATGTACGAAAACGGTGGAATACGCGTGTAACCGGAACCCGGCTCTTTCCGCGACATCGAGAGATTCCGGGCCGTGAGCGGGAAAACCTGCCCACGGGAAGGATCGCCTCGCTCCAACAGAGAAAAACTAGCTCTTCGCCGGCCGGCCGTTTCGCTCCCGCGAAGCTCTGAACGGCGTGAGGTCCGGTTCCTTCGAGTTGCGAAAACTACCAGTTATTTTTTATACCAGACCGGAGCGGAGAAGAGAATGCCGCCGTCATCCTGGTAGGCTTTTGCATACCAGAAAGTGTTGTCTGAAGGATACTCGGTGATCTCCCAGGTATATGACGAGGTGTCGGGGTAATCCACCGCGAGGACCTCTCCGCCGGGGCCGATCAGCTCGATTTTGCTCCACCCGTCGTCGTGGGTATCGAAGACGGAGATTTCGAGGTCGACCGGTGCCGTGAAGGTCGCCCACCCCATGAGCGCGCCGTTTCCCTTGATCATGATCGACGCATCGACGTCTGTGGCGGAAAAGCATCTTCTGTTGCGCATGGCGTCGAGCACGTTATCCCGTGTCAAGCTTTCTACCCACACACCCGCGCGCCGGGCGTCCTTCGTTCCCCAGTCCCAGCCGTGATTGTCCTGGTTGCCCACGGGCGCAACGTGCCATCCCTTTTCGAGAGCGCGGATATAGCCGTCCTCGTACTCTTCGTGGAAGCCGTCCGCTTCAATCAGGCTTATCCGCTGATCCACGGCCAGGCCGCCGTAATAGAAATCGTACCAGTTATGGAAATATTCTTCGTCGTACGGGTGATTGAACTGCCCGACGGCGCCCGATTCTTTTACGAGACCTTTGTAGAAGCTCCAGAGGTAGAACACCTCGGGATACCAGAAGAGCTCCCTGGTGCCGAAGACGTTCAGGTGTCCGGCCATCACATGGCTGTATTCGTAACCGGCGAGAGCGACGAAAGCGCCGTCCTCGTTCGCCGCGTCCGCTTCGTTCTGCAGGCGGGACCACCGGAAGAGGGGCGGGATCGGAAACCACGGCTGTATCTGCTCCGAGTGGTCGGTGACCGCCAGGAAGTCGAGCCCTGCGGTGAACCTGGCGTAATCGAAGGCGTCGGTCGGCGTTCCTTCTCCATCCGAGTACGATGTATGCGAATGCAGGTTGCCCTGGTAAGGCTCCAGGCCGTCGATTACCGGCCGCGGACCTGCCGCGCTGCAGGCGTTCCACGGCGGAGTCGCCGGAGCGATTGAGAGTAACAGGATCAACAAGGGTGCTGTCTTTCGGAATGATGTTGCTGCGGACATATTGAATACTCCATGTTTCTGTCGACCTGGATTCCGGGTTGATCCGTTCAGGGCTTGCGGATGCACGCCGGGCCGCACCTGAAGAACTCCCGCCACGGATGAGATCGAAACTCGAAAGTCGCTTATCCGGAGTTAAAAGTATACCCGCGATCAGCCAGGCTGTCAAATCGGGCTGAGGCTCGCAATGCGGATTCCCGCAGAAGGTTGGCTCTTGACCGGCGATGCCCTGTCAAGTATAGAGTGCTTCATGCCGCGGAGAATTGCTCAGGGGGTGCCGGCCGCACACGAACCGGGCACGCCCCCCCCCGCAGAAGTCCACCAAAATAGTAAGGTATTTCTTGAGTAGTTCGAAATCTATGTTATCATGTCCGCGAGCCGATCTTGGAAGGCTCGGTGATTCGCGGATGGAAACGGGAGCTTCGATCCCGGATCATTCGCGGGTGGGCCGGAGGTGATTGGGCCGGCGCGTGAAGCGTTAATCTGGCGAAAGGAAAGACGATGAAAAAGATTATTGTGATTCTAAGCATTCTGCTAATCGGAACAGTGGTGTGGGGCAAGACCGACAGGGTGGTCATCGGTGAGTTGTTCACCTCCGTATTCTGAGGATACTGTCCGCCGGCGGAGCTGGCGATGGAAATGCTTGCAGAAGACCTCGGCCGTGACACTTTTATCGGTCTCGAACTTCACCTGGCGGCGCCCTTTTCCAATACTTATGCAACCCAGCGGAAGAACTATTACGGCGTTACCGGAACGCCGACCGCGATCTTCGACGGAATCAGCAAAGTGATCGGCGGCGGCAGCGGGTTGTACGATACTTACCTCAACCGTATCAACAGCAGGCTTAATTACGACAGCCATGTCGAGTTCGATATGGACGGGCTGCTCACGGGCGACACCGGTGAAGTAACTCTCACCATAACGGTCCTGGATTACCTGTCATGGAACAACATGAAAGTCAGGTTCTACGTTTACGAAGACGATTGCTACTATGGAGGTAAATATTTCCATTACGTGGTCAGGCACATGCTCACCCAGGAAAACCTGACGATCAAGAACCCGGGAGAGCAGCAGGTAATCGAACGCAGCTTCACCATGGATCCGTCCTGGGATCCGGAAAAGGTCGGAGTCGTGGCGTTCGTCCAGGAGGATTCCTGGAAGGAAGTGCTCCAGACGGGTGAGCTGTCGAGGGTGAGGTTCCTGGCGGACGGACCCGCTGATGCATATCTCGGAACGACCTATGATTTCGATTTATACGTGGAAAACATCACCGATTTTGTCCAGGATGTCGATTTCTGGGTCGATCTTTACATGCCCAACGGCGCTCCTTACCCGGGGAATCCTTTTATAGGACCTCAGTCAGCCGCGATACCGGGTTTCTTCAGCACCATGGTGCCGCAGACTGTAAACATTCCGGGATCCGCCCCCCTGGGAACTTATGAGATCAGGGCCTGTGTCGGGAACTATCCCGAGGATATCTGGTTCTATGACTCTACGGATGTCGAGCTGAATCCGTAAAACGGGCCGCGAGAAAACTGAAAAGAGGAAAGCCGGAGAAGCTGAATCTCCGGCTTTTTTCAGTTTAACGGTAAATCCGTCGCTTACCCCGCCGCGGAGCGGAACGAATGTCTTTCAACGGGCAGGGCTGAAAACTGCTTACGGTCGATTCGTCGCTACCGGGGTGACGGAGTCTCCAGGAGCGTGAAACCCTGGTCGAATTCGTAGGCGCCCATATCGATGATTTTTCCTCCCCCGAAGGGTACATCCTCGAAAGGATTTCCCGCGTCGATGCACGGAGAGCCCTCCCGGAGCGTAAAGTCCCCGGCGGGCGGCGAATTGAACAGCGGATCCTGGTCGATGTTGCCGGGTCCTTCCCAGCCGCCCTCAATATCCGACCAGCTCGCGATCACCGGCGACGTCAGGTAAACGATCTCCGAGGGTCGATCGTTCCACAAGATGGAATTCTGCACGAGCGGCGAGGAATCCGCGCTGAATACCGCCCCTCCGGACAGAGAAGCCTCATTCCGGCTGAAAGTGCAGCTGGAAATTTTCGGCACGCACCCGTCAAGGCACCTGACGCCGCCCCCCTTGTCGGCGCTGTTTTCGAGGAAGACGCAGCGCTCCAGCCGGGGTGAAGCTCCTCCCGCACAGCTCACTGCTCCGCCGAGAGAGCCGATATTGCCGAAAAACACGGTTTCGAGCAGAGCCGGCGCTGCTCCGTTGACGCAGGATACGGCACCGCCGTCGCCCTCCGTATAATTGCCCGAGAAGTAGCATTGATTCATTTCAGGCGAAGCAGCGTCGCAGAACAGAGCTCCTCCGCCGATCTCGGCCCCGTTTCCCAGGAAAATGCAGAAATCGATTACGGGTTCAGCTCCGTTCAGGCAGGCGATGCCGCCTCCGGCAAAAGCCGTGTTGACATCGAAATAGCAGTTGACGATCGTCGGGGATGAGGCGTCACACAGTATCGCCCCGCCGTTCTGCTTGGAGCCGTTCAGGAACTTGAATCCTTCAATGACGGCTTTTTGCGACTCACCGCTCTGGAAAACGGCGCCCCTGCCCCTGTTCTCGCAGTCGATCGCGGTGGCTTCCGGACCGCCTGCTCCGATCAGACGGACGGCTTTTCCGCCGAAATCGAGGTCACGGTTGCGCCAGCCGGTGTAGGTCCCCGGGGATACCAGGACATGCTGTCCCGGCAACGCGGCATCCAGGGCAAACTGGATGAACGGGTAATCTTCAGGCACCCTGAGCTCCCGCGGCAGAATTTCGAGGGTGACAGGAACGGGCAACAGCGGATAAACGGGATCGTTGCTTCCTACGGTGAATGTGTCCGTATAAGTTCCGGTTCCCAGCCCTTCGATGAAGTAATGAAGCAGCGCGACGGCTGTTTCGCCCGGCGCGAGCGTTCCCTGAAGGTCGCCTTCCGCTTTTACCCAGGGTTCGAGCCCCTGGTTCACGTTGAAAAGAAGCTCGTCCGAACCGATGTTTTTTATCGAGAGAGTGTCGGGGAGGTGCTCCGGATCCGGGTGAAAAGCCAATGGTTCGAATTCCGCGGGTTCGATTTCGATTGCGGGCCCGTAAAAGCTGAATTCGTCGGCTCCCATGTCGTAGCCGTCGCCCTGGGGCCTGGTCTCTCCGTCGATATCGATGAGAACACCTGTGTAGATTCCTGCGTCGATGCAGGGAGACGACCTTTCGATGTGGAAATCGGTTCCGCTTTTGAATTCAGGGTCGGCGTCGATATTCCCCTCTCCGGGCCAGCCTCCTTCTATGTCGGACCAGGATACCGAGGGCGAACCGCTCATCAGGTCTATGCTGATGCCGTGATTCCAGATGATACAATCTATGATCTGCGGCGATGCGTTAACACAGGTGATGCCCGTGGTATCGTTGTTTGCCATCGTTACGCACTTGAGAACCGGCGACGACTCGAAACAATAGATGCCGGCTCCCCGCCTGCTCGAGTTGTCCAGGATTATGCAGTTAACCAAGTCGGGCGAACCTCTGTCGATCAGAACGCCACCACCCACCTCACCTGCCTCGTTCGATCTGAACTCGCACTGGGAAAAAACCGCGTCGGATCCGCGCATAACCGCGCCGCCCCCCCTGTTCCCGGTGTTTTCGATGAACGCACAGCCCGTCAGCGCCGGGCTCGAGAATGAAATGCTGATTCCGCCGCCCTTCTCCGATGCGTCATTCTGACGCAGACGGCAGAACCGGATCGACGGAGAAGCACCGTCCTCGATACGGATTCCGCCTCCCGCGGCATTAGAATACCCTTTCAGGATAGAGAATCCCTCGAGCACGGACGAAGGGCTTTCCCCGCTCCAGAAACGGAAGCCGCGTCCGTTTCTCTCGCACTGGATGATAGTGCTGTCCGGCCCCTCTTCCGATGTTAAGACAATCGATTTGCCCCTGAAATCAAGATTCATGTTGCCGGGACCGCGGAAGGTGCCCGCAGCAACCAGCACGGTATCGCCGTCCATGGCGAGGTCGATTCCGGCCTGGATGGTGGGGGCGTCTCCAGGCACGGTGATGGTATGGGATGCATAGATCTCGAGATGAACGGGAACATGGACGATCTGCTGGTCAGGATCGTTGCTCATTATTTTCAGGGTGTCGGAGTGTTCGCCCACCGGCAGCTCTCCGATGTCGAAACTGAGGGTCACGAGGACGGTGTCCCCCGGCGGGTTGATGCCGGAAAGGGGGCCGTCGAGAGTCAGCCAGGAAACGGACGGGGATTCGATGGAGTACAGGAGCGTATCCGCTCCGACGCTCCTGACCTGGAGGGTGTCATCCGGGAGGGGGGAATAATTGAAAGAAAAGAGATCGAACGACTCCGGGGTCAGTCGAAGCCGCGGGGCCGTGTCGGTAACCTCGTCCGATCCGATATCGGGAGCCGCTCCGAAGGGGCGGTCTTCGCCGTCGATGTCGCTGAGAACGGGAGTATTGCGGGCCGCGTCCACGCAGGGGGATGCAGGGAGGATGTGATAATCGCTCGAGCCCGGGCGCGTGAAAAGAGGATCCGCATCGATATTGCCCGTGCCGGGCCAGCCGTTCTGCACGTCGCAGTAACTTACATATGCATTGACGCTTACGATTTCCGGGCCGTTGTTCCTCCAGACGATACAATTGACGATGCTGGGTGAAGCATATTCTTCGCATACGATGCCGCCCGAGCCAGTCCCCACGTTCGAAGTGATGGTGGAATGGACGAGAAGCCCGTAACTCGAACCGAAATAGACGCCGCAGCCGGTTACCGCGTAATTTTCCGCGATGGTGCAGTTGACGATGGACGGGTTCGCATTTCCCGAGGATCCCAGTCCTCCGCCCACCTCCGAAAGGTTCTGGAAAATCAGACATCTCTGGATGAGCGGTGAAGAATCGAGGCAGAAGATGCCGCCGCCCCGCTCCATCCCTTCATTTCCCCGGATTGTGCTGGTGTTCAACACCGCTCCGGAACCTGTTCCTAAAAAGATGCCGCCGCCTTCCGCGTCCGCGCTGTTATCCAGGATTTCGCAATCGAGAATCCGGGGAGAGGCTCCTTCGCCGCAGTAGATACCGCCGCCGGAGCCGAACCCGGCGGAGCACCCGGTGATGCGGCAGTTTTCTATCGTCGGAGACGTTCCCACGCATTGGACGCCTCCGCCCGAACCGATGATGCCGCCATCTGAGACGGTGAAGCCGTAAACGACCGTTTCCTGGCTTTCACCGCTCGTAAACCTGAATCCGCAACCGGCAAATCCGCAATCTATAACAGTTTCTTCCGGTCCGGCTTCGGATCCGAGGGTGACCTTCTTTCCCGTGAAGTCGAGTTCGTAGTTGCCGGCGCCGCCGTAGAGGCCGGCGGCGACCATGATCAGGTCTCCGTCGCCGGCCGCATCGATCGCTGCCTGGATGGTTTCGAATTCCCCCGGGACGTTCAATATGCCCTGGGAATATACGGTGAGCTCCACCGGGGCGCGCAGCACGGGGCGCTCCGGATCGTTGCTCGTGACGGTTACGGTGTCGCGGTAAATTCCCGGATCCAGGCTGCCTGGATCGATATGGAGCGTGATCGGAGTCTCGTCGCCGGGTTCGATCGTGCCGGTAAGTTCTCCCGAAAGGTCGAGCCAGCCGGCGGGGCCCGATTCCGCGGCGTAATTCAGCGGAAGAACTCCAAGGCTGTAGATCTTGAGCAGCGTATCGGGAACCGGGGCGGCGTCGAGAGAAAGGAAACGGAAATCTTCGGGGACCAGTCTTATCGCCGCCCCGGTTTTGAGAACCTCGTCAGCTCCCATATCGTAGCCGTCGTCCAGCGGACGCGGATCACCGTCCAGGTCGGTCGGGACTCCGGCGTTCGCGGCGGCGTCTGCGCAGGGTGAATACGGGCTCAGATGATAATCGTTTTCTTTGATAAACCATGGTCTGGCGTCGATGTTGCCTTCACCCTCGTATCCTCCCCGCACATCGGACCATGATACCGTCGCTTTGCCGTTGATTTCCCCGATGGTGTTCCCCCAGATGATGCAGTTCAGAACTTCCGTATCACTCCAGCAGAAGAGGCCTCCTCCTCCGGCATCTCCGCGGTTTCCCGTCACGGTGCAGTGAACCAGGCCGGGAGATTGCCCC
This sequence comes from uncultured Gemmatimonadota bacterium, assembly GCA_964394085.1. Classification (GTDB taxonomy): domain Bacteria; order CAYMWF01; family CAYMWF01; genus CAYMWF01. The sequence goes on along the minus strand of CAYMWF010000083.1, from coordinate 4,651 downwards.
CTGCAGTAGATGCCGCCGCCGGTCGATGCCGCATGATTGTCGGTGATGAGGCAGTTGATGAGGAAAGGATTGCCGTACAGGCCGCCTCCTTCACCTTCGCCCGCATCTCCCGTGGCTGTATTGCCCGTGATGATGCACTTGTGCAGTTCCGGAGAGCCTGAGATACCTCCGCCCGAGCCGCCGCCTCCCAGGGCGGCGCTGCTGACGCGGTTATCCGAAATCAAACAGCCGGTCAGGGTCGGCGAACCGCTTATCCCGCCCCCGGAGGCGTTGCCTATGGTCGAGAAAGAGAGCGCCATGTTGCCGGAAATTTCGCAGTTCGTGAACGAGGCAGATTCGCTGGTGCAGTATGCTCCTCCCCCGGCGGTTCCCGCCATTTGAAGGCTTGCGGCTATATTTCCGGATATTTCCGAGTCGTATACTTCCGGTGCTCCGTACATACCTCCGCCGAATCCGCCCTGGTTCCACTCGACCGAGAACGCGAGATTTTCCGAGATTGAACATCCGGTTATTACAGGGGAGCCGTAGATGCCGCCTCCGTAGGCGACTTCCAGTTCGGAGCCGACTGCCTTGTTGCCTGTAATGGTGCATTCGGCGAATGTCGGCGAGGAGGCGAGGCATACGACCGCTCCTCCAAGGCTTGCATGCCCGTTCCTGACGGTAAAACCCTCGACCCGCGAATCAGGCCCTTCGCCGAAATGGAATACAAAACCTCTGCTGGTGTCGGCGCAGTCGATAATGGCGGCGATCGCCCCGTTTTCAGAAAGGAGGGTCACCGCTTTACCGAGGAAATCGAGATTTGTGTTGTTTTCGCCGGAGTATGTGCCGTCGGCGACGAGCACGGTATCCATGTCCGCGGCCGCGTTCAACCCGTTCTGGATGGTTGTATAATCGTCCGGCACGTTCAGGGTGGCGGCACCCAGGAGAGCCGGAGCGCAAATCAGAAGGGCGATCGATACGATTTTTTCAGGCATTTCCATTCTCCGGGAAGGAGGAGCCCATTCGATATGTCTCACAACCGATATCACAGTATATATTGAACGGGACGGTTCATCCACAGATTCCTTGAAATGCAGGATCAGAACTCGTACTCGAACCGTTCGATATCAGAAGCGAAAAGTTCGCCGACTATGGATGCTGTTTCGGTCGTGTAAAGGTCGCGGTAGGAGCCGCTTCCGCCGGTCGCCTTGCGGTGCGGGAGTGTTGTCTGGAATCCCAGTTGATCGCAGACTTTTCTGAAATCCGGCTCGAGTCTCTCGAACCTGCCGATGAAATCGATATCAATACGCCCGGAGGGACTTTTGAGCCATTCGGTCTGGGGCATGAAAAGAACCGGGTTGTTGTAGTATCCGGGCTGCTGCTCCACGTAAGCCAGGTTCAACCAGGTTTCGAAATCCATGTCCTGCGTTTTCATCAGAGAGACGTTCCGCTTATACCTGTATCGATAATGAGAGGCGACCTTATCCCAGGGGTTGCGGACGAATGAGAATGTGAAGGCGTTGTTCCATTTCTCGATCCCCATATCGTTTATCACGTCGTTCACCGTGAAATGCATGAAGGTGAGACCGAGCGCCTCTTCGATGCTCGACCCGGCGGTCTTGTTGATATGGATGAATATGAAGTCGATATAAGGTCTGGGTTTCCGGAACCCGCCGAAACCTATTTTCATTTCCGCTCTCCCGCCTCGGATGCAGCACCGTCCCAACCTCGGATGCAGCTCCATCCTGACCGCTGCTGCAGCACCGTTCCCGTCTCGGCAGCCCTCTCCCGGCCGCTGATGCAGCTCTATAACTAGACATCGGCTTTGCGCTCGCCCGAATGAAGCAATTACGGCTTTCCCCTGTTTATAGCGACCGGATCCGCTTATGCCCCCGAGGATATGAGGACGGCTGGAGCGCCAGGGCTAACCCGGCCGTAGACAAGGGCAGGGACGCTCTTGCCGGGGAGGCGCTCCTCTCCCGGGAAATTGCATCGGCCCTGCGCGGGCGCGGATGGGAGGTTCCGATCTATCCGTTCAGCTTCGCCGAAGCACTGCTTCACAAGGGAGCAGCGATTCCGGCCGAACCGGGTTTCATGCCGTCGGGGGAGCGGGCGCGAATCGAAAAAGCCTTCACGGACTGGCTTGTCGCCGGCGGATTTCCTGAAGCTCAATTCCTCGCCGCTGCTTCCAGAAAACAGTTGCTGACGGACTGTGTGGATGTAGCGATACTGCGGGATGTGGTTGAGCGTCATAAGGTAAGCAATGTTACAGGTCTGCGCTGGCTCGTGCGACACCTGCTCTGCAATGCTGCGGGGGCTTTCAGGGTCGAAAAATTCTACGCCGGCCTGAAGAGCCAGGGTATCGCAATATCGAAGGACACCATCCACCGGCTGCTCGGTTATCTCGAAGATTGTTTCCTGGTGCGAATCGTCTGGATGGAGTCGACCTCCGAGCGCCGGAAGATGGTAAACCCACGCAAGTCTTATCCCGTGGACCCGGGATTGATTCCGTTGTTCGACCGCACCGGTAAACGCGACATCGGCCGCGCTCTCGAGACTGAGGTGCTTATCGGATTGGAGCGCCGCAGATACGATGTTGCTTATGTTTGCACCGGGTCCGGGTACGAAATCGATTTCCTGGCTCGTGACGCAGAGGGAAACGAAGAATTGATCCAGGTCTGTGCCGATGCGAGCGATCCCGACACCGCCTGCCGGGAATTCCGCGCGCTCGAAGAAGCAGGGGAACAGCACCCCCGGGCGAAAAAACGATTGCTCGTTTCAAACACAGACAGCGCACCGGCAAGCGTGCCGGATGACGTGATTCTGCAGCCCGCCTACGAAAGGATGCTGGCAGAACAGGACAGCAACGGAGTTTGACCCCTTTTTCCGGATTCCATTACGGTATCATATCCTGGGAAAAACCCGACGAACGAGCCGTCATTGTGTTCCGCTATTGCTCCCGAATGGTGGATTCTCCGGCCTGAATCCGGACCCTGCTTCCCGCCGCGAGGAATCCACGCGGGTTAAAAGATATCCCCCTGCCAGAGCATTCGGGCGAACAGCCCGGCGGGGAGGATCTCTATACCGTCGCCCGTGGTTCTCCGCTTGCTCTCAAGGCAGACGATTATCCGCCTTTTCACTTCAGGCTTGTCTTCCCTCAGCCGGCGCAATCCGATGAGATGGTTCGACGTGATCTTCCTCGCCGACTTCGCCTCGATGGCCGATTCCATCGAATTAATGATAAAGTCCACTTCGATACCGCTTGCGAGTCTCCAGTAAAAGATGTCCGCGAAGGATTCAGAGTAGTGGTTGTATGCGGTAAGCTCGTGAAGGCACCAGTTCTCGAACGCTTTTCCGAAGAGCTCCGAACCCGGAACCATCCGGCCCCGTTTTGCGAGGAAGTTCACCACCCCTACATCGGAAAAATAGAATTTGGGTGAAGAGATCACACGGCGTTTCGGGCGTTTCGTGTACGAAGGAAGCCACCGACCCAGCAGAGTATCGGTGAGAATCTGAAAGTATCCCTTGACCGATTGACCGGATACCCCGCATTCCCGTGCGATGTTGGAGAAATTCACCAGCTCTCCGTCGGACAGCGATGCTACGTTCAGAAATTCGGAGAATGCCGGAAGATTCCGTACCAGTCCTTCCGCCGCGATTTCCTCCCGAAGATAATCGGCGACATAGGCGTTGAGTAATCTGCCAGCCCTGTCGGAAAGGTATACTCTCGGCAGATATCCTTGGTTGATCATGCGGATCAGGTCCCAATCCCGCCCCAGTTCCGCCGACGTGAAACCGTGCAGTTCATACCGCACCGCTCTCCCTCCGAGGAGGTTGGCGCCCCCTCCCTTCACTTTTCGGGCGCTCGAACCGCAAAGAGCGAAATGCACGCCGCGGTTTTCATGGAGCCAATGAACCTCATCCAGGAGAGTCGGGAGCTTCTGCACTTCGTCGATCACGATGAACGGGGCATCCCCTTTTTCCGGAACTTCCTCCCGCAAGTACTCCGGATGCTGTAGATATCTCCGGTATTCTTCGGCTTTCAGCAGATCGATCCAGATCGCGTCGCCGTAAACCGCCTTGAGCAGTGTGGTCTTCCCCGTCTGTCTTGGTCCCCAGAGAAAGAACGTTTCCGAACCCGCAGCCGGAAGGTGGAGTTTTCTTTTAAACATAGATGTAAATTATCATGATAATTTTAAGTAGTCAAGCAGAATATCACAACTATGCGGGCTGCGTGTTGGAGCGTATTCCAACCGCTTCAGAAGCAGGATGTAATCGAACGTACCATCGAACATTGCAGCCTTCGAACCCCGCCTCTGAGCCCTCCCTCGTATCAACACCGGATATCCACATCGACCCGGTTGTTTCTTCCGGTTACGAAAACTCCGGCTTCTATCCCGACCCGATCTGCGACACTAGATTTCCTGCCCGCCCCCGGACCATGCGGGATCAGTTGATTCATTTTTTCCCGTGGCGTATTATTATCGAAGATGTTTGTTTGTACCGTGATATCAGTTGGTCTTCTGGGCAAATAGGGAGCTGGAATCTCCGTTATGCAGATACCGGGCCGGGCCTGTATCTCGCGATTCGGCCGGATAAGCTCAAGAGGGGAGAGGTAAATTATCATTCGTCTGCTGGCACTTCTTCCGCTTTTTTTAATGACATCCTGCGA
>CAYMWF010000082.1:0-21191 GCA_964394085.1 uncultured Gemmatimonadota bacterium | reverse complement strand
GATAAAGGTTATCGTGTCGCCTCGGTGGTTCTCGATCATCGTTCAAGGCTTGTAACGGAATTCTTCGATATGAGACGCCGCCGGGCGGGAATAAAGATAATCAAAACCGGTGAATTCAGGGAAAAAGCACTTTCAATCCTCGAAAAAGGATATATTCTTGCGCTCCTGGCCGACAGGAATATCTCTGGAAAAGGGAGAGAGGTCCTCTTATTCGGAGAAAAGGTCGTGCTTCCGATCGGTCCTTTCCTATTGGCGAAGAGAAAAGGAACACCGGTGCTTCCCGCATTCATGTTCAAGAATGAGGATGGCGGGTACTGCGTGGAGATAGCTGAACCACTCGTTTTACACGATCGGGTTGAATCAACGCACAATCAGTGGGCTTCAACCCTTGAAACCGCGCTGGCGGCTCATCCCTCGGACTGGATGATGTTCGATAAAATGTTCTATTAGGAGGAACAGTTGAAGGTTCTCGCTGTAATACCAGCCTTCAATGCAGCTGCGACGATAGGGGACGTCGTCACGCGGTGCGCCGTTATCGGCGTTCTCGATCAAGTCCTGGTCATAGACGACGGCTCGGGGGATGAAACAGCCGATAACGCGGCAGGCGCGGGAGCCGTTCTGATTAAACACGAAGTAAACAGGGGAAAGGGCGCGGCTCTCCGAACCGGATTCGCATATGCCGTTGAGCAGGACTACGATGCGGTTATTACACTTGATGCCGACGGTCAACATGAACCGGAATCGATTCCCGATTTTCTCGATCAGTTTGAAGCTGAAGGTTATCCCGTAATCCTGGGAAACCGGATGCTCGATCCTGCAGGAATGCCATGGCTCAGGCGTGCCACTAACCGTACGACTTCATGGATTGTGTCTAGAATAGCCGGGCAGGAGATCAATGACAGCCAGTGCGGTTACCGTTTTTATACCACATCTGTGCTGACCCGCGTCCATCTTGAAATGGACAGATACGACGCCGAGTCGGAGATCCTGGTAAAAGCCGCAGCAACCGGTTTTAAGGTCGGAGCCGTCCCCATACGGACCATATACGCCGATGAGTCGAGCTTCATAAGTCCCTGGAGAGATACGCTCCGTTTTATTCGAATGGTAATCAGAGCCAGGGGGTGGAAATCCGGATGAGAGCGGAATTCTCGAAGAGCGGTATGAAGACGCGTCGTTTGAAAATGGTTGCGGATCTTCAGCGGGAATTGGATTTTATCGATCGAAAGGTGCTGGACGCCATGGAAGCCGTTCCGAGACACCTTTTCGTAGATTATGCTCTTGCGGACAAAGCGTATGAATTCAATACCCTGCCGATCGGGGCGGGGCAGACTATATCGAGTCCTCTTACCGTCGCCCTTGTTTCATCCGCCTTGCGGATAGAGGGCGGAGAGAGGATCCTGGAAATCGGCACGGGATCAGGGTACCAGGCCGCTGTCCTGACTGAACTCGGAGCGAAAGTCTATTCAGTGGAGATGTTCCCCGGGCTGGCGAAAAGCGCGAGACAGCATCTCCGCGATGCGGGATACCCGGACGTCGGTATCCGTATAGGAGACGGATCCTTGGGCTGGTCGCAATATGCTCCTTACGACCGGATCGTAGTTACCGCGTCCGCACCGGCCCCGCCGGACACTTTGGAGCAACAGCTCGCAACAGAAGGAATCATCGTACTGCCGGTAGGCAGGGAAAAAGAGAAGCAGAATCTGTACATTGGAAGAAAACAGGGCGGCGACGGCATACACTACCGGACTCTGGGCGAATGCCGCTTCGTACCGTTGAAGGGAAAATCAGGATGGCGATAGAAGAAACAATGAAAAAAAACGATTCGATAATCAGACGAATGTATAACTGGGTGCTTCACTGGGCGGAAACACCCTACGGGTCGGTCGCTCTCTTCCTCCTGGCATTCGCTGAATCGAGCTTTTTCCCCATTCCGCCTGATGTTCTGTTAATCGCCCTTGCGGTTTCAATCCCGGCTCGTGCATTCCGATACGCTGTAATATGCTCCCTCGGATCTCTGCTTGGTGGAGTAGCCGGTTACTTGATCGGGTCTTTCCTGTGGTATGCACCAGGCACGACGGAGTATTCAGGTCTTGCCTCGTTTTTCTTTGCAGTAGTTCCGGGCTTTACTGAAGATGTGTTCCTGAGGATGAAGGAGAAATACGAATTATACAATTTCTGGGTCGTCTTTACGGCTGGATTTACTCCGATCCCTTACAAGGTGATAACCATTTCAGCCGGCGTTTTTAAAATTAATTTTCCGATTTTTGTATTCGCCTCGGTGCTCAGCAGAACTGCCCGGTTTTTTCTCGTCGCTGGATTGATATATAAATTCGGACCCGGTATCAGAAATTTTATTGATAAATATCTCAATATCCTGAGTATTGTTTTCGTTGTTCTGCTTATCGGCGGTTTTATTGTAATAAAGATGTTGTCCCATGGGTCTCCTTGATAGAAATACGGGTGAGTTTGCAAGTTTAGGCTTGCACCCGTTAACGGGAATCTATAAACTCAAACGGTTATGTCGGGGCGTAGCGCAGTCCGGTTAGCGCGCCTGCTTCGGGAGCAGGAGGTCGGAAGTTCAAATCTTCTCGCCCCGACCAAAAAAACCGCCCAGAGCAGGTCGAGAACCTGCATTTTTTTGCCTGCATCAGAGAATCTTGTCGGATGACCTCGATGACAGATACAGCGTTGTTTCCTCTCGACAACGGTTATCCCTGTATCGTCTGTCTGACCGGCGGTATACATCCCTGCCATATCCGGTTCTTATCGGGTGAACTCCATTCAATAAAAAAAAAGACCTGGGGTATTCGAACGGTTTCTGGTGATACGGTCGTTCAGGTCGACACGACGAAAAGACGGAACGATACCGCCGCCGCTCTACAGATTCTGGACTTCTATCGAGATCACTCAATCGGCCTTTTCCCGGAAGTGGTTTTCATTCATCTTTCCCGGAACGGTGAAACCCTGACGGCAACTGATGAGACACTGATCATCCTCGAACCAGCGCGTCTTGTCAGTGTGAGCGAGCTGGCGGAAACCGATTACTGTAAACGGAAATTCCTCATCTCCCGGTATTCACGCAGGAAGGTGAACCGGCACATGCTCAGGGGCATGGCGGTCAATGCCTGCATGCAGAATGTTTTGAGGAATCCTTTCGATCCTGATTCTTCACTACCGCTGATCCGGCGCAGCATTGCTGAAAATATCGTATTTCTGGATGATTACGGAATCGATCCTGATGACATAGTTGATGATGCCCGCGCTCATGTTAAAAAGCTTCATTTCTGGGGCGGCCGACTGGAACCGGGGTTCAACCAGGCAACTGAGACATTCCTTCTGGATACGAAACTCGGGCTCAAGGGTCGAATCGACCTTACACTGTCGAGGAATGGCGGAATCGAGCGAGTCATTGAACTGAAGAGCTCAAAATCCTGGGGGAACCGTACGAAACCGGGCCATGCGCTGCAGGTTGCGGCCTACGCGATGATGGTGATGCAGAGAACAGGACAGGCATTGCCGCATCCGCCGGTTGTGCTCTACTCGGGTAACGATCCGGTCAGGAAGAATAGAAACGGCCGGATGATTACATACCTGAACGTCGAAAAAAACGTGCCTTTAGATAAGTCCCTGTTTCGCAACGTATCCGAAATGCGCAATCGATTGCTGGAAGCTGAGATTACCGCTTCCATGCCGTTTGAACAGGCTCGACCTGCCAAGTGTCGCGGTTGTGGAGACTCTGGACTATGCCTTGACCTCTGTGCCGTCTTCAATGATGAACCGTGCGACTCTTCATGCGGGAGATTCGAAAATGATGCCTTCAGAAACATGGCATTCCCTTCATGTCATGCCAGGGCCCAATTCAAGGTGAGCGATATATCGAATGCCCGACGCTGGATTAACGCTCTCGACTGTGAACGAATCGTTTCAGCAAGAAAAGCAGGAAACCTTTTAGAAGAAGATTCATCCGTTCTTGCTTCGGAAGGTAAGACATTGCACATCGAGCGATATGAGATCAGCGGTACGACTTGTGCGTTATATTGCAGAAACGAGTCTGAATTCCGTGAAGGGGACCTGGTGCTCGTCAGCACGGCCGCCGGACCGCTCAATGGTGACATGACCGTTGCTTCGATTATTTCGGTCTCGAGTAACAGGATTATCGTTTCATTCCGGGACAGGCTGCTCTTCAAGCCTGAAAGAATAGATGTCTATGATTCAGGTGAACCCTATCTGGTCAACTACGCGGGTATCATTGAGAGCTTGAGGTCCAGAGAGAAGAATTTGAGGTGGACACTCGGGAATGACGAACCTCCGGAAATTCATACAACCATCCCCGATCACTGTCGCTCGATAGAGGACAGGATCCTTGAGCTTCCGGAGCTGTTCGCGCTCCAGGGGCCGCCGGGAACAGGTAAGACGACGATGGTTTGCCGTCTTATCGAAACCTTGCTTGCTCGAGGGAAACGTTTACTCGTAGCAACAATGACCAATCATGCCGCCGATGTGATAGTGCGCAGGCTGTCTGTCAAAATTAGTGACCATGCGATGGTAAGGCTGGGGAACTGCAATGCCGTTGAACCGGAACTGCGCGACTATACGATAGATTCGCTCCTTTCAGGAAAAGCGATTGCCGAAAGAATCCGGATTCTTGAAGGATGGCGCAGTGAACCTTCGGTTTTCATATCAACTTCGACAACCTGGCTTCGCGGCGGATTCGAATCTCTGGGAAAATTCGATTGCGCAATAATCGATGAAGCGGGTCAGCTGTTGCTGCCTTCCGCACTGGGTATCGCTCAGATGGCTCCGAGCTGTATTCTCGTCGGAGATCAAAGCCAGCTGCCTGCAGTGCTGCATGCCGGTAAAGGTGAAATACCGGCATCGACTCTGACCCGCTCTCTTCTCGAGATCGTTTCGGATCGGTTGCGCGCTCATGAGCAGACCGCTGATAATACAGGAATGCTGACACACCAGTTCAGGATGAACCGTGAAATTTGCGCCGCCCCCTCGGAAATCTGGTATAACGGAGTTCTCAAACCGGCCGACGATTCAGTAGCTGGAGCCAGGCTGGCTATTGATCCCGAATACCGCACAAGCAGATACAGAGATTTACTCGATCCCGAAGCCCCATCCGTGTGGTGGTCGGAACCCGGAGGAGAAAAGAACCGCAGCAACGAGATAGAAGCCGGTCAAGTCGTCATCCTTGTGCAGGAGCTGAAAAAATGGGGCGTTCCACATTCAGAAATCGGTGTCCTCGCTCCCTTTCGCAAACAGGTTTCTCTTGTCCGACGCGCACTCGAAGGGTCGGGGTTTTCATCAGAGGAAGCCACAGCCATGGTTGATACCGTGGACCGATTTCAGGGGGATGAGAGGGATGTCGTAATAATTTCCCTCACTTCTCCCTTTTTTGACCGTCATCCATTCTATTCCGATAACAGACGTTTGAATGTCGCCCTCACCCGGGCTGGAAGAAAGCGGATTGTGATAGGGAATTATCCGGTTTTGCAGGGTAATTCGTTCCTGGAGGTTCTGCGCCGCCACGAGACAACAAGATTCTTAACCGGGTTGCTGGAATAGTCGTTTATCTGCAGAGCACCAGATTTTTCGTTGCGAATTCTTTCCCCGTCCTTATCCTGAGAATATAAACACCCGAGGATACCATGTTTCCATCAGCGTTTACCCCGTTCCAGGTGAGCGTGTGCAGGCCTGACCTAAGCCGGTGCTGTTCTAAGAGATTTCGGATAAGCCGACCGCCTGAATTGAAGATGTCTGCGGAAAACGGCTCCTCATCCTGATCGGGTGATACATACAGCTGGATTGAAATCATGGGATTGAACGGATTGGGGAAACAACCGAATGCTATACCCGCTGAAGGCAGTATTGCGTCAGAAGGACGAAACACTTCAAGCGGTTTGTTGGTCGAGGACGGCGAAGGTTCCATGAAACCCAAGTTGTCACCGCCATCCGGGTATCTTCCAAAGGAGATGTCCGTGGTTTGCTCGGTGAAGTTGAGCGAATCGAGAAGTGCGTTTCCATGCAGATCCGAATCTGACAGGATTATGGTTTCACCCGTACGATTCAGTTTGAAATTCGTATGTAAGCCCGGGTAGTCTCCCTCGTCACCATCCGCCCAGACGAGTAGATAGCCTTCACCCGGGATGATCGTCCCGGCGGGGAATTGCCATTTTTTCCAGTTTGCCGAATCATCGGAGAGGTACATTCCTTCAATATTCAAAACCTCGGGAAGCGGATTGAATAATTCAACGTAGTCGTCGAACTCGCCCTGGGGATCGGCGATTGTGCTATCGTTCGATGCCAGAAATTCATTGATCAAAAGTTGAGTGGCCGGAAGCTCTGAGGGCATAAAGCATATAATCATTAATGCAAAAAGAAGCACAGTTTTTCTGTTGGGCGGTTTTTGATCCGTTTCCATTTTTCTACTCCCGGCATGCAGTAATGCTTCATGGATCAGTTCGGAGATAGTTTGCTCTTACACGGTTTTCCTTCCCGTCTTTTCGGACTTTCGATTAAACCTCAGTATAGCACCGCTATACTGAGGTTATCTTGGTGATGAATTAAAGGCAATCTGAAAGCGTCTGCGCACACTTAGCTTGTTTGCGGATCAATACGCAGCATCGGCTGATAACCGGTGCAGAAGCAACCGCTTATCAAACCTTTCCGTTGCTAGTAGATTTCAAGCTTCAGACTGTCCTCGTCCAGTATTGAGCCGCCTTTAATCGCTCTTCCGATAAAGGTATAGGATCCTGCCGGTGCTCCAGCCGGTACATTAACTGAATATTGCGTCCAGACCTTGGAATTCGGGAGAACCAGGTAAGAATCAGGGCCGTCGATCGGATTACCTGAATAAGGATAACCGTTCGGCAGTATCACTCCTGAACCGAACTGCACTGAGTACACGTTCCCGTCTACAGAGAAGAAGCTTGCGATATAGTCGAAAACGTCTCCTTTATTCACTTCCTTGCTGGCGGCCGAGATGGTCATCATGAAGTCTTTCCGCTGGTCGAAGGGGAATGCCCCTATGTCTGCTGGTGTCCCATCGGGATCCAGAGGCATATCCGGCGGACCCGCATCGATCAGGGGTGAATCAGGCCAGATTCGGTAATCGCAGAAATCGGTGCAGATTAAGCTGGGGTCGCTGTGAATTTCACCGGTACCCGGTGTCGGTGTAAACACCTTCCAGTCGGCCCCTCAGCCGGGGCAGAAATACATGTAATTGCCTCCGGTGTTTCCCCAGGTGTTATTGTAAGAAGCTTCCGGGTAAGAGATTTCGTCGTAGACGGCGACTCCGAAAGTCGCATTGAAACAGATGTTGTTCCCTTCCAGGAGTACCGCACCATTGCCTGCACCGTCGATGGCTATACCCTGGGCGTTATCTGTGATTGTGCACAATGAGATATAACCGGATGCATTATTGTAAAACTCGATACCGTACCAACCATTATACAAAGCGCAGTGATCCATGTCCAGGACAGTACCGCTCCCCGAGGCGGTGATCGAGTTTTGATCGAGATCCAGGGAAGCTCCGTTCCCATGGATGCAGCAGCTGACCCCCGAACCGATTTCCAAACCTCCTGTGTAGAGTTCAGCAGGATCGAGGACTAGCAGTTTGTTGTATCCCTCGCCTGAACCGGCGGAATCGTATACCACCTGCAGAGGAACACCTGCGACCGCCGACCCCGTGAGCATGACGGCGGTAAATAAGCTGAAGATTTTTAGTCTGGTTTTAATGCTATCGGGAGTTAATTTCATGAATCAACCTCCTTGATGGTGAATGTGTAACTTGTGACACGGGTAGTATAACATGAAAAAATGATCTGCATTTAAAAATTTCACTGCAGGATTGAATTGAAAGGGTTTGATTTTTTAGCTGTTTAGGCTTATAGGTATACACGGCTAACAAGGTTTGACGTGCCAAACTGGACGGCAAACCGAGTCGAATAGTATGTCGACAAGGATAAAGATATGACGAAAATTGGGGATTTATCAAGAAGTCTCGAAGATTACCTTGAAATCACATACAATCTTATCAAAGAAAAAAAGATTGCGAGAATCAAGGAAATAGCCAAAAAGAAAGACGTCAAAATGGCCAGCGTCGTCGCGGCGTTAAAGAAGCTTGACAACCTGGGCATGGTCAAATACGAAGTCGGCGAATTCGTTGAGATAACTCCGGAAGGAGAGAAGCTCGCATGGAAAATCCATGAAAGACACAAGCTCCTGAGTAATTTTCTTACAAAGGTTCTCCTGGTCGGAGACGAGAAGGCCGACGGCGATGCCTGCGCCATAGAGCATTATGTCAGTAGAGAAACGGTAGAGCGTATAGTCGGTTTCATGGAATTTATCGAGAATTGCCCCTTCCCGGGCAAGGAAGTACTCACGCAATTCAAAAGGTGCTATCCTCCATCAGGTGAGGGTGAGGGGTTTACCTCTGGATGTACAAATGAAGCATGCGAGCTCGTTTTAAGGCAAAAGAGGGGCTTCGGCCGGTGGGGACGAAGAAGACGATTCCTGTCCGATATGGTTCCGGGTCAGCGTGGTAAAATCCTTCAATTGCGGGCAACCAGCAAAATTCGCCAGCGGTTGATCGATATGGGAGTGCTTCCCGGTGTGGAGCTGGAGCTTATTCGCCGGGCGCCACTGGGTGATCCGATCGAAATCAAGATAAAGGGGTATCATCTGTCGCTGCGGAACCATGAAGCCTCATCAATCCGCGTGAGCCTTCTTACCCAATAAGGATTCTATCGGTTCATGAGCAAAGACAAGAGAATCATAACAGTTGCAATTGCCGGAAATCCGAATTGCGGTAAAACATCCATTTTCAACGCCTTGACAGGTGCGCGACAGCATGTGGGTAATTACCCCGGCGTAACGGTGGAAAAAAAAACCGGGTTCTATATATTCAACGGCACCCGGTACCGTATTGTAGATCTCCCCGGCACATACAGCCTTACGGCAATTTCAGAAGACGAGAAGGTTGCGAGGAGGTTTCTGGTAGATGAGAAACCTGATGTAGTCGTGGATGTCGTGGATGCCTCGAATATCGAGAGAAACCTGTATCTTGCTGCGCATCTGGTGGAACTCGAAGTCAATCTGGTTCTGGTTCTGAACATGTGGGACAGGGCTGTCGCTTCCGGTATCGAGCTTGATCTTGAAATCATGTCAAACAGACTCCATGCACCTGTCATCCCGATGATTGGCTTCAAGGGGAGCGGTAAGGAGGAACTGAAGAAGGCTGTTGAACGCGTTTCGCAGGCGAGAACCGAAACAACGCGCATCCTCATGGGGTCTGATATCGAATCGGAGATAGAAAAGCTTATTCCGTACCTGGAACGGGAAAAAAACGGGACGAAGTATCCTCCCAGGTACATGGCGATCAAACTTCTCGAACAGGATCGGGAAATCACGGACTACGTCGAGAAAACGTCGTCTGATTTCGCACGACTGGACTCGCAGCTGAAGAAATCGATTCAACGGTTAAAAACCAGGTACGGGGATGATGCGGAAGTAGCCTTCGGAGATCGCCGGTACGGCTTCGCTTCGGGGCTTCTGCATGAGGCTACCGTTAAAGCCCCTGAGTTCGACCGCGTGACATTTTCAGAACAGGTCGACGAAGTGCTTACTCACAGGATTCTCGGCCTGCCAATCTTTTTCCTGATTGTTTACGGGTTATTCTGGATGACGTTCACCCTGGGAAGCGTCCCGATGGAATTGATAGACACCGGTTTCAACCGGTTGGCGGCTTTTTTATCGGAAACGGTTTTCAGGGGGAACCAGAGTGTGCTGGAATCACTGGTGGTCGACGGTATTATCGGCGGCGTCGGCGGTGTCCTGGTGTTTCTGCCTAATATAGTGCTTCTGTTCCTGGGCATCGCTCTCCTTGAAGATACGGGTTATATGTCCCGGGCTGCGTTCATTATGGACAAAGTAATGCACAAAATCGGGCTGCATGGACGAAGTTTCATCCCGATGCTGATCGGTTTCGGCTGCACGGTACCTGCGATTCTCGCCTGCCGTACCCTTTCGAGCCGGAAAGATCGGCTTATGACCATGATGATTCTACCCTTGATATCCTGCGGTGCCCGTCTGCCGATTTACCTGCTCATTATTCCCTCCTTCTTCGCTTTCCGGTATCAGGCGCTGGTAATGTTCGGGATATATCTCATCGGGATCGCGCTGGCCATGTTGATCTCTTTCACTCTTCATAAGACGGTTTTTTCCAGTGTCAGTGCACCCTTTGTAATGGAGCTTCCTCCGTACAGGATGCCGGCCGCCAAGGGTACTTTGATTCATATGTGGGAGCGGTCGTGGCTGTACCTGAGAAAAGCCGGTACGATCATCCTGGGAGTTTCGATCGTCATGTGGGCGCTTTCCTATTTCCCCCGCACTACCGATTATTACATCGACGGCCTGATAAAAGCCGGGGATGTAATCATCCTGGAAGAAGGTGAAATCCCGGTGGAGTCGGCAGCAGAAACCGTAACGTTCATCACCGCCAAAACATACGAAAACAGGAAGTCCGGTGAGCAGCTGCGAAACTCCATCGCCGGTAAGATAGGACGGGTTCTGGAGCCCGCTCTCCAGCCGCTCGGATTCGACTGGAAGATCGGCACGGCAATGCTCGGCGCTTTTGCAGCCAAGGAAGTATTCGTAGCCCAGCTGGGAATCGTCTATTCTCTCGGCGATACCGGTGACAGGAGCAACAGCCTGAGAGATATACTTCGAAGTATGTATACCCCGTTGACCGGTTTCTGCATCATGCTGTTCATGCTGATTGCTACTCCCTGCACGGCAACGATGGCTGTCGTAAAAAAAGAAACCGGATCCTGGTTCTGGCCGTTCGTACAATTCACCGGACTGACTGCACTCGCGTATGTTCTTACGGCAGCTGTTTATTTCGGGGGGCAGCTTTTCTGACGCACGAACCAGGGTCTTCCGGACATTTTGCTTGACGCCGCCGATGTCGCGTTATACAAAGTTCCACTCTGAAAGCGCCAGTAGCTCAGCCGGATAGAGCAACGGACTTCTAATCCGTAGGTCGCAGGTTCGAATCCTGCCTGGCGTATTCTTTATGATCGACCTGTCACATTTTTCTCGCCTGCAGAAAAACATATGATTTCGCTGTATTCATGATTTATCTGACCGCAATGTAATTCCGACCTCCTCGCAAAACAGATTCCATTTTTCCGACGCTGATGCAGCCGGTAATATCAGTTGCATCGTTAATTTCCTTTAGGCATAATCAAATAATGAACCACCAATCAGGAGGTAAAACTGTCATCAACTGCAATATCTCGGGAATACCATGCGGTTTGCTGCGCTGATCCCTTCGTACCGGGATATTCAATGATAAGACCGGCAAAAGCATTTGTTGAGTCAAGGTTCATTCGGAAAGGTCCTTTTTCTTTCTCCTGTCTGTAATGAGATCAAACAAACAAAAAATCCTTGCTTGCGGGTTTATCGTTCTTGTGTTCATTGTTTTGCTCGTATGGATCCTGTCGAAGGAAGAATATTCCGGGAACGGAAAGAAAACGGTAAATGATGAAGCTAATGAAAACAACGAACCGGGAGCGGCATTTTATTTAACTACAAGACCATCCGGCGCTGAAGTGACGGTTTTTCAGGTTAAGGACAAAACCAATTTTCCGGATTTCGAGCCCGAAACCGGAAGGGTGAGAGAGGAAAATATTGTAGAATCAGTGGGAATCGGCGGCAGCTTGACTACACCCTTCACCAGTCGCGGAATGCAATGGGGTAATTATCTTCTTGCTATCGAAAAGGACGGATACGCTCCTGTGAGGTTTCCCATCCTTTTTGAAAAAGGATTCGATAAGAATCTGAAAGCGGATGTAAAACTGTTCAGACCGGAGGAGATACCCGAAAATTTTATCTACGTCCCCGCAGGTTGGTTCAAGTATGGCACTGAAGCGGAATGGAGATACGAAACTGGGTTCTACATATCGAAATATGA
Organism: uncultured Gemmatimonadota bacterium; assembly: GCA_964394085.1. Lineage (GTDB taxonomy): Bacteria > CAYMWF01 > CAYMWF01 > CAYMWF01. Next base: position 9,211 of record CAYMWF010000082.1, on the reverse strand, counting down.
GGTCACGTGGGGTGAGTATTTCGTATGGTTCAACACTCTTACCCCCGGGGAGCAGAAGGCGAGAGAACCATTTATGAGAGAACCGGGGAAATTCCGTAGAACCGTCATGAAACCTCTTATTCCGCTTATGATGTCGGATCCCGATTGGCAGAATCGACCGGCTTTAGGTATGACCTTCTCCGATATAGATGCATTCCTGGAGTGGAAGAACGATGGCGACAGCGACGGATTCGAATACTCTCTCCCCCCGGAAACCGCCTGGGAGAAAGCGGCCCGTGGGGTTGATGGCCGGAAGTATCCATGGGGAGATGAGTTTTCAGAAGACAAGGTCAATTACAGAGGCCATTACAGAACGTTTCTGACGAGCGAGTTCCCGAAGCGCCTGGAGTTTCCGGGTTCGCGGCGAAACGGCGCTTCAATCTACGGCGTTTATCAGATGGCCGGAAATGTCAGAGAGTGGACCTGGCGTGTGGGGGAGGGAAGACCCAGGATCATCAGAGGAGCCTCCATGTATTCAGAAAAGCCCCTCTGCGCTTGCGCTTTCCGGCCCTCGTTCGATATCAAATCTTTTGATGATCATGGCGGATTTCGGCTGTATGTGCCTGCCGCCGATTAACAATTTTCAGAAAATCGAATCATGTCACTTACCTGTTGATTGAACGGAGACCGATGAAGACCAGTTACGAATGCCTCGTTTCCTCAATATGGAGTACACCGGGGAGCTTTATCCTATTCGCTGTCGCAGCCGGGGGCTCGCTTCTAATCGATCCTCCGTGTGCACAGGCATTACCGCCGCATATGCTCGTGACAGTGGGCACTTCACTCGGCGTTCCCCTGGTGGCGCTGGCTCTCTCCGGGCTGCTTATTCTACACCACCTTGCGGTGAAAGGCCGGATTGTACCGAGAGATCTGACCAAAGTTCTAACCACTTTGTTCTTTGTCAGCTGTATTGTTCTGATCCTGGCGGTAATTTTGAGCGAACCGCAGACAGTGCCGAAAAAAAAGAACCAACCCCCAGAGGAGGAGGTCGGCCTTTGGCTGGAGCTGCATGAGCTGGGGAGCCATGCCCGTGATCGGACTTTGCTCATAGATATCCGCGACGGTCAGGATCGCTACCGGGGCTATGTGCCCGGGACCGTTCACCTCGAGATAGAGAATGTGCACAGGGGTTTGATTCACCACGGACCGGAGGATCGGGTAATCGAAATGGGAGCGCTGCGTGCGGCGTCTCTGTTCGAGCACCAGCGTCGTAATTATGACCAGATTGCACTCTTTTGTTATGGCGGACCCACCGCCAAGAAGGTAGCGCAGGAGATCAGAGGCCTGGGTGTATCGGCCAGGGTGATTCGGGAAGGATGGATCGGAGCGCGAAAGGTGCTTCCCGTTCGTCGGAAGGAATTCCGCGAAGAACTGCGAATCCGCCGGATCCCGCCCGGTACTGCTGATCGCTGGCATCAAGAAGGACATGTGAAAATCATCCACATGTCGGATGAGGACATGGTCGAGTGGATGAAAGCGAGGGAGTTATGGCCCAGTCTGAGCGAACAGGCTGAAGGATTTCCATTGGTGATCCAGCCTGCAGGGGCCTGGCAGATTCTCCTGGCCGCATCACGATTGCGCGAAGAAGGGCATGCACCCCTGGCTTGGGTTGACAGTGAACTGGGCGAAAGCGGCACTCTCAAGGGTGCGATGGCCTCGACAGGCCGGGCTTTGGAAGAGGCTTCCGGAGCGGGATGGTGGCTGGTCCTGGTGCTCGTCGTGCTGGTCTGGTCTTTCTTCCTGAACCGGCGTGAACTGCGTTCACGTCTGACAGGCCGCACCGACAGGGTGTCAGCCCGGCTGGCTCTCACCGGGCAGGTGGCCTCGCTCATAGCACTCAACTATCTGGCCCGGGGAGCGGCAGCCTGGTCGGGCAGCACTTTGGGCTTTCTCGTCAACTTCGGCGGACCGGTCCTGCCCGTGATCATAACCATCGGAGTGTGGTTCCAGCTTGCACAGCCACGTCGTCTTCGACTGGACGCACTAGAAAGGTCGTTGCGGCGACGCTGGCTGCCGAATGACTCGAAGCAGACATCTCGCTGGATCTGGCGGTGGTATCATCCGTTGATTGGCATGTTTGCCAGTGCGCTCCTGTATCCGCTGCCCGTTCCCACAATCTATGCATCGGCAATATTGTTGTGGATGGTTCCTCTGGTCGAAGACGCCTGGGTTGCCTGGACGGCTATTCGAGTATCTTCGGCACGAAACGATTCGGTCGCCGTCGGGCGTCTCCTCCGCGCTGCGGGTCTGAAAATAAGCAAGGGCAATTCAGATCTGGCGGTCCGAACCTTTTCCCCTGGACATCCTGGTCGCATCTCTTTCGTCTACAAGGACGTCATCCTGCCCGTAGGCTTGTTCACCGGCAAGGTGTTGGTCAAACCGGAAAACGACCGAATGGATGCGATTATTTCGGAGGAATCCATCCGGGTGACGGCAGATTCATCGGTACGGGCGGCTGTGGCCGCGGGATGGGATCTGGAGGTTGAGTGGAACCTCGAACGAGGCCCTCGAATTGTCTCGTTCCGGTTGATCGATGAATCGAGCCCTGAGCGGGAGGATGACTCCTGGCTGCTCCACCGGCAACTCATGGCTGCAGTTCCCTGGCTTAAAAATATGGAGTCGGATGGCGAACCTGTTCTGTCAGGGAAGAGATACGAAGAGGCGGTCGAAAAACCCACACCCTTGACCTTTGATTGTCTGGCTGCACGACTCGATTCCAGTGGCGGGGCGGGAGAGGCCGCACGACGTTTCGGGGTCAACGCTACCGACATGCGGGTAGTGCGGTTCGGCGCGCGGATTTATGATGTTGTCGGGGGAAGACCTTCGGGTTCGTCGACAAGGATGGTGCTTCGTTTGACTGTACGCGCCTTCTTGATGGGTGCCGCTCGAACGGCTCAAAAGAAACATCTGCCGGAAACTCTGGCCCGGCTGTCTGTATTGTCGGGGAATTCACTTCCCGCAGCACGCGATTTGCGAAGAGCACTCGAACAGTTATCCACCCGGAGCGCGTTGTTTCCTGAACAGCTCTCCGTTGCCGTCGCCGTGGCGGCGGATGAAGTTTTATCACTCGGCCGCGTGGCTCAGAACTGTGCCGGTTCAGAATCGCCCACGGAACCCGGCACGCTCCTGAATGCCCGGGAGTGGGCCGGATCACCCTATGAACTGATGCCGGAGCACGATATCTCGCAGTTCAATATGCCGGTATTGCCGCTTATCCTGCCCGATCTGGAATCCCGCGCATCCACGATCGGTAGCGAATCATCCCGCTGGGGAGCGTATTGGAGGTTCGCAGAACGGATGCGAACCTGGACGCGTTCGCTGTACATCGCCGAGACAGCCTGCCTGGGGTATGCATTGGCCCGTTTCGGTGAACACGTTGGTGTCGGAAACGATATCTTTTATCTGAAACGTACTGAAGTCTTTGAACTTTTGCGTGGTAAATCACAACCCAGGGACCGCGCCGGCGAACGCCGAAAACAGCTCGAGCAGCTCGGCAGGCTCGACCTATCTGTGGAGTTCTCCCATGCTGATCTGGAAGCATTGACAGTGGATTCGGAGTTCCCGTCGCATACCATGCCTGCGACCGATACCCCTGTTCTAAACGGAGAACCGGTGGCGGGGCGCTTTCCTGTACGGGGAATCGCCTGCAGCAGTTTTGATGGATCGACTTATTCGACCGCCGGCAAGGTCGTCATCGTACCTCGGTTTGCCCCGCACATGGTGCCCTGGTGCAGGAACGCAGCAGCAGTAATCGCGGAGCAGGGGGGAAGGCTCTCCCATGCTGCGGTCCTGGCCCGTGAGCTTGGACTCCCTACAATTCTAGGCGCGAAGGGAGCCATGCGGCAGCTGGCAGACGGGGACTGGGTAATCCTGCATGCGGATGGGTGTATCGAGACGGGCGAACCGCCGGACTGTTCGTCATTACCCGGCCCCTTGCCTCTCTGGATGCCCCTCTCCGAGGTTTCCGACATGTACCAGGCCGGTGGTAAAGCAGCCGTTCTCAGCCGGTTGCACGCGGCAGGCGTTCGCGTTCCAGGCGGGACGGTTCTGACTGTGGAAGCTTTTAAACGGATGCTGACACATTTATCCGTGGAAGCTCCACCGGCAGGTGACCCGGGAGATCCTCCTCCAGCCCTTAACCCCCGGAATCTTCCTCCTGAACTGGATGATGCTTTGGAGGGGATATGGACCTGGTTCGAAGGCACGGACGGCACTGACGAATTGATTGTCCGATCGTCGGCTCTAATCGAAGATGGGAGTCGATACTCCTTCGCCGGTCTGTTCACCAGCGTGGCTGGAGTTTACCGGCCGGACCAATTGCGAAAGAAGGTCTGCGATTGCTGGCGGAGCGCCTGGTCTCCCGCGCTGTCCGCGTATGCAAGAGCGATCGGGGTACGGGACCGGCTTTTCATGGGTCTTGTTATCCAGCACAGAATCGCTGCGGAGATGGGGGGGTGCTGCTGACCCGGGTGCCGGATTCCAGCCGGACGGGTGACGGTGGGATGTTATGCGAGCTGGCGGAGGAAGGCCCTGAAAGTGTCGTCAGTGGCCTGAACATCCCAACCGGATTTATCCTCGATAGAAGATCCGGAACCATGGTTTCTTCCTCCAGCGGAGGTTTGGAGCCTCCATCCGATCTGTTGATGAAGCTGACTTCGACCGGCAAGGATGTCGAGGCTCTGATCGGGGGAACCGTGGAGATCGAATGGCTCTGGAAAGATAACTGTCTATGGATTCTTCAGGCCCGACCCTACACGGGGGAATATCGCATCAATCCCGGTGCTTGAAAGATAGGAAAAGCTCGCTCAATTACTCACCGGTCAACGCCGTTCCGTGATCGATTTCCTTGTCTGACGTCAGCGTATGAGGTATATACTAACCTTGCGCCGCTATCCGCGGTTCGACAAGGGCACGATTGTATTTCAAGCCGTATCCGCATGATATTTCACCTCAACGGTTCTACATCCAGGGAGCGAACCGGTTCAGAAAGGAAGCTCTAAATGTCAAACACCGGCTTAAAACATATTTTCGATCCTGTAACTGCCGGGCGATTTCGTGAACGTTTCAAGAAAGATCCGGTAAACAAGGTCGCCATGAATGCTGTAACCAGAGGGAAGCTCATCGAGGTAGCCTTGAATCGCGACGTCTTGAACGATGCATTTTTTACATTTTCTCACGAACAGGAACCCGCTGAGATTACTGATCAGAAACGAAGCGGAACATGCTGGATTTTCGCTGAACTAAACTGGTTGCGAACCTTCGCCCAGGCCAGGCACAAAATGAAGAATCTGGCGCTCTCCTTCAATTATGTGGTTTTTTGGGATAAAATGGAAAAAGCCAACTATTTTTACGAGCTCTTTATCAAGCATATCGATGAAGAACTTGACAGCCGCAATTTGTATTTTCTCCTGTCGAATCCTTCTCCCGACGGTGGTGAATGGCACATGCTTCAAAATGTCATCGACAAATACGGCCTTGTTCCCGAAGATGTCATGCCGGAGACATTCAACAGGGAGAACAGCCGTTTCATGAACGAATCGTTGAGCTATTATCTTCGCCAGGGAGCGGCCGAGTTGAAGGCTATGAGAACGCGAGGGAAAAGCGCTGAAGAGTTGAGAAGGAAGAAAAATAAACTTCTGGAGGACGTTTTCAGAATCCTGGCAATTTGCCTGGGACTGCCGCCGGAACGGTTTAATTGGGGCTACAGGGATAAAGATAAGAAATTCCACAGAGAGGAGGGGATCACACCGCGTCAATTCTACGACAAGTACATCGGAATCAAACCCTCCGACGTCTACACCATCGCACACTGCCCATCCTCTCACACCGAATACAACAAAACCTACACAGTTGAATTCTTCAACAACATGGTTGATGGAGTTACGTGGAAGTGGCTCAATCTCCCTATCAGTGAATTAAAACGTTATGCGCTCAAAGTTCTGAAAAGAGATGAGGCATGTCTTTTCGGGTGTGATGTCGTTCAAGCGAGCCATTCCAAAGAGGGTTTGTTGTACGATAACGTTTTCGACTTCGATATCCTGTTCAGAACGAATTTTTCTATGAATAAAAGGGCAAGGCTCGATTTCGGACAATCCGTCATGACACATGCCATGGTTTTTTCAGGAGTGGATCTTCTTAACAATAAACCGGTTAAATGGAAAGTCGAGAACAGCTGGGGCAAGGAAGTGGGGAAGAAGGGTTATTTCATAATGTCGGACAAATGGTTCGATGAGCATGTATTTGCCATCATGTTGAAAAAGGAATTGCTTTCACCGCGTATAATCGAGCTGTTTGAGCAGGAGCCAGTCGTTCTTCCTCCATGGTTCCCCATGGCCTAGTATTGGACATTAAATAACGTGTCTAGATGGCTCCGAACCGTCCCGACAGCTTTTCGATAGTTGTGGGTGAAGTTCCGGTATCCCTCTTCTTTACGGAAACATCGAAATGAACCGTGGTTTGAGTGCAAGAAAAACCGGAGTTTTATTCCTCTTCCTGCTTGCAGTATTTGCGCTCCTCAGGTTTTACGGTGCCGGATTCGGACTTCACACGACTGACGGCATTGTAAGAAAATGGCATCCGGATGAAATCCCATGGTTGCTCGAAACCATGGGGGACGGTCTGCGAACGAACTACCTGTATTACGGCACCGCTCACATTTACTTTCTCTGGATAATCAACAAGCTGGTTTACGGGTTTCTTGTTCTGGCTGGTTTTTTCCGGTCGGGCTTCGACATATTTCTGGAAGATTCCGAGAGCTGGAGGTATCTGTTCTCTCGCTGGATATCCGCGTGTTTCAGTATTGGTACGCTTCTATTGGTGAGGAGTTTCGGAAGGCGGGTTTTTTCTCCCCGTGCGGGTGATCTCGCGTTTTTACTACTGGGCTTGAACCCGGTTCACATCCTGCATGCCCACTATGCAACTGTGGATGCCGCTTTCACATTCTACATCCTGCTGGCGTTTTATCTGGTCTGGAGCTCATGGAAAAACAGTTCTACTGGTCGCCTGATGGCCGCTTCCGCCATGATCGGATTAGCAGCCGGTACTAAATATTCCGGTTGCTTCCTGCTGGCCGCCTGGCTGGGAGCGATGTTTATCGCACCTTCGGATTCCGGCAGGCGGGCAAACTGGATCAAGATATTACTGCACATCCCTGCCGCGCTGGTGATGGCTGCGGTCTTCTTCGGGACGAACCCGTATCTCCTGCTGGATTTCGACCTGTTCAAAGAGCAGATCTTCCTGAATATCTCTCTTGACGGTGCATTCAGATTAGGTGTGCCTACACTGATCGCATACCTGATCTATATAAAACTTTTTATTACTCGATTCGGAGTGATGTTGCTTCCGCTGGTTGCTCTGGGCACCATTGCGATATTTCAAAGAGATAGAAAGGAAGCATTGGTCCTGTTCGCTTTCCCGGTTGCCTACTTCCTAGTGGTGGGAGGCATGACCGAACAGAGCACTCCTCGACACATGCTTCCATTGCTGCCGTTTATGACGTTATTGTCCGGAATCGCGATCGACCGTGCACTGGTTTCATTCAGATCGGATAACAACCGGTTGATGCTAAAGGTTGCCGGATTGCTTATCGTGATTTTCGCTCAGCCGATCTATCTGTCGATCAAGAATGTAATCATGCTGGAAAGGCCGGATACGAGAGAATTATCTGAAAGCTGGATTCTGGAGAATATACCGGGGGGGAGCAGAGTAGTCGTTGATAGAAACGGGGAATATTCTCCCTACCTGGATCCCGAAATATATCGAATCGGAACCCACGACTTCCGCAGCGCCGACGGGTCAGGAGATTCCGTTCATACATTTCTGGATGTAATAGAAAAGGGTTACTCTTATGCGGTAACCTCTGAAATGATCTACAGTGTAAACTCCGATCTGGAGTTTTCAGGCTACTATAGAAAGATTGCGAGAGAACCGCGCACCAGGCTGCTTGCAATCTTTGGCAAAAAGGGGAATATCGATCTTTCGTTTCATAATCCGGAGATCAGGATATACGAAGTAGCCAAGGAACCTTTCGCTGCTCAAACCGATCCGGATTTGTATTATGATCACCACGGCGGATTTGCATATCAGTTCGAAGTTGTGCCTCTGCCGGTAGGTAACCCTATTCCCGATGACGATATTAATCACAAACAATCCAGGCTGCTTCTTCTCGAAGACGGCATCCCTCTCGGCCCGGCACACTCGCTTCACAAAGACATAGAAACGATAGGGGAGGGCAGGTATTGCCACTGGTTGAACCCGGATTTCGGGCCGGTCATCTCATTTTCCGCGAGCGATAATACTGATCCGAATAATAACAAGCGGATCTATGAGTGGGTATACGCATCGCTTCGACCGGATTTAGATGATGATCGAACTTTCAGCCATTACGGGGGATTTAAATACGAGCTTGATCCGCCTCTGGAGATGGTATCCGACTGCCTTCACGATCTGAAGCGCTCGAGAGTCGTTATTTTCGAGAATGGCAGGCCCCTGGGTCCCGCTCATTCCAGCCATGAAGACATACTTGAGATCGGCGAAGGCCGATACTCATTCTGGAACGGGGTAATGCTCTTTTCAACGAGTGACAATACCGATCCAAATAGAAACGAAAGGTCTTACAGGGTACTCGAGGTGCCGGCCCGGCCTGACATGGACCTGGATCTTTTTTACCCGGGAACCGGTGACGGCAGATATATCTTCGAGCCCGACAGTTCATTCCTCGGTCCGGACAAAGCAGTGCTGGTCTGGTTGACGGAAAACAATGAACCTATGACGATGTTCCCGGATGAAAGCTCACTCGAACCGGGTGGATGGTGCCGGGGTTTCAAACGGCTCTGGTTCTCGCCGACTAATGGTAGAGATCCGAATGAGAACTATGCTGATTACAGGCTGAAGCTTTTTACTCCCGTAAAAACGAAGGACCGAATCAAAAAAGTCTCCGGCAGCATATGGAAGATCGATGTCTGGGAAAATTATCTCGAGGATACGCCATCCTTGCCGCGACGATCGAAAGTCGTTCTTTTTCGAAAGAACAGGCCCATCGGACCCGCACATGCTGATCCGTCGGAATTTCCTGAAAAACCGGGAGCTTACATCCACAAGAAAGATGGGATCTATTTCAACCCACCGGTGGGTTCCGATCCCGCCAGTGAAATGAATGACTATACCTATTACG
>CAYMWF010000081.1:0-21515 GCA_964394085.1 uncultured Gemmatimonadota bacterium | reverse complement strand
ACAACACGTTATTTCAGCATCGACAATAGTTCAGAATCTGAATTTTCCCCACGTGGAGAAAAGCCGGGGCGGGAACGCCGGGCTAATTCAACAGTAGAACCCGGAATCGGAATACTGATCTGCAGCTGGACTTTCCCCAAATGGGGATAAGCCCCAGGCGAAAATACTGTCGGAGGTCATGGTGGAGCCCGGAAAAGGGAAACCGATCTTCGGCTGAATTTTCCCCACATGGAGAAAACTCCGGGGCAAAAAAACCGGAAATCGCCGCGATGGAGCCCGGATTCGGAAAATCGCATTAGTTCAGCAGATAAGACGGGGCTGCGGATGCTTATCCTTCGGAAAGTATTACCCGTTTATAGAAAAAAAGGTTAAACTTTACTGCTGTTGCGTTACTTTTTATCAGAAGAGTTGCAGTCGAATATCGAGTCATAAGAGGAGCCTGAAATGAAAAGCCGTTCGAAGTATCTGCTGACACTGGTCCTGACGATTCTGTGCGCGAGTGTCGCTTTCCCCGCCTGGATTCCTTTCTCAGCCGTGGATCCCGGGGTTGCGGAACCCGGTTTCGAGGTTATCGCGAGCGACGAATCCGGAACCATCGTGGAGGTCAACCTGCCCGGGATTCAACATCACCAGAGGAGCGGGGCCGGCCATCTCGACATTTTCGACGTCCTGGTGCTCCCGGGCGCCGAGACCACCCTGCGGACCGGCGCCCCGGCGCTGCCGGTGATCCGGCGGATGGTGGGGCTTTTCCACGGGCTGACTCCCGAGGTCGAAGTGCTCGAATCGGAATTCATCACCCTCGAGAACCTGCGGATATTCCCGAAACTCGCCTCCCCCTTCGAAGGTGAAGATCCGGTATTCGAAATCGACCGGGCGGTCTATTCGACGGACGAGTTCTATCCCGGAACCATGGCCTCGACCACACCTCCCCTCGTCATGAGAGACATCGCGGCATCCAGGCTCGAGATCCGGCCGGTCCAGTACAACCCGGTCACCGGCACGGCGCGAATCGCCACCAGGCTCCGGATCCGGCTGATCGAATCCGGCGCCGTCGCCGCCGGGCGGGTGATTCCCGCGGGTCACTATATTTCGCCCCAGATGGACAGATACTACCGGAGCTCCGTATGCAACTACGACAAACTGAACGCCGGCAGCGACAGCTTCGACCAGCAGGACATCAAGTATCTCATCATTTCCAAGCCCGCGTACTACGGCTACTTCGCCCCCCTCGCCGACTGGCGCGAGAAGATGGGTTATCCGCTGAGCATCGTTTCGGTGGACGACATCGGCGCCAACTCGTCGGCCATAAAGAACTACATCTCCGACCTCTACTTCTCGGACGGCCTCGAATACGTGCTCTTCGTAGGTGATATCACCGATATACCCGCCTACAACTGGGGCGACACATACTCCGACTCCTGGTATTCCTGCGTCGACCCCGGCGGCGGCTCCGACTACCTGGCCGACCTGGCCATCGGCCGCATCACCTTCAGAAACACCACCGAGCTGGCCCACCAGGTTGGCAAGATCATGAACTACCTGAAGACTCCGGCCACATCATCCAACTGGGCTGAAAAGAATATCCTGTGCGCCCACTCGGAGCAGTATCCGGGCAAATACACGGGCTGCTGCGAAGAGATAAGGACGTACGACTATGCCATACAGGACCCGATCTTCGACACGGCCTACGGCGGCGAAGGCGAGGGCAACAGCGACGTCATCGCCGCGGTGAACCAGGGCCGCGGCATCGTCAACTACCGGGGTCACGGCTCCTCGACGACCTGGTCGAGCTGGGGTTCGGGCGGCTCTCTCACCAAGACCCACGTAGACCAGATGCTCAACGCCGACGAGCTTTTCGTCGCTTTCGGCATCTGCTGCCTGAACGCCGACCTCGGCTACAGCAACGACTGCCTGGCCGAAATCTTCATGAAGGCCGATTACGCGGCCGTCGCCTACCTTTCGGCCTGGGAACCCTCTTACACCTCGCCGAACCACGTCTTCGACAAGTGCCTGTTCAAGGCGGTCTACGACCAGGGCATCACCACTATAGGCTACGCCGAGAACTGGGCGAATGTCTGGGTCCACGGAGAGGGCAGCTGGGGCGATTTCAACATCAAGACCTACCTGTGGCTGGGCGATCCCGCGACCGATATCTGGTCGCTCCGCCCGACGGCCTTCATCGCCGATTATCCTTCCGCCATCCCGATAGGCTCCCAGAATGTAGACGTGAACGTGATGCTGAACGGCCAAGCCGCCGTGGGCGCCAGGGTCTGCCTCGCCATGGAAGGGCAGTTCATGGCCTACGGATTCACCGACCTTACAGGCAGCGTCTCGATCCCGGTGGATCCATCCTCCCCGGGGGAGATGGCCATCACGATCACCGGCCATAACGGGCTTCCCCTCGAGGACGGCATCCAGGTCATCACACCGGAGGGTCCCTGGCTCATCCTGGATGATACACTCGTCGACGATTCCGCCGGGAACAACGACGGCCTTATCGATTACGGTGAAACCATCGCCCTCGCGGTGCGCGCCGGCAATGTCGGCAGCGACCCGGCCCTGAACGCTTTCGCCACCCTGCGCAGCGAGAGCCCGTACGTCACGATTACCCAGAACATGGTCACCTTCGGAGACGTTCCCGCCGGCGGCACCGCCTGGTCCGACGGAACGTTCGGGTTCGATGTCTCCCTGGGCTGCCCCGACGGCGAGGTGCTCGACTTCGAGATCACCTTCCGCGCCGACGGCGAGGGCCCCTGGGTCGGCCGCCTGCACTTGATCGGCCACGCCCCCGAACTCGCCATGGGGACCTTCGACATAGATGACACCCAGGGAGGCGACGGCGACGGGCAGCTGGAACCGGGCGAAACGGCGCTGCTCAGCATCTCGCTTCTGAACGGCGGCACGGGCGTCGCCGAGGACGTGGGAGGCATGATATCGAGCGGAAGCGCCTACCTGACCCTCGTTGAAGACACCGCCCTCTATCCGGACATCGCCGCGGGCGGGGAGGCCGATCCCCTGACCGAGTTCGTGCTTTACGCCGACGGCGGAACCCCTCCCGGCTCCGTCGCCTACATCGACTTTGCCGCGGCCACTGCGAAGGGGGTCACCACCGAGGGTGAATTATCCCTCGTGATCGGAGGCTTCTACGAGGATATGGAGGACGGCGCTTCCGGCTGGGACCACTACAAGGAGGGCTTGTTATATATTGATGAATGGCACATGGAGGATTACCGCAACTTCACGCCGGGAGGCGGCTGGTCCTACAAGTGCGGCGGCTCGGGCGGCGGCGATTACGGCGATCAGGTCAACGCGTGCCTCGAAACGCCGACAATCTCCCTGGGCGAGAATTCGGTCATGACCTTCCAGCACTGGATCGAGACCTCGGCGGTGAACCAGTGGAGCGTGTACGACGGCGGAATCGTTGAAATTTCGACCGACGGCGGCTCGAACTGGACGCAGATAGAACCAGAGGGCGGATATCCATACACCACCTTCTTCAACCTGCGCAGCCCGTTCACGCAGGGAACCCCATGTTTCGGCGCGGCGCACGACTGGGAACAGCAGATGTTCGATCTGTCCGGGTATTCCGGAAACATCAAGCTCCGGTGGCGTTTCGGCGCCGGCATGCTGGGTGACAAAGGGGAGGGTTGGTATATCGATGACGTGATCATCTACAGCCAGGCATCGGTCAGGATCGAAGTCGACCCCGCAGCGACCCAGGTTCCGCGGGGCGGCACCCTTTCAGTCACCTACACGATAGCCAACCTGACGGAGGACGCAAAGACCGTCCGGGTCTACGGCGATGTTTACCTGCCCGGCGGGTCCGCCTTCCCCGGTAACCCGGTGGCCGGTCCCCTGACCACGAACCTCGGCCCCGGCGCCGAGATCAGCCAGGTCGTGAACCACCCGGTTCCAGCAATAGCACCGCTCGGAATCTACAGGTACACGGGCGTCGTCGAGAGCCCTCCGGGAACCACCGGCGCACAGGACAGCTTCAGCTTCGAAGTCATCGAATAAGAAGAGTGCGGGTCTCGATCCGCACCCTAAGCTGTTCTCCGCTCTGAAAATACAATTTGACTACACTCCGGCAGCCGGCGACCCGCCGGCTGCTTCGTTTTCATCCATCCGTGTCGCGGCCGGGGGGGCGGGCACCCGTCGGTCAACTGCGCTCGAGGCGGACCGTCCATCCCATCCGGAACTGCTGATGGCAGGCGGGGCAGATCAGAATAACGCTTCCCTCTTTTCCGTCATCCTCCATCTGAAATGAAACGTGAAAGCCGTCATTGTATCCGCATACAGGACACTTGCGGATATTGCCTTCAGGCTCTATGGCGATGATTTTTTCATTTGCTCCTGCTTCCATAGGGGCGTCTCCATTTTTTTCATGGGCGTTCAATGCCGTTGGATTCAGCCGGCTGTTTTGCAGGAAGGAAGATCCAGGATACACACCGAATTGTCGATATCAACGGCTTGGCGGCATTGGTGACACCCGGCTAAAAAGAGTCTTTCATTCGCTCCTTCAACAGGGGAATAAATTTGCGATTCGCGCCCGGAAAGGGATAATCATCGGTTTCGCTGAGTCTTATCCACCGGAAGTCTGCCGGCCCGTTCAGACGGATTCTTCCTTCCAGATACCTGCAGCGATAGACATCCATGATGATTTTGAAATGCGAATAGGCGTGCCTTACACGTGTGACATGCTCCACCGCCCGCACCTCGAGATTCACCTCTTCCCTGATCTCTCTGACGCAGGCGGTCTCAGCGGTTTCGTTGGATTTAACCTTGCCTCCCGGGAACTCCCAGAGCCCCCCGAGCAACCCCTCGGTTTTTCTCCTGGTGATGAGGACTTTCCGGCCTTTTTGTATGACACCCGCAGCGATGTGAAACAGCGGTGTTGCGGGTTTTTTAATCCGCCTGGGGTACCGACCGGCATCGCCGGTTTCAAATCCCTCACAAAATTCCCTTAGAGGGCAGTTGCCGCAGTCCGGGCTTCCTGGCGTGCAAACAACCGACCCCAGATCCATCATCGCCTGATTAAATGCTGCGGAAGCATCTTCGGCAAGAAGTCTTTCGGCGGCGGCTTTGAAGATTTTACCCGACCCGGATCCATTGACCGGCTCGGGAATTCTGTTCAACCTGGCCAGAACCCGCTTCATATTCCCGTCAACCGCGGCACAGGGTTGCCCGAACGCAAAACTCATGACGGCCGAAGCGATGTATTCGCCTACTCCGGGCAGGTCTCGAAACAACCGGATATCGTTCGGCAGGTCTCCGCCATACCGATCCACTACGATCCCGGCGGCCCTGTGCAGGTTGCGGGCTCTGCCGTAATACCCTAATCCCTCCCATAGCTTGAGCACAGCCTGTTGTTCCGCCCCTGCCAGATGACGGACACCGGGGAAACGGCGCAGAAATTTCGCATAATAGGGGACGACGGTCTTGACGCGGGTCTGCTGGAGCATCACTTCCGATACCCAGATGCAGTAGGGATCGGACGTCTCACGCCAGGGCAGCTGTCTGCGGTGATCCTCATACCAGTCGAAGAGCTGTTTTTGAAACTGTTGAATTTTTTCCTGCAATGTACCCTGTTTCCGGCTTGAGTCACGGAACAACGCGGATGCCGACCGGGATCGACACGAAATCATACGGCGGATGCAGCATGTAGGCGAAGTGCAGGGTCTCGCCCGCATATCCGCCGGAGAGCGGACCGTTCGTATCGAGCAGGGCCGAGGAGAGTCCTGAGCCGTCGAGGATTCCGTCGAAATCCCGGAAGAACCGCGTGTTCGCATAATTGTAGGTGAGATCGGTGAAGAAATCGCGGTTCAGCGGCAGGACGACGTGCCCTCCGGGCAGCGGGATACCCGGCTCGGTGCCCGACAGGCTCCCGAGCAGGAAGTAGTTCCGGTCGGCGTTGCCTGCACCGGCATCGAGGGTGAAGGAGATCTCGCCTCCCTCGCTCTCCCGGATCACCCGGTCGTTAACCACGAGAACGTCCTGCAGGCAGTCGATCAACGCGCGAACGGTCGCCTTGGTCGCCGTTTCGGCGTCTTCGAGGCTGATTTCGCTTCCCACGTGGATGTGACCGCCGGCCAGATCCTGCCATGGATCTTCAGGATGTTTGTGCTCGTTGTGATACCAGGACGCGTGGTAGCCCACGAACTCGCAGAGAAAACCGCCCGAGTTGCCGGTATAGTCGCCGAAAGCATCGACGTTTATGCCCGCTTCGTTGACCGCGTTGGTGATCCGCTCGATAGGAAGGGATGAGTAGCGGATGTATCCGGCGTCCACAGTGCCGTCCGGAGGAGCGGGCGTCGGTCTGTAAGGGCTCTCGTAGTCGAGACCCCACTGGTTTGCCTGGAGGTTCCGGTTGCGCCATTCCAGCTCCCAGTCGTGGTTCGCGTAAGCCCTGCCGAAGGTGATGATGGCGACCGGGTTGATCTGGCTCGTAATCAGCCAGAAATCCTCGGACGTATCCTGGTAGTCCACCTCGAAGTCGCCCTCGCCCTTGCCCAGTCCGTGCGGGAATTCAGGGAAGAACGAGTAGATGTCGTAGCCCCTGCCTTCCCAGTTTCCGCCGATCCAGCCGTCCGGGTTCTGTTCCGGATCGGTGCTGAACCTTCGCAGCATCTCGTTGGTGGGCGGCCAGTACCCGGTCAGCATGATCGCTGGAAGATCCCTGCCGGATTTCTCGATGGGAAGAGGAGCGAGGTCGCCTCCGCGATCGAGTTCGATCCTCTTCGCGTAGGATGGCAGGGGCGCTCCTTCGGGTTCGTATTCGACCTGTGCGACGGCGGCGGCGGAGAAGAGACAGAGTGCGATACATATTATGAGGAATTTTGACATTTTCAGCTCCCGGTGCAGGCTCGTTCGTCGATGACCGTTACCTTATTGTAATATTCTTCTCACAAGAGAGCAATGCTGTAAGGTTTTTGATTCGAGAGCACCGCAGCCGGGCCGGTACGCTCCTTCCGTTGCCAGGCTGTGGACATGGGCGTGATCATTCGCCGAATTGCCGAAACCGGGAATGAACACCGTGAGAGTTTGCCGAGAAGGGAATGGTCATATCGGAAGGAAGCCCTCAGGAGCTTCGGGATAGTCCGGGCAACGGTGTGAATCTTCCCTTGACAGGAAAAAAATATGAATCAGCTTCCTTCAGTAACTTCCGTATATTTTTCGTACGTCTGATCCGGAGTTGACCTGTCCGATCGAGAGGCAGGCGGCTCAGGGAGGAATAACTCGGTAAGCAAAGCCCCTGACACGCTGATAAGTGTAAAAAGGAAAATCCGCCAGATAGTAAACGACCAGAGATCCGGGGTTGCCCACGCATCAGGGCTGAAATAAACAATCGCGCCCGATGCCCCGATTGCCTGTAGAATTCCGCAAATTCCGGCCAGGACTATTCTCTTTTCCAGCCTGGCGCCTCCGGCTCCAAGAGTGACCAGAGATCCGCAAAAGAAGGGGAGAATTATCGTCAGCCACCAGAAATCCTTGAGTTCGGGTATGCTTTCATGGCGCCCCAAAAAATTGAAGATCAAGCCCCCCCACAGGGCGGATCCCACGATTCCCCAAAGGGCCACATGCCAGTATCGGCCGGGAATACGCTCGCGCATCTCAGCCCTTTTTCCCGTCCTCCGCCGCACCGTCAGGGGCCAGTTGTAAAAGAGGCTGTAAATCGTGTGCTCCAGTAAAGCGCCTCTCTCGCCGAACACGGGAACCATGTGAACAGCACCGGTTGCCCAGTGCCCTGCCATAAAACGCGCCAGGGTGGGATAGCGGTGAGCCATCTGGATAGGAAATGCCAGGTAACCTACATACTTGAAAAAGCCTAAAAACACGGCAATGTTGTAATCGCGAAAATTTCTCTCCCGTATCACGAGGTATAAGACATAAAGGCCCCGAACCAGAGAGCCCGGGGAGATGGGAACGATCTGAAAAGCCGCAATAATGCCGATACCGATGGCCCAGGCCTGCGCCCTCGGCATCTCCGGGTTGAGGAGAACAAAGCCCAGGGCCACGATTACGGAAACCACCTGGGTCACCGGAAGCGTGCAAACATGAACCGCAAGACTCTTGAGGTATTTCTGGATGTAGGGCTCTTTTATCTGCGAGTAGATTTCTTCAGCGTCCTCATCCGTAATCAGGTATTCTTTTTTCCCTTCGCTTACCATGTCATAAAGCCACTGTTCACGAAGCTTCCCGTCAAAATAAAGACGGACCGGCCGCACCAGATAATAGGAGAGTTTTTCTTTAAAACGTGTGGCATCCGTACATAATCGATGGAGAGAGGCAGGGAAGATGGAAAAAGGCAAATGTAGCAGACACCTGCTAATTTTATCTATCATCCTTAAGGTTTTTTCATCGGATATCCTTTCCGAGCGGTGCCAGTCCATAAGCATCTCCAGCACTTTGGCTCTAAAAGCCCGCCTCAGGTAAGAAAAGCTGGTAAGGATAGCCCCATAGTGCCTTCGATAGTCCGGCCTGGCCCAAATCTTACGGATAAAACGCCCCAGAATAGGAACCGCCCCCAGCCAATAAAACAAAAAAGTCTTGAACGGGCTTTTTTCGAGAGACTTCAGGCAGGGATCGCTGACAATGTTTCGGACAGCCCATCCCTTTCGCGTACTCTGAAACAAGGTTTTCCAAAGGTTCCTGCTGAAAAAGAGGCGAACATGATTGTGCGTAACATCAGGCAGGGAGTTCCGGTAAATTTTATCTTCTTTTTTCAGTTCCTCCAGCAGGGGCAGCATGTCCGAAAACTCGTCCGGGTGCTTCTGAATATAGCGCTCCAGCCTTTTCAGATTCCCCCGGTCGAATTGAACCAGACTCCCCCGGGCCAGTCCCTGAAAAATGAGTTTAAAATCGCCGGGGCTCATGGGCAGAAAGGGAAGAAGAGCCAGGCCTGCGCGAAAATCGACAGCCACCAGCCCCGTCGAAGGATCCTGCTCCGTATCTTTGCGCTTGAGGCAATTGGGCTGACTCTTCCAGGTGGACCACTCATACTGACGGGCGAACTCGTGCCCCCCCATCTCATGCACGAGCTCCACGAATTCCCGCATGAACCGACGTTTTGCCCGGTATTCCGGAGAGCCCAACCGGCTCTCATCCACTTTTTTGCCCCGTCTCCACTTCTTTAAAAGATCCAGCCGGTCATCGACCTCCAGCCGCCAGGTGCGTCCCTCGACCCACTCGCTGATTTCCCCCATGCTCCCTAAAGCCTTGTCAACGAAGGTCACATGGATATCTACTACCGCTCTTTCATCTCCCCAGCGGACTTTAGCGCCCCGTCGCAGGAATTTCTGCCAGAGAGCTCCTGCCCGGGCCGCAGAGGGATTGGTCTGAAGTTGAAACGAGCCTTGAAATCCGAGCCAGTATAGAGCATTCCGGAATAAACTGGAGGAACCGGAGGGAGGAATGAGGATTTTCATGGCATAAAAAGAACCCGGGCTGAGTTCATCCATCTGCCCCGACATGATTTCCCGCAATATGACCCGGTAGACCTGGCCGGCAAACCCGCCTCCGACAAACTTGTCCACTTCCACTTTGAGGCGAATCGGTTCGCCCGAGCTGACTCCCCTGGCCTCCAGCTCCAGGATTTTTCCCGGCTCGTGGTGGCTGTAACGCCCGGGCCGGTGCAGGGAGCACCGAATCAATTCTTTTTCCAGCTTTGCCTGAATCTCTCTTGAATATTCCTCTGTCATAGCGTCTCTTGACCAACCTCTCTATAACGAAACGATCTTTTTAGATTATCATAAGCAGGAGCGGGGGAGGAAAGCCATTCGGAGAGGCCAGCTTCAGCGCATAATCCGAAAAGGTAGCCGCTACCTTATCCGCATATTTTAAGAAGGCTTGGCAACCACAACCAGGTTGAGCCCGGTGAGATTCTCGAAAAGAGACTCGAGTCCCCCGATGACGGGTTTCATAAAGGCGAACCATCCGGCCCGGTTGCGAGGCGGCATCGAGCGCTAAAGGACCACCCCATGGACAGGCGAAACCAAACCGGCACCCGTTGAACATCCTTTGAGCATTGCCCGAAAATTCGACGACTTCGCGCTTCTCGGCCTCCCGATCAATCCAATCATAATTGTTGAGGTAAGCTTATGCAACCTTTTGAAGAAGCCTGCTCGCGTGGGCTGATATTCCTCACTCCTGTTTGTTATGCGGCGCGATGATCGTTGATGCGTTCGACTACATCCCGCTTCGGGATAGTCCAGGTGAAAGACACCGTCATCACGCGTATCCGTTTTCGTACAGGCCGCAATCAGCGAATGCACCGACAACACATCAGCTATCCGGTAAAACCACGGATGGGTGTGTGCCTGCCCGAGCCTTGATGACATCCCATCCGGCCTTAATCAGGTTGCTCTGAGCTGCCGCTGGAACATCCGCGGGCATTTATCAAGACCCTGGAAGCGTTTTTGGGTTTTCATTCAAGCGGATCAACCCATTGAAAAGTTGTGATAACCATGCATAATGACAGCGTTTGCTTTCGCTGAGTCTTTTGATATACGCGGCCATAAACAAAAATGGTCTGATCAAACTCATCTAGCTGCCCTTTGAGTGCAAAGCCAACATGAATACCGAAAGACATATCAGGGTACTTGTCGTTGACAACGACGATCCGAACCTTGACATCATTCGTACCGAACTTTCCGGTAAATCCATTGAATTATCTATTGCCCGCTCAGGACCAGAAGCCATCCGGGTGCTTGAATTTCGCAAGGTGGATGTGGTGATTCTGGATACGGACATTCCGGAAATAGGCGCATTCACCTTCCTGCGGTACATCCGGGGGCATTTCAAGGATATCGAGATCATCATGACGACCCGTACGCCCTCGGTCAATGACGCTGTCCGGGCTATCAAATATGGGGCGGAAAATTTCCTTGTCAAACCACTCAAAGGTGAAGAATTGCAGCGGGCGGTGAATCTGATTGCTGAAAAATTCAGCCAGCGGCAGGCACTTCAATCAGGCAGCCGGCCGCCGGCCGCCTATGGCCTGGTCGGTGTTTCCCAGAGCATTCGGAAGGTTGTCGAGCGTATCGAGCGGGCTGCCGCCATCAACGCCAATGTTCTGATCCACGGAGAAAGCGGCACCGGTAAGGAACTTGTTGCCCGGGCGATTCACTATCGCAGTGATCGGGCCACTGCCCGCTTCGTGCCGGTCAACTGCACGGCCATTCCCGATACGCTACTCGAAAGCGAGCTTTTCGGACACGTCAAAGGGGCCTTTACGGGTGCCAAAGACTCACGTGCCGGATTTTTTCAGATCGCCGATGGCGGTACTGTCTTTCTGGATGAAATCGGCGATGCCAGCCTCAATATGCAAGGCAAACTGCTCAGAGTCCTTCAAAGCAAGGAAATTCATATCGTGGGTTCCAGTCACGTTCGCAAAGTGGACACCCGCATCATTGCAGCTACGCACAAAGACCTGTCGACAATGGTCGGCAAACACCAGTTTCGCGAGGATCTCTATTATCGACTGGTGGTCATCGATATTGACGTTCCGCCGCTGCGTGAACGGCCGGAGGATATCCTGCCGCTGATCAATCATTTCCTCGATAAGTTTGCAGAGGAAATGGATCGGAGTGTCCCTGTTTTTACCGACCATGCTCTGGAGCACTTGAAGGGTTACGCCTGGCCGGGAAACGTGCGCGAGCTTGAAAACCTTGTACAGCGGCTGCTTGTCAATACTGACGGAGACACGGTCGATGCTGCCGACCTGCCGGAACCGATGCGCTGCACTGTACCATACACCGCAGTGAGACTGCAGACCCTGGAGGCGATGGAAGCTGCCCATATTCAACATGTACTGGATGCAACCGGAGGCAACAAGACCCGGGCGGCAGGCATTTTAGGCATCGATCGAAAGACTCTGCGTGAAAAGCTCAAGCGGCTCGGGCTGAATCAATAACCGGGGCATTTCACCCCGGCGGGGCGAAACGCCCCGACATCCTTCCACCCTCACCCCTGAAATTATACCGCTTGCCTGCCTCCCGACCTTTACAAACTGCATCCTTAATTCATTATAAGTCAAAGCTATTAAATAAAATATCAGTAATTGGGGAATTGACCAGAAGTCCGGACGGTTGCATTGTCCGTATATGGTCTGCCTTTTGCTGTAATACTCGGCACGGCAGGGATTCGCAATCCCTCCGGAAAGGACTGTTCGACTATGCGTCAAGATCTTCAACCCAACGAATACTATAAAACGATAAAGCGTAACATTCGCGTTATCGTGATTCTGGTTTCGTTCATACCCCTGATCGTTGTCAGCAGCGGCATCCTGATTCAGTTTCACACCTCCTACCGGGAAAAAGTCAGGGCCCATCTGGAAACCCTGGTGAAAAAACACAAGCAGAATATTGATAATTTTCTTACCGAACGTCAGAACAACATTGCTTTTTTGGCATCTTCGTACAACTACGAGCAATTGAACGACCCGCAGCTGATAGCCAAGCTACTCGAAAAATTGCAGAAAAATTACGGCAATGTCTTTTCGGATATCGGGGTGGTCCGGGCCGATGGTGAGCAAATCTCCTATGCCGGCCCGTTCGCACTGTCCAGCGCCCGGTATTCCGAGGCCGAATGGTTTCAAAAGGCCATCAAGACCGACACCTATACCAGCGACGTGTTCCTGGGTCTCAGGGGGTTCCCCCATTTTATTGTCGCTGTCAGGAACTACTGGAACGGAGAGCCATACATCCTTCGGGCCACCGTAGAATTCAACACCTTTAACGATCTGGTTAGAAACATTCAAATCGGCCGAACCGGACTTGCTTATATTATCAACCGATCCGGCGATTTGCAGACCCGCGCCTCCGATCGCCCGGAACCGGTTGACGCGGCCTACCTGAACCTGATCAATGAAGATCACCGCGATTCGCAGGATGAGATTATCATCGGCAACCGGTATGACGAAAAGGCCGGAGAGCTGATTTATGTGGCCGGTCTTCTCAAGAACAATCAGTGGGCGCTTATTTTCCAGCAGCATATGGAAGACGCCTACCGCGATCTACGCAAAGCCCGCAATGCCGCCCTGATCGTGTTTGTCATCGGCGGGATTGCCATTATCTCGATGGCGGTTGTGCTTTCACGGCGAATGGTTGCACGGATTGCTGTCTCGGACATCGAGAAGGAGATGATGAATCAGCAAATCATCGAAAGCGGCCATCTGGCCTCTCTGGGAGAACTGGCCGCCGGCATCGCTCATGAAATCAACAACCCGATGGCAATCATGGTTGAAGAGGCGGGATGGCTCGAAGATCTTCTTGAAGAAGACGACTTTCAACGGGACGAAAATGTCGAGGAGTTCAAACGCTCTCTGGCTCAAATCAGAAAGCAGGGTATCCGCACCCGGGACATCACACACAAGCTGCTCAGCTTTGCCCGGCGCTCTGACAGCCGTGTCGAAAAGGTGGAGCTGAACGAGTTGATTCAGGAAGTGGTGAGCCTTTCGGTTCAGCAGGCCAAGTATAGCAATGTGGTGATCAATACCGAGCTTTCCGAAACCGTGCCCGATATCCAGGTCTCCCAAACCGAATTGCAACAGGTACTGTTCAACCTGATCAACAACGCCATCGATGCGATCGGCAAAGAGGGCGGCACGATCCAGATCCGGTCCTGGAAAGACGACAATTGGGTACATTTTCATGTCTGGGACGACGGCCCAGGCATACCCGAAGCTAACATCCATCGGGTCTTTGAACCGTTTTTCACGACCAAACCGGTAGGAAAGGGCACCGGGCTGGGGTTGTCGATCTGCTACGGAATCATCAACAAACTGGGCGGTGAGATCATGGTCAAAAGCCGTGTGGGTGAAGGAACCTGTTTTGAAATCAGAATTCCGGCGGCAGAAGGGGTAAGCAGCATCGATGATCCGGTTGCCCCTGTACATCCATTATCTCAAATGCAAAAGGAGAAAAATGATGAGAAACAATAGACTGCTTCTTATCGATGATGAAGTGGCTTTTCTGGAGCCGATGGCCAAACGCCTGAAAAAACGTGATTTCACGGTGGTGACGGCAACTTCTGGTATGGAGGCGCTTGAGATTCTGAGTGAAAATAGCGAAATAATCGATGTTGCCATCCTGGATGTAAAAATGCCCGGTATGGACGGCATCGAAACACTTACGGAAATCAAACGCAAGTTTCCCCTTATCGAGGTTGTCATGCTGACCGGCCACGGCACAATCGCATCGGCAATCGACGGCATGAAACAGGGGGCGTTTGATTACCTCATAAAGCCCTGCGACATGACAGTTCTGATCGACAAGGTCAATGAGGCCGCAGAGAAAAAACGCAAACACGAAGAAAAAATAATTGAAGCCCGGATGAAGGAAATAAGCATCCGGCGTATATAGGTGGCTGCCATGTCCAATGATGACCCGAAACCCATACGAGTGTTGCTGGTGGATGACGAAGAGGCGTTTGTCAACGTGCTGGCCAAACGGCTGGGCCGACGCAATGTCAACGTAACCACCGCGCTTAACGGTACCGAAGCCCTTCAGAAGATGCGCCATAAAGACTTTGACGTCGCGGTGCTCGATTTAAAGATGAAGGGTATGGACGGCATCGAAGTTCTTAAAATATTTCAAAAGATGGCGCCCGATCTGACAGTAATCATGTTGACCGGGCACGGATGTCAAATATCGGCGCGGGAAGGACTGTCCCACGGTGCTTTCGATTATCTATCGAAGCCCTATGATTTTGAGCAGCTGCTGCTCAAGATTCACGAAGCGCATCAGAGTGGGAGAAACAAATCATGAGCAGATTCACGGTAATGATCGTCGACGATGAGGAAGATTTTCTCAACACGTTGTCCAAACGCCTGGAAAAACGTAATGTCCGGGTGCTCAGGGCTGTCAATGGAGAGATTGCCCTGACCACGCTGCAACAGGACACCGTGGATGTGGTGGCCCTGGACTACAAGATGCCCGGCATGGACGGCATGCAGGTACTGCAGGCGATCAAGAAGTTAGATCCGACTATCGAGGTGATCATGCTGACCGGACACGCCAATGTCGAGGCTGCGGTCGAAGGTATCGAAAAAGGCGCTTTTGACTATTTGATGAAACCGGTAGGCATCGACGAACTGATGTTCAAGCTGGAGGACGCCTACAACGCCAGAATCACGCGACTGAAAAAAAAGACAACGGGAAAACCAAAGACTAACGTACATAAATTTTTTTGAAAGGAGCTGAACCGAAATGAAATTCTTCAAACATTGGGCTCAATTCATGCTTGCCGGCGCCAAGGCTCACGCACGGTGGGAGAAGCAGATGTCGGACAACATCCTGGGCAGCCGGAAGCGCCTGTTCGTTTTGTTCCTGTGCCTGCTTCCTATCCTGCTGGGGGGAATCGCCTTCGCCGACGATCTGGCCGCCGGTCTTCCGGATGTGCTGGGGAGTAAAAAAGCATACAGTCCGGCCTTTTTTTCCACCGGCATCTTCCTGGCATCGATCATGATCGGACTGGGAGCCGGCCTGATCACCGGCTGCATTGGCGCCGGCGGCGGGTTTATTATCGCACCGGCCCTGATGAGCGCAGGCATCAAGGGCATTCTAGCCGTTGGTACGGACCTGTTCCACATCTTTGCCAAGGCGATCATGGGAAGTGTCATTCACCGCAAGCTGGGCAACATCTCCGTGCCCCTGGCGTTGATTTTCCTTATCGGGGCCATTCTCGGGGCAACGGGCGGCGGTGTAATCAACCGATATCTTTATGAGATCAATCCGGTGCTCAGCGATGCGTTCATTACGACCATCTATGTATTGATGCTGGGTATACTGGGCTCCTATGCGCTGATCGATTTTCTGAGGGCACGCGGCAAAGGCGATGACGCTGATGCACACGGTCACGGTGGAAAATCCGAGGGCGCTGACCTGGGTTCGCTGCCCCGCAAACTGCAGTCCATGCGGATTCCGCCCATGGTAACCTTCGACCAGAACCTGGTGCCCGGAGGCCGCCAGATTTCTTCGGTGTTTTTGATATTGAGCGGGGCGCTGGTCGGATTTGCCGCGGCCATCATGGGTGTTGGGGGCGGCTTTCTCACCTTCCCGATTTTCGTTTATATTTTAGGCGTATCTTCAATGACCACCGTGGGTACCGACATCTTTCAGATCGTTTTTACCGCCGGTTATGCCTCCATAAGTCAGTATGCCGTCTACGGATTTATTTTCTACACCCTGGCTATGGGCATGCTGCTGGGTTCGCTGGTCGGCATTCAGATCGGGGCCATGGTCACCAAAGTCGTCAAAGGCATCACCATACGCGGGTTCTATGCCATGGCGGTTCTGGCAGGTTTTGTCAACCGGGCTTTTGCTCTGCCCGGTAAGCTGGCGGCCATGGATGTAATTCCCCTGTCAGCGGCAACCGCCAAAGTCCTGGACACGATCGGTATCTGGGCCTTTTTCATCGTCATCGGCATGTTCGGAGTCTGGGTGATCGGTACATTTTTTAGCAACATTAAACGACTGCAAAAATCGGAGGTGTAGGCATGATAATGGATAAAAAGACCTTTTATAAGGGCCTGGTGTTGCTGGTGGGTTTTCTGGTCGTTCTTTTCATCATGTTTATGCCGGTTTTCAGCGACGATCAGAATGCACTGAATTACATGGATAACTTGTATAATTCCATATCGAAGGGATCGGCCAATTACATCGAAGGCTTGCAAACCAAGAACAAAGCTTACATGGGACGACAGGTGGATACGACCATAACCCTGGATTCGCTGCCTCTGGTGGAAAATACGGCAGCAATACTGTCAAAGGCCGGTGCCACCGTCCATGTCGATGGCCCGCAGATCGGCATCAAGGGCGATCTGGGACGCATTCTGGGAGCCGGCATGGAAGATGCCGATTTGATGTTTAACAACAACTCCGAAGCGATCGAAAACAAGTATGGCTTTGATGCTCGCCAGGTGCTCTACAACTGGTGGAATGCCTTTAACCGGCTGGACAAGGAACTGACCCGTGAGAAGCAGTATGAAGATGCCAAGTTCGTTGCCACGGTCAACAAAAGAGCCGTAGAAGTCGCTTTCAACTTCTTCGGCATCGAACCCCAGAGTGTTGGTGACAAGGTGTGGTTTGTCATTTTTTCGCTGGCATTTTATGTCTTTTATACCCTGTGGTTTGGTTTTAGTATCATGTACCTGTTTGAAGGATGGGGCATGGATCTGGACCATTGATCCGCACCTGTGCACCGGCCTCCCGGCTTGTCTCGGAACTTGTCGGGAGGTCCGTCCACATCACAGCGAACCGACCCGGACTGACGCGCATGGGACGCATTGGAAACTTTCTGTCACGCTGGTTTTCGAAAGGACGTCCAACCATCTCTGAGGAGGACGCAGAGCAACTTCGTCTAAATTTCAAGGAACGCTACCAGCACTTCAAGCAGCTGATCAGCGCCAACAACCGCGCCCTGGAGTGCATGACCGACATGGAGACGGCCCTCAGAGGGACAACTCCTTTCGGCATGACTTTTGTGCGTTCAACATGCACCCAAATTACGGTCAGTGTCCACCGCATGATTCAGTCCATCGAGGTTCTGGCTTCCGGCCGTTATTCGGGACTGCTGCCTCGATTCAACGAAATTCGTGAACAGATTCAAGACCTGCTCCAATCCCGTCCCCGGATGCCGGCCGACACGGCCCTGGTGGTCATGCTCGATTCGCTGGACGGCACCTGGCGCGACCAGGCGGGCGGTAAAATGGCCAACCTGGGTGAAATCCAAAAACGCATCGGTCTTACAATTCCCGACGGTTTCGTTATAACGGCCGCAGCCTACGATCGCTTCATGACCCATTCGGGCCTGCATGATGAAATCAACCGTCTTCTGCAGTCCTCCGACAATGGCGGCACCGCCGGTCTCTTCGATTTGACCTCCCGCGTTCAACAGGCTGTCGTTAAAGCGCCTGTGCCTCCGGATGTGGAGGGTGCCATTCAAGCCGCCTGGAAAACCCTGGAATCCCGGCATGGAGAATATCTGACTGTCGCCGTACGCAGCAGCAGCCTGTTCGAGGACAGTGAAGCCGGTTCCTTTGCCGGCCAGTTCCGGACCGAACTGAACGTCCACCGTGAGCATCTTCTGGATGCTTACCGGGAGGTTGTTGCCAGCAAGTACAGCCTGCAGGCCCTGATCTATCGGCTGAATAAGGGGTACCGGGATGAAGATCTCACCGTTGCCGTCGGGTGCACCCTCATGGTGGATGCGGTCGCCGGCGGTGTCGCCTATTCAGTAAATCCGGTCGACGCCGACGACAGTTCCATCCACATCGATGCCACCTGGGGGCTTCCCAAGGCGATTGTCGACGGATCCTCGGCATATGACAGTTTTATCGTCTCCCGGTCACCGGAAATGAACATTGTCAGCTCTTCGATCGGTCAAAAATCCAACCACCTGGTGGGCTACCCCCGAGAAGGGGTTCGCCGCCTGGAAACAACAGATGACAGGGTCGACGAATCCTGTCTGACCAAAGACCAGGTGCTGGAAATTGCCCGTATCGCTTTAGACATCGAGTCACACTATGGCCGGGCACAGGATATCGAGTGGGCGATGGCGCCTGATGGAACAATTACCGTTCTACAGAGCCGCCCGCTTCAAATGGTCACCCCTGACGGTCATGCCGAAAACGATGTGCCGGATTCGGATCTGGACTTTCCGGAAAGCCCGCCGCTCCTGGAAGGCGGGGTAACGGCCAGCCCCGGCGCCGTTGCCGGCCCGGTCTTCAAGGCAGAAAAAAGCGCCGATGCCCTGCGGTTTCCGGAAAACAGCATCCTGGTGGTTCGTCAGGCGGCCCCCTACTGGGCGACCCTTATCGGCCGTTGTGCGGGCGTGATATCGGAAAAAGGCGGTATAGCGGGCCATCTGGCCAACGTGGCCAGGGAATTCGGAGTGCCGGCCCTTTTCGGTTGCCCGGAAGCGCTGGATAGGCTGCAAACCCAAGACGAGGTCACCCTGGATGCCGATCGGCGCCGGGTCTATGCTGGTCGGATCGAAGGCCTGCTCAAACGGCCGAAGGTCGAATCCAACCCCATGACCGGCTCCCCCATTTTTCAGTTGCTCGAAAAGCTCAACCACCTGATCATCCCCCTGAATCTGCTCGATCCGTCATCGCCGGAATTTCGCCCCCGGAACTGCCGGACGCTGCACGATATCACCCGCTTTATCCATGAAAAATCGGTCAACGAAATGTTCAGCTTCGGACGCGAGCACGCGTTTCCGGAACGTTCCAGCAAACAGCTGTTTTACAAGGTGCCCATGCAATGGTGGGTGCTGAACCTGGATGACGGGTTTGCCGAAGAGGTCACGGGCAGGCACGTGACCCTGGACCAGATCGTATCGGAACCGATGCTGGCCTTCTGGGAGGGATTTACCGCCGTCCCCTGGGAGGGGCCTCCGGCCATCGACCACCGGGGCCTGGCCTCGGTGCTGTTTCAGTCCACCGCCGACCGCAGCCTGACGCCGGGTCTGAGGAGCCGGTATGCGGAAAAAAACTATTTCATGATTTCCCGGCATTACTGCAACCTGAGCTCCCGCCTGGGGTATCACTTCGCCACCCTGGAGGCGCTGGTCAGCGAACGGGACATCGAAAATTATGTCACCTTTCAATTCAAGGGAGGGGCGGCCGACGGCAGTCGGCGGCTCAAGCGGGTGCAGTTTATCGGCGAACTGCTGGAACAGCACCATTTTCGGGTCGAGATAAGAGAGGATCACTTGAGAGCCCGAATCGAAAACGAACCCCGCCGGGTTATGCACGGGCATTTGAAAATTCTCGGTTACCTGGTATTGCACACCCGTCAGATCGACATGATTATGCACAACCGGGACCGGGTCAACGCTCTGCGCGAGCGAATGACCGTGGATATGGAAAGCCTGCTCACCAATTCCGGATCCAACCGGGATATCGGCACATAAGCTAAGTCATTTCAATTCGGCTTGCCCGAATTAAAGATAGGAAAAAGCAAAACCAGCACCTCTTGAAAATCGCCCCGAAATTGTGATCGATGATGCTTTCGAGCGCATCCCGCTTCGGAAGCGGTTGGAATACGCGCCGTAGTCTCCGGGTGCGTTTTTTTATGTATCGAGGATGTTCGGCATAAGGCGTGCTCTGGTCGGCCCGGAGCGACGATGGATCACCGCTCCGGGAGTACGGGATCGGCTCAATACTCCCGCAGGAGCACGTCGCAGGCCAGTCGCACTTTGCGCAGCAGGCCCTCGAGGAAGCTGCCCTTGATCGCCACGCGGGAGCGGACGATCAGCTTGCGCTGCAGACGGTACTTGTTCATCTTCACCTTCTTCGGCCCGATGCCGGCGGAATCTGCGTCGTGCAGCGGCTTCCACAGCTCTTCCGGCGGGTAGCCCCAGGTGCGCAGGTCCTCGGGGTCGAGCTTGCCGATGACTTTCTCCATCAGCGCGAGCTTGGTCTGGTCGTTGGCCAGCTCCTCGGCCCACTTGGCGATGGAGGTGGTGACCGGCCGGGTGTGCTGCTTGACCCCCAGCGGGTCGCCGAGTCCCTTGGCCTCCGGCTCCTTGCGGCCGTACTCCACACATCCCTCCTCGAAGGGCAGGTCGAGGAAGTCGAGGATCTCCCTGACCTTCTTCTCCGGCTCGCGGGTGATGTCCTCATAGCGCACGTGGATCATCGGCACCGGCCGCTCGCGCAGGAACCAGGCCATCACCGGCACATAGCGGTTGAGCAGCGGGTTGTACTCCTGGGCCAGCTGGTAGTCGCCGTCGAAGAAGGAGTTGGCGAAGGAGCTGAAGATGGCCAGCGGGTGCCGGGTGAGCACGACATACCGCGCCTGGGGGTAGAGGTTGGCCAGGAAGGGCACCACCAGGCCGTAGGCCGGGGTCTTGTCCAGGAAGTAGCGCTTGCCGGAGGGTTCGAGCATCCGACCGTAGAGGATGTCGGCGTAGGCCCGGCAAGCGTCGTAGTAATCGGATTCCCTGTTCGGCAGGTCGTCGACGAACTGCCGGGTCGATTCGGCGGCCAGCACGTGGTCATAGGGCGCTTTCTCTACGTTTGCCCAGTAGCCCAGGTGGGCCAGCGGGGTCATCAGGTGCGGCTCGGGACGACCGTAGATCTCCGAGTGGGACTCGAGCATCCGTTCGAGCATCGTGGAACCCGACCGCGGGGTGCCGATGATGAAGAGCATTCTCTCTTGCATGGACATTTATATTCTCTCCTGGTAAACCCGACGTTTCCGGTGCCGGGGAGCCTCAGCAGTGGGAAAAACAAGCTAAATTACTACAATTTCCCGTAGCGCGCAATCTTCGTCTCGCCTCTTGAGTTTCGTTCCGAATCGGATGATTTCACGCGATTCGACCTCCCTGTCAATCGAGCTATATTTGTTGTTTTGGCTAATGCAACGCGAGTTTGCCGAGAAGGGAACGGTCATATCGGAAGCAAGCCCTCAAGAGTTTCGGGATGGTCCAGGTGAAAAGCCTGTGGGGAACCGGTTGAAGAACCCGGGAAACGATGCGTTCAGCCCAAAGGAGAACACGTTTCTGAGAGC
>CAYMWF010000080.1:0-21581 GCA_964394085.1 uncultured Gemmatimonadota bacterium | reverse complement strand
TCTCATACAGGAAACGATCGAATACAACGAAATCTCTTCCACCCGAGCGGGATGTTCTCAACGGTATCCCGCCCGAGCGGAAAGGATGAATATGCTCAGAGCGAAAATACTCGGAACAGGTGGATATGTACCGCCGCGCGTGGTAACGAATGCTGAACTTGCCGAATACATGGACACATCGGATGAATGGATCTACAGCCGTTCCGGTATAAGAGAACGCCGGTGGGTGGACGACGGCACGACGAATTCGGACCTCGCCGTCGAGGCGTCGAGACTCGCTCTCGAGAATGCCGGGCTGGAGCCGGAAGATGTGGAATGCATCATCTACGGCACTCTCACCCCCGACATTCATTTCCCCGGTAACGGCGTGTTCCTTCAACAAAAGCTGGGAATATCGCACCGGCATATACCCTGCTACGATATCAGACAGCAATGCAGCGCTTTCGTTTACGGGATGGAAATGGCAAAAGCTTTCATCGAAACGGGGTTATATCGAAATGTACTGTTCGTAGGTTCCGAAACGCATTCTTTCGCCCTCGAGCGCTCCGACCGCGGGAGGGCGGTCACGGTGCTGTTCGGTGACGGCGCCGGCGCCGTGCTGATCGGCGGCGAAGAAACGGAACGGGAAGATGACGGTATCTTTTTTTCGGAAGTCCACGCGGACGGCGCAGGCGCTCTCAAGGGTATTCACATGAAGGTTTTCGAAATGAACAAATACCCGTTCCTCGATTATGATGCCACCGATCCGGGTGAGAATAGAATTTTATGGCCGGACATGATCGATTCGAAAAACCTGTTCGTCAACGCGGTTGAAAGGATGACGGAGGTCGGAGTTTCCGCCTTGAAGAAAAACAGCCTGACGATAGAAGACATCGACTGGCTCCTGCCCCACCAGGCGAACATGCGGATAAACGGTATGGTGGCAAAGAAGCTTGGCGGTAGATTCCGGGACAAAATTCTCTACAATATCCACAAATACGGTAATACCACCGCGGCGACGATACCGCTCCTTCTCGATGAATTCACCCGGAACGGAACGATCAAGCGCGGGGATCTTCTCCTCTGCGTCGCTTTCGGATCGGGCTTTACGTGGGGTGGAACCCTGATCCGGTATTAAACCGCGTTCCTCACCGGCTTCCTTCAGCAACACCGTATCCCCGCACGTTTTCAGTGCTATATGACGCTTCGTCGATGCCGGAGGACTCCGGAGCAGTTCCGCGAATAAGAATCAGGGAATCTTTATGTCGCGGGTCGAAAAATTCGCGTCGCGGTTTATTCGGTCGAGTTGATTGTTGACTTTTTTCATCGCCTTGACCAGGTCGGCATACGGCACGCCCGCATCATCCACTACGCCGCAGTTTCGGGGAGAATTGCCCCGTCCGCCTTTCATATTCTCCTGCCCGTACCGGTTGCCCCAGGTGAACCACTGCAATCCCACCGTGTATGGAATTCTGACCAGGTTCGGCAGGATGTTCCCGTACATCTCGCCCCTTTCCCGATCGGTATCCAGGTATCGGTGAGCCCAATTTTCGCAAGGCTCGATGCCGCTTTCGTGGCTTCCCATGCCGAATTCGGCGATCAGGATGGGCCGGCCGGTGTGCTGGTGATAAAAGTCGAGTATTTCGTAACGTTTTCTCGAGAAGTACGGCTTGTTGTTCACCGGATACATATTCAGCGCGATGATATCGTATGCAGAAAAGATATCGAGGTACTTTTCACCGACCGCTTTTATCTGCTTGAAGTAGATATCCTTTCCGAGAGAAAATCTGTTGCTGATGATCAGGTGGTTAGGGTCGTATTTTTTGACTGTCGCAATCGTGAAATCCACGTATTCCTTTACGACTACCCGCTCGAATGCGAGGAAGTCCTTTTTTCCGCGGGAGCCTAATTTGTCGGGATCGGGCTTTTGGATCGGTATGTCTTCAAACTTCCGGAAGGAGGTCTCCCAGGTTTTGTTCAACTCGCTCACGTCACCGTACCTGGATTCGAGCCAGTCGACGAAGACTTTCGAAACGGCCGAGCTGTAGAAACTTCTGTAAATGCCCTCGAACCCGGTTTCGTTGTCCACGAAGTAGCCTATGAGATCCCGGTCGTTCCTCAGCCTGGTCAGGAGCATCTCAGCCTGCCGGTCTATCAACTCGCGCCACTCAAGGTTGAAAGGATCGGGGAAGCAGTTGGATTTGGCAACGCGAACCAGAGTGCCGGTCCGGTCCCGGAGCCAGAAGTCGCGATCTGTGAGATCGGGTTTTCCGATTCTTCCGAACCGGCTGAATCCCAGCATCTCGAAATAACCGATCCGATCTTTTCCTGTTTTTTCAAGAGAATCGTTATATCGAACTAAGATATCGGGACAGGGGGAATCGATGCCCACCGAATTGAAACCCCAGTCGACGATCAGATCCAGGCATTCACGAAGGTACGTCTTCAGCCTGCCTGAAGGGTACTTTTTCTTGAGATTCGACCTGAGGAGCGGGTTGGTGTCCGGGGCTCCAACTGCTTGAATCCCCCTGATCCACACGGGCGAACCTTCGGGCGATACAATCCACCAGACGCCGTCGATCATTTCCACCCGGTAGAACCCGGTTCCTTCGACCCTGGCGGTTTTTGTGGATTCGTCCGGGCCGGGTTCATTCTTCTCCCCCCTGGGAAGCGTATCACCGGCGGTTCTAAGAACCGTTTGTTCCGAAGCTCCCGAACAGCTGACCAGGGCCGCTAAAACAAAGAAGAGACCAAATCTGATAATTGTTCCTGGCAAAACAACCTCCATGACTGTCGGTTCTATCGGGCACGTTCATTTATGGATTCAAGGAATTTCTCTACCCTGAGGTGAATTATCTCCGGGAATTCCAGAAGACAGTAATGCGAACCCGAGGGCACGGTGAAAAACTCGGCGTCGGCTGTTTTACGGTAAACATCCATTGCCTTCCTGAGAGGAGTCATTCGATCCTTTTCTCCATGGACGAATAGAGCGGGAGCTTCGATTTCGGGAATGAGGTCGTCAATGCTGTGCTCATGCAGCCGCCGCATCATCCGTCCATACAGTCTGAAATCCATACCGGCGTAACCCTTGCTGAGCTCCCTGAAAACTTCCTCGTTGAAGTGCCTGTCCACGAACCCGGTCGCCTTTATGACGGGAAGGAAGAAAGGAGAGCGGGCGAAGCTCGTCAGGAGCGGGCCCATGAAGAACCCGTAGCGACTCATCAAGTCGTTCAAGGGAACCATCAGGCTGCCTATGCCGGGTAACCCCATCATGGAATCGAGGGCTGAACCGTATGTCCCGTTGAAGAGGAGAAGCCCGTTGACGCGATCGGGGCGTGTGGCTGCGAACTCGAGGGCCACCTGGGTGCCCATGCTCCATCCCGCGACCACCGCAGACTCCAATCCGTTAAGATCCATGAGGCTCTCGAGGTCTCCTGCATGATCTGCGATTGTGTAGGCATTGCTGTCTTCGGGTGCTTCAGAGTCGAAAAGACCGCGGTAATCCCAGGAAAAGAAGCGATATCGATCTCTGAATTCCTCTACGAGCAGTTTCCATGCAGGGAAAGTACCCCCGAGGCCGTTGGCAAGTATCACAGCGTCGCCGCCTCCATCGATCTGGCAGGCGAGCACGGTGCCGTCAAAACTGGTGAATCTTGTTTCCTGCATGCTGGTTTCTTTCGGTGGGAAGCATCCCGTCTTAGCGGGGGAATCGGGTTTCCGCTTCGTTTTTAGTTTCCTCGAGCATCCTCGGAAGGTTCAGGTTGAGCAGAGTTTTGAGTATCGACCCGGGCACAGGAATCCCGAATTCCATCCTCAGCCGGTACACGGCGTCGGTCCCTCCATCGGGCGATGGAGAAAGATACCAGCCCCCCTCGTCGACCTTGAAGGGACCCTCCACCTGGGCCCATTCGAGTTTCTTTCCCGGCTCGCCCTTCAGCGCCAGGGTGAACGAGAAAGTTTTAACCACCTTTACGGTCTGTTCTACCACCCACTCGTTGTCTTCCGCGTCGAGAACAAGCATACTCTCGCACTCGGTGAAGATACGCGGATATGCCTCGAAGTCGGTGAGTACCTCGTACAACTGTTCAGGGGTGGTGTTGATCCGGATTTTACTTTCTGTTTCAGCCATTTTTTTCTCCGGGGAGATGTTTGATGAACTCCTGATACCCTCACAGGCGGTCCGGGCAGCCGCTTCGGAGGTGATGGAGCTCGGCAACTCCCTGATGGATACTTTTCCTCAACCGTATTATTTCAGGAGCCGGATGCCTGCTTCAGCCGGGAACTTTGCGGAATTCCCGGTTTTCTGGTAATACGTCATTCGATTCCCGAAGCCCGGGAAGGTGCACGGTGCGATAGTCTGCCGGGACGAAGACGGTAAGTCAGTCCGCGTCAGCCGGCAGAAGCTGCTCGAGCGCCGCCAGGGCGGTGAAGTAATCATATTTTGCCGCCGCTGCCCCGGCCCGGGCCGAGCTCAGCACCGCCTGCATGTCCACGAGGTCGAACTCGGCGATATGACCTTCCGTGTAGCGCGCCTCCATGTCTCTGTAGGTTTCTTCGGCGTGGCGAGCCGCGGTTTCGAGGTGTTTCCTGCTCTTTTCCGCTCGTTCCAGTTCGAAACATGCGGCGAAAACCGCCATGCGCAGGTTTTCGACGACAGCCCTGGTTTCGTAATCGCTCTGCAGTTTTTCGGCGCAGGCTTTCCTGTAGTCTGCAAATCCGCCGACAAGGTCGAATACCGGCACGTTCAGAACCGCCGTAACGCTCCATATTTCTTCGTCATCCAGTGCAAGCGTCTCATTGGCGTACCAACCCCAGCTTCCCTGGAAATGGAGTGAAGGGGTCAATGCCGAGAGAGCATAGAGCCTGGCTGCCGCAGCTCCTTCGTTCGCGCTTTTCTGAAGGAGAACCGCAGGGCTCGAAGCCGCGGCTTTCTCAACCAGCGTTTCAGGTTCCTCGGCGGCCAGAGCCAGTGCGTATTCGAAGTCGGATACTTCAAGCGGCACCGCATCGACCGGCTCGCAGAGGTCGAAGTCCAGGAGCTGGTTCAGGACCATCCTTGCCAGCAACTCCCCGTTTTTAGCTTCAGCCATGTCGCTTTCGGCCTTCGCGACTTCCACATCCCAGCGGAGCCGCTCGGATCTGCTGATATAACCCAGCGACTCTCTCTCAGTCGAAACTCTCAGCTGCTTCTTCGCTGATTCGAGCCCTCGCTGTGCAACGTCGACAAGATCCCGGGCGAGCAGAACCTGGAAAAATGCGACCCGGGTTTCGAAGACGACAGAGGCTCGTTCGGCTGTATAACCATACCGGCTTGTACGGTTCAGGGCGCCTGAAAGTCTGAGGTCGGCCAGCAGGTTCAGGTTTAGCGGGAACTGCTGCGAAACAGAGATTGCCGAACTGTATGTATCCTCGAACAGGAAAGGTTCAATCTCTATCGTGCCGGGCGGAATGCCGAGCTGCTCAAACATCAGCTCCATACCCGATAATGCCTGGTTGGCCCGGTCGAAGGTGCCCGGATCGACCCTGGTTACGGAACTGGTAAAAGCCCCGGCCGGCAGGAATCCGGCCCGGGCCCGCTGCAGATCCCACCTGCTGGCCGTTGCAGCCGCGTCAGCGGCGTTCAGTCCCGCATTTCGCTGAAGCGCGATCTCGACGGCTCCGCCCAGAGTCAAACGTGAGCCCGGTGTTTCAGCACCGGTGTTTGTCACGCCGGCTTCAGAACCTTCTGCGGACGCCGCAGTGAAACAAGCCGGGAGAACCGCGATAAAATAAAGAATGATGAACGCCAGGATCGATTTTCCCATGGGGACACTCTTTTTTCGACAAATAATAACCGGGCATTGGACCGGTTGAATCGCAGGTCCGGTCCCTGCCTTGACACCGGCGGTTCCGAAACCGGGGGAACCTTTGCGGGCGTTACAATTTTTCAAGCACTTCGCTGTGCTCCGGGAATCTTCCGGTTTTCCGTTTCGAGAAGATCAGTGTACCGTCCGCGGTAACTTCGAATACACCGCCGCCCGAGGCGATCAGTTCCGCGGCTACGCCGGTTTTTTTCTTGATGTCTTCCGCCAGACTGGCGGCTTTCGGGTAGTAGTTTCATTCCTTGCAGTATTCGATCGATATCCTTGTTGCCATTTTACACCTCCTGAGGAACCTCTAATCCCGTCTCCCGTCTGCCGCCCTCCTGATCCATTGTCGATATGAAGGCACATCCCGGCTATGTTAAACAGGATCTTTCATCTTCCGGAACGCCGCCTGTGAACAGAACCCGGGATTCTGTCGGCACCTCTACACAGAACAATTTCCCTGTCCGGGTTGAACCGGCCGGGAAACCAACCCGGACATGGTACACCAAACTCGCCACGGCGTGAAGCAAGAATTAGAGACCTTTCCTCGCTCCGGCTTAAAAAGCTTGCCTGTTACGATAAATAGGGCCAGAATCATCCTTTTCAGTAATCGACGGTTCGGTTGCCGTTATGCAAATACTACGGGAGACGGAAGCATGGGGAGTTCCCAGACGGAAGGCGTTAAAAACGAACCTGAAGGGCATGTCACGGGGGCGACGGCGGGTCGTGAATTCACCCTGAGGGCCGTAATTGCCGGCGTCGTCCTGGGGGTCGTGTTCGGCGCGGCGAATGCATACCTGGGATTGAAGGTGGGTTTGACGGTCAGCGCCAGTATACCCGCGGCCGTCATGGGAGTCGTTTTTTTCAAGCTGGTGGGAGGGAGCATCAGGGAAAGCAACATGGTCCAGACAATCGGCTCCGCGGGCGAGAGCCTCGCCGCGGGGGTGATTTTCACCATTCCCGCTTTCTTCCTCTGGCACTGCGATCCGGGCAGGTTGAAAATATTCGTCATTGCGCTGGCAGGGGGGCTGCTCGGTGTTCTGATGATGGTGCCCTTGCGGGCATACCTGATTGTTCGGGAGCACGGCAGGCTTCCCTACCCCGAGGGAACGGCGTGCGCCGAGGTGCTCCGCTCCGGAACCGGGGGAGGGTCCGGAGCCCTGCTCCTTCTCGTCGGCATGGTCGTCGGGGGGTTGTATCAGCTCCTTTCCAATGCGAATTTTCTCGGTCTCTGGAAGCAGACCATCTCGACAAACGTGAAAGAAAGATTCCATATCGGGGCGGATCTTACACCGGAGCTCCTGGGCATAGGATACATTATCGGCCCCAGGATTGCCGGGCTCATGTTCGGCGGAGGGTGCCTGGGAAGCCTTGTGATGGTGCCGCTTATATACTTCCTGGGAGAACCGGGGAGTATTCCCGCCGATCCCGAAACGGTCCGCAGCGAATATGTAAAGCTGGTGGGTGTCGGAGCCGTCACCGCCGGGGGAATCATTACGCTTCTCAAAGCCGTGCCCACCATCATTGCGAGTTTCAGCGCCGGACTTTCCGGATTGCGGGGCAGGGATGAGAAAGGGGAGAAGGCAGCCGCAGAGGAACCCTGGAACCGTGACCTGCCCATGAAGTTCGTTCTCAGGGGTGTGATAATACTGGGGCTGATAATGGCCGTTCTGCCCGATACGCTGCTGCCGGTGGGCGTCGTCGGCGCGTTCATGATTGTAATTTTTTCCTTTTTCTTTGCCACGGTTTCGAGCCGGATAGTCGGTCTGATCGGATCGAGCAGCAACCCGGTGTCCGGGATGACCATCGCCACGTTATTGATTACCGCGGCGCTCTACCTCGCCGCAACCGGCGGGGGCCCCGGGGTGAAGTTCACCGTCCTCTCCGTGGGCGCCGTGGTCTGTATCGCCGCTGCCATCGCCGGTGATACTTCACAGGACTTGAAAACAGGATTCCTGGTAAAGGCCACTCCGATGTACCAGCAGCTCGGGGAGCTGATAGGCGTGACCACCTCCGCCATGGCTCTGGCGTTCGTCATCTACCTGTTCAAAACCGATATCATGACGGGAGAGCTTGCCGCCCCCCAGGCGAACATGATGCGAACCGTGATTGACGGCGTTCTAACCAGAGATCTCGAATGGAACCTGATCCTGACGGGAGTCGGCTTGGCGCTTCTTGTCGAACTTCTGGGCCTGCCCTCGCTGGCGTTCGCCGTCGGGCTCTACCTTCCTGTCGAGTTGTCGGTTCCCGTCATGGCGGGAGGTGTGGTAAGGCATCTTGTCGACCGATCGCGCGAACGTTCATCGACATCAGAACGGGGAGAAACAACCGGTTCATCCGCCGACGCAAAGGTGGACGGCGGCGGAGGAATTCTCTATTCCTCAGGCCTGATTGCCGGAGCGGCCCTCGCGGGGGTGGGTGTGACAGCCCTCGTTGCAGCGGGGCAGTGGTCGAAAGCCATAGCGGGATATCAATCCTTTATCACCGGATTGACAGGCGGTTTTCACTGGAGCGTGAGCCTCTTCCTCTTCGGATTTCTTATTCTCTCTCTCCGGCTGTCCTCCAGGGGGAACCTCCGTTCCGGTGATAGCGAATCTTGAATCCGTTCATCGTTTTCCGGGTTCCAGGATAACGGCGGGCGAACCGCAGGATGGGAACATCCGAAAGCAGCATGCCGCCTGCCGTATCATATGAAAAAATACTTGACATATATCCAATACAATTTTACAATAGCATCTAATGTAAAGAAGGCTGTTTCTTTTTTTTTCTTAAGCAAAGTTCTTCTTGTAAAGATTTATTCATCGGTGATTCTATGAAACAGTCGAAAAAAACTTCTTGGAGGTTGCACATGAGCAGACTGACATCTATTGTTTTCCTGATCTTCGCATTCGCCGCATTTCCGGTGAGCGCTGATATCGTCATCAACGAAATTATGCCGAACCCCGATATGGTCGGCGACAGTTACGGTGAGTGGTTCGAAGTCTACAACAACGGCGCTTCCGCTGTGGATATGGACGGCTGGATCATCGGCGACGACGATTACGACAGCCACGTAGTCGATAACGGCGGGCCGCTGGTTGTCGAGGCCGGTGATTATCTTGTTTTCGGAAATAATGCCGCTGATACGCTGAACGGCGGATACGACTGCGACTATGAATACGGCTCCGGCTGGTATATCGCGAATGGTGACGATGAAATAGTGATTATGGATGCTGATTCGGTTGAAATCGATCGTGTTAATTACGATAAAAATCTCGGCTGGCAGATCCTTCCCGGTTGTGCCATGGTTCTCAATAACTACAACATGGATAACAATGACCCGGTAAATTGGCATTACGCGCGCGTTCTCCCATACGGTGACGGCGATTACGGAACCCCGGGAATGGTGAACGAACCGTACTTCGACATTATTTGCTCCGATTATCCCGACACGGTGGCTCACGGCGACTACCTGGAGTTCAACGTGTACGTCGCTAATCCAACACCGTTTGCCGAAACTATAGACATCTGGGCCATAGTCGAATCAGACCTGGTCGAGAAAGAACTCATCAAATATCTCGGTATTACACTACCGTCCGGTTTCTCCACAACCGCACCGATGAGCTTTTTCGTTCCTGGTATCGCACCGCTCGATACATACACCTTCAGCGCTATGATAGGTGAATATGATTTCGATGACTGGTATAAAGACAAGTTCGATTTCGAAATCGTAGAATAACCCGACTGCTGATAAAAAAGCCCCTTGATCCTTAAAGGGTCAAGAGGGCTTTTTTTTTTACTATTTGCGCCGGCTGACCTTAGCTGAAAGCTGGGAATTCGCGAGCACAGCCCACTTGTTCACCCCGGGATATTCCACAGGCAGCGTAAACATCGACACGACGGCCGGTCGGGGTGAAAAATCTATAACGCACGGGTTCAGTTGCGGTCGCGGGTTGTGCTGTAAATGTCCTGCGGCCAGCGCGGCCCGCTGAGTCTTCCGCCGGTTGGTGGGATACTCACTCTACAACGCCTTACCGCCGGGAGCTGACGAAAGAATAATTTGAAAGCAACGAGTAGTCCGGCAAAAAAAACCTGCTGAAATTAAGCGCCGCTCCTCCCTCCAGGGGTGGAGCGGCGCAGGTGATAATGGCGATTTGCAGCCGGTGAAAGCGGACTGTCGAGGATTTATCTTTCCACCGGCCGCAGGATGCGTGCATTTTTAGAAATCGAACGTCGCGATCTCGAACCAGTCTGAACCGTATATCGTATCCGGAAATTCACCGATGTTGTTATCGACCGTATAATTCGAAATCGGCGCTTTTTCGGGCACCACCATAGAGATGGTGTAAGTATCCGAATGATAGGGCGGCACGGATACCTGGGTTGCCAGTATCTTGATATAAGGATTCATATCAGGCGGTAGATCTTCCGACGTAATCGACAGCCAGACGTCCACGATGCATTCTTCCGCTTCCTCGCTGGTGATCTCTATCTGCCAGTTGATTCGCTGCCCGAGCCTGACCATGGCCGGCGGCGGCGTCACGACTTCCAGATGAATGTTCTTCCAGTTCGGGTTGAGTTCCTGAACGGCGGCCAGACAGTCTATTCGTCCGTGCCCGTAAGTATTGTCTTCACCGGCCGAGCCAAGGTCCACGGCCGTCGACATCAGCACTTCCTTGAGGTAGTGCGGATCCGCGTACGGTGCGGCTTCGTACAGGAGGGCGAGGGCTCCCGCCACGTGCGGGCATGCCATCGATGTGCCGTCCATCGTGGTATAGCCGCCCGGGACTGAAGAGCGGACCGAGACGCCCCTGGCGCAGACTTCCGGTTTTTTCGTGGAATGGTCGCATCCCGACGGTCCGCGGCTCGAGAAACCTGCGATGGAGGAGCTTCCCGCATTCAGCGCTCCCACGGAGTATGCATTTGTCGTCGTGGTGATCCGGTCCGAAGGGGTGCGGAGAGATTCGGAGCCGCCACCTTCGTTTCCGGCTGCGAAAACCACGGCCACTCCGGCCGCTTCGCAACCGTCCAGCGCGCTCCAGAAATAATCGTCGCATTTCGGAACGCCGTGCCAGGCCGGGCTGATCCCCCAGGAATTGCTGCACACGTGCGGAACATCGTCCACCGTCACCGGATTTCCGTCCGGATCGGCGATCCACTGGAACGCGAGGATGGCGTCCGACATCGTGCGTTCGATACTTACCCTGTCGATGACGCCCGCGGCGATCCACTTGGCCCCGGGAGCGACTCCGATCGTGTCGGTTCCCGCACGCCCGGTGATGGTGCCCATGGTGTGGGTGCCGTGGCCGTACCAGCTGAATTCATCGGGGAAGGTCGTACCGGTTACAGGATCGAACCAGGCTTCATCCCAGCTGACACCCGGATCATGTCCCCGCCACCTGGATCCCAGGGCTGCATGATTGCCGTCTACAC
This sequence comes from uncultured Gemmatimonadota bacterium, assembly GCA_964394085.1. GTDB lineage: Bacteria > CAYMWF01 > CAYMWF01 > CAYMWF01. The sequence goes on along the minus strand of CAYMWF010000080.1, from coordinate 10,344 downwards.
CCGTATCCAGGTTGGATACGATAGTACCCTCCCCGGTGATACCCATGGCCCAGACCTCAGGCGCTCTGATATCGCTGATACCGTCCTCTACATTGTTCGAAGAGGGAGCGCGGGCGACATCGTTCTCGTGGTCGACCGGCTCGATGAGCTCGATTCCGTAGTCGGGATAGATGAAACCGACGTCATTGCGGTTTTCGAGATGCTCGAAAACCTGCGGCGTGGCGTCAACGATGATCATGTTGGCTATCCAGAGGGGTGTATAATCGATGATTTGCCCCTCGTTTTTTTTCTTTTCGAGGAATTCCAGCACCTGCGGCTGCGTTTCCGCGGCCAGCCTCTGGAGTGTGCGGACTACGATTTCATGTCTCATTCTCCTCGTATTGGCCGGATGGGCGAGGTCCGCTCTCAGCGAAACCAGATCGGCCTGTTCGTCCATCATGACAAGACCGGAAATGGTTTTTCCCGGCTCCAGCGAGTAAAGCGCTTCTTCGAAATCACTGGTGAAAGTGCCCGCATGTACCTGCATCCAGGCTCCCAGGAAAAGCATCAGGACAAGAATTACCGAAGATTTGTTCATCGATCCTCTCCTTTAGAGTTTGTTCGTCTATCATTCCGATACCCGGCGGGAATCGAAAAATAGATGCTTGGCCGTTGATCGAGTCGATCAAAGGCTTACTCAACCAGTAAACTATAACCTGCACTTTTCGCCAGTTCAAATTCTACCTCGTCCGCCGAAAATAATATTTTGACCGGAACGTCAGGTTTCGTTATGTTCGGCAAAAGTTTTGCAATATGATGGGTTGAGGATGATTCTTCTCATAGACAATTACGATTCTTTTACTTACAACCTTTGGCAGATGCTGGGCGCACTGGGTTGCGTCCCGGACGTGGCGAGGAACGATGAGCTCGATCTCAAACGCCTCGAAGAACCGGGTTTGAACGCGGTGGTCGTCTCCCCCGGGCCGGGCAGGCCGCAGCACTCAGGTGTAACGCCGGAGGTCGTGGCGAGATGTTCCGGGAGGATACCCCTGCTCGGCATTTGCCTGGGGCACCAGGCTATCGGGATTCACCACGGGGTTGCCTTGACTCATGCACCGGAAGTCGTTCACGGCAAAGTTTCGCTCATTCGACACGATCGGAGAACCATCTTCGGTAACGTACCCTCACCTTTCCAGGCCGTAAGATACCATTCCCTGGTATTGAAACGGGAAGATATCGCCCCGCCCCTGGAGATCAGCGCGTGGACGGAAAGCGGCGAAGTGATGGGAATCCGTAACAGGGAAGCGAGAATGGAAGGGGTTCAGTTTCATCCCGAATCGATCCTTACCGAGTTCGGTTCCGTAATCCTGGCGGGTTTTCTGGCTTATGCCGGGCTGCTTCCGGCGGAGAAAGCCGGATGAAAATCGAAATAAAAGGACCGGCAACGCGGATTACCGGGGATATTATACCGCCCCCCGATAAATCGATTACTCATCGTGCCATCGTGTTCAGCGCGACAGCCGTCGGAGTGACCACCGTGCGGAATCCGCTCTTCTGCGGTGATACGGACGCGACCCTGGCCGCCCTCGAGCACCTCGGCGTATCCGTGCGCAGGGACGGGCCGGAGCGTCTGTATCTGGAAGCTTCAAAACCCTTCCCGACTTCCCGGTCCGGAATGATTATCGATTGCGCCAATTCCGGCACGACGTTCAGGCTGCTTCTGGGTCTGCTCGCGGGCCGCGTCGACGGTATCGTCCTTACGGGAGATTCGTCGCTGCGGGCCAGACCGATGAGTTCGACCGCCGAACCTCTCATCAGGATGGGTGCGTCGGTAAAGGGGACCGGCTCACGTTTCTTTCCGCCGGTCAGCATCGATAATTCATCCAGGCGGTTGAACGGCATCGATTGTTATATTTCTCCTCCTTCCGCCCAGGTGAAAAGCGCCCTGATCCTTGCCGCTCTAAGGGCGGAGGGAAGAACCGCGATAACAGAGAGCGTTCCGACCAGGGACCACACGGAAAGACTCGCGGCGGCTATGGGAGCCGACGTCGCCGTCGACAGCGGTATCATTCGGGTCGATCCGGGTTCCCGCCTTTCCGGCCCTGAGGTGGACGTGCCGGGGGATTTTTCCTCGGCGGCGCCTTTTCTGCTCCTTGCCGCATTGTCCCCCGGTTCGAGACTTCTTGTCAGGAATGTAGGCCTCAATCCTACAAGAACCGGTTTCCTCCGGCTTATGCAGCGATCCGGTCTCGATGTAAACATTGTTCGGCTCGATGAATCCGGTATTGAACCGATCGGCGATATCCAGGTCGAGGGTTCGTCGGGTGTCGAGCCTTTTTCCATCGGTAGAGAAGAGATCCCGTCAATGATCGACGAGCTGATACTTGCGGGGGTGATGGCGGCGTTTTCAGGGGGCGAATGCAAGGTGCAGGAGGCTTCGCAGCTGAGAGAAAAAGAGAGCGACAGGATAACATCCTCCGTGCGGCTTCTCAGAGAATTCGGTGTGAAAGCCGGGGAAAAGGAGGATGGATTTACCGTTTTCCACGGTCCGGCTCCTCGCGGTGGATGCCGAATCGAGAGCGACGACCACCGGGTGCTCATCGCCGCCGCCGTCCTGGGTCTGCTGGTCCGGGGAGGGGTTTCCCTTCATGGCGCCGAATGGGTGGGGGTATCCAACCCGGCTTTTTTCGAGACTGTCGGCGCGTTGACCGGATGTATCATTTGAAATAGAAGGACTCATGTCTGCCCAAAAAGGAAAAAACCCTCAAAAAATGATCCTGGGCATCGCCGGGCATCCGGTTTCAGGCTCCCTGTCTCCGGTGCTTCAGAATACCCTGATCACCGAAGCCGGAATCGACGCCGAATACAGAGCTTTCGATGTCTCTCCCGATGACTTCCGCCGGTTTCTGCTTTCAGCGAGGGAGAAAAATATTTCCGGGCTGAATATTACCGCACCCCTGAAGAAAATCGGCGCTGAAGCCGCCGACAGTCTGTCCCCCGAAGCGGCTGCAGCCGGGGCTGTGAACACCTTGGTGATGGATCAGGATTCCTGGAAAGGTTACAATACGGATGGGATCGGTTTCCTTGATGCCGTGAAGGAGGCCGGCTGGAATGCTTCCGTCCGCGGTGGGACCACGATCTGCCTCGGTTCAGGCGGCGCTGCCGCCGGCCTGCTCCCCGCCCTGGGCATCCTCGGCGGCTGCCGGCTGGTGATAGCTGCAAGGAATGTGGAGACAGCTGCCGAACTTGCCGCTTCAGCCGGCAGAATCAGTCCGGGAATCGATGAAGTTTCAGTAGAATCTCTCGTGCCCGACAGGCTTCACGAAACAGTGTCTGCAGCCGCGCTTCTGGTCAATACGATTCCATCCCCCGCCTGGGAAAATCCAGGCATGGCTCCTGCACTCGAAGCTGTCGGATCCGGGCTGGGAGCCGAGTCGCTCGTTATGGATTTGAATTACACCCGGGAGCGGGGCAGCACTCCTTTCCTCGACGGTCTCCGCTCGGTAGAGAAGCGAAAAGGAAAGTCCGGGGGAATTCGCACCGGTGCCCGGAACCAAAGCTCAAGCCGGCTGGATGGTTTTCCGATGCTTGTATACCAGGGTGTTCGCAGCCTTGAATTATGGAGCGGGAAACGGTTCGATAAAAAGGGGCTCGCAGCAAGGCTCGACGCTGCAATAAGGGGTTAATCATGCTCTTGCTTCAAACGGCAGGCGAATCGCACGGACCGGTGATGACGGGGATTCTGAGCGGTTTCCCTTCGGGCATCCCGCTCGATTCGGATCTCATTGAGAGCAACCTGAACCGGCGGCGGGGCGGGTCGGGCCGGAGCGACCGGATGACCCTTGAATCCGACAGAGCGGTTTTCACCGGAGGTATCCTGAACGGGAGAAGCACGGGCAGTCCTGTTTGCTTTACAGTTGAAAACAGGGTCAAGGACGGCGGCCGTCCGGGCAGCCCGGATGCTCCATTCATTCCGCGACCCGGGCATGCCGATATGCCCGGAGTGTTGAAACACGGGTTCGATGAGGTTACGCCGGTATCGGAACGGGCCAGCGCCCGGAGCACCGTGATTTCGGTGGTCGCCGGCTCTCTCGCAGCCATGCTGCTCCGCGAGCTCGGGGTCGAAATTTTTGCGTGGGTCACCGGGATCGGTCCTGTTGGATGGGAGAACGATCCAGGAGCCGATCCGGGTCCCCGGACCACGGTCGAGCTGACTGCCGCAGCCGCGGGGTCTCCTGTCTACTGCCCCGATCCCGATACTTCCGCCGAGATGGTCCGCCGGATTAAAAAGGCCGCTGCCGCCGGCGACACTCTGGGAGGCTCATTCGAGGTAACGGTGAACGGGTTGGTTCCCGGTATCGGGGGGTACGAGAATCCCGAAACGCGCCTCGACGGAAGGCTGGCCGGAGCTCTCATGGCGATTCCGTCGGCCCGGGGGGTGTTTATCGGCGATCCCCTGGTTTCCTGCATGCGGGGCACTGAAGCCGCGGGAGGAATTGTTCGGGAGGAGGGAAGACTCGTCAGAACCGGCGCCGCATCGGGAGGTGGAATCGAAGGGGGCATGACCACCGGCGAGCCGGTTTCGATACAGGTGTCGCTGAAACCGGTTCCCACAGTAAAAGCACCGGTTTCTTCGGTGGATCTCAGGGGGAAAGCACCGGCTGCTTCACCCCGCTACCGAGCGGACACGTGCATCGTTCCAGCTGCTTCGGTCATAGGAGAAGCCCTGGTCGCACTGGTGTTCGCGGCAGCGGTCCTCGAACGTTTCGGCGGAGCGGCGATGGCGGACATCCGGACCGCATACCTGCATTATAAGAACAGGATCGGGTGGGAAGTTTGAAAGACTATCCTCAACGCATATACCTGACCGGTTTCATGGCCGCCGGGAAAAGCACCGTCGGACGGTCTCTCGCCCGGAAGCTCGGGTGGCATTTCATCGACCTGGATAACAGGATCGAAAAAAAGAGCGGACTTTCGGTCGGCACTCTGTTCCGGAGCCTCGGAGAGCCATATTTCAGGGAAATCGAGTATGAAGCCCTCCACGAAACCGGCGAAGAGGATGAAGCAGTAATCGCAACCGGAGGCGGGGCTCTTCTTTCCGCCGCGGCGAGAAGGTGGGCGGAGCAGCACGGGTTCGTATGTTGCCTGAGGGCCGATGTGAAAACGGTCCGCCAGAGGATCTCCGGAGGAGAGTCGAGACCGCTTCTCCTGGCGGATGCCTCACTCGAGCAGTTGTTAGCCAGGCGGGAGGGCACCTACGACTCTTTCCGCCACCAGGTCATTACGGATGGGAAAACCCCTGAAGAGATAGCCGATGATATTCTTGCCCTGTTCAACCGCTCGCACGTACATCGCCCCCCCGAGGGGAAGATCAAATTTTTACAGAAGTCGGTCGAACAGGAACATATCACCGATATCCGGATCGGCCGCGGTCTGCTGCTGGACGAACAGTACGGACCTTCTGCATTTTCTCCCGGTTCATCCGGAATTTTGATTGCCGATAAAACGGCATGGGCTTCCTGGGGTTCGAGCTTTTCGAAACTTCTCGATCACTCCGATCACGCCTGGTTCATCGTAAAAGCCCGGGGGGGAGAAAAGATCAAGGGTTGGCGTATGGTTCAGAAACTCGGTTCGAATCTTCACAGGTTCGGAGCCGACAGGGATTCGAACATGCTGGCTATGGGCGGGGGCTCCATAATCGATTTCACCGGTTTCGTTGCCAGCACCTATATGCGGGGTGTCCGGTGGAGCGTCATTCCGACGACCCTTCTCAGCCAGGTCGATTCCGCAATCGGCGGAAAAACGGGGATCAATGCCGAGGACCGAAAAAATCTGGTGGGAACTTTCTATTTCCCCGAAAGAGTCTGGATAGATCCCGGACTTCTCGAGTCGCTCCCCGATGCCGCCTTTTCACAGGGAATGGCGGAAATCATCAAGGCGGGCATCCTCGGTTCGGCGCATCTCCTGGTTCTTTTACAGCAGCCGCCCAGACTGAGGGCATTGCGTCGCAACAAGCCGCTCCTCACCGAAATCATCACCGAAGCCGTCAGGGTGAAAGTCCAGATGGTGAACCTTGATCCCCTGGAAGATGACCGCCGGAGAATTTTGAACCTGGGACATACCACGGCCCACGCATTGGAGGCGGCCATGCCCGAAAAGATATCCCATGGAGACGCGGTGGCTGTCGGGATGCTCGCGGCGGCCCTCATCGCCGAACGGACCGGCGTGGCGAAGGAGCAGATATCGGATCTCATCAAAAACCTGCTGGCGAGATACGATCTGCCGATGACCCACTCGGGGCCGCCGGGTAAAGAGCTGTACGACTTCTGCAAGTCAGACAAAAAGGCGATCGGCAGGAAACCGGTCTGGGTGCTGCCGGCCCGGATAAACAAAGTTCATGTTGTGCGGAATGTTTCCCGCAAGCTCGTCGAAGAGGTGTTCGATTCGCTCAGGGAGTAGGCGGTAATGAAACGAATAATGGTGGTGGATGGTCCTAACCTCGGTTTACTCGGCTCAAGAGAACCCGACGTTTACGGTGAAGAATCGAGGGGGGATCTGATCGCCAGGCTGAGCTCGGTTCTTCCCGCTGATGCCTATGAGGTGGATTTCCGGCAGAGCGACTGGGAGGGGGAGCTTACCGGCTGGATAAATGAAGCTTCGCGCTCTTTCGACGGTCTCGTGATAAATCCGGGCGCGCTGACCCATTTCCATTACGGGGTTCGAGATGCTCTCGCCGCCTGCGTCATCCCCGTAATCGAAGTGCACATGACGCAGATTTTCTCGCGGGAGGACTGGCGGCGGAATTCGGTGACGGCGCCGGCGTGCGACGGGTTCATCTCGGGGCTCGGCTGGCGGAGCTATCAGGCCGCCCTCCTCGCCATGGCCGGCCTTCTCGAAGATAAACAGTAACGGTTTGCCGGTCGAGGCGGATCGGCTTATGGATATAAAGGAAAAAAGCGATGGTGCGGAGTCTCCTTGAAAGGAGCAGGCCGGTTCGTGAATCGATGGGTGAGAAGCTTTCTCACAGGGTGATCATCGGAGTAATCTTCGTTCCCCTGATAATCTTCCTCATCTACTTCGGAGGAGTTCCTCTCCTCCTGTTCACCCTCGGAGTCGGCCTGCTTTCACTCCGTGAATTCTACGAGCTTGCCGCGGTGAAGGGTTTTATCGGGAACCGGCAGGTCGGGTACGTGCTCGGCGGCCTTGTCATAATATCGTTCTATCTCGAAACCGTAAGCCGCATACCGTCGCTGGTGGTATTCATTCTCGTTGCGGGTTTTCTTACCATCCTCGGCTTCGAGGTGCTTCGCTCAGGCTCCACCGGCGTCCATCTGTCGAACGTGACGGTTACCTTCACCGGCGTCATCTATACGTGCGCGACAACGGGGTTCATCGTCCTCCTCAGAGAGCTTCCCCGCATCTCGGGAGCGCCCCGCGAGGAGGGGGCGGCCTACCTGTACCTTCCTTTCCTCATCACCTGGGTGGCCGATACCGGCGCCTATTTCTCCGGAAGGAAATTCGGTCGTATAAAACTCGCTCCGAGGGTCAGTCCGGGAAAGTCGCTCGAAGGAGCCGTCGGCGGGATAATAACCGCGGCCCTCTCGGCGGTCCTGGCCAGGTACTGGTTCGCCCCGTTTCTGACCACCGTCCAGGCTCTTATCCTCGCCATTCTCGTGGCGACGGCGGGAATCTTCGGAGATCTCGCCGAGTCGCTCCTCAAGAGGGATTCTTCCCTTAAAGACAGCTCATCCCTCATCCCGGGTCACGGCGGCCTCCTCGACCGGTTCGACTCCCTTTTCTTCGCGGTCCCGGTCGCCTACTACTTCATTGTGATCGTGACCCGCTGACAAGAGGGAAAAAATGAAGTCGACGCCCGTCTGCAGGAAAATAATAACGCCGACTCCTTTCGGATCGGTGGGGCTTATCTGGTCCGGATCGGAAACCGCTCCGGTGATCCTGCGGGTTACGCTCTCGAAACCGGGTCTGTCCGCAGAAGAACAGGCATCGGTTCTCTATCCGGAGTCGTTCGCCGCATCCTGTCCCGGAATCGACCGGGTCGCCGCCGGCATCGAGGCTCTGCTCGAGGGGAAGGATGTCGGTTTTTCTCTCGAAGGTGCGGCTCTCGATTCGTGCAGCCTTTTTCAACAGCGTGTTCTTCGGGCTGAACACGGGGTTCCCAGGGGAAGGGTGAGCACATATAAACTTATCGCGGAACACCTCGGGAAACCCGGCGGAGCGAGGGCCGTGGGAAATGCTCTGGCGAAAAACCCCTTTCCCCTGATCGTGCCGTGTCACCGCGCCATCCGTTCCGACCGCCGGCCCGGCGACTACCAGGGAGGGCTCGAAATGAAGCGGGCCCTGCTCGAGATGGAAGGGATATCTTTCGACGAATCGGGACGGGTAACTGACAGGCCATTCCGCTTCGAGACGATTTCGCCGCGTAAAAGCACCTTGCCGGCCGTTTCCGGACCAGGCTGACGACCGGACTCCTGAAGAAGCCCCCGTCTTCCCGGTGACGAAGGCGGGGAAGGCGCTCCCTCCTCAAGCTCCCGGCATCCGGTAGTGAATATGGGAGTTCTATACATTTTACATCAACAAGATGCGGAAATTACCTGCGTTTGTTTACGTTTGGATACGTTTGTTTCCTAAGGTTACAAAATGGTTACAATTCCGGGCGATTAAGCTGGCGCGATTCCGATATAGCCATCGGGTTGAGAATCGTGATCCAAGGTTCCCGGGAGCCTTAGCTAAGGTCTGAGTTCAGAAATCGGGATCGAGGTGGTCGTTCAATCGAAGCTGTGCTATGGTTACTGAAAACCAAGGAATACTAAAAAGGAGTGCCGTCATGCAGCGAAATCACTCTTGCAAACTTGCTGTAGCCAGCCTTTCACTGGCTCTTCTCATGTCAACGACGTTCGCCGCAACTATCCGCGTGCCATCAGAACAGCCTACCATCCAGGCGGGTATCGATGCTGTCGCTGACGGCGATACTGTGCTCGTAGCGCCGGGAATTTATGCAGGATCCGAAAACAGGGATCTCGACTACGCAGGCAAGGCCATCACCGTGATGTCTGAAAACGGTCCTGATGTGACCGTCATCGATTGCGGAAGCGGTGGGAGGGGATTCTGTTTCGACAGTGGGGAAACAGCAGATTCGAAGCTGACCGGGTTCACAATAACCGGAGGAGTTGAAGAGAAGGGGGGCGGCATATATTGTGAAAAGTCATCGCCGTCAATCGCGAACTGCGTGATCTCCGACAACAGGACTTCTTACTTCTATCCCGTCGGTTACGGCGCCGGTCTGTATTTCAAAACCTCGACCTCCTCCGTGACGGACTGCGTGATTTCGGATAACACTGCGATCAGCTGGTATCATTACGGCAGCGGCGCAGGAATATACTGCTATAATTCCAGAATAACGGTAACTGATTGTTCTGTTTCTGGGAACCAGTCCGAATGGGAGCGGAATGGTTACGGCGGCGGCATCTATTGCAAAGAATCTTCTTTTAAGGCGTATAATTGCCTGGTATCAGAGAATGTCGCCTCAGCGTACGGTGGGGGCATTTATTGCTCTGCATCACTACTCGAGCTAGAGAACTGCCTGATATTATGGAACTCGAGCATGTATAAAAAAGGGGGTGGAATCTGCTACGCCGGATCTTTCGCAACTGTTACGAACTGCACTTTCTTTCAGAACAGCGCCACGGGTTACCAGGGAGGCGGAGGCGGGATTCGCAGTAGCGGATCCCCAATGTACATCAGAAATTGCATTCTCTGGGGTGATGCACCTGCTGAAATCGAATACAGCGGCAATCCTCCCGTCGTCGATTACTCCGATGTGCAGGGAGGGTGGCCCGGAGAAGGAAATATCCAGGAGAAGCCGCGATTTATCTACGCCATTGGTTTCGATTGCCTTCTCAGGCCGTTGTCGCCTTGCATCGATGCGGGAGATCCTTCAATTGAAGACGCTCTTTACGACCGGATACCTCGCTGGCCCGACTGGTACCCGAACGAAGCCCGCTCCGACATGGGTGCGTATGGCGGACCGGGGAATCGGGGTTGGCTCAATTGGCTTGATTGATTGCAGGGCTGAATACAACTCGGGTCTGAAAATACTGAATAGCTTGAATATCGACTAGTACTGATTCAGACCATTTCCACCGATGTTAAGTTTTTTCTGGTCAGCTACCAGTTTTTTAAATCGTCATCCTACCCAACAACTACGTACGTAACTCCCATTCAATTGATACCGAGCAGTCATATTCCCATTCTTGTTGCTCAGTCGTGAGGATGACGAGGGAGCGCATTTCCGCCCGGAGGACATAGCGGAGTCATCCGGGGTCGGGAGAGACGTCAGGTCACGCG
>CAYMWF010000079.1:16500-21614 GCA_964394085.1 uncultured Gemmatimonadota bacterium | reverse complement strand
ATGCTTTAACATTAAACGGGCCATTCATCGGGCCATATTGGCCTGATACCCACGTTGATCATGAACTGGGTGCGAAACAGTCCATAGAAGGGCATAGGCGACTCCCGATTGGAATTGCGAAGCGAAGGCTGGAAATCCCAACCATCTCATTAAGGCGGACATTGCTTCCGCAGCGTTCTAGCAATGCCGCTTATGAGAATCGTCAAATGGTAAAAAGAAGGAATCCATCAATGAGTGATGAAAAACGCATGTGGATGGTAAGAGCAGGTGAAAGAGGGTTTCTTATTAATGACTTCGTGGATAATGGTTTGATAGCCATCGGCTGGAAAGCTCTGGGCAATCTGAACCAGATTGGCGATGCGGCAGTATTAAAAGAACGAATAAGAGAGACATATCCTGAATACAAGACCGGCACGGTCAACATGAATACTGGCCAGATATTTAGATTTCTTAAGGAGTTTAAGGTTGGTGATTATACCATTACTTATAATCCAAGTGAAAGAATCTATTGGATAGGGAAAATCTCATCGGAATATTTCTACTCTGACATATCCATTGAGTACTTTAACCAACGAGAAGTAACCTGGGAAGGAAAGGTCAATCGTGACGACCTTTCAGTAAGCACAAAAAACTCACTGGGTTCAATTGCTACAATATTTGAAGTCGCACATGACGCACGCCAAGAAATATTATCGGTTTTAACTGGCTCAGATAAAGAAGTTGATTCTTCAAAATCCGAAAGTGACTCTGATCTGGATAATATTCGGAACGATTTCATAGAGAAATCCCATGAGTTTATTAAGGATGTCATCCTCCGATTAGATTGGGAGGAAATGCAGGAGTTGGTTGCAGCCCTATTGCGTGCCATGGGTTACAAAACAAGGGTGAGTCCCAAAGGAAGCGATCGAGGAAAAGACATCATCGCTTCTCCTGATGGCCTTGGCTTGGAAGATCCTCGAATATTGGCTGAGGTTAAGCATCGCCAGGGAAGCATTGGGTCGCAAGAGATCAGGAGCTTTATTGGCGGTATCAGATCCGGAGACAAAGGTGTATATGTATCAACTGCCGGTTTTACCAAAGATGCAAAATATGAGGCAGATCGATCAAATATCCCCGTAACACTAATCGATTCTGATCATTTGGTGGAACTTATTACCCAGAATTATGACAGCTTTGATTCTGACGGCAAGGCACTAATCCCGCTTAAGAAATTGTATTGGCCCATGTGAGTAATAAGGGAGTCATTTATCAAAAATGCACCGGCGAAATAATAACTCCGTGATTATTTTCTTTGATTTACACATTAAACGGCGTCAATAGCTAATGCGAGGAGCAATAATGGCCCGGAGGGTGAATAAGTGAATCACAGCGAAATTGTAAGCTTCCTTTGGGGTGTTGCGGACCTCATCCGCGACACCTTCAAGCGCGGTAAGTATCAGGATGTCATCCTCCCGCTTACGGTGCTGCGTCGTCTCGACTGCGTGCTGGGTGAAACAAAAGAGGCCGTCCTCGGGCGCCAGGCGCAGTTGAAAGGTAAAGGGCTGGAAGATCTGGACGCTCAGCTCAGGCGGACGTCGGGCTTCGCCTTCTACAACACCTCGCGTTACGATTTCGAAAAGCTTCTTGCCGATGCTCCACACCTGGCCGACAACCTGCGCAACTACATTGCTGGCTTCAGTAAAAATATGCGCGATGTGCTGGAAAAGTTCGACCTCGACAACACTATCAGCAAGCTCGACGAGGCGGGGCTCCTCTTCCAGGTGCTCGAGCGTTTTAAGAATGTCGATCTTCATCCCGACAAGATTGACAACTCCACGATGGGCACAATCTTCGAGGAGCTGATTCGAAAATTCAACGAAGCATTGAACGAAAACCCCGGCGAACACTTCACACCTCGGGACGTCGTGCACCTTATGGTGGATCTGATGCTGGCCGGCGACCAGGACCGCATCCAGCGCAGAGGTGTCGTCAATACTGTGTACGATCCATGCTGCGGGTCGGGCGGCATGCTCATGATCACCAAAGAACATATCACGTCCGGTTGGCGGAGGAACGGCGAGATCATTCGGCCTCCGATCAACGAGAACGCTGAGATCCACCTCTTCGGGCAAGAGGTGAACCCTGAGACCTGGGCCGTATCGAAGTCGGACCTATTCATGAAGGATCCGACGGGACGTGATGCCGACAACATCGCTTATGGAAGCGTTCTGTCGATCGACCACCATGCAGGCCGGGGTTTCGACTACATGATCGCGAATCCTCCATACGGGAAGGACTGGAAGCGTGATCAGGCTGCCGTGCGCACCGAACATGACCGCGGTGCCTCGGGTCGATTCGCACCGGGTCTACCACGAATCAGCGATGGGCAACTTCTTTTCCTGCTGCACATGCTCGCGCATGCGAAGGATCCGGTGGAAGGCGGCTCTCGCACCGCCATCATCATGAACGGCTCACCGCTATTTACCGGTGACGCCGGCAGCGGCGAGAGCGAGATCCGGAGGTTCATCCTGGAGAACGATCTCCTGGAGGCGCTGATCGCGCTGCCCGAGCAGCTCTTCTACAATACGGGGATCGCCACTTACGTGTGGATCGTGACCAATCGCAAGGAGAGCGCACGCTCAGGCAAGGTGCAGCTCATTGACGCGAGCGCCTTCTGGGTGCCGATGCGTAAGAGTCTAGGTGACAAACGCCGGGAGATCCCACCGGAGCGCGCGCAGGAAATCGTCAAGATCCTAGAAGACTTCAAGGATGGCGATATCCGCACGATCGCCAAGGACGGAAAGGAAGAGGAGGTGGTCGTCAGCCGCATCTTCCCGACCACCCACTTCGGCTTCCGCAAGATTACAGTCGAGCGACCGCTGCGCCTCAATTTCCGGGCGATGCCAGAGCGGATAGCGCACCTCGACGAGGAGAAGGGATTTCAGAAGCTTTCCAAATCGAAGAAGAAAGGGGAGGCAGGGGAGAAGGAGTGCATCGAGGGTCGGAAGCTGCAGGAGGCAATCCGCAATCTTCTACACAATTTGCCTGATACGCTCTACAAGGATCGTACAGAATTCGAACAGGTCCTCGGTATGGCGGCTCGCAAGTCCAACCACAAACTATCGTCACCGCTTCTTAAGGCGATCTTTTCGGCGCTTTCCGAGCGTGATGAGACTGCCGTGATCTGCCGCGACAAGGATGGCAATCCAGAGCCTGATCCCGGGTTGCGCGATACTGAAAGCATACCGCTCCCCGAGGGCGCTGATCCTGCGGACGCCGCCGGCGTCCCCGCGAGCGTTCAGACCTTCTTCGACCGCGAGGTTCGGCCGCACGTTCCTGACGCCTGGATCGACATGAAGAAACGCGACCCGAGAGACGGCCTTATCGGCCTCATCGGATACGAGATCAATTTCAACCGCTACTTTTACCGCTACACACCGCCGCGCCCGCTGGAGGAGATCGAGGCCGATATCCGTTCCATCGAGAAGGATATCGTGCGAATGCTGGGGGAGTTGACTGGGCGCGAATATAAATAGATGTCGGCAAATAGCCGTAATGGCCGACATTTGTTATTTTCGCAGGTTGGCACTTGACATTATATGCCGACATATGTAAAATATAAGAATGGGATCGAATCCGACCATCCGTGATCTTCAAGGTTTTGGGATCGGTGCGTTTTTTCGACCGAAGGATGTCCTGCCCTTCGGTGTCACGTATTACCGGATACAGCGGATGGTGGCTGATGGTCAGGTGGAAAAGGTAGGCCCCGGGTTGTACCGCCTGGTCGAAGTTGATGTGGATGAAATGGAAACGATCGCCATGATATCCTCCGCCGTTCCCCATGCCATCGTCTGTTTGCTTTCCGCCCTTCGCGTCCATGAAATCGGCACCCAGTCGCCGCGCAGAGTGTGGCTGGCGATCGATCGAAAAGCACGTAAGCCAAGGCGACCACCGGTGCCTGTCCGTATCGTCCGGTTCTCTGGCCAGATGCTTACCTATGGTGTGACCGCGCAGTCGATACAGGGAGTGCGGGTCAAGATCACAAACCCGGCCCGCACGGTTGTCGACTGCTTCCGCTACCGCAAGAAGATCGGCCTGGACGTCGGCCTGGAAGCGCTCCGCGACGCTGTGCACTCACGGAAGGTCCAGGTCAGCGAAATCGACCGGGCCGCCGAAGTGTGTCGTATCCGCACGGTAATAACACCGTACTTGGAGGCGCTGTCGGTATGAACGGGCGGGAGCACAATGGCGGGGCGGAGTCGATCCGGCGGCGACTGCGGAACGAGTTTCGCGCACGAGGCGAAGACGTGTCGCAAGGGCTCCAGCGTTACGCGGTCGAGCGATTCCTATACCGGCTTGGTCGGTCGCCTCACCGGGAAAGATTTGTGTTGAAGGGAGCAACCCTGTTCGCGATCTGGGGCACAGCTTACCGACCGACGCGCGACATCGATTTCACCGGGTTCGGGAGCTCGAATCCGGAGGTCGTGATCGAGGCGTTCCGCGAGATTTGCACGACCCCGGACGAGGTGGGCCAGCTTGTCTTCGACACGGAGGCGATCACCGCCACGCCGATCCGGGACGGCTTCGAGTATGACGGTCTTCGCATCATGCTTATAGCGCAGCTCGGGAACTCGAGCATCCCGGTCCGGGTGGACGTTGGGTTCGGCAACGCGATCGTTCCGGGACCGGAAGAAAGAGAATATAGAACAATCCTTGGTGATCCCCCTCCGCGTATTCTGACCTATCCTCCCGAATCCGTGGTTGCTGAGAAACTGCAGGCCATGGTTTGGCTCGGTGAACGGAACAGCCGGTACAAGGACTTTTATGACCTCTACGCGATGGCGGGAGCCTTCGCGTTCGAGAGGAGCACTCTCGTACAGGCAATCAAGGCAACCTTCGGACGCAGGAAGACGCCAGTGGAGGCCGGACTTCCCGCGGCGCTTACAGCCTCTTTCTACGCAAATGAAAACCGCGCGGTGCAGTGGCGTGCTTATTTAAATCGTAACGAACTCATTGAAACTCCCTTTGATTTCATCCAGGTAGGCAACCGGCTTATCGCCTTTCTCCATCCCATCTGGGCAGATCTCGGTGCCGGCATCGCAATAGCAGGAAACTGGACGGACGGAGGACCTTGG
>CAYMWF010000079.1:0-16400 GCA_964394085.1 uncultured Gemmatimonadota bacterium | reverse complement strand
CTGGTGGCGAAGAAGGAGCGGCTGATCGAGCTGCTCCAGGAGAAGCGCACCGCCCTCATCACCCGAGCCGTCACCAAGGGCCTCGATCCGACCGTCCCGATGAAGGACTCAGGCGTTGAGTGGCTGGGGGAGATTCCGGCTCATTGGCAGGTGGCGCCAGTATACACTAGGTATGAGGTGGCTCTTGGTAAAATGCTCGACTCGAAGCGAGTGACAGGAGAGTTTCCTGGTAGATACCTGAGAAACATAGATGTTCAGTGGGATGCGGTAAATGTCGACGGACTTCCGGAGATGGATTTCGCACTTTGGGAGCGTGACAGGTACCTACTGCAAGTAGGCGATCTGTTAGTATGCGAAGGTGGAGAGATAGGCAGAACCGCAATATGGGAGGGTCAACTGAAGGAGTGCTTCTATCAAAAGGCGATTCATCGACTCAGGCCACGATCAGAATTGGATACACCTCGTTTATTTTACTACTTAATGTATGCTCTGGCAAAACTTGGCGTCTTCACAGCTGGCGGGAATCCAAACACAATTGACCATCTGACGGCGGTCCAGCTGCGCCACTACCGTATGCCGTTCCCGTCAAGAACAGAACAACACGAAATCGTCACCCTCCTCGATCGGGAGGCAGCGAGGATCGATGCCCTCGTAAGCAAGGTTCTGAAGGCTCTCGAGCGCCTGAAGGAGTATCGCACGGCTCTCATCTCTGCTGCGGTGACTGGCAAGATCGATGTGCGGGAGGAGGTGCCATGAGTCCCGAGATTTCTGAGCGTGCTTTCGAGGAGGCGATCGAGAGGGCGCTGCTCCGGTACGGTCCGGACGCCCATGCCGGTAATGCGATGGCGGTTCGGGAGACGGCGCCGTCCTATGGTGAGAACCTGCCCGGCGGCTACCTGAGGCGCGATCCTGCGGACTATGACCGGGCGCTCTGCCTTCTGACGCGAGACGTCGTGGACTTTGTCCTCGCTACGCAGCCCAAGGTATGGAAGAAGCTCGGGCGGCACTATGGGAAGGTGGTGAAGGAGCAGTTCCTCAAGCGCCTCGCTTCCGAGATCGAACGGCGCGGCACGCTGGATGTACTGAGGAACGGCATCAAGGATTCCGGATGCAAGTTCCGGCTCGCATTTTTCAGGCCGGCCAGCGGGCTCAACGAGGAGATAAGACGACTCCACCAGGCGAACCTTTTCGCCGTGGTTCGTCAGCTTCGCTACAGCGTGAAGAATGAGAAGAGTCTTGACCTGGTGCTCTTCCTGAACGGCTTGCCCGTCTTCACCGTAGAGCTCAAGAATCCGCTAACCGGGCAGGATGTCGAGGATGCGATTCGTCAGTACAAGACCGATCGCGACCCGCGCGAGCCGTTCCTGGTCTACGGGCGCTGCCTTGCCCACTTCGCGGTGGATCCGGACCTGGTGTACGTGACGACGCACCTCCAGGGTGCGAAGACGCGCTTCCTTCCCTTCAACATGGGCAAGTTCGGCGGGGCCGGCAACCCACCCGTGCCGCCCACGCAGAGAGGTTACGCCACCGCCTATCTCTGGGAGGAGACCTGGGCGCGCGACAACGTGCTCAACCTCGTACGTCAGTTCATCCACGAGGTAGAGGAGGAGGACGATAAGGGGCGGAAGACCGGCAGGCGCTTCCTCATATTCCCTCGATACCAGCAGCTCGACTGTGTGCGCAAGCTTGTTGGAGACGCGCGCAGCCGCGGCCCCGGGCAGCGATATCTCATCCAACATTCGGCCGGAAGCGGCAAGAGCTTCACCATCGCCTGGCTCGCTCACCAGCTTTCTACCCTCCACGACTCCGGCGACCGGCGCGTCTTCGACTCGATCGTGGTCATCACCGACCGCCGGGTACTCGATCGTCAGCTTCAGACTACTATGCGCCAGTTCGAACAGACACTCGGTGTAGTCGAAAACATCGACACCACTTCTCGCCAGCTCAAGGAAGCGCTCGAGTCGGGCAAGACGATCATCGTCACTACACTCCAGAAGTTTCCGGTGATCGTCGACCAGATCGGTGAGCTGCCGGGCAGGCGTTTCGCAGTCATCGTCGACGAGGCGCACTCCTCGCAATCGGGGGAGAGTACCAAGTCGCTCAAGGCATCCCTTGCAGTGAAGAACCTGGAGGACGCTGAACAGGAGGACGGTGCGGCCGAACCGGGTGAGGACGAGCTGGACAACCTCGCGCTCGCTGAAGCGGCGAAGCGCGGCCACGCACCCAACCTCTCTCTCTTCGCGTTCACGGCAACGCCGAAGCCCAAGACGCTCGAGCTCTTCGGTGCCAGGCGTTCCGACGGGAAGTTCGCCCCTTTCCACCTCTATAGCATGCGCCAGGCGATCGAAGAGGGCTTCATTCTGGATGTCCTCCGGAACTACACGACCTACGAAGCATACTGGCGTCTGTTCAAGAAGATAGAGAACGACCCTCGCTACGATAAGAAGAAGGCTGAATACCTGCTGAAGTCATTCGTCGAGCTGCATCCCCACGCGATTAAAAAGAAGATAAAGATCTGCATCGAACATTTTACGTCACAGGTACAGACCGAAATCGGGGGCAAAGCCAAGGCGATGATCGTTACACGCTCACGCTTGCACGCAGTGCGCTACAAGCGAGCATTGAATAGCTACCTCGAGAAGCATGGCTACCCATTCAAGGCGTTGGTGGCGTTCTCCGGTACGGTGAAGGACGGCGGAAAAGACTACACCGAGGCCAACATGAACGGCATCCCCGAGGCGCAGACCGCAAAGACGTTCGATCTCCCGGAATATCGATTCCTCATCGTTGCGAACAAGTTTCAGACCGGTTTCGACCAGCCGCTGCTGCACACCATGTACGTTGATAAAAAACTCGGCGGAGTGAACGCCGTGCAGACTCTTTCGCGGCTCAATCGAATCCATCCGGAGAAGAAAGGCACGATGGTACTCGACTTCGCGAATGAGGCCGAGGTAATCCAGGCAGCCTTCGAGCCCTACTATGAGACGACGCTCCTCTCGGAGGCCACCGATCCGAACCTTCTTTACGAAATGGAGACCCGGCTTGCTGCATTCCCCGTGTACACCCAGGAGGAAGTTGAGGCTTTTGCCAAGGTCTACTTCGATCCAAAGGCGACACAAGATCGACTTTACGCGGAGTTGAAGCCCCTGGAAGGCCGTTATCTCGCGATGTTGAAAGAAGAAAGGGTAGAGTTCCGCGGTCAGCTCACCGATTATGTAAGGCTCTACGCATTCCTGGCCCAGGTGATGCCTTTCACCGATGCAGATCTCGAGAAGCTCTACATCTTCGCACGTTACCTGCGACGGCGCCTGCCCGACAGCGGGGACGAGTTGCCGCGCGAGGTGCAGCAGAACATCGACATGGAATCCTACCGTATCCAGCAGACCGGCAGCGGTCGGATAGGTCTCGATCGTAAGCATGGCGTTCTGGATCCCGTGAGAACAAAGAGTCCCCACGGCAAGGCGCCCGAGGAAATGGAAATTCTCTCGCGCATTATAGCCGCGCTCAACGAGCGCTTCGGGCTTAACCTCGGCCCGGAGCACCGTGTTACGCTGGGGCAGATGATGGAGAAACTCGACGGGGATGCCGCCCTCGACGCCGCCGCCCGCGTCAACACACGTGAGAACGTGCGACTCACCTTCGACCAGAAAGTCGAGCATGTGATTCAGGAAATCGTGGACACGAACTTTGAACTCTACAAGCGCATCACAGACGATCGCGCCTTTGGTGAGGCAGTCAAGAACTTCCTTTTCGATCAGTACCTGCGCGCCCACCGCAATGCCGAGGAGCTGCTGAAGCGCGGCGAATCCAAGACGCTGGAGTTCAAGTCTACACTACGCTGGAGCATGAAAGAGAACCTGAAAGACGACAAGATTGTAACGCACGCAGTTTTGAAGACCATTGCCGCGTTCTTGAACACGGAAGGAGGCGACCTCCTGATCGGTGTCGCCGACGACGGCTCCATTGTCGGAATCGAGCGAGACCGGCTCGATAACGAAGATAAGTTCATGCTTCATCTCGCGCAGGTTGTACGCAACGGGCTGGGTGACCGTGCCGGAACCTGCATCGATCCGAAGTGCCAGGTCGTACAAGGTAAGACAGTCTGCGTGGTGAGCTGCCAGCGAAGCCCGGAACCTGTATACCTGAAGTGGAAGGGGATGGAATCCAGCGCCGAAGGCGATTTCTTCGTGCGGAGCGGTCCGGGAACAGTGAAGCTTTCCCCTGAAAGCGCTGCCAAGTATATCGACACCCGTTTCGGCACGAGAGTGATGGAGAAGGAATCCGGTGCATCCACCAAAAGGGCTCTCTAACAGCTGCTATCAGTGCTACTTCAGCCGGTCGATCTGTCATACTGAACAGGAGAAACAAGTAATGGCTCTTATAGTTGATCCTTGGCATTGGCTAACCCCCGAAGGAGAGATCCCAGACGGCGATCCCAGGCTGCGTCGCAACGTGCTTAAAGTCGCCAGGGTTATTGAATATGGAGCTGATCTTCAGAAGAACGAGGGGCGTGAGACTCTCACCGAATGCACCAAACGCCCGGACAGGAAATCCTGTTTGGGTCTTCTTTGGGTATTAAAAGCGCCGAATGATACTCTTGTTTCCTTTTGCCCTGTTTGCCAAACAGAGCATGTGGTAGTCCACAACTGGAAAGATACAATTTGGGCAGAAGGTTTAGCAGAGCCTGTCCCGGTTAAGGTAAATATATGACTGCCCTTTCAACCGTCGGCTCGCATAACGAATCATAGATTCGTGTGAAGCAAGTCGATGCACCGGTCCGACCTTCGGCCGGCCGTTGATCAACATGACGTGGTGCCGGGCATGGTGCGTGACTGGCGGGGTGTAAGTCCCCGTACCAGTACAATTGGAGCGGAGCCGAAGGTTGGGGAGAAGCGAGGGCGTCGTTGCAAGGCGAGGTCTGACGGAAGTTCAATCCAAAGATGCGGGGCGATGGGCAGGAACCGGATCTGAGGTGTTATACGCACGTGCACAACTATTCAGCAATCGGAACCTCCTCTATTTGCCAGAAGTCGGGTTTCGAGTCGATGTTCCAGCCGTGCCAGTATTCGAGAGCGCCCATGTCGATTCGGCGGCCGCCGCCGAGCGGGACATCGAAGGAGGGGTCGCCTGAATCGATGCATGGGGAGTCTTTCAGGAGTGAATAGTCACCGGAATCAGGATCGCTGAACAGCGGATCGGTGTTTAAGTTTCCTTCACCCGGCCAGCCGCCCTGGATGTCGGAGTAAGTAACAGCCGGATTACTCTTGTATCTGAAGATTTCTTCTGTCGTATCATTCCAGAGAATACAATTCGTGATTTCCGAATTAGATTCGTAGAGATAAATACCGCCACCCTCGAGGGCATCATTTCCGTAGATTGTACATTCCGCCACGGACGGGGAACACCTGATGAAACATATACCTCCCCCTCGAACCGATGAATTTCCGGCAATGATGCACCTTGAGATCCGGGCGGGTTTGACCCCGCATTTGATTCCGCCGCCCTTGTCTGCGTAATTCAGCGTAATCATGCAGTTTTCGATCAACGGAGAGGAGGCATAACACCGAATGCCGCCACCTTGAGTCGCGATGTTTTCTGAGATGGTGGTCTCACTGATGATGGGTGAAGCATATTCACAGTATATGCCCCCGCCGTCGCCATTTCCAACGATTGCGGTGTTTCTCAGGATAGTGCATCCGGTGATTTCAGGTGAGGAATTCAGGCAGTGAATCCCGCCGCCATGACGCGCGTCATTGAGAATCATTCTGCATCCGCTCACCGAGGGTGACGAATTCTCGCAGCAATATAACCCGCCGCCGCTCCCGTAATCGTTCGGCGCGCTGTTTTCCCGCATGATCACGTTCTTTATATCAGGATTGGAATAGCCATAGCAGGCGATTGCGCCGCCCCTGTAAGATGCCGTGTTCATATAGAAAGCACAGTCTGAAATCTCGGGGGACGAGCCTTCACAAAGCACTGCACCGCCTGACCCCTCTGAACCGTTGCAGACGGTGAAACCGGTCAGGACAGCTCGCTGATCCTCTCCGCTATTGAAGTTGAATCCTCTGCCCGCGCCTTGACAATCGAGTGCCGTGGTTTCGTACCCGTTTTCCGACATCACCGTTATCGCTTTGCCACGGAAATCGATATTCCTGTTGCCTTCACCAGTGTATATACCGCTTTGCACCAGAACCGTATCCAAATGCAGCGCAGCATCAATCGCAGCTTGTATTGTAGAAAAATCACCCGGGATCCGAATAACACGCGGGAAGTATATCTCGAGTGTTACAGGAATCGGGACCAAGGGCTTTGATGGATCGCTGCTTGTGATTGTTATTGTATCTGCGTAAACACCGGTTTCAAGCCCCCCGGTTTCGAAACGGATGAGAATCGAAGCATCTGTTCCCGCATCGAGAGTGCCTTCGAGATCGCCTTCCAGAATTATCTCCTCCATCGATCCCGGCGAGACGGAGTAATCGAGATCTTCGGTTCCGATATTCCAAATGGTGAGAGTTTCGGGTTCGGTTTCTACACCTGTCAGAATGAATTTCCCGATTTTGGTCGGGTCGATATGGATCGCAGGCCCTGTCGGCGGAATCTCATCGAAGCCCATATCGAATCCCATTCCCAGCGGTCTCGGTTCACCGTCGAAGTCGTTATGAATACCGGCATCGGAACCAGCATCGATGCATGGTGAGAAGAGCGTGAGATGGTAATCATCCGCCGCCGCGAACTCCGGATCCAGGTCTATATTCCCGGGGCCGCTCCATCCACCTTCGATGTTTGAGTAGGATATGTCCGCGAGGCCTGATATTTCCAAATCCAGGTTACCCCAGAGGATACAATTCGTTATCGATGTAGGGGCTTCACAATAAACACCTCCTCGATAATTACCTGAAATCGTGCAATGCGTGATTGTAGTATTATCATCGTTGCTGTAAACTCCACCACCGTAATTGATGGCCTCATTGTTTATAATCAAACAATTGACCATTCTGGGCGAACCGTAGACAGCCCCTCCCCTGCCCATGTTATTGTAACTCGTCGCCTCGTTGCCGGACAGGATCGAATCATAGATCTCGGGCGATCCGTAGATACCGCCGCCGCGGCCGGTGCCGCCTGAGCATTCGACCGGACTCACCCGGTTGTTAGCGATCAGACATCCGATTATCAATGGTGAACCATATATCCCTCCGCCACTACTTCCTCCGAAATTATCCGATATGGTGCATTCGATAACGGAGGGTGTGCAGTCATCCGAGCAATAGATGCCACCTCCACTCCCGTAGCGACCGCTAAATGCTCTGTTCGAGGTGATTATGCAGTCTATAATCGTTGGAGATGAGCTTTTACAGTAGACACCCCCTCCGGTGCAGTCGTAATCGCCGCCTGTGATTGTAAAACCTTCCAGGAAACATTCCGGGCCCTCACCGTTGTCGAAGCGAATGCCTCTGCATTCTCTTTCGCAATCGATTACCGTTTGTTCGGGGCCCTCTTCGGAGAGTAGCTTAATGACTTTCCCGTTGAAATCCAGACCTCTGTTGCCTTCGCCGGTATATGTACCAGGTGCCACTAAAACTGTGGCGCTTTCGAGGACATAGTCGATTGCGGCCTGGATTGTCGGTGCGTTTGCCGGAACCCTGATCGTACTGTCGCTGTAGACCTCAATTACAACCGGCACATAAAGGGTCGGCTGCCAGGGGTCGTTGCTCGCGACCAGGATTGAATCACATTGATAACCTGGCGGAGCTTCGGACAGGCAGTAAGAAATGAATATCGATGCCGTATCCCCTTGATCGAGCACACCTCCCAGATCGCCGGACAGTTCGAGCCAGGGGAGACCGGATGATGTTGCATACTCGAGCAAGGTGTCGCCGCAGCTGATTACCAGTAATGTATCATCAGGGAGTTCCGCCCATTCTATACTGGTTCTCGTGAAAGAATCCGGATGGAGGGTGACTCGAGGATCTTCCGGCACAACCTCGTCGATTCCCATGTCGAATCCCAGGATCAGGGGTCTCGTATCACCGTCGATGTCTGAATATATACCCGCATCGATTCCCGAGTCGATGCATGGTGAATCAGGGAAAAGATGGAAATCATAATTGTCAGGGTCAACGAATCCCGGATATTCATCAATATTCCCAGTCCCCGGCCAGCCGCCCTGAATATTTGAGTAATTGACGAGAACATCACCGGGATACTCGGTAATATAGATCTCCTTCACATGATTCTCGCGAAGGATCGAGTTCGTTATTTCCGGGTATGAATAATAATCGCAATATATCGCGCCGCCATGTCTGGTGGCCCGATTCATATACATCACACAATGTGTAATCGTCGGGTTTGATGAATTGGTTACGTAGATAGCTCCGCCATACTTCGCCCGATTGTCTGTAAACCGACAATTTTCAATTGTGAAATCAGAGTTTTCGCAGAGAATACCACCCCCGTCTATATTCGCGTTGTTTGCCGTGACCAGGGAAATGGATATCGATGGGGATGAATTGTATACTGCTGAAATACCTCCGCCATTGTCCGCGCTGTTTCCGGTTATCAAACATCCTGTCAGGGAGGGATTCGAGGCCGTGCAGTGTATACCGCCGCCCTTGCTCCCTTCATTATCTTGAAGGGTGCATCCGATAAGAATCGGAGATGCGGAGTGGCACCTGATGCCGCCACCGTTTTCCGCATAACTAGTTATGATAACGCAGTCACTTATGGTCGGGCTGGAAGAGGCACAATGGATCCCTCCACCCAGGTCGGAAAATCCGTTCTGAACTGTGAAACCATTCAAACAAGAAGTTTCATCTTCATTTTTGTGGAAATAGAAACCTCGATCAAGATTCTCGCAATCGATGACCGTGCTTTCCGAACCTGCTTCCGACATCACGGAAATGGTCTTACCCTTGAAGTCAAGCCCCCTGTTGCCCTCGCCGGAATATGTCCCGCTTGCTACCAGGATGGTATCACCGTCGACGGAAGCGTCGATGCCGGCCTGAATCGTACTGAAATCTTCGGGCACGCGGATCGTATCCGCGCAAATCGGGACCACCACCAGTAGAGCCAGACAATATGATATTGAGGTTCTCATTAATTCTTGAGATTGAACTCGGATGTGCAATCAAATCCTGTTTCCATCATTTGAGTGCAAGATTCTCTATTTTTACCTCCGTTTCAATCGCCTTACACTAATATACAATTTTGAATATGCTCCTGCAACTTCGGCTGATTGACCCTCTCGGTCCACCGGGTGACGCGCTCGTTATTTCACAAAAGAAACCGCTGAGTGGTACGTTGTGTTCCAACGGTTTTGCGAAAAGCCCTTGCTGCTTTGCCGGTTGCACCCGCCGGGAAATAATAAACGCGCCTGCAATTGGCCATATGAATACCGGAAAATTGTCGACAATGACTTCGGTATATATCTATCAGACCAGACCCTGGGACATCAAATCGCTCAGGCAAACCCTGAACGTTTCTCAGCGGGAAGTTGCATTGATGGCAGGTGTAAACGTTCGGACGCTGCAGAATTGGGAACAGGACAGAAGAAAATCGGTTATGTTTCATCGGCGCGCAGGGCGCGGATGATCATGTCTTCAATCTCCGGAGTCGCCTGTGAGAAATACAGTTGCATCTCCGGATGCCTGCTCTTGAATACTCGAAATACTTCGTCTGCAAATGCTTGCCCTATTTGCTCAATTCCGGAAAAATCGAAAATTACTATCTTGAATCGATCAACACGTGCGAGAAGTCGTTTGGCCTGAGATCGAGAAACGAGCATCTCGTTCCCGTACCTCGCCAGGGAGACTGGGACCACCGTTTTGTCGAAACCGTATCCGTTCTCCGACGCGTACTTGTCGAACAGAGATTTCACTGTTCTCGAAGAATTATTTGTAAGTTGCATAAAAACCGTCGTTCCGCTTCGCGGATTTTCGCGCTCCATGATCCAATCTTCAGGTTTACTGAACTCATGGGAAAAGAACACTCCGCCAGACAGAATGGCGTATTCATCGAACATTCGCGATGAAAAGAAAATGCCCTCCCCGGTGTGATTCGCCGGATCGGTTGTCAGCTTGCCCTTCGCGAGTTCCAGAACAGCATGCCTCTCATCTTTCAGTCCCATCAATCGCTGAATTCTGCGGAAAATTCCTTCACCATTGTCGGTAACGGAGATTTGGGTATACGCTGGGTTTTTTTCTACAGAAACCAGCGCGTGCCGGCCTTGTGAGTGGTCAATCGCATTGTTCAACATTTCAGTGAAGCCGTAGCTCCAAATGTCCATGACGTTGTCTGGAAGGCTTCCTAGAGCCGGTAGAACGAATTGCCGCCAAACCGTGTCTTCCTCCAGCCCGTTCAATGGAAACCCTTTTGAAATCACCGTGTCGGGGTGGAGCTTGTAGATTCTGTTTCTCGTGTTGCCCTCGGCGAGCAATACACCTTGTGAGACGAGTCGTTGAATGTGGTTGTTTACAGCCTGCCGGGAAATTTCGAATTTTTGTCCCGTTAAGGCTACGATAGAGGTTGGGTGTGCGGATACGTTGTCGATGATGAACTGTCGTATCGCTTCCCCGCGGCTTCGTACACCAACCACTGTCACTCCTTGTCAAGGTTATCGATAATTAATGTCAAGGTATTTGTTTCGATTGTCAAGGGTAATTTGTATACACGAAACAAATTGGCTTTTCGCCCTGATCAGATCATGGAATGATGTTAAATTCGAAGCAGTCTTCGAAAATCGTTCCTGGATAAAGCCCTGCATCAAGGCACAGCGAGTAGGGGCCGCCCAAGGGGGCGTTCCATGGTATAGGAGAGGTCGCATATGTTTCTTCGATTATGACTCCTGGTCCGAGGGTCATGTGGGTCGGTCCCCACAGTGGATTTCCAGGATGCGGCCTTCATCCCTGACCTCGTCCGCTCCCATGTCGTAGCCTACCCGGAGAGGACGGGCGTCATCGTCGATATCAGTATAGACATCAGCGTTGATTCCTGCGTCAATGCAAGGTGAATCGTACGAGATATGACTATCATTTTCATGAGGCTTTGTAAAAACGAGCCGGTTCCTTATTCCATGCCTACTGCGAACCAAACCGCCTTCGGGCCAATACCGCTGCTCCCAGTGCTCCTATCAACTGAGGATCGATGGACATTGGTTGGATATTCTGCTTGAGAACCTTTTCCAGGACCTTTATCAAACCCGCATTCTTGGCACAGCCCCCCGTTACCGTCAGTTTGGGCCTTACCCCGACCCTTCTCGCCAGACTATACACCCGCCTCGCCACCGCCATCTGTATCCCCGCCGCTATACTCTCCGGCGGCTTTTTCTTCGCTATTAAGCTTATGACCTCGGTTTCCGCAAAGACACTGCACTGCGACGACACCGGTATCGGCTTTTTGGCCTTCACCGAAAGGGCCGAAAACTCCTCCAGACTCATCTTGAACACCCGGCCCATCGCCTCAAAAAACCGACCCGTCCCCGCCGCACACTTGTCGTTCATCGCAAACTCCTGCACCGTGCCGTTTTCATTGAGCGCAATCGCCTTTACATCCTGCCCCCCGATATCCAGTATCGTCCGTATCTCACTGTCTACATAATGCGCCCCAACCCCGTGGCACATAATCTCCGAAATATTCTCATCCGCAAACGGCACCTCGTTTCGTCCATACCCCGTTCCCACCAGATACCCCAATTCATCTATCGCCGAATTCCCGACCGAATCACACACCTTCTCTAAAACATCCCTCGCCGTCTTCTCCGGATCCACCCAGCTCTCGATCAAAGCCGATGCCGCCACTTCACCATCCCCGTTCAACAGCACCGCCTTGCCGGTGGTCGAACCGACATCACATCCCCCGAATAAACGATCCTGGATTGCCATCACATCACCGTTTCCATGAATTGAGCCACCTGGTTACGTATCCCCGCTGGCGACACCACCCTCGTATCCGACAAATCATAATCAATGATCAGAAGCGGAATCGACCGCTTGCGACACTGCTCTCGAAACATCCCGTTCAACGCCTGCGTGTTCTTGCAGCCAATGTGCCCCGCCATCCAGATCGTGTCCAAATCAAACCGCTCATACAAATGAAACAAATCCGAAAAGAAATTTTCCGCCGGCCCCCGCGTATGCCTCGCCATCGGTCCCTGCATCATCGTCTGCGCCAACCCCCTCAACATCGACTCCGGGGTGCTTGTATCTATAAACGGATGGCGGTGATACGTCAGCATATCCATGATCAACGCCGCCCCGTACTTCTGCTCGGCCCACGTCCACAAGTCTGTAAATATCAAGGTCGGCGGGTTCCACAATGCCACCCGCACCTTCTCGTCATCCAACGCACCCTTCCCGGCGGACGCATTCTTCTCCGCCAGCTCGGCCATTTTCTTGAACACCAGGGTCGCCCGCGTCGTCCCCGGCTGCGCAATCCCGAACATCAGATGCGACAAATAGACCGGCTCCGCCGCCAGCGGCGCCGGCTTATACTGCAGTAAATCCCAGAGATCATACTCATACGCCATCGCCAGATTCCGCTCCTCACACACCTCCCGCAACCGATCCCAATCCATCTTCGCCGGCGTATGCGTCTCCAGAAACTCCACCAGTCTCCTCAATTGCCGGGCAAAATACTCAACCGCCCGCTCCCCGTAAAAATGAAACGGCACATCCAGCCGGAACGCCGGTATCTTCAAATGCCGCTCGATCAACGTATACTGACTCATCCCCCCGTCACACGGCATATTCGACGTCACCAGCGCCGCCGACTTCGGCATATGATCCTGCAGCACCATGCCCACCGTGCTCTTAGGCAAACTGCACACATCCGGCGGGATTCCCTCATCCTCCGCCACATCAATATACGGCTCCACATGGTCCGGCTGCACCATCGGCAGCATAATCCCCAGAAATTCCACCATCCACGGATTCAATCCCATGCCATAGAATAACTCCGGCGGCACCAGATCCTCATGCAGCACCGACCGGTCAGGCGATCGAAACCACCCCTCAAGCATCTTCACGATGCTCTCAATAATATGATGAATCAAAAACGCGTTAGCCTCCCGATACACCCCTGTTCGCGTTTTCGTCATCCGCCCATGAAGCTCATTCGCCTTCAGCAACGCACGCAACCACGGATACTGACGCATGTGCGACCAGATCGGGAACGGCGAATGACGAAGCCCAAACCGACCGATCCCGGCCCAATTCAATGCCCAATACTTCGTCGACACCACAGAATCGATCACCGCGCTGTAATTCGACCTCACATTCATTTCGCGATGCTCTCCAAGAACGCCTGCACCCGCGTCCGAATCTGCCCTTCTCCGGCCCACGCCGCCTCACGCTCCAGACGCAACACCGGAATCGAACGCTCCCGCAATGCCTGCGTCATGGCGCTCGACTCCACCCCCCACAGATCGCAAAATTTCATGATTTGCAGCACGACCCCATCGACGCGGAAATCCTCCGCCGTCCTCACCACCTCTTCAAGTCGCCCGGCGAAATCACCCATCATCCGGGGACACGACATCCGATTCAACGAATGAAACGCCAGCGACACCCACGGATCATCATCAAATTCAACCCGCTTCAACCCCGGGATCGACCCCGTACAAAACCGATCCGCAACCACCAGACCTCCCAGCGACTCAATCAATTGAATCAGCCGATAATCGTCCAGCTGACTCCCCATCACCAGCAGCCTGGCTCGATGCCGGTGTTCGTCAGGCGTTTTATGCGTAATCGCCAGAACCTCTTTCAAAGCTGGCAACAGAACCTTTTTAGGCAGCGTCATCGACGCCACCATCATTTGATGAAAAACCGTTCCCGAAATCGGCGGTTGAACATGTTTGCGAGTACGGCCGATTTCTGCCAGCATCCCCAGGACTTCGTTACATTGATTTATGGCCGTCGTCAGTGCCACGTCTCCAGTATCAACCTCGAAGGCGTCCGACAGTTTCCGGGCCAACTCTTTCAGCTCCCGAGCCATCCACGCCACAGCTTCTGCATCCCGCTTATGCGGTACATCCACCATATGCACGAATTCCGGAGGCGACAGATACACCAGATTGTCATACAAACGCCGGGTGTGATCACACGACGCCGCAAACACCCAGCCCCTCAGATGCTCCATTCGCCCTTCCAGTACTTGTTCAAGGACGCTTCTGACATACGAACACAGGACGTTGGACAAGTAGGTGTCCGCCATCGGCGTCCCGCGTGTATCACCGCCTCGAATCCGTATCGGCCACAGGCCGTCTACCGACAGGAGAGACTCCGGGATGTATGAGCAGGTGGTGCCGATCGGGATGGTGCCTTTGTCGAGTTCCTCCTCGATCAACGGATGGAAGTCGTCATCCGCAATTTCTGCGAATATGGTGGGGAGTCGGGACGGATCAGGATGCCTTTCCGGTCCCATTTTATTGCTCTCCTCGCCCATTTGCCCGGCTTGCGAACGACTCTGGATTCGCGCCTTCGCGGAAATGACGGGGGGAACCTTCGCGGGAATAACGGGGGGAGTTTTCGAGGGAATGCGGAGGGAACCTTCGCGGGAATGGCGGAGGTGACTTGGTTTTTTTGCGATTGTATGGAAAGCTCGACGTGCTGTATTTTCTGGCGGCAATTCCCATAATGATCTGCCCTGCACATCATATTCATGAAGTTGGCGTATTCGGGAATCCTTCCAATAACCGGTAAGGGATTGGAAGAACAAAAACGACACCTCTTGAGCATCTTTTAAGCATCGCCTCGAAATTCGATGATTTCACGCGTCTTGCTCTCCCTATCTATTTAATCATACTTGGTGTTGCGGGCTTATGCAACTTTTACATACCTGACATTCCATGGCGTAGGCATTCCAGATCCTGCGGAGGAATCGGGATGCCCGGCGTCGATGCAGGGCGAGCCCCAGCGCAGACGGTAGTCTCCCCATTCCTCCTTCACGAAAGCAGGATCGATGTCGATGTTTCCTACCCCGACCCAGCCGCCCTGAACGTCTGAGTATGTAATGACAGGATCTCCAGTGTAAATGTATACATCTTCGGGTGAATCGTCCCAAGGTGAAAGGCCGGCAATGGTGAGAAGAATACTGACTTTTTACGACATTGTACAACTCATCAGAAGGGTTTTCATGACTCATCTTGAAGTATACTATCGAAATCCCCGATCGGCAGATTTAATAAAACAAAATCCACCGGCTGAGCCGGTGGTATAGTTAAGCTATGCTTGGAAAAGAAGCAGGTGTACGCCCCGGTTGGCTTTGAGATTCCAAATCACGGAGTCGATCTGCGTAGTTCTCTTTTTACAGCGCTGCGCAGGAAGCGTATCCTGTCCTGCGGGGGATGCAGGCTTGCTCGTGTAAAATTGTCAATCGGATTGACAATTTTACACGTCTTCCGGGTGGACTCGATTGATACACCTGGATGACCGGGGAGACATCCACCTTGAGGAATAAATGATCGGCTCCCTCAGGTAGTGGAATAAGTGATAGGTTCCCTCGGGGCTTAACTTAACTCAACTCGACTTGGCCGGCACTGGAAATCAGGAAAAAGGAAGCCGGGAAACAAGGGTTTGACTGGTTGGTGAGCCCCTTATGGGGGCGAAAGCTCCACTGGGATCTTAAAGCCACCGGCTCAGCCGTCGGTAGTTTACTAAAATGAATCGCGGTTCGGACACTGCGAGGTCTAAAAGACTTATCCATTCGCAGTTACCTCTTCTCGATATTGAAAAACCCACATGCAATGAATATTTTGAGCAACGTAATCGTCCTCTCCAATATCAGACGTTGCAGTCGCTTTGACAACCGCTGAAATCCGCACCGGGTACGGCCTTCAGCGTCCGGTAATGCGTAGCGTTCTGCAAAATTAAATTAAAGATTGACCTTGACATGCACTACAATGTATGTATAATGTAAATATGAATAGCCTTCGATTCGTCTGGGACCCGAAGAAGGACGAGACCAATCAGAAGAAACATGGCGTGTCTTTTGATGAGGCGCAGACGGTGTTCTTCGACGAGAATGCGATCGAATTCTACGATCCGGATAACTCTGATGAAGAAGATCGGTTTCTTCTGCTTGGCCTGAGCTTCCGCCTACGCGTGCTTGTTGTGTGCCACTGCCACAGGGAATCCCAGGAAGTCATTCGGATAATTTCGGCACGCAAAGCCACACGGAAGGAGCGGTCGCATTACTCCGGGGCAAGATTATGAAGAAAGAGTACGATTTCTCCAAGCTGAAGGGTCGCCGTAATCCCCATGCACGAAAGCTGAAGAAACAGATTACCATCCGAATGGGAATTGACATCATCGAGTACTTTAAGGAGCTTGCCGGAGAAACCGGAATTCCCTACCAGAATCTCATCAACATGTACCTGCGCTCCTGTGTTGTGGAAAAGAAGCGAC
>CAYMWF010000078.1:18796-22003 GCA_964394085.1 uncultured Gemmatimonadota bacterium | reverse complement strand
TTACCTGCAGGGACTTCAAGAATAGGAAGCCCATCAAATTCAATACAAAAAGTTCTGGTTGCGCTGAGACTTACAAACGCTGGCTCCAACGACCCATCAAATATGCTGCTTGTCTGCGGCCGCTGCCATCGTCATATCCACGAGGAGAGGCTCCGCGTCGAGGGCGCTCATCCCTATCTGAATTTTTATCACGTGGGAAAAATCGGAGCTGGAAGCAGCCGAAGCAGAAAGCGGCTAAAAAGTGGCGGGAGAAAGAGATAGCAGGATAACGGCGGCAGACTGGTGCGATGAGCGCCGAGGGTCGGCTGGAGCTGCCGGAGCCGATGGAAGCGGCCGGAGCCGAGCGGGGGCGGAACCGGCATATGCGGCGAGAGCCGGGCGGAACCTGGGTAGGCGGAAGCGGTCGGTTGTAAGGTTGCGGCCGGTATCAGAAGAATGCCCCGACTTGGGCGTGAATGGGCTTGGGCGGTTTGGACTTGGGCGGTTTGGGCTTGGGCGGGGTTGTCGGGTTGAAGCGGTCGGAGTCGAGCGATTGTCGTTTCTCTTTGTATCCGTGAGGGTAATGGTTGTTGAAGCTGGAAAATATTATTAAAGCACCCATTCGATTTCGCAGAGGATTTTTTGAAGGTCCGGAATCCATAGGCAGGAACGGTTGTTTTGGCTGGAGTTCCGGTTGTTTTGATTGACACATTTGCATCAATCACGTACTTTTGGGGATTCTACTCGACCGGTTGTTTGATAGATCCGGGTGCTGCTGGCTTCTTGAAAAAAGATGGAAGTGTCTTACCCGGAGTCGGATTCACATCATTCGAACCGGTTATCGCACTGAAGAAACGCCCCGGAACAGGGGTGAACCGTGAAATGAAGAGGGAAAAAATGGAAACAGCAAAAATCACCTGGACTCATACCGACGAAGCGCCGGCGCTGGCGACGAAATTGTTTCTGCCGATCCTGAAGGCTTTCGCAAAGGGTACCGGCGTGGACGTGGACATCGCCGACATCTCCCTTGTAGGCAGGATCATCGCCAACTTCCCCGACAATCTCACGGAAGAACAGAAGATACCGGATTATCTCACGCTGCTGGGCGAGATGGCCCAGACGCCGGGCGCCAATATCATCAAACTGCCCAACATCAGCGCGTCGATACCTCAATTGCAGGCCGCCATCAAGGAGTTGAGGGATAAGGGATACGACATTCCCGAATATCCGGAGGAGCCTGCGGACGATGCCGAGAGAGCGCTCCAGGCGCGGTTCTCGGTGGTGCTCGGTTCCGCGGTCAACCCGGTTCTGCGTGAAGGAAACTCGGATCGCAGGCCCGCCGTGTCCGTAAAACGATTCGCCCAGAAGCAGCCGCATAAAATGATGAAACCGTGGCCGGAGTCCGGTTCGAAATCGCGCGTGGCCCACATGGAGGGGAAGGATTTCTACGAGAGCGAAAAATCGATGACCATGGACAGGGCGTGCAATGCCAGGATCGAATTCGTGGACGGCGAAGGAAACATCGTTCTGCTGAAGGACGGGCTGCCTCTCCAGGAGGGAGAAGTAGTCGATACCGGCGTGATGAACGTGGCCGCCCTGCGGGCATTCTTTGCGAAGCAGATCGATGAGGCGCAGAAAGACGGCGTGCTGCTTTCCCTGCATCTCAAGGCGACCATGATGAAGATTTCCGATCCGATCATGTTCGGGCACTGCGTCTATGTCTACTACAAAGAGGCCCTGGACAAACACGCCGAAACGCTGAAGCGGATCGGCGCCAACGTCAACAACGGTCTGGCCGATGTTCTCGAAAAACTTGAAAAGCTTCCTGAAAATGAGAGGGCGGCGATCGAAGCCGACATCGAAGCGGTTTATGAAACCCGTCCGGCGCTCGCGATGGTCGACTCGAGAAAAGGCATCACGAACCTGCACGTCCCGAACAACATCATAATCGATGCATCCATGCCCAACGTGGTCCGTGACGGAGGCAGGATGTGGAACTTGAACGACGAACTCCAGGACTGCATCGCCATGGTCCCCGATCGCTCCTACGCGACCATGTATAAAGAGATTCTCGAAGACGCGAAGCAGAACGGGCAGTTCGATCCGGCCACCATGGGCAACCTCTCGAACGTCGGTCTCATGGCGAAAAAGGCCGAAGAATACGGCTCCCACGACAAGACCTTCGAGGCGGCCGGGCCCGGAACCATTCGGGTGGTGGATGATACCGGAAAGACCCTCCTGGAACAGACCGTTGAACAGGGCGACATCTTCCGCATGTGCCAGGCCAAGGACATTGCGATACGGGATTGGGTCAAACTCGCGGTCAGGAGGTCCAGGGCTACTGGTGCGCCGGTCGTTTTCTGGCTGGACAAAAACAGGGGGCACGACGCGGAGATCATAAAGAAGGTCGAGCAGTACCTTCCCGAACACGATACTTCCGGTCTCGACATCCACGTCATGAGACCTCAGGACGCGATGAGCTTCACGGTCAAGAGGATAAGAAAGGGCGAAGACACAATATCCGCCACGGGCAATGTTCTCCGTGACTACCTTACCGATCTCTTCCCGATTCTTGAGCTCGGCACGAGCGCCAGGATGCTGTCGGTCGTTCCGCTGCTGAAAGGCGGCGGCCTGTTCGAAACGGGAGCCGGCGGCTCCGCCCCCAAACATGTTCAGCAGCTTGTCAAGGAAGGTCACCTGAGATGGGATTCTCTCGGTGAATACTGCGCGCTTGTTCCGGCCCTCGAACTGATAGTGGAGCAGACCGGGAATAAGAAAGCGGCCGTCCTGGCGGAAACCCTCGATGCGGCGATCGCGCAATACCTGGAAAACGGGCGGCTGCCGTCCCGCAAGGTGAACGAGATCGACAACAGGGGAAGCACCTTCTACCTGGCCCTCTACTGGGCCCGGGCGCTGGCCGCGCAGGACGAGGATGCAGAGTTGAAGAACCGTTTCACCGCTGTCGCTGAAGAACTCGGGAAGAACGAGGGCAGGATCGCGGAGGAGCTGCTGGCCGCGCAGGGCTCGCCCGTCGATCTGGGCGGTTACTACCTTACAGACGCCGAAAAGGCGACCAGGGTGATGCGGGCCAGCGACACCTTCAATTCCATCGTCGACGCGATGTAGGCTGGAAGCGGTTGCAGTGCCGGGCCGGCAGCGGCTGCGGTGCAATGCAGAAAGCGGCGGGAGTGCCGGGTCCTTACCGGCTGGGGCGCTGTGTCAAAAGCG
>CAYMWF010000078.1:0-18696 GCA_964394085.1 uncultured Gemmatimonadota bacterium | reverse complement strand
AAAAGCGGCGGTGGCGGCTGATCTCGCCATCCACCATATAGATTACGTCTTCGGCGATGTTGGTGGCATGGTCGGCGATCCGCTCGATGCTCCGCCCGATGATCACCACGCGCAGCCAGAGCTCGGCTTCGGCCGGGCTTTTGTTGATCTGCGCTCCGATCAGAGGATAAAGGTCTGAAAGCAGCGTATCCACTTCAGTATCGGCTTCGCATACTTCGTTCGCAATCGCCACATCCGACTCGACGAGGGCATCGAGACTTCTCTTGACCATGTGCCGCGCCTTCCGGGCCATCAGCGGAATCTCGTCCGGTATCTCGATCGGCGGTTTCAACGCCAGGTATCGCGCGGACTCTGCGATATTCACAGCAAGATCGCCGATGCGTTCCAGGTCATTGTTCATCTTGATCGTTGCGATGATATAGCGGAGATCGATGGCGACGGGCTGGTTTAGGGCCAGAACCTTGAGGCATTCCTCCTCGATTTCGATCTCGATCCGGTCCAGCTCGAGATCGCTCGCCGCCACCCGGTCGGCCAGCCGGTGGTCCCGCTCCCTGAGCGACTTCATGGCGTTCTGAAGCATCTCCTCGACCCTGGCGCTCTCGACGAGCAGGTTCTTCTTGATCTTTTCGATTTCGCGATGCAGGTGCCGTTTCATCCGCTTATTTTCCTCCATTATCCGAACCTCCCCGTTATATAGTCTTCGGTCTGCTTTCTGGACGGATTCGTGAAGAGTTTTTTCGTGCTGTCGAACTCTACGAGCTCTCCTTCATACAGGAAGGCGGTCAGGTCGGAGACGCGCGCCGCCTGCTGCATGTTATGGGTCACGATGATGATGGTATAGTTTCCGCGGAGTTCGTGAATCAGGTTTTCGATGCGATCGGTGGCCCGGGGATCGAGGGCCGACGTCGGTTCGTCCATGAGCAGGATCTCCGGGTTCACCGCGAGGGCGCGCGCGATGCACAGCCGCTGCTGCTGCCCCCCCGAAAGTCCGAGGGCGTTCTCGTCGAGCCGGTCTTTGACCTCATCCCAGAGGGCCGCGCGGCGAAGGCTCTTTTCAGCCAGGTCGGCAAGCTCCCGTCTGCTTCCGCCGCCGTGGAGCCGGGGGCCGTAAACGACGTTGGCGAACACCGATTTCGGAAACGGGTTCGGCTTCTGGAAGACCATCCCGATCCTTCTCCTGAGCGTGACCACATCCGCATTCGGATCGTAGATGTTCTCGCCGTGGAAGGTGAGGTTTCCAGCGACCCGGCATCCGGGAATCAGGTCGTTCATCCGGTTGACGGCTCTCAGGAAGGTGCTCTTGCCGCATCCGCTGGGGCCGATCACCGCGGTGACAAGGCCCGCCGGGATATCGAGCGTCACTTTCCTGACCGCTTCCTTCGAGTAATAGAAGACCGAGAACCTGTCCGCCCTGACGAAGGAATCGCGACTCTCCCCCGGGTTGTCCACCGCGCCCGGAGCGAATCCGGCGGAGGCGCCCGGAGCGAACCCGGCGGAGGCGGCCGGGCTGAGGGCAGGATGAGTTTCCGTTGCCTCGGACGGGAGCGGATTCGGCTCCGCCCGGGTTATGTTGCCCGGTTTCGTCATCTGTTGTTCATCCTTTCAGTCTCCTCGATATCCTGGCTCTCAGCAATACGGCCGTCAGGTTGAGCAGGAGTACGAGTCCGACCAGGGCGAGGACCATGCCGTACTGGACATGCCTGATCTCGTCCACGGCCTCGTGCTCGGTGCACAGGTTGTATATGTTCCAAGGGAGGGCGGTCGTGGGTTCGGACAGGGTCTGGAGCAGCGTCAGCGGCCTGCCGACGCTCACCGCCGCCGTGAAAATGATCGGCGCCGTTTCTCCGGCCGCTCTGCCCATGCTGATCACGATGCCGGTGAGGATGCCGGGGAGGGCCGCCGGGAGCACGACGGTGAGTACCGTGTGCCAGCTTCCGGCTCCGAGGCTGAGAGCGGCTTCCTTGTATGTGGGCGGGACGGCGCGGATCGCCTCTTCGGAGGCGCGGATGATCGTGGGAAGTATCAGCAGCGCGAGGGTCATTGAACCCGCCAGCACGCTCTTCGAGCCGGACACGTGGATGCCGTTTATGAAAAAAGCGAGACCGAAGAGGCCGAAAACGATGCTCGGCACGCCTGCAAGAGTGCTGATGCAGATGCGGAGGAAACTCACCAGCTTCCCTTCACGGGCGTATTCCGTCAGGTAGATTGCCGCGATGACGCCCAGCGGTACGGCGAACAGCATGGCGCCGAGGGTGAGGTACAGGGTGCCCAGGATCTCGGGCCAGATGCCGCCGAAAAAGTGCGCGTCGTGCGATGCCTGGGTGAAGAAGCGCCAGTAGAAAGTGCGCTCCGGCCTTAAAAGCCGCCGGATATTGTTCTCAGCATAGCCGAAGAGCGGGGCCAGGGAAGTTCCCTCGAATTCTTCCTCCCGGGGGAAAAGCACTCTTTTACCCATGGCCGTCGGATCGGAGTAATCCCAGTCCTCCCTGTGGATGAGCATCTCGAGCTTGCGGAGAGATCCGTCCCAGCGGGTTTCACCGTAGCGGTAACGAAGCAGCACCGGGGACGGTTCCCCGGGCAGCGGACCGAGAAGCTCTCTCAGGGATTCCTTTACTTCGCGGAAAGAGCTCCGGTAGAGGGACCGGCGTTCGAAAGGCATCCCTTTCAGCTCTTTCTCGAACTCCGCCACCATCGCGTATAAAGGTTCTCTCGCCTCGTTCGCGGCCGCTATTCCCGCAGCCGCTTTTTCGCTGTTTCCCGCGTTGAAAAGCTCCAGCATCAGGCGCCGGTGCTCTATGGTGGCCGTAAACCAGAACGCGCCGCAGCCCTTGACGAAGATCGGCGCGAGGATCACCACCAGAGAAACCGACATCAGGAAGATCGAAACGAACCCCAGCCCCGAGAAAGACCTGTCGAGCATTTTTCTGGTGGATATTCTCATACGCTTATTTCCCGAGCTTCCTTCTCGAACGAACGACTATCCATTCGCTGGCCAGGTTCATGGCGAAGGAGATCGTCAGGAGGCAGAGCGCCATGGCGAAGAGCACGTGGTAACGCGCGGAACCCGTGACATGATCGGCTTCGCCCATATCTCCGGCTATGGTGGCTGTGAGCGTCCGGACCGGTTCAAGGTAGTTGAAAAGCGGCTCCGGAATCTGCGCCGCGTTGCCGCTCGCCATCCAGACCACCATCGTTTCTCCCAGGGCCCGCATCACGCCGAGGAGCACCGCGGCGCAGATTCCGCTTAAGGCCGCGGGAATCACCGTTTTGACGAGGGTTTCCGCGCGGGTGGCGCCGAGGGCGTAGCTGCCTTCCCTGAGCTCCCTCCCCACGGCCTGAAGGGCGTCTTCCGACACGCTCACTATCGTGGGAATCGCCATGATGCCGAGGATAATCGAAACGTTCAGCGCATTGGCGCCGGTATCTATCTCGATACTTCCTAGAAAGGAAGATAGATGGAACAGGCCGGCGGTTGCGGCGGCGCCGAGAAGCAGGTAGATGGAAAGGCGGACCATCCGCCTGGCGTTTCCGTCCAGCCGGGTCGTCGAGATATCCCCGGCGATCAGGATAGCGAGAAACGCCATCGGCGCCAGGATGAGCAGTGAAGCCCCCGAAAGGATCCGACCGCCTTCCTCCTGGAGAAGGGGCGCGAAAACCACCAGGGCGAAGAATCCGAACGCGACCGAGGGGATTGCCGCGAGGACTTCGATCACCGGCTTGACCACCTGCCTGAGAGAGAAGGGAAGAATATCGCTCAGGCAGATCGCCGCGAAGACTCCGAGCGGCGTGGCCACGATGATCGCTCCAAGGGTTACGAGGCCGCTTCCGAGAAATATCGGGAGCGCTCCGAACGTCGCGTCATCCGCCGACGGATACCACTCCCTCCCCAGGAAGAATTCCGATAACCCCTCGAGTCTGAAGAACGGGAATGCATCCTTCGCGATATAGTAGAAAATGAAAAATACCGCCAGGGTCGAAAGAGAGGTGATCGCGAGCAGGAAACCCTTTCCCGCGGCCGAACCGAAGCGCTGCAGCCAGTTCGCCCTCTCGCTCAGGATGATGCTTTCGCCCTGTTTCGCCCGGAAACCGTCCGGGATTTCCGTGGTGTTCATCCCGCTTTTTTTCATCCCCCCTTTTTCCTCCTGGCGACCCCTCGAGGGAAACGTCGCGACCGGAGCCTTAGTATCGCGTCACCGGTATGAAACCGATCGATTCCACGATTTCCTGCCCTTTTTCGGTCAGGTGAAGCGTAATGAACCGGTAAAGGTGGCTGCCCAGCCGGGGGTAGCCGTTGGTGAACATGAACAGCGGCCTCGAAACGGGATACTCTCCGTTCGCCACCGTGATGAGGCTGGGGTACACTCCGTCTATCTCGAGGGCCTTGACGGTTCTGTCCACGAACCCGAGACCCGCGTAGCCGATGGCGGCCGGGGTGCTCTGGATCCGCTGCCTGGCCGCGCCGTTGCTCCCGACATACTCGGTATCTCCCGAAATCTTCTCTTTTCTCATGACCAGATTGTTGAAGGATTCGTAAGTGCCGCTGTTGGTGTCGCGGCTTATCTTGATGATCTTCCTGTTCGGTCCGCCGAGTTCTGCCCAGTTTTTGATTTTACCCGTGTAGATGTCGCGGACCTGGGCCACGGTCAACCCCTTCACCGGGTTGGATGGATGGACCAGGATCGGCAGCCCGTCGAGGGCCACCACGTGAGCCACGGGGGTGATCCCCTTCGCGACCGCCGCTGAGAATTCGCTCTTCTTCATGAAGCGGGACATGTCGGCGATGTCGCATGCGCCGTTGATCAGGCCTTTCGCGCCGTTGCCGCTGCCCGATTCGCTTACAGTGACGTTCACATCCGGATTCAGAGACATGTAATATTCCGCGAATGCCTTGGCTATCGGGCCTACGGTGGTCGAACCGTCTATGGCGAGCGAACCGCCCGCCGATACGATTCCTCCCGGGAAAATCGCCGGCCCTAGCAGGACGAAACAGATCGATGCCGCTGAAAACAACATTTTCATTTAAGTATCCTCCAGATTTCAGAACTTGAATTCGAAATTGATTTTGTATTCCAGAACCGGGTCAAGGTCGTCATCCCGGTAAAAAGTGTACCGGAGGTTCGGGGCGATCGCCAGACCCCTGCCGGCGGAGCAGGCCAGTCCCCATATCGTGTAATATTCGGAGTCGCCCCCGGTTTCGGTATCCGGATCGAGCATGTCGACCCTCCCGTAGATATCCAGATCCTTCCACAGTTCATAACCGGCGTATCCCGCTATCACCATTTCCGAACGCCCGGCGGTCCCGTCCGTTTTCAGCAGATCGAGCTCGCCGCCCGCCCGGACGCCGTTCTTCGCGAAGCCCCCGAATATTCCGCCGACCGCGGTAAAGGCGCCGCCGGATCCCGGTTCATACGTGAACACGGCGCCGGTGTTGAAACCATCCTTCTTCGACAGCTTCCTTTCCCCGAGAGTCAGACCCGTTGAAATCTTTTTATACTTGTCGTTTTCAGGATTCTTGTACCCCGTGCCGTTGGTGACCAGGGCGGTGAAGTGCAGGCTGCCGAAGGTATTGGCGTACCCGATTCCCAGGTCGGCCGAGGAAGCATAACTCAGAACGTCCATGGGAGATTTTTCGATGTACCTGTAACCCCACGTCTGCTCGTGTACAGGGAAGAGATTCATCCCCTGCATGCCGAATGTCAGAGTTCCGATCGCGGTCTGCCAGTCCACCTTGGCGTTCTTGATATACATTCCGAGCCAGTCGCTGACTTCAACCGCCTCGCCGCCTTCGGTTTCACCTTCCGCTCTTCCCGCGTCGAGCTGAAACTTGAACGTGATGCCGTCGGACACCTCCTGCCGGTAGGTGAAGTAAGCCCTCCGGTATTCGAAGCTGTTCAGGGGATCCCCGTCTTCCGAGTATGTGAAGTCGTAGAAGACCAGGCCGCTCAGTTTCCCTTCGCCGGCCGCGGCGGGGGCGGAGAAGACGAGCGCGAGAAGTATCAGAATGCGCAACTTTTTCAAAGTGACCTCCAAATTCTCCTGAATTCGCTTTCCGGCGCGCCGCCGGTGCGAAAATGATTATTATCCCGTGAATGTTAGGGGAATGTTAAGAGGAAGTTAGAAATCGGCCAAAATGAACTTTTTGGAATGTGGCGGGACTGCGTGGCTCCCGTTGCGGCGCCGGTTTCGGAATGGACGGGGGAAAACGGACGTATCACCGGTCGGGCTTCGCGGATTTTTCGGTCTTTTCGGGCAGCTCTATCCTGAAGGTGCTCCCCGAGCCGGGAGAACTGTCGACGGAGACGCCTCCGCCGTGCGCAATGGCGATATGCTTGACGATGGCGAGACCGAGACCGGTGCCTCCCCGGTCCCTCGAACGGGCGCTTTCGACGCGGTAGAAGCGCTCGAAGAGCCGCGGAAGATGATGCGGCTCGATTCCGGGTCCGCTGTCGGATACCTCGATGCCGAGACCGCCGTCCTCCCTCTGCGCGGCCGAAACTTCGACATATCCGCCGGTCGGGCTGTATTTCACCGCGTTGTCTACGAGGTTGGACACGGCTTCTTCGAGCAGGTGGGCTTCCGCTTCGACCTCGAGATCGGGCGGGCAGTCGACCTCGACCCGTATGCCTCGTTCGTCCGCGGAATGGACGTGATTTTCGACGGCGGTTTCGAGCAGCGGAGCGAGCCGTTGCCTGCTCGGGGATATTTCGCGGAGTTCATGCTCGGTTTCTATTTTCGAAAGTTTTAGAAGATCGTCGAAGAGGGCGTTCAAACGCTCGGACTGGCGGAATATTATATCGAGGAACCTGGCGGCGTCGGAGGGATGCTCGAGGGCGCCGTCCTGCAGGGTTTCCACGGCGCCTCTGATGGAGGTGATCGGAGTCTTGAGTTCATGGCCGAGGTTGGCCGCGAAATCGCGTCGCATCCGTTCGAGCCTGACGAGCCGGGTGATGTCGTTGAGCACGAGCAGGGCGCCGATCTGGTTTCCGCCGGTGGAAAGCGGCGTCCCGCTGAGCTGGATGAACCGTTCGGGCGGTCCGGTGAGAGATATTTCGATTTCGCGGTGTTTTCCTGATTCCAGCACGTCCGACAGCAACTCCAGCAGGTCCGGATGCCTTGCCACTTCGTGTATCGGCCTGTTTCGATAATCGATTCCGGAAGCGCCCAGCAGGTCGGCGGCGGCGGCATTCATCCTCAGGATATGCTCTCCCGTATCGATCGCCACGACGCCCTCCGCCATGCTCGAAAGCACCGCTTCACGCTCGTCCCGCTGCGCGGTGACCGCCCGGATCCTCCTGTCGAGCTGTTCGGCCATCCGGTTGAGAGTCTCGGCAAGGATCGCCATCTCCTCGGTTTCAGGCGTCCGGAGCCTGCCGTCGAGTTCGCCCTCGGAGAACTTCGCGGCGTCCCGCGTCATTTCGACGAGCGGGCCGGTCAGCCGGCGGGAGACGATCAGCAC
Source organism: uncultured Gemmatimonadota bacterium (assembly GCA_964394085.1). Taxonomy (GTDB): domain Bacteria; order CAYMWF01; family CAYMWF01; genus CAYMWF01. The sequence continues at coordinate 11,240 of CAYMWF010000078.1, read as the reverse complement.
CATGAGGGCGGCGAACAATGCCGCCACACCCGCTGAAAGAACTATCCGGACGCGCAGCCGGTTCATGGCGTTCCGCAGCGAAGCCAGGGACAGGGACACCCGAACGGACGGGCCGGGTTCCCCTCCGCGGTCAAGGGGGAGCGCGAGATACATCATGTCCTGGTTCAGGGTGCGGCTGTGGCGGATCGAGAAACCGGAGCCTTCGCGGCGAGCGGCGATGATCTCCGGACGGTCGGCGTGGTTGTCCATCACCGACGGATCTTCGCGTGAATCGGCTGTAACGAGTCCGTCCGGCTCGATGACCGTGATCCTGACACCCGCTTTAGAGCCGGCGTCCCTGCAGTAACGGTTCAAATCCTCCGGATCGAAAAGGTCCGTGCTTTCGATGTGGTGTTTCGCAAGGGCGGCCCGGGCGCGCAGATCGGTTGCCGCCTCGTCCAGGTGGTACTGTTCGAAGGACCTGGTGATATACCAGCTGAGAAGGAAGATCGCCGACAGGGTGATGACCAGGTAGGAAGGGAAGAGCTGCATGAAGAGGGAACGTCGCTTCATCGTTCTCTGTACCGGTAACCGACTCCGCGGACCGTTTCAATAGCGCCGCCGGCCGGGCCCAGCTTCTTTCTGAGGCCGGCAATCTGGACGTCCACGGCCCGGTCCGTCACCGCGTAATAGGTTCCCCTGACCGCGTCTATGATCTGGGCGCGGGAGAAAACCCATCCCGGCCGTCCCGCCAGGAAGCGGAGTATCTGGAATTCCGTGAAGGTGAGATCCAGGGGCTCTCCCGCGAGCAGCACCTCCCGGCGGCCCGGATCGATTACCAGATCGTGGACCCGTATTACATCTTCCGGAGATTCCTCCGCGGCGGAGATGCGTCTGAGAACCGCTTTCACCCGCGCGACAAGCACCCGCGGACTGAACGGCTTCGTGATATAATCGTCGGCGCCCAGTTCGAGCCCTACGACCATATCGGGTTCTTCGCTGCGGGCGGTGAGCATCAGGATGGGGACGGCGGCGGTTTTCGAATCGTTCTTCAGTATTCTACATACATCGAGACCGCCGATACCGGGGAGCATGAGGTCGAGAATGATGAGATCGGGACCCAGGGATGCCGCCGATTCGAGCGCTTCTTCGCCCGTGGCGACGCAGACCGCCCTGAACCCTTCCCGCTCGAGGTTGTAGCGGATCAGCTCTTGGATGTCGACCTCGTCATCGACCACGAGTATCAGGCTGCCTGGTATATTCTTTTTCTCAGGTTCCATCCGTGACGCGGTTTCGATTGATTGATGTTTTTTGCGGCTCTGGATCTTCGGGTGACGTGGGGGATTCGAAAATTTCGGGCAGGGTACCCAAAAGCCATGATTCCACGTGTGATGCGGCTTCCCTGGCTTCCGTTGCGTCTTCCAGTGTCGGGGTGAACCAATCATCGGGATATCGTATTTCAATCGCATACGGCATCAGGAGCGCAAGGTCGTCGCGCAGCTTTTCCGCACCGGGATCCATAGGAAGGATTCTCTCCAGAATCAAGATGAGATCATGGGAGATCGGATACAAATTTCCGGTGGCGACCAGGTAAGACTTGAGCAGTTTTTCCGCGGCCTGTTGACAATGAAAGCAAACTGTATCAAGAGGAATCTTTTCCGCATTCAGATTGTTGTCGGCGTTCAGCAGGTCATTTTTTGCTTTTGCCAGCCATTGCTTACCTATTTCGATCTCTTCTGACATAAAGCGTCTCGCCTTCCCTCAAAACGGTTGACACGAACGAAGTAGCCGTTCTTTTGCCTTTTTCTATCTCCCGGGGAGTATAAACCACAATGTCCATTGCAAAGGGATGCGGTCTCAGGAGCTTGTACAATTCCCTGCTTCTCTTGAAGCGCGGCAGGTCACTTTTCGCGATGAACAATAAATCCACGTCGCTATGCTCCGTGGCATCCCCTCGTGCATATGAACCGAACAAAATCACCTGTTCGGCATCAGCGGCCGCAGCCAGACGCCTAACCGCCCGTTTAATTTCAGCTTTATCGATCATGGGGCTAATGTACAATATCCGATTATTGCGGACAATGTTAATTTCAGCACTTCGTTACGCACAAACCGGTATGCAGGCAAGCGTCGGAGGCGAGCGGCGTCCGGGATCGCAGTCGCCCTTGAGAACTCTATCGTTTGTCCACCCAGGTCGCCAGCGGCGGCGATAAATCGCGATGAAGCACATCCCTGCCCGGCGCTTCCTCGTTTTCCTCGCCGAAACGGATTACGAACCGGTAACGGATTTCGTCCGGCACGCCCGGCTCCGCCTCGATCGGCACGAGAGCTCCTCCTTTGACCTGGGCCAGGTCGGCATGCCGGATAAGCTTCCATGCGAGTCCGTTCTCATCCGTTTCGATCTGCGGGAGCGCGGATTCATCCATCTCGCCGAGATCCAGCATCGGGGAGTCGACGGAGCTCATCGACATCCAGCGTCCGTTCGCGTCCTCGATCCGGGCGCCCGTGGATGAGGCGAAATGGCCGAGGGCGGCGCCGGGCAGGCTCTCCTCACCCGGGCGGTACCAGCCGTCGGGGCCGTCCACGTGGAGCACGGTCGGCGGCTGCAGGTTGGCCGGGAAACTCACGCAGTAGTGGTGCGAGTGATCGTCGTAGGGCACGAACGGCAGGGTCGTCCGTCGCAGTCGCAGATCGAGATCCAGGCGCAGTTCGTTTTCGTGAAGGCGGTACTCGCACAGGAGACGATCCTGGCCGTCGAAGATGCGGGCTCTTCGCAGAATTGCCGACGGTTCCTCGACAAGGATGGAGACAGTGCCCAGGCTGCGCCTGTGCCAGCTGCCGAAAAAGGCTTCCAGGTTGGTTCCCCACTCGATTCCGCCGAACTGATGCGGGCCGGGCTGCTCCAGCCAATCGATGCCGCCTGCACTGTCGATCAGGCTGATCGCCGTGCCTGAACCGTTATCGAAAAGGAGCTCGAATGACCCTGCCGACAGGCGGTCGCCTTCAATCCATCCGGGCGGATCCGGCGCGCCGCCGTTCTGCTCGAGACGCCAGCGGCGGTATGTGCCGCCCGGTATCTCGGTCCGGAAGGCGATGGAGGTCCTTTCGTCGTCCAGCCACCTGAAGACGAGCGGCTCCCCGGTGCCGGGATCGACGAGACGCAGGTCAGTGGGTAAAGGGGATCCGCTTTGAATATCCACGATACCCTCGAAATCCGCTTCGGCCGGATTGAACAGGACGAGATCCGCCTCCCCTGCCGGAACCACGAACCACCCCGCCGTCGCGAGACCGTCCGCCTCGAGCCCGGCTGCGAGTTCTTCGCAGCGGGACGCCACCCATACGAACTGCCGGTTCTCCTGTTCGATCTCCTCCTTGGTCAGAAGGCCCGGCCATCCGAATCCTCCACCGGAGTGTTCGTCGAAGATCATCGCGAGTTTCCACGCTTCCAGGAAGCGGTCGGACGGGAATGGCGGCCCCCCGGCGCCGGATATGATTTCCCAGAAGTTCTCGAGATCGGCCAGGCGGGTTCTGGTGCGCCTGACCATGGAAGTAGTGGCCGGGGTGACCATCGCCACGCTCTCCCACATCCCGCTCGCGTCGCCTTCATATACCGGCAGGCTGTCTCCGTAGGTTTCGATTATATAGGTAAAGAATTCCTCAGGCGTCGCGAGCTTGATCTCGATATCCGAGTAGGTCCGGTTCCAGTCGATGGCGAGCTGGGGCATGACGGAGTTCGGAATCTCGTCGTCCGACGCGCGAAGAACCATCACGGCGTCGTACGGATACCCCGCGGCCTCGAATTCGGCCACCCGGGCCAGCACCTTGGAACGGGCGTTGAAGAGACCCGTCAATCCCCAGTCGAAATATCCCTCGATGTATGAACCGTACGTAAGCCAGGTCAGGGTTCGGCTGCCGTCGCGCCCTTTCCACCAGAACGGGCGGTCCTCTAGCGGGATGTCCGGTTTGCCCCCGATGAAGTCGTTCGCACCCAGGATCGCGTACGGCACGCCGGCGGCGGCGAGCAGGCGCGGCATGGCGACGGTGAAGCCGGGAACATCGTTGAGCAGGACCGTGTTCGGTTCCGCTCCGAGTTGAGCGGCGAAGCCCTCCCCCGGGAGAAGAAGCGTCTCGAACTCCCGCTGGCCGCAGAGTCCGGAGTGGAGGTTCGTGTAGTTGGCTCCGAAGGTGAAGCGCTCCTCGGCGAGCCGGTCCTTCAGGCGATCCAGGTTCTGCTGGGTCGCATTCTCGAGGAATCCCTCCAGTTGATAAGAGGTTTCGACGGTCCAGCGGAAATCGGGATATTGATCGGCCAGGTCGAGGGCCGCAACGGTTCTGTCATGATTACGCTGAAACATGACCGATGGGGGCGCATCGAATCCGACGTCGGCGTGAGAGTGTTGAATTACGTATAGGGTTTCGATTTCAGCCGCGGCCGGGCCTGCAGTAAGAAATAGAAAAAGAAACGATGCAGTGATGAACCCGAATTCAATATTTCGCTGGAATTTCATTTTGCTTCTACTCCAATGCTGCCGGGTGCCTCTGCCATGGCACGCGTGTTCTCGCGATGTGCGCCGAACGTGACATCCGGTGCGCTGCCGCCCGCAGGGCGACTTCGCTTCTGATATATTTTAACACTGGTTCCCCCTCCTGCAAGTATCCGACTCGAGCCAGGTAGAGCAGTCCTCGTCTTTCACAGGATGGAACGGGTTTCCGGCTTGTGCAGTCTGTAAGCAAACCGGTTGACCCGCCTGAGATCGAGTTCGGTTCCGTCATCGTAGAAGAAGAACATCGGTATGTCGCTGCGATGCCGAAGCAGGCTCTCCTCGATCAGGCTGTTGTCGCATCCCCAGCAACTTGCCATCAGTATCCCGTCGTACCCGCCCTGGTTCCAGAAATGCAGCACGTTGCCGACCGCGTAACCTGAGCCTCCGATGGTCTTGGGATCGATGATTTCCGAGGCTCGTTCAAGGGCTGACGCAATATCAGGCATGGGCACCCAGGGATGGACTTTTCGTACATTCTTGTACAGGCTCTCCCGGATCATCGTCATGACCTTCAGATAGGCGTCCCGCTGTCTGCCGGTTGCGTTTCTGCCCATGATGAGTTCTGGGTGGGCTCGCAGCAGGAACTCGATGAAATCGCCGACGGGCTCGTACACAACCCGGACCTTATGCCTGGCCAGATACTGAAAGAGCCCGCAGCTGGCGATATCGCTGCCTTTGCTCATGGCGTCGCCGGAAACAAAGAGTGTAGGATAATTCCCGTTGTTTTCTGCCCGCTCTTCCAACTGCGAGAACTCCCTCGCCGCCGTTTTTATGATGCCGTGCAGTGTCAGCCAGTCGCGCGTTTTGTATCCTATCCCGAAAACGCCGTTCACCGAAGGGCGCTCGATCAGATCCACGACCTGCTGACTCAGTCGCTCGTAGATTTCCCTCGCGGCGCCCGGTTCGGGTTCACTGGCCATGTAATAGAGATATAACTGCCTTAAAATGTCGACTGCGGTAAATCCCGCCGTCATCCTGGCCGCCATGCCCGGTCCGCCCGCGAGTTTCAGCGAAGCGACCGAGGTGTGCCGGTCCATCCCCAGTCGCTCGATGTTCATCTGGTCCTTGATGCCGTACATCCCTGCCCTGCACATCCGGCCGGAAAGCTGAATGAACCGGGTCTCTCGAACCTTGCCGGTGGTCTCGTCCACTTCCGGCGGATTGGCCTGCAGATACTCCTTGAATGCGCCCCAGATCAACTGGTAGGACATGCACTCCTTCCCCGAGCAGTCAGACTTGCCCAGCTGGCAGTTCTCCCTGGTGATCGGCGGTGCCGTGACCGCGTCGTAACCGTAGGATCTGTACACCGCCGCAAACAGGTCCCCGAGGTAGTCCACGCTTCTGAAGAAGACGTACCGGATATTCTTGTCCAGGTATTTTCCTCTGTACCTGCCTGACTCTATGTAGTCGGCCGTCCTGGAAGAGGCGGTTTTTTCCTTTGTCCCATCCTCATCTCTGTGCTGCAGAACCGACTGCAGGAATGCCTGGATGCGCGTGATGAACCCGGCCGCCCCGCCGTGGCCGTCGCTCTCGAGAATCGTGTTCGGGTACCCTTCCAGCAGCGATTGAAAAACCTGTTCGGTAAAGGAAGCGGGTCCGCAGCCGAAGGAGGTTAGCATGAGCGGATACGCGGATTTCGTCTCTCGGGCGGCCACGGCTGCGCGCATATACCTGTTGGCGTCGCCCCAGTAGATCTTCTGCATCGGCTCGACGCTTTCCGGGATGGGGAAGCAGTCCATCGGTATTGCCAGCGCTCCGTTGCGCCGGAGAAGCTCCGGGATATTCGAGTTGGCGGCTTTGTCGTGGATGACATGCTGCGAACCGCATACGACTACCGCCGGAGCGTCGATGCTTTGAGCGTATTCCAGTGCGGCCTCGCCGATAGCTTCCAGAGCCTTTTCATATCGTTGTTGTTCCCTGGCTGCTTTTTCAACGGCCTGTGGAACCAGCCCGGTGTCCACGCCCAGTCTTTCGGCGACCGGCATCAAGGCATCTATGATTTCAGGCTCAGTCAACCCTTTTGACAGATGCAGAAGGGGATTGAGCACCGCGATGTCCCTTCCGCGGGATTTCATGGACTGTTTCACGAGGTCCGGCATCGCCTGCTCTGTCACGCAGGCGCTGCCGCCCGGTCCCCCGCGATCCGGGAAGTCGATAATCTTAGGAAAGAACATCAGCCTGATGTCGGTATCGCATATGGAGTGCGCGATTTTGACAGGCCCGCAGGAATCGAAGCTGTTGCACAGGTGCTCGCCTTCGGCCAGCGAGTGCTTGCTTGATCGAAGCACTTTCACGTTGAATCCCAGCTCTCGCACGAAAACTGCAAGGTACGGCAGATAAGCGCATACGGCACCGGTCATGGGAATAGCAACGGCCGGCAGGTCCCCGGAGTCGTCCTCGTAGGCTTCCAGCAATTCGGCGCGCTGCTCGAAAGGGTTCGGGGCATCCTTGGGCAGCAATTTATATGACTGGGCGGCGATCTCATATTTGGGACAGGCACCGCCGGAAAGCGTGGTCCTGTTTTCACCTTTGAATCTGATCGTGGTTTTCTCAATCGGGCAGAGGGTCCTGCACTCGGGATCCTTGCAGGCGAACTCGGTCCGTTCGATGATCTCCGCGGTGAGAAACCCCTCCAGGTTCAATCCCGCCGCGGCTTCGAGTTTTTCCTTTCCAAGTTCTTTGATCGTGCAGAGACCGATACCCCAGGCACCCATCGCACCGGGATTCGGAGGGACCACGATCTCTCGATCCGTGACCGAGGCAAGCGTCCAGGCCAGGGAATCGTTGGCAGCGGGTTTGCCCTGAAAGAAGACCTTTTTTCCAAGCGTGCGCTGCCCCATGACGCGGTTGAGATAGTTGTGGATCACCGCATATTGGAACCCGGCGAATACGTCCCCCAGCGTGAAACCTTCCTTCAACGCCTCAGCACCGGACTCCGCAATGTAGACCGTGCACATCTGCCCCAGGTCGGGCGGCCGTTTCGCCTCGCGAGCCAGCCTGGCAAACTCACCGATCTCGGTGATGTCGTAGCAGTTGGCCTGTTCTTCGAGAAACGAACCCGTTCCGGCGCTGCACGCCTTGTTCATATCGCTTTCGATGATTCGGCCGCCTCGGATGCGGGCATACTTCGCGTCCTGGCCGCCGATCTCGATGATCGACATATCCCGCCCTTGATCCGGGTCGCAGTGGATCGCGGCGGTCGAATGGGCGACGATCTCGTTGAGCACGCTGACGAAGTCCCCGCTTCCAAAAACGGATTCGGCCAGCACAGCCGCCGCCTCACGCCCGGAACCGGTCAGGCCGATGGCGCGGACATCCGGCTTCCCGTTTTCAAGGATGGCCGAAACCAGGCGCCGGCTCGCATCCACGGGATTGCCCCTGGTGCGATCGTAGACGTCGAGCAATTGTTTCCCGGTTTCAAGAGAGGTCAGCACCGCCTTGGCTCCTGTTGAGCCCAGATCGAGACCCAGCACCGAAGGTTGCCGGTCCCAGTCGGAAGCGGGCGGGTTCGCCGGCATCAGCGTCACCTTGTCCTTTGCCGTCGCCGCCGATTCCCGCGCCGTGAACCTGTCTTCCTTCAAAAGGAACAGCTTCGCGGCATCTTCCGGCAGCGGCGAACCTGACTCACCGCTCGCCCGATCCGCTGCAATTTTCGCCGCACCGAATGCTTCGAAGGTTTCCTGGTTGATGGGAACAATCGGCTTTTGCCCAAGGATCTCGCTAAAAGCATCAACGAAGGAGTCGATCACGGTTACCCCGCCGATCAGGTAAACGGGGCCGTCGGTTCGGATTCGTGAAAGCAGTGCATTTGCGTTGCGTGCCACCGAGGAGAAAAATCCTTTGAACAGATCACTGGTGGTTTTTCCCTGGTTGGCATAATGGGTCATCTCGCTTTTGGTAAAAACCGAGCATCTTGCGGTGATCGGAATTCCACTTTCAGCGGTTTTGGCCAGCTCATCGGCCTGCCGCACGGTCATGCCGAAACGCCCGGCGATCTTCTGGATATTCTCCCCCGCGCCGGAAGAACATTTGTCGTTTTCCACGTATTGGTACGTGAAACCGGCCTTGCTTTTACCGAGGGCAGGTTGACGAGAAATGATGCTGCAGCCGCGCGCTCCCACGCTGATCAGGTTCAGAGTGTCGGGATATTCATTCCCTGTTTCGAGGGCGGCTTCCTGGCAGGCATCCTCCGGCAGAATCAGCACCGGATCGACGAACTCCTCGGCGTACAGTCCGGTAGCTCCGAGAGCCGCACAATCGCTTATGTTGTTATCTGCATACCACCTGGCGAACGCGTCGAAGGGATGCCCGTTGTGCGGACCCGATTCGGCTTTTTCTATTGAGACCGTTTTATCGTCTTCCACTTTAAGGATCGTGAAACAGGCCGAATATTTCCCCAGGTCACACCCGGCGATTCTGTAGGACATTTGATCTCTCCAATCCCTTGTCGTTTTCATTCGAGGGTCATAAGGTCAGCACGGTTCAGGTCGTATCTTTTGCGACCTGAAAAAGCAGCTTTCGTCCTGCCTGAAGAATCTCGTCGGACAGCGGCGAACCCTTCGTTGCACGGGCAAGCGCCAGCGAGCCGATCATGGTCGCGGCAGTGCCAAGCGCTCGCTGGTGAGCCGTCAGATCGTCCCGATCCTCGAACATCGGGGCGAATCGATCAACCAGACCGGCCAAAGCCTCGGTGAAAGCAGCGCCCGCAATTTCGTCGGCCCCTTCGATTTCAGACAGAACGGAAGGAAGGGGGCATCCATGATGGCCAAGGTCGCGGTGCTCCCTGGACAGGTAGCGGCGTACGACGATGTCGTAACGTTCCTCCGGAGATGCTTCTTCGTATCCCAGTGTCAATTTGTCGACGTTTTCAGAGATTGCGCGGCGGATCGCTTCAGCGACCATGTGCTGCTTCGTGGAGAAGTGGGCGTAGAATCCGCCCACGGTCTTGCCCGCGCCTTGCATGACTCGATCTACTGATGCACCCGCGATTCCCTCTTTTCGGACAAGGGCGGCAGCAGAATTGATAATGTCTTCGCGCGTTTTGGCTTTTCTCGCATCTCGTCTATCCCTTTGCATGGCGTCCTCCATATTATGACCATAATATTACGGCCATAATATTTCCTTGTCAAGAGAAACTTTGGATGAGGGGTCTCAGCGAGAACGGATTCGCGCGATGCCGGTGGCCTTCACCTGGCCATTCTTCCGTAATGGTTAATTTTCGAGATTGAAAAATCCGAATGCGATGAATATCCTGAACAACGCTGTCGTCTTTTCCCAATATCGGACGTTGCAGTCTGTTTCCCTGTTTTCCGGAAAGACCATGATATACGACAAAGCGGAATACGAAACCTGATGCGAATTGAGAGAGAACGGCCTCTCCTCGCCGGGCTCATCAGTGATGCTGTCATCCTTGTCGACGTCCTGTCTTTCTCGACCGCCGTTGTTTTTGCTGCGCGCAGGAACCGCAGGGTCAGGTCGAATACTGGGAAATCATGGATTACACAAGCGAAAGCCCGAAATTGAAAAGTCGAATTTCCTTCAAAATGATCCGTATTTTTTATGTTTGCAGTCCTACTTTTTATCGGGGCTGAAATCAGTCTTCGGGTAACAGGCGTCAACCCATGGCGACCACACGACATTTCGAATTCTGTTTATCCTGGAGGAAAATTATACAAGAAACATTCTACTTTGGGTTACTCGCACCTTCCCGGGGAGTTTACCGTAACTTTACATACCGGTTATTCATTTAAGGTTACACATTTACCCAGCACGTTGCGAATTACACATCCCGTCGATGAGAACACGTCGTTACTGCAAAAGGAGGAAATTTGGATTTTTGGATGCTCTTTCACGCATGGATGGAGTCTGAACGATCACGAGACTTATCCCTGGCTTCTGCAGGAGAGATACCCGGAGTATGAAATTGTTAATTTCGGTGTCACCGGGTACGGTACGATACATTCTCTTCTGCAGTTCAAGAATGCACTTAAAACAAGAATCCCCCGAATTGTCATCCTTTCATATGCCGCCCTTCATGATGAACGGAATACGTTTTCGCGAACCCGAAGGAAAAATGTCGCTTCATGGAATAAACTGGGACCGCTCACGCAACCTTATGCACTTATCGGTAAGAACGAGAAGTTGGAATTCTTCTCCACAGAAGTCGTATATACTGAATTTCCATTGATGAGGCATTCTGCATTCGTTCACTTTGTCGAGGCGCAATGTAACCGAATCCAATTCAGAGTGTATCGTTCCCACACAGTTTCGGAATTACTGATCATGGAAATGAAAAAGATGGCAGACAAACATGGGGTTAAGTTCATCTTAGCCAAAATTGACGGAAATGAAACAATTCTGGATTTTGCCAGAATCAACGAAATTGAATATACTGATATTTCCGTGAATCTTAGTTTATTCCATAACAGGAATCTTCCTCACGACTTTCATCCAAGCAAAGTAGCGAATCGTAAGTATGCGGACAAATTAGAGAACTATCTGAGAAATGAGATGGATAACTAGTTCGCAGTAATCGATGCAATCGGACATGAGCGCGTACGGAGGTTCCGTCAGCTCCACCTCGAACAGGTAGCCACCGAACGAGTTCTTCCCTCCAATAATTCCGCGCTTGCGACAGCTTATTTTTTCCCCACGTGGAGAAAATATTCGCTTTTTGTTCGCCCATGAGGTGACATAGCACATACGGATTTTCAGTCC
>CAYMWF010000077.1:20504-22209 GCA_964394085.1 uncultured Gemmatimonadota bacterium | reverse complement strand
CCCGGGGACAGCATCCTGGGGGAGGTGTCGGTGGTCGCTTCGGAGACAAGCTCGAATCATTTCTTCCCGATCGATATTTCGAGCATCATAGACCTGGAAGGAACATCCTGCATATTCACGAGGGCCGGGGGAGGAATGACTCCGAAATGCGGCTTCACCGCGGTTACCCTGGATCTGGAGCTGGAAGAAGAGGGCATGTGCGTGCTGCCCGATGAAATCGGGGTTACCGCGACGGCGACGAATCATTCGGGTTCATGGCAATCGATCGATTACTGGGTGCAGGTGCGGGATCCGAACGGCAGTCTCGTGATTAGCGGGCCGCTTATGCTGGCGGGCGGCCTGGTGAAACCTTTCCAGACAGTCAGCAAAACATTCACGCACAGCATCCCGGACTATTTCACGGAAGGCTCCTACCACTACCTCGGAATGATAGGGAACTACCCGCACGTGGTGACGGATTCGACATCCGTGATATTCGAGGTTATTCCCGATCCGCTCTGATTAAAAAAGAAAGGAGATGAAAGAGAGACTGAATCAAACTCTTTCATCTCCTGTTCTGTATGAGCCTGCCTTTTCGCGGTTGTTATCGCATCCATGTGAAACGATCAAACCTGATCGTTCTGGACGCAACCTTCGACGGCAGGATTTTCAGCAGCCTACCAGCGGTTGCGACCGCCGCCGCCGCCGCCGCCGCCGCCTCTGCCGCCGCCGCCTCTGCCGCCGCCGCCGCTTCGGCGATCCCGCGCTTCGTTGACATTGATGCTGCGGCCGTCAAGCTCCGTACCGTTCATTTCCTGAACAGCAGTATCAGCATCTTCATCATTCGTGAAGGTTACGAATCCGAAACCGCGGCTGCGACCGGTTTCGCGGTCGGCAATCACCTTGGCTTCTTCAATTTCACCGAATTGCTCGAATGCAGTACGTAAACCTGTGTCATCCGTACCCCAGCTCAAGCCACCTACAAAAAGCTTCTTTGACATAATATCATCCTTACACGCGCCGTTTTTACGGCATCACAAAAAAATAGTACAGGCGAGGAAATCTCGACCTCGGCGGTGAGTATACGCCAGAAAATCTTCAAATGCAACAACAATGAAAAAATCCTTCGATTCAGACGTTAACCGCGCCCCGGTCGTTCAGGTGTATCAACCGAGTACTCCCGGAAAACGTATAAAATTGTCAATCGGATTTACAATTTTACACAAGTATGTCTATTGCAGACCTGACGGTATATACTTCATGCGCTGCGCTGGAAAAAGAGAGTCACGCAGATCGGCTCCGTGATTTGGGATCTCAAAGCCAATCGAGCCGTACATCTGATTTTCCCCAAGTATAACTTAACTATGCCACCGGTTGAGCCGGTGGATTTTTTCATTAAATACGGCGCGAATTCGATCTTTTGACATTTCGTCCCGCAATCGTTAATTATCCGGAAATTTCCGAATTGCGATTATTGCTCAGTATTAAGGTTTATCAATAAAAGTTAAATCTTTTGCAGAGCGAACTTTCTGGGTTGCAGATCCTTTTACGGGAAGCGCCGCCGCACGGTTCAAGATTGCAGTGAAGAAATTCCCGTTCGGAGATGATCAAACCGGCCGGGCTGGTATTGCCGGATCGAGCAGGTGTCGTCAGCGCGTGCAGGTTTACATAATATTTCTTCACGCGGGGAAACGGGCCGGTGTCGAGAATGGCGCGTGCAGGTTTA
>CAYMWF010000077.1:0-20404 GCA_964394085.1 uncultured Gemmatimonadota bacterium | reverse complement strand
CGAGAATGGCGCGTGCAGGTTTAAATAATATTGCTTCACACGGAGAAACGGCCGGTGCCGAGAATGGCGAGGGGGGAAAGGACCGCTTCTATGAAAAACGGCTGGAAACAATTTCAGTTGCAAAGGCGCATTCTATCGGGTAAATAGTGTCTCAGGAATTCAGAAAGGAGGTGATGAACTGTCAATCACTTGTGCAAATTGAATAAGGTAAGCCGGTTTTTTTATCCCCGTCAATGAACGGTTATTTTAGCAGGATCACTTGTAAGTAAAGGAGTAGACCATGAAAGTACTGTGCAGGATTTTACCTTTGGTTATTCTGCTTATCGCCACCACCGCAACGGCGCAGGCGCCGGGATCGTTCCGTAATATCGCAACAGGCGGAACCATCAACGACAACCTCGATCTTTCCCATGATCCGATCGAGCTGCGCTTTATCGAGGGATTCCACTTCTTTTCCAACCTGACCAACCTGACAAGCACCAACGAACGCTTGCTGGACGACATCAATGATGATGAGTTCCTGCTGGGTGTTTCGCTGCTCAACCCCTGGGTGGGCAATCTCTGGAACGCGTTCGGAATGCGGATGAGAAACACCGAGAATTCCAACTGGATAAACATCGACCCGGATCTGGGCTACGGCTGGATGCCGTCGGAGAACGGCTGGGGGCTGCTCAGCTACGATTACAGCGCCTTCCTGGATACCAACTGGGACGGGGTTTACGACCAGGAACAGAGTATCTTCCAGGAAGTCACCGACTACGACACCTTCGATGATTACAGGGTCTTCCTGAATAATACCTACCTGAACTCCATGGGAACCTTCGGCGCCAGGTTCTTCAGGGAAAAAGATGTGACATCCAGCGATCGCTCGTCGGCGGGAACCCTCGGCACCGGCTGGGGTTCGCTGAGCCAGTATTTCGCGGGAGCGCCGACTTTCGAAACCGATGTCGCCATCCATGATATCGGCGGCGACTACGATACGAACCTCTGGTCGGAAGACGGCGATTTCGAGACGACCAATACCAATACCTTGACCGTATTCGACTTCGCCTACATGACCAACTGGAAGAAATACGAAGTACGCGGCGATTGCGGTATCATGATGGGATCCGATCTCTGGGAAGGAGACGACCGGTATCACGGTGAGGAGACCTACAACGATCCGCTTATCAGCGGTTACAATGATACCTATTTCGAGACCCAGACCTACAAGGAAAAGCAGAACGAAGAAGGAACCGACTTTCTGTTCGGCGGCTCCATCCGTAAAACTTTCCAGAAGGGGAAATCCCGCATCTACGACGGTTTCTGGCAGGTCGGGGCCAATATGCGCATGGGCGGTTACGACTACGTGGCCTCTGAAGATTTCCAGCACACCGGAGAGGAAGATTATTTCGACGGCGACGGCATCGGCTGGACCGATTTCACGCAGGATATATCCGAATCGGAACTGGTCAGCGATAAAGGCTCCGCCGATGAACTGGGTTTCGGCTTCTGGGGGAATTACAACAGGCAGCTGGGCAACAACCTGACCTTCGGTTTCGGCGCCGGCTGGAACCGCAGCTCCACCACCCTCACCGCCGATTATATCTGCGATTACGAACGGGTAACGGAGATGGACTACTACGACAACACTTTCGTGGACGACTATGTGCAGACCGAGACCGAGACTTTCGCCGCCGATCATACCTGGGAGCAGACGGTATCGACCTTCACCTGCCCGGTAGGGCTCGAGTATCGCACGGGTAAGAGAGGCCAGTGGGCATGGCGCTGCGGCTCGCGATTCACCCGCACATCCACCGTCACTATCGACGAACTGGATGCTATCGATGACGATTGCACCCCGTACACCACCGTCATCGATTATGACGGGGCGACCCCGGATGTGGAAACAATCGGCGACAATATCTACGGCTCAACGATAGAAGAAATCCATAACACCTTCAGCAATGTCACGTTCAACTACGGTATCGGTTATACTCCCGTCGATTACCTGCAGATCGATTTCATCTGCGTATTCGACGGCGGCTTCGACCTCATCGATTCCGACTTCTTCAAGGATCTGAGGATTTCGATCACGCTGAACCACTGACAGGGCACGTGTCATGTCAAGTAGCAAATGATGCATATTACGAAGTAATTTGTTGTTCCAGCAAGGCGCGGCTGAAGGAGCATAGCAGCGCTATGTGACTGAAGCCGAAACGCAGCTGGAACGACAAAGGACAAGTAAGATGCGTCATTTGATGCTTGACAGGGCACTAGGCAAACGTTTCGGCTGTTATCCCGCCGGAACAGAAATTTGTGTTAAAAAAGACCCGCCCCGGGCGGGTCTTTTCTATTATGGAGCCGTAACGCTGAAAATAAATCCTGTCATTGACCCGTTAAACGCAATAAACTGCGGCAAAAAGAAGAAGACGTGCGTTTCTCCGTCCACCTGAAACGGCGGTATCGCGGATGCAGAACCTCGAAAGACACCGGCTCGCCCTCGAGAGGCACGGCATAAGCCTGAAGTCGCGCCTTGGAAGGGGCAGCGCCGGTGAAGTTTTCCTCTGTTTCGATGACGCCGTCGGGAAAGAAACGGCGGTCAAAGCCGTGGCCCCCCCCCTCGAGCGGGAGGCTTACCTCGACCGCGTGAAGCACGAATTCGAGATCGTCGCTTCGCTCGACCACCCGGGAGTCGTGAAAATCCACCGCCTGATACCGGGAGAAGGATCCTGGTATCTGGAGATGGAATTCGTCCGGGGCGAAACCCTGGAGAGCTTTTCAAAGCGGGTCCGGTTCGAAAGCGGCACAACCGGGATCTTTGTCGATATCCTGACGAGGGTTCTCGACAGCCTTCAATACATTCACGGCAGGAATGTGCTCCACGGCGATCTCAAGCCGTCGAACATCCTGCTGGGTGCTGTGTCGCAACGCAAAAATGGCGACGGGTACAACGGTTCCGTAAAAATCGCCGACTTCGGACTCGCAAGATCCTTCGATCCGGGAACGGGCGCGGCCCTGGAGGGCTCCATTACGGGCACCGCCGCCTACATGCCCCCGGAGGTGGTCAAGGGAGCCCGCCTCACAACCCGTTCCGACCTTTACTCTTTCGGGATCGTCCTTTACGAAGCTCTCTCGGGAAGGGTTCCCTTCACCGGGGAGCACCCTGTTCCGGTGATGTTGAAACACCTGAACGATATCCCGCCGAGACCGTCGCTGCTCAACTCCTTCATAAGCCCCGAGTTCGAAAGCTTCATCCTGCGTTTCCTCGAAAAAAACCCGGATCGAAGATTCGACACCGCCGGCCGGGCCGCAACCTCCCTGAGAGGAATCTCCTCGGCTCCGCCTGCCGAGGTAACAGGAAAAAAGAGACCCGTCATCGAGGCGGAACCCACCCTTCCCGCTCTTCCTTTCGAGGGAAGGGGCCGGGAGCTCGCCGGGATGGAGGAGCGTCTCGAGAGAGTGAAATCCGGTGAAGGAGGGCTTTCGCTCTTATCCGGTTCCGAAGGCATGGGTAAAACCAGGTTCCTTCTCGAACTGAAACGAAAGGCGACGGAGCTGCGCTTCGACATTTTCGATGCCATCGTGCGCGACAGGCACACTCTTCCGCTGATGCCGTTTCTCGAACTGGCCGGAAAGATGCTGCGGCGGCATCCGGGAGGGAGGCTCGCCGAAGTCGCGGAAACCGCGGGGCTGGACAAACTTACCGCCCGGCAGAGCAAGTATGCGGATCTTTTCGCCGGGATGGATGAATGGGCCGAGGCGAGGGCGGCCCTGTTCGAAACCCTGGAAGTTTTGCTGCGGATACTCTCGGAAAGAGCCCCGGTCCTTCTGATCGTCGAAAATATCGAGTTTGCCGACTCGGCCACTCTCGACCTGCTTCTGCATATCGCCGGCGAACTGCCGTCACGCAGGATACTGATCTGCTGCACCATGGATCCGGGCGGCCACATGGACGAGAAGTTCCTGGAGCGGCTGAGCATAGAAGAAGCTTTCGAGGAAATGAAACTCGAACCCCTCGAGAAGAAACAGGTAAAGAGGATCATCAGCCGCGCCCTGGAAAATCCCCGTCTGCCGGAAAACTTCTACTCGGACGCTTTCCGCCAGTCCGCAGGAAACCCGCGACTGCTGAGGGAGGTTCTCGAAAGTTTTATTGATGAAGGGAGCCTGGTTTTCGGAGACGGCGGCTGGGAGGCGGCGAGGGCGGACGGGGCGGAGCCTGCGGCCGAACCCGATCCGGAACGCTTCGTGCGCGCCAGGCTGGCGAAACTGAGCAGCCGGGAGCGCGAGCTTCTGGAAATCTGCGCCCTGCTGGGGAGGACGATAGAGAAGAGCGACCTCGTCGATATCGTTTCCGCGCGGAACCGGGGAGACGCGGGCGCCGGAGACTCCGGCACGAGGGAGACTCCTTCGACGGCGGCGAAGAACGCTTCCGCGACTGACTGGATCGATTCCAGGCTCGATCGATTCGTGGCGCTTCATTACCTGGGACGGGCCCCCTTCTCTGACGGCGGGGTTTTCCATTTCATCCACGAAAGCGCGCGAAACTTTGTTGAACGGAACATCGAACACGAACGCAGGGAGAAGCTCCACACGGTCATCGCCTCCACCCTGGAGAAGAAACACGCCGGCGAAACGGCGCGTCCGGTGGAGAGACTCGCCCGCCACTGGCGGTTGAGCAGCGAAAAGGAACGCGCCGTAGAACATCTCGAAAAAGGCGCTGCTCGAGCCCTCGAAGTATTCAACGTGGATAGAGCCATAGAATACCAGACATACGCTCTCGAAATCCTCGAACAGGGTGACTGCGGCGAAAAAACAGCGGACCTCCGGCTCGCCAGGGGCATGGCTTTCGAGAAACGATGCAATTACGCGAAGGCGGTGGACGACTACCGTGCGAGCGCGGAAATGGCGATCGACCGTGAGTTGACCGGCAAGGCCGGGACCGCCCTGCTGTTCGAAGGTCTGATCCTGTATAACACCGGTGAATACCGGAAAGCGCTGGGCAGGTTCGAAAAAGCGCTGAACCTGGGAGAAAAAATCGGCTACCGGGAACTGATCTCATCGGCGTATAACAACGAGGGGCTCGCGCACTGGCGCCTGGGAGAAAATGAGCGCGCCATAGAGTGCTTTGAAAAATCGCTTTCGATCTGTAAAATTACGGGGCGGGAATCGATGGAGGGTGTGGCTCATTACAACATAGGAAACATTCACCTGGACATGGGCAGATTCGCCGATGCCGAACAGAGCTATCTGGCCGCCCTCGACATACACAGAAAAACCGGGCAGAAGGAGCACGAAGCCACGGTCCTCGGCAACCTTGGAATTCTCGCCTTCGAGAGAGGGGATCCGGAAGAATCAGAGCGCAATTATACGAAAAGCCTGACCCTCATGCTCGAAGCGGGCAACAGGGGCAAGGAAGCGATCAGCCGCAAGAACATCGGGGAGCTCGTCTGCCTGAAAGGCGAATACGACAGGGCGAAAAGCCTCTTCGACAAAACAATCGAAATAGCCCGTTTTCTCGGAAACAATCTCCTGGAAGCCCAGGGGTTCGTCGGCGCCGGGATCGCCCTGCGCGAGACAGGCGACTACGAGAAGAGCCTGACGGCCCTGGAGACGGCCCTGGAAAAATCGCGGGTTATAGAGAGCCGCGATACGGAAACCCAGGCGCTCTGTGAGCTGGCGACGCTGTACGCGAGAACGGGAGCGCCCGGGGAAGCGGCCCGGTTCGCCGATGCGGCTGAAGCCCTGGTGGAATCGTGCGGTTTCTCGATGATGCGCGCAAAGATCTGCCAGGTCCGAAGCGAGATCTCGTATGCTGACGGCGACGCCGCCGGCGCGGTCCGCCTGGCCGTGAAAGAGGTGGAGGAAGCGGAACTTCTGGGACGAGCCGTCGCCGGCCTGGAAGCCCGCGCCAGGCTGGCCTTCTACCTGCTTGCTTCTGGAGATCCCGCCGGAGCCGCGGAGGAAGCCGCGAAAGTCGCCGGGCAACCCTGGGCGGGCTCGAAATCCCTGGCCGCGTACGTGGCCGGCGCGACAGGCCGGGGTGAAAAGGCGGAAAAGGCTCTCGCGGCAGCGGCCGCTTCTGAAACCTGCGAGCTCCGGTGGATGTCTCTCGCGGAACTGGCTTCGAGAAAGGAGCGCCCCGAGGTGAAGCATCGATTACTGCTGGAGGCATGGGAAAATGTGAAAAAACTCCACGACAAGGCGCTGGAGGTGGTTTCCGGCACGGGCTACATGAAAACATCCTGCAGAAAAAAACTCTTTGGAGCCGCCCTCTACTCCGCCCGGACGGCCTGCGATACCGCCGCCTCTGCGCAGCTCGAAGCGGATAAAGCGAGGTTCGATAACTCCCCGGTCGAACGGGCATGAATGGAGACGAGATGTCAGACAACGATTCACTCGACCAAAATGAACCCGGAACATTCCTCGGGGGTGCGGGCGATTATCCCGCGCGGACCGGTTTCAGCGAGAGAATGGCTGAAATCGAAAACCTGGCCCGCTCGGTCTTTTCCGCCGTAAATGAAACCGTCACCAGCCTGGAGGAGCAGCTGGAGTCCATCTCCGCGTTCGCCGCGGGCCCGGTGGATGAGATAGAATCCCTGAAAGAAACCGTCGAGAAGTTCAATTACGCGGTTTCAGGCTTCCGGGCCGGAATCGAGGAAGCATTCGCGGTGGTCCGCCGCGAGCTGGATGATTTTCCGGCCCACGGGATTCAGGAATTCGACACCCTGCTCGACATGATCCACCTGGTCAATACGGAAATGGACCCGGTGCGGCTGCAGGATCTGATCATGGACATCGCGATACGCGTGACCAGGGCCGAACGCGGCTTCCTCCTGCTCGCGGACGGGAAGGGAGGCGAGCTCACTTTCAGCCTCGCGCGGAACATGGACAGCACCGACCTGGACAAGCCCGAAAACGAAGTAAGCAGGAGGATCATAGGCGACGTGGTGAGGGGCGGCAGGATGGTGATGGTGCACGACGCCCTCTCCGACGACCGGTTCAGCGCCAGGGAGAGCATCCGGGATTTAAAGCTCCGCTCGATCCTCGCTTTTCCCCTGAAATTCGACGGGAGCATCATCGGGCTGATCTACCTGGACAACCGCGCCGCGCCCGGCATCTTTTCGAAGGACGACGCGGCGCTGCTCGAGCGGCTGGCCGACCAGATGGCGGCGGCCGTAATGAAAACAAGGGAGATCGAGCGTCTCGAAAGCACCCGGCGGCAGCTCGAAAGCGAACTCAAAAGCCGGTACAGGTTCGACGGCATTGTAACCGTATCGGAGGGGATGCACGAAGCGTTGAGAACCGTCGGACTGGTCGCCGCCACCGACGCATCGATCCTTATCCTCGGAAAAAGCGGCACGGGAAAAGAGCTGGTGGCCAAGGCGCTTCACGCCAACAGCGATCGGGCCGGGAGCCCTTTCGTTTTCGTAAACTGCGCGGCGATACCGGAACATCTCCTGGAATCGGAGCTATTCGGATACGAGAGGGGCGCCTTCACCGGGGCGGTTCAATCCCGGAAAGGGAAAATCGTCGGAGCGGACGGGGGAACCCTCTTTCTGGACGAAATCGGCGACATGGCCCCGACACTCCAGGCGAAGCTCCTGCGGGTGCTCCAGGAAAAAATTGTAGAGCCCCTCGGAAGCGATCGGCGGATCCCGGTCGACATGCGCCTCGTGGCGGCCACCAACCGGAACATAGAGAAGATGGTGGAGGAGGGCACCTTCAGGGAGGACCTTTACTACAGGTTGAACGTAATCACCGTAAATCTTCCTCCGCTTCGCGACCGGAAGGAGGACATCCCCGTTCTCACCGATCATTTTCTGAAGATTTACTGCAGGAAATACGGAAAGGAAACCATAGAGCCTTCACGCGATTTCAGGGAGCTCCTCGAAAACTACGACTTCCCCGGTAATGTCAGGGAGCTGGAAAACCTCATTCAGCGCGTGGTCGCCCTCACCGAAAGCGGCGGTTCCGCAGACAAGGACCTGCTCCCTTCGAAAATCCGGTCGACAGGCAGAAAACAGGTATCGTCGATACGTATCGATACTTCATGCAAGGCAGGGGAATACAGGGCGATGAAGGAAGAAGTCCTGGCGGAAGAGGCGGCGAGGATGGACAGGGAGTATCTCCTGCAGGTGCTCAGGAAAGCCGGCGGCGTGATGACCGAAGCGGGCAGGATAGCGGGTCTCGACAGGCGGCAGCTCTACAGGATGGCCAAATCCTCCGGGATTTCACTCGACGAAATCAGGCGGGAAGCCGTGTCGGAGTAGCTGGCCGCTTCCCGCGGTTTTTTGCAGCGTAAACGGCCCCGGATTATATCCTTTTTGCACGATGGCACTGATCAGGAGGAAAAAAATGACGCGTATCTTTTCGAGTCGCACCGCGGCGGCCGTAGATATCCTTTCGAGTCGCTTGACGACGGGCGTTGACATCTTTTCGAGGTGCAGCGCGGGGGCTGTAGATACCCTTTCGAGTCGCAGCGCGGCGGCCGTAGATATCCTGGCGAGTCGTACGGCGGCGTGCGTCATTATCCTTGCGGTATTCGCCCTTGTAACAGGAGCCATCAGTGCTTTTGCCGCAGAAGAAGCGGGCGAACCGGCCGGCGCCGGCGCGTCATCCGGCACGGAATCCCGAAAAATACGCCTCCTCGAGCTTTCGTCTATCGGGCACCCTACGGCCTTGAAACAGGAAGCGGCCCGGAACATAACCGATCTCCAGGTGTTTCGCGACCGCCTCTATATCGGGCACGGCGACGCCATGGTCAATACCGGGCCGACCGATATCATATGGTACGATTTCGCCGCCGGAGAATTCGAGACGAACTTCACGGTGGACGACGAAGCGATCTACCGGTACCGGATCCTGGACGGCACCCTGGCGATCCCGGGACCCGACGCCACCGAAGACTGGGACTACGGCAATGTGTACGTTCTCGAGGACCTGGGATGGGTGAAGCGGCGGACGGTGCAGCACGGTATCCACGTGAACGATCTCGCGAGCGGCGACGGAGCCTGGTACGCCACCACCGGCAGCTACTTCGATCTCGACGATGATTCGATGTATCCGCTCGGTGCGATCATGCGCTCCACGGATCGCGGCGCCACCTGGGCTCTCGACTACGCCACCCGGTGCGACGGCCGGCACGTCTACCGGGTCGACGGCCTCGCGGATTTCGGAGGGAGCCTCTTCGCCTTTCCTTACGCTTTCAGCGAGGTCAAAGTTTCTGATATTCCGGAAGAGAACCGTCCTCCCGGCGTCGCGGAAGACGCAAAGGTTCTCCTTTTCGCGGATGATCCGTTCGGCCCGTTCGATACCCTCGTGAACAGGGGCGACGGCTGGCGGTTCACCGATCTGCTGCCGGTGGAGCATGTCTGCCGGGTGACGCCCGTCGTTTTCGGCAATCGACTGGTGATGGCGGTGCGGCACGGCGCCTACGTGCCCTATGCGAGGAAAACCGCCGGGACGCTCGGCCTGTTCGTCCATGACGGAGCTTCGGTCCGGGAGCTCGACCCCGGAACCGGTATCGACTCCGTGCGGGATATCCTGGTCAGGGACGGGGCTCTCCTTCTACTCGCGATCCACGAGGGGCGCTCCGTCATCGCCGAAACGACCGATCTTGAAACCTGGACGCTGCACCGCATTCCTTCCGGCGTGACGGATCCCGTTTCCATCGAACGGCATGAAGGCACCTTCTATATAGGCACCAACAACGGCAACATTTTCGCCGCCGCCGGTTTCGCCGAGTTCGAGGACGAGCCGGGAATCGTGCGGGCAGAGCCCGTGCGCTTCCACGGGGCGGCGCGGCTCCCGCGGGAAGGTCTCTGCTATTGGAGCGCCGTCACGGGCTGGGGGGAATGGGGCCGGCACGCGGGGTTGACCTGCGCGGTATCCCGGGGCAACAGGCTCACGGTCGAGACGGACAATGCCGCCTCCTTCCTGCTCTTCCTTCCTCTCGGCTGGCTCGACCCGGAGATGCCGGCGACCCTGACCGTAAACGGCGTCACTGTTTTCGAGGGCGCTTTCACGGATTGTTCGGCACTCTCCTGCAGCCTGGGTGCAGGCGGGGAGTGGCGGGTGAAAAAGAGCACCGAGACGCCTGAAACGTTTAAATACGAACGAAGGATAGCGGCCACTGCGCTGACGGACCTGTCGACCTCCGGTCCGGAACCGGTTGTCGGTCGCTGGAAAGCCGATGTGTTCCGCTGGAGCAGCGGCGCGGATATCGCTCTTGTGCTCTCGGGAGGTATGAGGAAGGGGCTTCCAAAGGGCGATATCGCTCTCGAGGACCTGGTGGACGCCAACTATCCGAACACGATCTGCACATTCTCCGGGACCGGTGAGGAGGTCCGCCGCATGCTCGAATGGAGCCATGGGCGGAAACCCTGGGAACGATGCCTGGTTTCAGGTTTTCAGGCTACCATAACGAGCGGGGGCGAAAAAGGCGCGGAGCCGCAGGTTTCCGTTTCCCTTGATGGATCCCGCTCTTACCGTATCGCCGTGTCCAGCTACCTGGCGAGCCGGGCGGAGGAATTGTTCGGTCTTCCGATCGAGTTCGAGGACACCGGTGTGAGCGTCGTTGACGCCATGGCCGGGTGGCTGGCGCACCACGGAACGGTGGAAGAGCCGGCCGGGCGTTTGACTTTCGAAAAAACCGAATGATTTCCGCGGCTCCGCGCAGCACTCGGAAGAACCGACTGAATACCGCGCCTCCGCGTCGAGATTAATGATGGAAACGCAACAGAGCCGACCTCAGCCGACGGTGCAGGGCGGGAGAATCCGGCCCCAGCCGACGGTGCAGGGTAGGAGGAACCGGCCTCAGCCGACGATGCAGGGCGGGAGAATCCGGCCCCAGCCGACGATTCAGGGCAACAGGCCGCCTGCAGGGAGGAAATTTTGTCCCTAGTACACGGTTTAACCGGTGAACAGAGCAGGTTTCGCCGCTGGACCCTGTTCATTTTCGCCAGGTATCTCGAGGTGCCGCTTCTCGGGTGGAGCTACCGCCTGCTCAGAGGACGCTACCGCCGTTTGGGACGGATTCGACCTTTGCGCGCCCTGCTGGGCAGGATGCTGGCGTATCCATTCGCCGTGCTCGGAGACACCGGCCGGCCGATGCCCGCCGCTGCGGTTCTCGATTTGATCGACTCCCTCGACGGCGGTTTCGCGGTGGGGCCGTGCAGGTGCCGCATCGCCCACCGCGACTGCGACCATCCCCTGGAAACCGATATCGTCATCCGAACAGGCGTCGAAGCCTGGACCAGGGCTTTTCCCGGCGAATACAGGATGATCGAGAAAGAAGAAGCGAAACGTATCGTCAGCGGCTCGAGTCGCGCCGGAATGTGGCAGATGGTATTCGTTCACTGTCCTGTCAACGAGGAGAACGAGTACGTGATCTGCAACTGCTGCGAGTGCGGATGCGTACCTTATATTCTGAACCGCGAACTGGGCCAGGCGCGGTATCCTCTTCTGCCCGGCACCCATGTATCCCGCACCGATACCGCCCGCTGCACCGGCCGGCACGACTGCGTCACGGCCTGCCCCTTCGATGCCAGGACCGCAGTTGAAGGGGGCGTCCGCCTCACTTCCTTCTGCTTCGGCTGCGGCGCCTGCGAAAAAGCCTGTCCCGAGGGCGCAATCACCATGGCGCTCCGTCCCGGCGCTCACAAGGCGCACTGAGGTTCGCGGCCTGGTGCCGGCGAGGCTGACCAGGGCAGCGCGGCCCGGCGATCACAAAACCTCTGACGCGGCGCGGCCCGGCGATCACAAAACCTCTGACGCGGAACGGCCCGGCGATCACAAAGCCTCTGACGCGGAACGGCCCGGTGATCACAAAACACCTGAGGTGGAGCGGCCCGGTGTCTTACGTTTTCGAACTCGCCATCCGTTCAATACCCGATCGATCCGTTTCCCGCGGGAAGGTTTCCGGGCGGGAATTTCCAGTGCGGCTTGAAAACTACCGCTCACGGGCCGTTTGACTCACCAAAATCATTCAGCTATAATTTACAGTAGTCACCATGAGCAGGATCACCTCCAGGCAGGAGTACGACGATGATAACATACCGGTCCCTTTCCGATGGGGTGAATCGCTGCGCGGACATACTGGTGATTTGCGCAGCCGTCGCTTCTCTCGCAACGCTGACAGCCGTTCCCTCGGATGCAGCCACCATCAACGTACCCGGCGACTATCCGACGATTCAGGAGGCGGTGGACGCTGCCGATCCCGGAGATTCCATCCTCGTGGCGGCGGGTACATACCCCGAAACGGTCACCATCACGGAGGAGGTGATCCTCAAGGGAGAAAATCGCGAAACCACCACGATCCAGGGCCCGGCAGCCGGCAATACCGTCACCGTTTACGCGGACGGCACCGAGATAAGCGGTTTTTCGATTACCAATTCGGGTTCCACCTATCCCGAATCCGGCCTTTTCCTCGACACCGCCGGGCAGTGCGTCATAAAGGACATCAACGCTTCGAACAACGGCGGTTTCGGTATTTTCGCCATGTGGGCCGAAGACAACGTGATATCCGAAAACCTGGTGACATATAACGGTTACTGCGGGATCCGCGTAGACATGTCCCGGAACTACATTTTCGACAATACCTGCAACTCGAACACGGGAGACGGGGTTTTCATGTACGGCGCTTCAGGCTCGGTGCTCGACGGAAATCTCGCTTCACTGAACGGGGAAGGAGGCATCAGCGCTCAGGGGATTTTCGAGGATATGATGATATCCGAAAACCTGGCAGCCGACAACCTCAAGTCGGGAATCCTCCTTTATGCCGGCGTCGATTGCGAAGTCGTGAACAACACCTCCATGGGGAACGGATGGAGCGGCGTGGACGTGGGCTCTTCGAGCGGAGTGACGATAGAGGGCAATTATCTGGCGATGTGCACGTTTCACGGTATCAAGCTGAACGCGTCCGACGGATGTTTCGCCGTGGAAAACCATGTGCGCGACAACCTGGGCTACGGAATCAAGCTTGCAGGCTGCACCGGCACCACTATCTACAACAACGATATACTGGGTAACTGGGTGCAGTCGTATGATGACGCTCCGGAGGTGAACGACTGGTTCCATCCCCTGCTTATGCAGGGCAATTTCTGGGGAGATTACGCGGGCCTGGACGATGGAAGCGGTTCGGGCATCCATGATTTCTCCGGGGACCATATCGGCGATACGGCGATACCCCACCCGGAAACCGGGTTCGACTCGTGCCCGTTCGTGATCGAAGCCGGATGGACCAGGCCCTATATCGTTATATATCCCGATGCCAAAACGTATTCCGCCGGGGATACGATCGTACTGCGGCTCATCGTCGTAAATCCGGGACCGGCGGAGACGGTGGCCGTCTCGATATGGGTCGATCTGCCGAACGGCGGAAAATACCCGCTGGCGGAAGCTCCCGCCCTGACCCTGCCCTCCGGAATTACGTATGACAATCCCTCCTGGATGTCCAGGAGGCTGCCTGCGATTCCACAGGGTGAATACGCCTGTCATGCGCTCCTCGAAGGTTCGGTAACGAGCGAGAGCATCGAACCCTGGACCTTCAATTAAAAACGGTGACAGAATCTGGGAACGGCCGCCTGTCCCGTCTGTAACATACTGCCCCGAAAACAGATAAGCTCCCCGATTTTGCTTGACTCATTACTGGGCCACGGGTTCAATCGATTAAAAGGAGCTGAAAAAGAGGGATGCCGGGACCCGGAATAAAAGACCTATGAGGATACTCCAGATCACCACGTGGCCGGCTGAGCCGGGGGGGGCGGAGCTCTATGTAATCCGCACCTCTCAACTGCTGCAGAAAAGGGGGCACGAAGTCGCCTTCCTGGTTCCCGACGACCAGGGAGTTCCCGACACCCTTCCCGAAAACCGGACAGTGTTCCGATTGAACAGGGCCAGGGGCCTCAGATCCAGCCGCGCCGCCGCAAGAACCCTCGAAAAAATCCTGAAACGATTCAATCCCGACCTGGCTATCCTCCACAATACCGTTGAATTCTTCAGTTCCGGCGTCACCAGGGAACTCTCGGAATCGGTTCCCGCAATCCGACACGTGCACGACGCCAGGGTCTTCTGCCCGAGGTTCCTGTCGAAATCCCTTCCGAAAACAGCCGGTGAGGAAACGCCCCGTATCTGCGAGACCCCGGCTGGTCTGAAATGTTTCACGCGCCCCTGTTTCATAGACGACAGGCGGAGAAACTTCGTGACCGGATCGAGAGTGGAGCAGGCCAGGGAAATCCTGATCAGGTTCGGCTCGATGCGGGCGCTCGGACGGATGCGGGCGGTCATCGCCAACAGCGGATATGTGCGGGATGAACTCATAAAGCTCGGGGTCGACGGCGACAGGATCTTCGTAACGGGGCAGATACTCCCCTGGCCGGAGGACGACTGCGGTATAAAGCTTTATACTGACAAAAAGAGTCCGCTGATAGGCGCGGTCGGGCGGTGGGACCATGTAAAGGGCCTCGAACTTCTCCTGGATGTATTGATCGAAGCGGCTTCGTCGGTTTCTTTCCGGGCTGAAATCGCCGGGGGAGGCGCGGGTCTGGGTGAAGCGATCGGCCGGGTGAAAGCAGCAGGGCTCTCGGAGCGTATCAAAATCCGCGGTTTCGTCCCTCCCGGTGAGATGCCCGATTTCTACGAGCGGCTCGATATTCTGGTTTTTCCATCGCTTGTGCCGGAAACCTTCGGACTCGCCGGAATCGAGGCCCAGGCCTTCGGCGCTCCCGTGGTGGGGTTCGATACGGGAGGCGTGCGGGACTGGCTCCACAACGACGTCACCGGAATCCTGGTTCCCGCGGGAGACAGGGCGAGCCTTTCCCGAGCGATCAGGCAACTGGCCGAATCGCCGGAAACAAGGAAACGGCTGGGAGAAAAGGCCAGACGCCTGGCCCTCGAAAAGTACAGCATGCTCTCTCACATGGAGCGGCTGGAATCGATTTTTTCAGGGATTATCTGATCTGAATTTCTCGATATCCGTGGTGCGGGATTCCGAAAACCGGCGGGTATAATAATGCTATGATTATCATGTTCTGTATGTATATATTTTCTTGACTTTTTTTGCAAATCCCAGAAGTCTCATCAGGGACCCCAAACCGAACGCCAGAATTCCGAAGTATAATATGGAGAACAGCTTAGGGACTTCGCTTATTCTGGTTGAATATCGAATTGAATCATATAGCAAAGATAGAATAAAAGTGCTGAATAACAATAAATACAGCAGCTTATATATGCTCGAGAAAATGATAGTTACAAAACCCAGGTGAAAAGTCAGGATTAAAAGCGGCCCGAAATACTGGAGGTTGCCGGGAGTATTTTTTTTCTTAATCGCATCGAATACGCCGGCGCCAAAAGCATATCTTTGGGCAAAAAAAGGAATCAACTCCCTTGATCTATGGAATACTATTACATTCGGTGAAAAGCAGATTTCGTAACGCCTGGTTATCCTGTCGCAGAAATCTATATCTTCCCCTATATAGATGTTCTCATCCATTCCGCCGATTTCCTCGAAAACCGATCTTTTCATAACCATATTGCACGATGAAACCTGATTGCAGAAAATGGGTTTCTTCGAGTTTTTCCTGAATGCTTTGAAACCGGACAGCCAGAAACTGCCGCGCGCCGCTCCGATCAATTTAGCGCTCGAGTTTTGGGAAGCGAACGGAAAATCGGGTCCGCTTACCAAACCTATTCCGTTATTACTGTTTAGAATCGTAATCGCATTTATCAGCCAGTCATCCGCCGGGTAAGCATCCGAATCGATGAAGGCCAGAAACTCTTCTTCGCAGCAGTTCACCGCCCTGTTTCTTTTTTCGCTCATATTTATCGGGCCGAAGTTCAGATAAACAACATTGCCGCTGTTTTCTATCCCTGCCTCAGAATCTGAAACGACATAAATTTTCGTATGTGCGTTCTTTTGTTCTAGACACCTTTTTATGCAGATCTTCGTGTCTTCATCTACTCTGACACAGGGAATTATGACGGCGCAGTTTATTTTCAAGCGATTATTCCACCAGCTTCAAGGCGGCAAAAAGCAGCTCTTTTTGATATTCCGAATTACTGAAGATATTAAAAGTCCAGGCGCACTCGTAACAGCAGTTGCATCTGGTATCCTTTATCCATTTCTTCATCTCTTTTGCGGGACGATCTTCCCACAATTTCAAAAAGTTCATATCATAATCTCTCAGTGAGCCTATATCGTTCTCCAGAATCTCGCATGGGAACACACTGCCATCAGCGCTGATAATACCGAATAATGACGCAGCATAACAATATGAGATGAACTCGGGCCGCATGTAAGTCGATATAATGTTCTTATACATGATTTCATTTTTCTTGTTCATCAAGCGACCCTGCAAAGTCTTCCGGCTGTAACCCTGTAAACTCCCATTTGAAATATCTGAAGAAATCGAGGAGGTTAACTTTTTATAGGCATTCAATAATTCCTGCTTCTTCTCAGCAGGAGTTCGATAAACACCCTCGTCTCTGACCAGGCATGCCGTTATCGCATCGATTTTGTATCTGTCTACCAGCGCTGCATATACTTGCTCTATATCCTGAGAATTCTCTGTTGAGACCGTTACCGAAATATTCGCTGAAACATTGCCGCCGAATTTCCTGACTATTCTGTACGATTCGATACAATCATCGAAAAGACCGTCTCTCGTTCGAATCCTGTCATGTTTTTCCCGCAAATTATCAATTGAAAAAGAAACAGTAATCCTTAGTCCGGGAAACTTGCCGCCAAGATAGGTCAGATATTTTTCAATTCTTTCCGGCAAGCTGCCATTGGACGTAATGAACAGAGATCTTATCTTCGCATTTTTTACATAAAGTTCAGAAATCTCAGTGAGATCCTTCCTGAGAAAAGGTTCTCCTCCGGTTAGATTTATATTCTCAATACCGGGCCCCAGTGTTCCTGAAAGCTTTTCGATTTCATCAATCGTTAATTCCTGCTTGAGAGTATCCGGATTATCAAAGTCGACAAAACAGAAGGAACATCGCGCATTACATCTATTAGTGACAAAATGCACGAGGCTGACGGGATGTTTCCTCATCAAGAAATTGGTTTTAAGTAATTCGAGATTTTTTCTAATTTCCATAATGTTCAACTATTTTCCCACGGGATAAACCTCGTTTACCATTTGTTGGGCATTCTCTCCGGGACCGAATTTCTCACCTCATACGCCGATTCCGCGGGTTTTCCAGAACATCGCCCGCTCCGACGGCGACAAAATACACCTTGAAAGACCACGGCGCAAGAAGACTGAACCCGGCCCCGCTGATGCTCAGCCGCTCTCACCGGCAAAGCCTCTTTCTCCAAATGAAGAATTCCACGGATAGAGCAGACGCCGTCTGGACAAGGAACCCGCCCGAATCAGGAACCCGCCCGGATCCGGAAACCACACCGACTGCCGGCACTTTTTCTCCGTGTGAAGAATTCCATGGATGGGGCAGACGCCGCCCGGACCAGGAAACAGCCCCGCCGGTCGGAACTTTTCTCCGTGTGAAGAATTCCATGGATGGGGCAGGCGCTGTCCAGGTCAGGAATCAACTCTGATCAGGAGCCGGTCCGGACCAGGAAACAGCCCGGATCAGGAACCCACCCGGATCAGGAAACCACACCGCCTGCCGGGACTTTTTCTCCATGTGAAGAATTTCTCTGCGGGGGGCTGTTCTCTTTTGCTCAGGATCGAGCTTCCGAACGATGGGGAATCGATTTTTCCTCCCTTGAATACAGCTTGGGCTCTCTGCACCTCGCGAATTTTTTTGAAAAAAACAAAAAAAACTTCGAGTTTGGTCCGGATCAGAACCATCCTCCGAATAACACCGTAAAGACACCTCACAGCGTCCCAGAACCGCTCAAATCGCTCCCACCGACATTTTTCATTCATGAACCGCTAAAAATGCAGCAGAAGCCTTCTGTGTGTCGCCGTAATTCCTTGCAACATCGGCTGTTACGCGATCAGCTGATTTGACAAGCACTGTTTTTCGTGATATATTCGGCCATGCAATGAATGGATGGGTGAATTTTCGTATTAAAAGGTGAAAATCACTGGCTTTAAGTTTCGCGCCGGGAAACGGGCGAAACAGGAAGGAAAGGCTATCTGACATGAAAATGGAAACTATCGGAAACGTCGGCTTTGAAGTCACAAAGTCGGAAAGGAACCGGGAAAAATCGAACCTCCGAAATGCCGCCCCCAGAAACAGCCGGTTCGGTAAAGAAAAACCTGCGCGCCACAATATGGAGCATCGGGGAAGCGAAGCCGCATTATCGATGCGATGCCGCGCCGGTCTGCCCGGCATCGAAGTCGAAAAAAGGTTCAGATCCGCAGCAAGAACCCTGCAGAGGAGCGAAGCAGCGGCGGCATTCTACCTGGCCGAGATAGACGAAAGGCGGCTCTGGCTGGAGCTGGGTTACTCTTCGGTGATAGCATACGCCGCAGAAGCGAGCGATATTGCCGCCAAGAAAGCGTACGCCCTTCTGAATATAGGCAGGCGGCTCAGGGAGCTTCCCGTTATAAGGGCAGCTTTTGATGAGGGGCGGATCGGCTGGACCAAGGTCCGCGATATCCTGAGGCTCAGAGGGGATATCGACGAAGAAGAGATGCTCGAAAGAGCCCGGACCTCCACCAGCAGGGAGCTCGAGCGGTTCGTGTCGAATTCGAATGGAGCAGCGAACCGGAACAAATGGAAGTCTATTCACCGATTAGAAGAAAACCAGGCAGGAATCTTCGACCAACTCGAAAACTCGGGCCCGGGACGGAAAACATTATCACAGGCAGAGCTCGCTGCTGCTGCTGCTTACAGTCAGGCCGGAAGGCTGTGTTCATCACCGGCTTCCGAAGCATCCGGACTTTCGACAGAGAAGAAGAAACCTGTCAGGCACGACGGTCCTGGCTCCAAGGTCAGCGTCACCCTGAAATTCACTATGGAAGAATATGCGATATACATCGAAGCCAAGAGGGTCTGGAAAAGAAAGAACCGATCATCGTGGAAACAGGAACGGATGGTTGTGGCTCACGCCAGGCGTTACCTCGAAGAGGTTGCGGTGGAAGGCGACAATAAGGGCGTCCTGGTAACAGGAGCTTTTTCAGAGGCAACTACCTCCAGGTCCAACGAACAGGTGGGTCCGGCTGTCGCTCGAAACGGCGGAAAAGAGACCGTGCCAACTCCTGAGCCTGATTCAACATCAGCGAAATCCTCTGCCGTGAACGGAAAAACAGCCCAACCCTGGGAGATACCGACACAAGCGACCGAAGCAAACTCTAGAAATGGATCCGGCCCGGTGATAGTGGATTCCCCATACAACATCTACATTCATCACTGCCCTGAATGCGGGAAAAACTCAATGACCGGGAAGCATGGAGACCGTATCGGGGTAGATGAATCGCTGTTCGGGAAGGCGCTCTGCGACGGCGCCGTGCACACAGCCGGCAAACGGGGCGTTTCCAGCAGAAAGAAACGGTCGGTGAGCCCGGCTCTTCGGAAGAAAATCTTCATGAGGGATGGAGGTGTGTGCCGCGTGCCTGGTTGCGGCAAAACATCCTCCCTCGAGGTGCATCATGTGAGACCGCTCTCGGCGGGCGGCGGCAATGATCCTGCTAATCTTTTGTTATGCTGTAGTTTATGCCATTCTAACATACATAAGGGACGATTGCGGGTATCGGGTTCTTATCCCGAGTTCGAGTTTCAGCATATCGGCAGAATAGGCATGATCAACCAGAGGCTCCGGAGGGCGGGCGGGTAAAAAACAGCAGGTCGCCAAGCAAAATTGGCAATCCGTCCCGTGAAGAAATTCTTCACACGGAGAAAAACGATGCCGCAGGGGCTCGGGGTTCGGCTGCCGAGTGGTTCGGATTCAGGTTCGGCGATAACGGTAGGGGTGAATTCTTCACACGGAGAAAAACGATGCCGCCGGGCTCAAGCTGTGTCTGTCGAAGGGCGGTGAGGGTTCGTCATATGGAAATACCAACTGTGGGAATCCGAATGTCTCTGATGTCTATTGTCGGAAATCCTCACCGAATTGCCACTAGGAATGGTCATCAAAGAGTGAGATCTTCACCATATTAATTTCCGGTGACAGGAGCTGGTTGGCTTTCAGGTGAAAGAGAATGGTTGGCTTTCAGGTGAGAGGCATTGGTTTACTTTCAAGTGACGGATAATGGAAAGGAAACTCATGATATTGAAGTCGCGGTTGTAATATCATGCCAGGATTAAATAGAAGGCTATATTGTGTTTTGCGCGGCATTGAAGAACTCTGAAGAAAGGCTTTCTCCTTTTGTCGAGAAAAGTATACGTGTATCCTCCGGAGTTTGCTGGAATACCACTTTCTCCGGTCGCAGTGCGCAGGATTGTCACCTGTGAAAACTCAAAACATCCCTGGATGAAGTCGAACAAAGAAAATACTCTCCGTCGGGAGGGA
>CAYMWF010000076.1:0-22816 GCA_964394085.1 uncultured Gemmatimonadota bacterium | reverse complement strand
TATCACTTATTCCACCTTATCACTTATTCCACCATAAGGTGGATGCTCCCCGATCGTCGAAGTGTATCAATCGAGCCCACCCGGAAAACGTGTAAAATTGTCAATCCGATTGACAATTTTACACGAATAAGCCTGCATCCCCCGCGGGACGGGACATGCTGCCGATATCCCGCTCTGATGCGATGGCGATCACCTGCATCCCCCGGAGGACAGGATACGCTTCCTGCGGTGTACAGCAAAAAGAGAATCACGCAGATCGGTTCCTTGATTCGGGTTCTCAAAACCAACCGGAGCGTACACCTGATTATTTCCCAAGCATAGCTTACCATACCACCAGCTGAGTCGGCGGATTTTGTTTCATTAAACAAACCGATGAAAATTGTGTAATCGCCTATTAGGGTTTAACATTTTAATGATGCCGGCTTGCGCCCGTTTACCGGAACCGCTGGAAATCGCGGATCTGAGGTCGCGGAATCATCTACAGGACAGACCATGTCGAACCATAGACAGCCGGTTAGCGTCACCACCTCGTGCCCACCAGAAGAAGGAGTGAGACCATGAAATTCCACCGATTCGAGCCTGTGTGCCGGCTGTGTACGGTTCTGGCTATCCTTTGCCTCCTGTTCGCGCCGTCAAACGGTGAAGCCGGGCAGGATGAAATTGCAGTCAACGTGCTTTCGGGGAATGGAACATTCACCCTGACCTGCACCGCCGTTTTTTCAGAAGCTGATCTCGTCTTCGGAAAACTGCTGGGCTACGACACGGTGCGGCTGGAGGAAGCGAATTGTGTTACTACACCGGGCCACCCGATACTCCCGATCAAGCAGCTGACCTTCGCCCTTCCCGCGGGAATGAAAGTTACCGGCGTGAAGATGAGCGGCGCCGACCCGGTACGGATTCCGGGAACTTATGAAATTTTCCCGGCCCAACCGCCACAGAAAATCGCTTCCTCACCTGGGGAGCACATGTTCGTTACACCGGATGAAGTCATATACGGGACGGACCTTGCCTATCCGGGTTCGACAGTCGAGTTCTCCCACCAGTCGGACCTGGCGGGTCAGGCCATTGCAACCGTCGAGGTGTATCCCGTTTCTTATAATCCCGTATCCGGTGAACTCTACTTTCACAGTCACGTGGATCTCGTCATCGAGGGTGTAGACGGCTACGTCTGCGGCGACTATCTTTCTCCGTCGGTTTCGAAAAAAGGGCTGGAAACGTATACCAGCATGCTTGCTTCGATGGTCGTCAACCCCGAAGATGTCGATCTCAGGCAGTCCCTGCAGGCGAAACTGAGCGACAGAGGAGTGGGTTCCGGCAACTACGACTACGTAATCATCACGACGTCGAGCTGGGAGGATGATTTCGAGCCTCTCGCGGATTGGAAAACTCAGAAGGGCGTTCCCGCGACTATCGTAACCACAGACTGGATCTACAACCAGGGCGGATACAGCGGAAGCAACCAGGACAAGATTCAAGACTTCGTGATCGACGCCGCATCCACCTGGGGTGCCGTTTATTTCCTGCTGGGCGGCGATACCAACAACATCCCCTGCAAGACCAAGTACCTGCTCGGGGAGAATGTTCCGGGCGATACTTACTACGGCGACTACGACGGGGATTATGTGTGCGAGGTGCATGTAGGCAGGGCGTCCGTGATCAACACATCCCAGATCTCCACTTTTATCGACAAAATCCTCACCTATGAAAAGAACCCTCCGGCCACCAATTATGCCAAAACCGCTATCGCCCTGGGATTCGACCTTTATACCTACGGTTCAGGCGAAGGCGAAGACTGTAAGAAAGATATCTATAACGGCTATTTCCCCGGGGGCTGGACCGAGCGCGAGGAGTACGACAGCGAAGGCGGACGCCACAAGACCGATTCGATCAATTACCTGAACCAGGGGAACAACCTGGCCAACCATATCGATCACTGCGGCGAGTATGTCCTCGGCGTCGGATACACCAATCACGGCGACATGCTGGATAACAGCGATATCGACAACCTTTATAACGGTGACAGACAGACCATATTCTACTCGATCGGATGCTGGCCCGCCGCCTTCGACTACGGCGCCTGCATCGCCGAGCATTTCGTCAGGGATTCGAACGGAGGCGGCGTCGCTTTCGTCGGCAACACCCGGTATGGCTGGTATTCACCTTATTACGACGATTACTATTCTCTCCGTTACGACCGGTACTTCTTCAGGTCTCTTTTCGACCAGGGCCACTACACCCTGGGAGACTGCTTCTCCGACCACAAGAACGACGGATACCAGAACGACAACCATTACAGATATATATTCTACGAGCTGACCCTGCTCGGCGACCCGGAGCTGCCCGTCCTGACCGAAAACCCGGCCGCCCTCACCGCAACCCATGACGCAACCCTGGAAACGGGCACCTACACGACGTTCCCGGTCGAGGTGCGCAGCGGCGGCAGCCCGGTTCAGAACGCCGTCGTCTGTCTCTGGAAGGAAGGCGACGTTTACGAGGTCGAGGAAACCAATTCCTCAGGTATCGCGACCTTCGGTTTCACCCCTCAATCCGCAGGATTGATGAAGGTGACGGCCACTCTTCGTAACTATTACCCCTCTGAAACGACGGCCGAAGTCATCGGCGAAGGCGACCCGCTCGTATTCGAACCGGTGCTTCCCGGGGTCGCCGGACAGGACAACACCTTCGAGGTTAGCGGTGCCGAACCGGGAGAAACCGTATACTTCGTCTACGGATTCGACTATGGATATACCACCGAAGTTCCGGGCTGTTCGGGTCTTTACTCCGGTATAGAAAACCCCAAGGTGTTCGGAAACGCGCCAGCGGATGAATTCGGCGTGGCTACTGTAGATGCGTTCGTCCCGGGGGGCGCCCAGGGTATGACGATCCTGTTCCAGGGCGTCGAACTCTCATCCTGCAGGGTAAGCAACATAGTCGCGGAAACCTTCGAATAGCAGTCGTTCCGCCGGGCGGAGATCCGGCGCCGGTTTTTTAGAGGGCGGGTTGCTGACCCGCCCTCTTTGTACCCATAACAAAGCCTTGAAATATAATACGGTTATGCTATCTTCCGGTTATCCGGTAAATTCGGTGTAAGCTATTGTTTTTTTTAACTGGAAAAAAGGCGACAGGGATTTGAATGCGGCCGACATAACGGTGATAGTGCCGGTTCACAACCGGGCCGGGGAGTTGAAGGTGTGCCTTGGTGCGATCATCGGTAACGATCCGGCACCGGGCGAGGTGATAGTCGTTGACGACGGGTCGACGGACGATTCGGCGCGGGTAGCGGAAGAGCTGGGGTGCCGCGTGATACGCATCGAGCGCCGCGGTGCGTCGTTTGCACGAAATACGGGCGCCCGCAACGCGCAAAACGGGACACTGATGTTCGTGGACTCGGACATCGAGATAGGCGGGAACGATGTGGCGCGACTGGCTGAATCCTTCGAAAACGAGGATTTACGCGCGGCATTCACCATTGTCGATGACGAATTCAGAGCGGACGATGTGATCTCGGATTTTTACAACCTTACGCATCACTATATTTTTTTAAAGCAGGCGGGAGAGACGAGGACATGCTATACGTCTTTTTTCGCAGTACGAAAGGACCTTTTCCTGGAGTCGGGCGGTTTCGACGACAGCTGGGAGAAGGCGGTTTTAGACGACGTGGTGCTGGGTTGGCGGTTGCTGAAAAATGAATGCAGGCTGGTGTGCCGCGAAGATATAAGGGTGAGACATCACAAGAAGCTGGGGCCGGCGGGTTTTGTGAGAAATCGGTTCCGGGTGGGTTACGAGTGGTTCAGGGCCGCCGCCAGGTACTGCAGAATGACGAAAGATCGCAATTTTTCATTATCCGATATGGTGGTTTCTCTTCGTATACCGGTTAATGTGCTGCTGGTGACGTGCTTGGTCGGATGCAGCGTTTTCAGCTCAACGCTTCCGGTGGCGCTGCTTGCGGCGGCGATATTCATGATCTGGAATCTCAGGTTTTTCGTTTTTCTCGGAAGGAGACGGGGACCGGGATTCGCTGCGCTTGGTTGCGGTCTGCTTCTGATCGAATCCCTGTGTTTTACTACGGGGCTGACGGCAAGCATGGCAACACTTCCGTGCTTCGGCGGCGCCGCGGCAAAACCGGAGGTCTGATTCATTGGGGACTTCGGATGCAGCGCTCCAGCTGAAATACTGGATTGGCGGATGGAGGCGGAGGTTCTTCACCGCGCTGCCCCTTTATCTTACTTTTTTCGTGACCGGCAGATGCAACGCATCCTGCCCCCAGTGTTTTTACGCGGAGCATAATTCCCCAGATACGTTCGACGACGAGTTGAGCGCGGACGAGATTGACCGGTTCACAAAAACGCTGGGAGTCCTGCCGGTCCTGTTGTTGAGCGGCGGAGAACCTACACTGCGAGAGGATCTGCCGGATATCATCTCGTCCTTTTACCGCAACGCAGGCACCCGGCACGTGACGCTGCCGACGAATGCGCTGCTCCCGGAACGCACGGAACATATGGTGAGCCGCATCCTGCGTGAATGTCCGGATATACGTTTCTGCGCACAGCTGTCAGTAGACGATACCGGCGCGCGACATGACCGGATCAAGGGAGTGGACGGCGCATTCGAACGACTGATGGAGACTTACGGGCGCCTTGCAGGGCTTTCGGAAAGACACCCCGGGTTGAGCCTAGCGCTCTGCTTCACTTTCAGCGCATTCAACCAGG
Source organism: uncultured Gemmatimonadota bacterium (assembly GCA_964394085.1). Lineage (GTDB taxonomy): Bacteria > CAYMWF01 > CAYMWF01 > CAYMWF01. Next base: position 18,107 of record CAYMWF010000076.1, on the reverse strand, counting down.
ATCGGGCTCCGGAAGTCTTCCGGGAGTTGGCGCGTTCCTCGTCGTGCTATAACCTGCGCATGGTGCTGACACGCGGCAGCAGCAGAGATCCTGCAGCGGTGGAATGGGACGCGGATACTTTCGAACGGGCGGTGGACGCGATGTTTGAAGTGATGGAGCGTGCCCCCGCGCGTCGAACGATAGACAGGGCGCTGCTGCTGGCGCGACAGCGTATCGCCGAGGATACTATTATCAGGACGGTAAAGGAGAACAGGTTGCAGGCGAGATGTCTCGCGGGCAGGATTAACGCCATCCTGGACGAGTTCGGTAATGTATATCCGTGCGAGCTCCGATGGGAACCCATGGGCAATATCCGTGAGACCGGATACGAGCTCGAACCTGTATGGAAATCGAAAAAGGCGGAAGAAATCCGGCGCGGAATCATTCACGACGGATGTTTCTGCACACACGAGACCAATGTAATCACCAACATCTCTTTCGTCGCCCGGCATCTTCCGGGTGTTGCGGCCGGTATGATCGGGAATCTGGCCGGCAGAAAATAAAGGAGTTCAGATTGATATCCCGGGTTGACCGGAGGGAAGCGGACTCTCAATAATAAATCATGCGCGGATCTGTAGGTATCACATCATATAGCTTCCACCCCCGCGTCGGCGGCTCCGCCCGGCTTGCGTCGCAACTGGCAAAAGGGCTTTACGGACTGGGATGGAATGTAGAGATGGTCGCTCCCCTTGCAGGGCGTCCGCCTGATATAAAAAATTGGCCCGAAGCTATCCCTATCCACTGGACGAGCCACCCGCTGGCATCGGACTACGAAAACCATTCGGGGCGATTTTTCCTTTTCGACGCAATGAAACGCACGGTGCGCTCGCTTGAAGAACAGGTCGATGTCTGGCTTGCTTTCGACTTTCAGGTCGGCACCCTTTCGGCCCTCCAGGGTAGCCGCAATACACCGGTGATTGCTCACTTCGGCGCTGATCCGCTTTTCGAACTGGCGCACTTCCATATGAAAGATATGCCTGTAGCCGGTAAATTGCCGGCAAGGAAACGGGTCATGCTCGGAATCCTTCATCCGTTCCTCAGGCGCTGGTATAATCGACTCAACCACGTAGTAGTCAACCATGAGACAATCAGGAATGTCGCGGCAGGATACACCTCTTCTCCAATAACCGTGATACACGGGGGTGTAGATTTGGAGAACTCGCCGGCCGGCATCGCTGACACGAAGGGGAAATCGGCACATCCGGAAATTCTGATGGTCTCACGTTCTGTTCCTTGGAAACAGATAAAGTTTGCGGTCGAGATCTGCAGGGAGCTGCGCCGCCGGGTTCCGAACCTCCGTTTGAAAATAGTCGGAGCCTCCCCATCCGAACACCTGACCGGTGGAAAACCAAAAGACGATTCCTGGCTGAGCTGGTATCCATCCGTACCTATGGACGAGATTTCCAGGTTTTATCAATCAGCCTGGGCGTTCTTGCATCCAAGCAGTTATGAAACATTCGGGATAGTGATCATTGAAGCCATGGCTTCAGGGCTCGTCGTTGTGGCGAACGACATTTTTCCCGTTTCATCGATCATTGAAGATCAACGGAACGGTTTTATTATTCCCATCGAAGACCGGCGCGGGTGGTTGGAAATTCTGGAAAAGATACTGCAATCGCCGGATTCCTTTTCTGAAATACGAAAAGCGGCAAGCCGCAGATCATTAGATGATTTCGGAGCATCCATGATGGTGGCGAACTATGACGAACTCCTTCGCAGTGTCATACAAGCGGGTTAACGGCTTATTCTCCACCCCGACGACGATACGAAAAACCACCCTTGTCAGGCCCTCGGAGCATAAGGCTCAGCGTCAGGATCCCGATGCAGGACAGAATGAGCCCGGCTATAAAACCGGCGGGTTGATATCTCAAAGTAATCTCGCATGGAGCACGGGCCGTCACCGACAGCAGCGCCCGGTATGATTCTATATTCATTGAGTCATTTTTCGAGATCCGCCAGTCCGGTGCGAAATTCTGGTTGATTACCAGTCTTCCCTCCCCTTCCCCGGACACCCTGTAGACAAGTCTGTTCGGAGTCCATTCCACCAGCTCCACCGACCCGTCCCCTATCCATCGCTCTTCCCCGTAGTAACCTCTGTCTCCTACCGCGCGTAACGCTCTCGACGGCCGGTAATACGGTATGCGGGGGTCCAGAATACCGCAATTCAACCCGGGAAACAGGGAATTGTATCCCGGCATACCCCGAACCTGACGGAACGTCGGGAACCGGTCGAATTCCGGTCGATTCAACTCGTGCATCCTCTCTGTGAAATATGTATGCGTCTCCATCAGACCCGGAATTCCAACAATACAGCAAACTGCCAGGCAGATAATCCGGCGTATTCCCCCGGCTTTCAACCGGCGTGTGATTTTCTCTGCACCAGTAAAGATTGCGTCTATCCCGAACGATGCGAATACCGTCAATAAAAGAGCAACCACCGGAAGAGCGCGAGAAGGATTGTGCAGTGTACCCAGCCCGGGAATGATTTGCATCAGCCCGACCAGGGAAAAAGCCTCCGGACCCGGTGCGAGATTCTCTCCCTGTGCGAAAAGACTGTGGGGCGATAGATTGGATCCCAGGCTGAAAACAATGAAAAACAATAGACAAATCAGGAACGGCCAGGCATTGCGCCAGGCCCGGACGAACCCCGGGATCGAAAGCGCAACAATTACAGAACCTGTGTAACCTACACTCTCCCACAGGTGATCAGCCGAGGAGTTCCATGCCGTCAGTGCGTGTATCAGGCCTCGAAGAGTGAATGAGTATCCCGGTGATAAACCCGACGTTATCTTTTCACCAAGGCCCTCTCCACCGGCGAGTATCGGCACCAGTCTCAACCCGGCGATAAGTCCCGCGACGAGCGCCACGCGAATCAAACTTTTCACAGGATGCCAGCTTCGAAGAGTCAGTACTTTACAGAGCAGGATTATCAGCAACAGCGAACCCATGAAGACAACGTGGTAGTTGTCCGCCATCAGTACCATCTGCGCTGAAATGACGGCGAGGAGCGCTTCGAGGCGCACTGAACCCGGAAATTCCAAGTTGAGAATCCTGGTATACGCCCAGAGTCCGAGCGGTACCAGGCTTATCCCCATGTAATTGAACCAGCCGTTTACGAGGTATACCGGCATAATGTTGGATGCGACGAACGCGACCCCCGGCAGAACGGCAGCCGTCCGGCTGGCGCCAAGCAGCCGCGTGAGCAGATAGAGCCCCAGACCGCATAAGCCGCATAAAAAGGCGTATTCCACCAGCACACCCCTGTAGAAGTCGAAGAGAAGGTGCAGAAGGAAAAACGGCTGGAACTGACCGGCCAGGGGAGCCGAGACCTGACTGATACCGCCCAGGGTGTATGGGTTCCACAGGGGAATCTGATGATACTGCAGGATCGTTTCCCTTGCCGCGGATGAGAAGATGTAAGGAACGAAATCGGTTTCCCCTCCCCACTCTCCGAAAGTCGGGAATGAGAGGAAAGCCAGGAGTGAATAGAGAAGAAAGATCAGCGTAAGCTCGACACCGCGTCTGTGCTCCCGCACTTTCACGACTGCATGCTCCCAAACACTCGATTGATCGCCGCCCTTCGACAAATGCTTTCCTTTCATCGCACCGGTAAAGGTCCGCAAATCAGGGAGCCGCTCACGGCCCTTCATAAGCTGCACATGCTCCAAACGAACCCCATATTCACAGGATACTCCAAACATGTCAATCCGGTCCTGCAATTAAAGGAGTTTAAAATATTGGTATTTAGGATTAATCTCTGATTTATCGTAACTCAGGGAGGTTGAAAATCAAGATTATCCTGATCAATCCTTTTTTAAGCAAAACCGACTTCGAAACGCCGCTCGGAATTACTCTACTGGCAACCCATCTGAAGAAGGCGGGGTTCAATGTCGATCTGGTGGATCTGGTATTCAATTATGATTTGAATTACTTCGAGAAGTACCTCGAGCAGAGAGAATACGACATTGCCGCCTTGTATGCCATGAGCACTTCTTTCCCCTATCTTCAAGATGCAGTGAAGATCATCAAGGCACGATGTGCAAACTGTTTTACCGTGGCGGGCGGGCCGCACGTAAGTTTATTCGCGGAAGAGATAATCCGGGAGAATGACCTGATCGACGCCGCAATTAAAGGGGAAGCTGAGTGGTCTATTCTGGAATTGTGCAGCAGAATCCGGGACGAAATGAATTGGCGGGATATCCCTAACCTCGTAACAAGAGACGAAGATGGCGGAATAACAAACAACCCGAACAGGCCACCCTGCGATAACCTGGATGAATATGGATGGCCGGACAGAGATCTCCTGCCGACCCTTGAAGGTTACATGAACCTTTTCGCGATCAAAGTCGGCCTTGGCAACAGGGGGCTGAACTTGATTGCGAGCCGGGGCTGCCGATTCAATTGTTCATACTGCCAGCCGGTTCTGCGAGAACATTTCGGATCAATGGTCAGATATCGATCCACTGGAAGCATTATTGACGAAATGGTTCACCTGTCTGAAAAATACAACGTGAAGTATTTCTGGTTTGAAGATGACACATTGACAATGGCGGGAAACTGGTTGTCGGACTTGTGCGATATACTGATTGATTCGGAATACGGTTTCAAGTGGAGCTGCAACAGCAGGATCGACACGATATCCGAAGCAATGATCCGGAAAATGAAGGAAGCCGGATGCTATATGATCAGATACGGTTTTGAGAGCGGCTCCCAGTATATTCTGGATAAAACGCTGAATAAGGGTGTAAAACTTGAAAAAGCGAAGGAGGTCGTTAAATGGACCAGGGATAACGGGATAAAAATATATGCCTACATGATGATTGGGGGTAAGGAGGAAACCGTAGAAACCGTCGAGTTGACAAGAGATTTTATTAAGGAAATCCGGCCGTTCTGGGTCCAAATCAGCATGACGACGCCTCTGCCGGGGACCTATTTCCGTCAAAAGGCGGAAGAAGATCCGGAAATCAATATTATCTCTGATGATCTCAGGAGACTGAGCATTTTCAGGGAAAGCATCATCGATACTCCACACTTTACGCATAAAGAACTCGAAAGAATCCATGATGATTTGATCAATGAATTTCACTTTTTTAATCCACTTCTGGAAATAAGAAGTTTTCACAAATTTCTGATTTCTAATTTCAGGTTTTTTATTTACCTTGTTGTCTCACAACCTCAAAAACGGGGTGGAATTCATGCAACAATCAGCTACATTCTTTTTGCGATGAGGGCGTTTCTGATTCTATTTCGACTGAGGAAAGTCGAGAGACTGCTTTTCAAGAGGAAACTCAGTTTTCCCCCGGTCTGATTTACAGGGAATAAATTTGTTCAATAAAAAACAGATTAAGGAAATGTATGAACACGAAGCAGAGGAGCTGGGAAGCAGCTTCTGGGGGATATATAACTTTAAAGAAGAGCGTGTCAGCAGGAGGGTGCTTTATTTCCTCAATATCAAGAAAATATGGCTTTTAAGAAAATTCAAAGATCACATAGGTAAGAATGACAGCGTTCTGGAGATCGGCTGTGCTGACGGGTTTTATACCTCGAAGTTACTGAAAATCACTCCGGCAGTGCATTCGATCGATGTCAGCCAGAATTATATCAATATGGCGGAGAAACATAACCCGACTGCAAGATTGACCTGCATTGATATTCAAGAATTCGAGCCGGCGGAAAAATATGATTTCGTCATATTGAGCGAGACTTTAGAGCATATCCCGAATGAGGACATGGTTTTTCAGGTAATCGAGAAATGCCGGCCCGAATGCGTAATAATTACAGTTCCGACCCTGCCCGACTGCCTGGAAAAGGCCAGAATTCTATTTAAAAAAAATACTCTGGCACAACCCGGGCAAGGTCATGTCAGGACTTACAACGAGAAAAGAATCAGGCGTCTGATAAACAAAACCTCATTTACACTATCTGAACAGAAACATTTTGGAATAACCTGGCCGATCGCATACTTGCTGCCCTTGAATGAACAGGTTGTAAAATTGTTCTATCGACTTGATTTGGTGCTCAGCAACCTGCCGTTTCTCAAGAGTTTTTCTCAGGATATCGGTGTAGTGCTCAGAAAACAGTAACCGACAGTGGTATTCCTTTTACGAACCCCGTCTTCACAGGATAATGGTATCTTCATTCATGCTGGTTAGACATCGCTACAATCCGATCATCACCCGGGAAGATGTTTCCGCGGCATTGTCCGCAAATCCCGATGTCACATCGGTATTCAATCCCGGCGCGGTCAAATGGCAAAACCGCTATTTCCTGATGCTGCGCGTTCAGTTTCGTTCGCGGGCTACATCGATGCTGATGGCGGAAAGCGACGATGGGGTAAACTTCACCATCAGGAATGAGCCGCTTCATCTGCAGGGTATCGAGGAAGTCGATGAGCGGATATACCATTGTTACGACCCACGGATAACGCGAATCGATTCAATTTTCTACGTGATGTTCGCCATGGATATGGAAAGCGGATGCCGCCTCGGCCTGGCAGAATCCGCGGATCTGCGCGAGTTTTTTTTCAAAGGTATTGTTTCGGACCGGGACAATCGGAACGGAGTTCTGTTTCCTCAGAAAATCCGAGGCAGATATGCACGCTTCGACAGGCCGAACGTTACAGAGCTGGCGGGTGGAGTGGCCAGCGGCAGCTCCATATGGCTGTCGGAATCGGATGATCTGCTGACCTGGAAGCCCGTCGGCATCGCAGCCACCGGAAATCCGCACTACTGGGATGAGCTCATCGGGGCAGGACCTCCGCCCGTGAAGACTGAAAAGGGATGGCTCCTGGTATACCACGGCATAGCCAGGCACTTCCATCCGATTTACCAGGCGGGGGCCATGCTGCTCGATCTGGATAATCCCTTGAAAGTGATTGCCAGGGGGAAAAACAATATTCTCGAGCCGCGGGAAATGTACGAAATGGTCGGGCAGGTTCCCAACGTCGTCTTCCCGAACGGAATGATCGTTGATGATTATGACGATTCAGGTTTCGCGCGCCCTTCGAGCAGGATGCTCGTATACTACGGCGCCGCGGACACCTGCGTCTGCCTTGCCGAAACGACGGTGGAAAAGACAATAGATGCGTGTTTTAAATAAATCCCTCCTGCTGCTTCTCGCCGTTTTCAACTGCGCCGGAGCCGAATTCCCCGTTCCGCAAATCGAATTCCAGCCGCGCAGGTATACCTGTTACACGGCGTCCGGTCCCATCAAGGTCGACGGCAGACTGAACGAGAGAGCGTGGCGCCGCACCCCCTGGACGGAACCGTTCCTGGACATCGAGGGACAACTTAAGGACAAGCCGCCGTTACAGACGCGCGCAAAAATGCTGTGGGACGAGGATTACCTTTACATCGGAGCCGAGCTGGAAGAGCCCCATGTATGGGCGACTCTCACCGAACGGGACGCGGTCATCTTTCACGACAACGATTTCGAAGTTTTTATCGATCCGGACGGCGACACTCATAATTACTTCGAGCTGGAAGTAAACGCTTACGGCACGGAATGGGATCTTCTCCTGCTGAAACCGTACCGGGACGGGAAAAGAGTAGCCGTAGATTCATGGGATATCGCCGGCCTCGAAACAGCGGTCCATGTCGACGGAACCGTAAACGACCCTTCCGATAAAGATTCCGGCTGGTCGGTGGAACTCGCCATCCCCTGGTCGGTACTGGAGGAATGTGCGGACAAGCCGCGACCCGGGCACGGAGACCTGTGGCGTTTCAACTTTTCCAGGGTGGAATGGGACACGAAAATCGAAGGTGGAAAATATCTGAAGCTTGACAGGCCGGAGTTTAACTGGGTCTGGTCGCCCCAGGGCCTCGTTTCGATGCACTATCCCGAGATGTGGGGTTTCGTGCGGTTTTCGAACAAGGCCGCCGGTGAAAAGAAAACGGATTTCCGGCTGGATGATCTTGAGTATGCGAAATGGGCGCTGCGCCGTGTTTATTATCAGCAGAAAAAATATGAAGAGGCTCACTGCGGCTTCACCCGCAGCGTTTCCGAGCTCGGGCTGGAAACAAACGAGGTTCCGGGGTTCGAATGGCCTCCCTCCATAATCCTGACGACGACCGGGTACGAAGCTTGTCTCACCTCCTGCGACAACCTCCGAAAAGTCATCATCAGAGAGGATGGACAAGTCGACGTACTCGCCGGTGTAAAGCCGTCTCGCAGGATGCACGCATTCTACTATCCGTGGTATGGAAACCCCGAAACCGACGGCAGATATTTTCACTGGGAGCACAGGGTTCTCGGTGATGTTGAAACTCCGCATGTTTTTCCCGGGGGAAATGATGTCGGCGCAAACTATTACCCACAGCTCGGATGCTACAGCTCGCACGATCCCGAAGTTGTCGAAAAGCACCTTCGACAGTTGAAGGCGGCGGGTATCGGCACGATCTGTATCTCCTGGTGGGGTGAAGGCTCCTTCGAAGATCGCGCCGTTCAACAGATCCTCGATAAGGCTGAAAAGCACGGCATCCTGGTCAACTTCCACATCGAGCCTTTTCCGGGAAGAAACGCACAAACAACCCGGGAGGCAATTGTTTACATAGTCGATAGGTACGGGAGCCATCCCGCGTTCTACAGGGGAGCCGGCGACGACGACCGGCCCATGTTCTACCTGTACGATTCATATCTCACACCGGCGAAAGAATGGGCATCACTGATGACCCCCGGCGGCGCGCTCACCATTCGGGGCACGAGATACGACTCCGCCATGATCGGCCTGTGGGTGGAGGAGCATGAAAAGGATTTTTTCATCGACGGCGGATTCGACGGGTTCTACACCTACTTCGCCGTGGATGGTTTCACCTTCGGATCCACGTGGAAAAACTGGGCCGGCCTGGCCCGGTGGGCCGGAGAAAACAAGAAAATCTTCATCCCCTGCGTCGGGCCCGGTTATATCGACACACGTATACGCCCCTGGAACGAAATAAACACCCGGGACCGTAAAGGCGGCCGGTACTTCGACGAAGCCTTCAGAAATGCGCTGTCAGTAAATCCCGAGATTATCGGTATCACCTCTTTCAATGAATGGCACGAGGGAACGCAGATCGAACCGGCCGTTCCCAAGAGAATTCCAGGATTCGAGTATGAGGACTATCGACCGCTGGAGCCGGAGGCGTATCTCGACCGGACCAGGCTGTGGGCGGCGCGATTCACCGGGGAGACCGCACGCAAGTGACTGCAGTTGACTGGGGAATCGTCTTTCTCGTGCTGTCGCTGATGTTTCTTTCAGTGAAGTCGAGTCGAGGATTGATGAAAAGCGTATCCGACTTCCTGGCCGCGGGGCGTTCGGCGGGGCGGTACGTTATCAGCATTTCCAGCGGCGCGGCCGGGCTGGGCGCCATCACCATCGTAAACTACATGGAGATGAACTATATCGCCGGTTTCTCCATGTCGTGGTGGGGGATGACCAGCGGTTTCGTTCTGCTTATAATCACCGTGTCCGGCTGGGTGATCTACCGGTTCCGGCAGACCCGCTGCCTTACGCTGGCCCAGTTCTTCGAGCTCCGGTACAGCCGCCGCTTCAGAATTTTCACCGGATTCGTCGCATTCGCGGCGGGCCTCATCAATTTCGGAATCTTTCCGGCGGTGGGCGCCCGGTTCTTTATCGCTTACTGCGGACTGCCCTCAACGGTTTCCCTGCTCGGGTTCGATGTCGGGGTATTTCCCCTCCTGATGCTGTCGCTCCTCGGCATATCGCTCTACTTCGTTTACACCGGCGGGCAGATCGCCGTGATCATCGCGGACTTCTTCCAGGGCGCTTTCATCAACATCGTTTTCATTGTGGTTATCCTGTTTCTCTTTTTCACGGTGGATTTCGACCAGATGAAATCGGCGCTGGCGGACACTCCGCGCAAAGAGGCAGCGAAGGAGCTCGTTGAACTGCGGGCCACCGAAGAATTCCGGATGCTTTCCCCGGGCGAGCAGGAGGAAAAAACCGGGGAAATCCGGTACCGGCACGAGAACAGCTCCCGGATCAACCCCTTCAAAACGAACCACGTGGAGGATTTCAACTTCTGGTTCTTTCTCATCGGCGTGATCGGCGTGATGTACAGCACCATGGGCTGGCAGGGGGCGCAGGCCTACAACGCCTCGGCGAAGAGCGCCCACGAAGCGAAAATGGGCGGCGTGCTCGCGGGATGGCGCGGCCTGCCCCAGACCCTCTTCTTCCTCTTCGTTCCGATCGTCGCATATACGATCATGAACCATCCTGATTTCCTGCACATTTCCGGGCCGGTGGAAACCGCCCTGTCCGGAGCAGGCTCAGAAGCCCTCAGGAGCCAGTTGCGCGTTCCCCTGGTCTTGTCGAGCGTGCTGCCCGCCGGCCTGCTGGGAGCGTTCGCAGCGGTAATGGTGGCGGCATTCATCAGCACCCACGACACCTACCTCCACTCCTGGGGCAGCATTCTCGTGCAGGATGTGCTGCTGCCCCTTCGCAAGAAACCGTTCACACCGAAGCAGCACCTGCTGGCGCTGCGGTTGTCAATCGCCGCCGTGGCGGTTTTTATCTTTTTTTTCAGCCTGCTGTTTCAGCAGACCCAGAAGATCGCGCTCTTCTTCGCCATAACCGGGGCTATCTTCGCCGGCGGTTCGGGGGCGGTCATCATAGGCGGACTCTACTGGAAGCGGGGCACGACACCCGCAGCATGGACGGCCATGCTGACCGGCGCGACCATCGCGGTCAGCGGAATCATCGTGAAGCAGGTTTCGCCGGACTGGCTTGCCGCGCCGGGCGGACCGGCCCTCCTGAAAACCGCAATTGCGGCGCTCAGATCCATCAACGGCCAGGTGTACTGGGGCATAGGCATGGGGGCATCATCGGTTCTATATATTGCGGTGTCGCTGCTCACGGGGAGAGAACCCTTCCGTTTGGACAGGCTGCTCAACCGCGGCGAGTACGCCGTGAAGGAAGAGACCAGGATAATCACCGAACAGCCGGAACGGGGCTGGAAGATGCTCGGGATGGGGAAAGAGTTTACCCGAGCCGATAAATTCATCTACATCGTAAACTATGTCTGGACATTCGGATGGCTGATCGTATTTACCGTGGGAACCGTTTATAATCTCTCGCATGAGGTTTCCGATGCGGCCTGGATGAATTTCTGGCGGATCTACCTGCTGATACAGATCGCGCTTGCAGTCGTATCGATATTCTGGTTTACCACAGGCGGCCTCATCGACCTGAGAACGATGCTGGCCCGTTTGAAGACCCGTGAGCGGGATGAAACAGACGACGGCTTCGTGAAGCGGCGCTAGAGCCGTGCCGCAAAGAAACGGGGTACCGCCCGCCACCGAACCGGCGGGAGGAGAATGCGGCCGCGAAGGGAGAGACGGGACGGAAAGGCGGCGAAGGGAGAGACGGGACGGAAAGGCGGCGAAGGGAGAGACGGGCCGGAGAGGCGGCGAAGGGAGAGACAGGCCGGAAAGGCGGCGAAGGGAGAGACTGCGGAGCCGGCGACAGAAATTCTTCACGTGACGAAATGACGGGCGACGGCGGGGAGACGGGAGGAACCGGCGGAGACCGGAAGGAACCGAGATCTCACAGGGGAACCGACATGGAAAAAGAGACGGAAATACTGGTAGAACGTATCAACAGATTCTCTTCGAGACTTCAGCGGATGTTCATACTGGAGAGTGTCCCCTTCACCGCCGAATACAGCCGCACGCATCGTCCGGTTTTCTTTGAAAAGAGACTCGACGGGGACTATGAACCTATAGCCGAAGGTGAAAAATGGGGTTCCGCATGGGAAAGCGCCTGGTTCAGGCTTTCCGCGCAGGCGCCCGCCGGGTGGAAAGGTTCGAAGCTCGTGGCCCACCTCGATTTTTCGGGCGAAGGCCTGGTTTTCAGCCCTGACGGCAAGGCTCTCCAGGGAATCACGAACGGTTCCATTTTCGACCCCGACTTCGCGCGGACATTCGTTCCGCTGGAAGATGAATGCGACGGCGGCGAAACCATCGAGCTGTGGGTGGAAGCCGCCGCGAACAGCCTTTTCGGCGTATTTCAGCCCGAAGACCCCGAAGAGGACGCGCCGGATCGTTACGGACACTTCGAAGCCAGGGTCGAGAGCATGAAACTCGCGGTGTTCGACGAGGAAATCCGGCGGCTGTGGCTCGATGTTACGATTCTTGCCGGGCTGGTGAAACGGCTGCCCGAGAAGAGCGTCCGCAGGGCCAGGGTCATCCGCGCGTTGAACGGCGCCGTCAACGCTTTCGGCGGCAAACGAGACAACGCCGGCAAGGCGAGGGAGATCCTGCGTCCCGAGCTCGAAAAACCCGCCGGCGCGTCCGCCCTCGAGGTGACGGCGGTTGGGCACGCCCATATCGACACCGCCTGGCTCTGGCCGGTCCGGGAAACCGTGCGCAAGTGCGCCCGGACATTCGCCAGCCAGCTGGCCCTGATCGACAGGTATCCCGGCTACGTTTTCGGCGCTTCGCAGCCGCAGCACTACGCTTTCGTGAAGAAGCACTACCCCGAAATTTACAGCCGCGTCAAAAAAGCCCACGAGGCGGGGCGATGGGAGCTCCAGGGCGGAATGTGGGTGGAGGCCGACTGCAACCTCATAAGCGGCGAATCGATGATCAGGCAGATACTCCACGGCAAGAACTTTTTCCTGCACAAGTTCGGCGTAGATGTAAAAAACCTCTGGCTCCCCGATGTGTTCGGTTTTTCCCCGTCCCTGCCGCAGATAATGAAAAAAAGCGGAATCGATTATTTCCTGACCCAGAAGCTCTCATGGAACCAGTTCAACGAGTTCCCTCACCACACCTTCAACTGGCGCGGAATCGACGGGTCGGAAGTTCTGGCGCACTTCCCGCCCGAAAATACGTACAACAGCCGCCTTGACACCGAATTCCTGCTTCCCGCCGCCGAAAATTTCAGGGAGAAAGATTTTCTCGACGGTTTCATCAGCCTTTTCGGAGTCGGCGACGGCGGCGGAGGCCCCAAGGAAGAAAACATCGAGCTCGGCCTAAGGATGAAGAACCTCGAGGATGCTCCGCAAGTGAAGATGGGAACCGCCGAAGGGTTCTTCGAAAAGCTGAAAAGCCGCCGGCATGAGCTGGAGACCTGGGTCGGAGAGCTCTACCTCGAAATCCACCGGGGCACCTACACCACCCAGGCGGAAATCAAAAAGAACAACCGCCTGCTGGAGCAGAAGCTGCGGGCAGTGGAATTCCTCTGGTCCTGCCTGCCCCTCGACCGGTATCCTTCGAGCGCCCTCGATTCGATCTGGAAAAAAGTCCTGATCAACCAGTTCCACGATATCATCCCCGGCACCAGCATCAACAGGGTCAACGTAACGACCAGGCAGGAGCAGGCGCAGGCGCTGCAGGACTGCGACGAGCTTCTGTCCCGCGGCGCCGAGGCCTTTTTTACGAAGTCGCCCGGTTCGCTGGTGCTTATGAATCTGCTGCACGATTCCTTCACGGGCCCGCTCGCGCTGCCCGAATCGTGGGGAATTTGCGGTGCAGTCGACTCAACCGGAAAAAATCTGCCCGTCCAGGTCGAGAACGGCCGGACCGTCGCCCTCGTAAATGTCGCCCCCTATTCGTTCCGGACCCTCGTCCGCACGGATTCCCCGGTGGCCTCACCGATCAACGGAGCGGAAAAAGGATCGACTGAAGCCGCCGGCGGAACCCGCCTCTTGCTGGAGAACGACCGGGTTCGCTACGAATTCGAGAAGGACGGCACCCTTGTCGCCGGTTTCGACAAAGAAGCCGGTCGGAACATCTTAGAGGTGGGCAGACCCGGTAATGTTTTTACTCTCTATGAAGACAGGCCCAACAACTGGGACGCGTGGGACATCGATTTCTTCTACATGGACGCGGCGCTGGAAACGGCGGAGACGGTAACGGCGGCGGCGGCGGTTTCGGGGGTTGTCCGGAAAGGGCTCCGGTTCGAGCTCTCCATCGGCGGCTCGAAAATCCTCCAGGAAGTAACCCTGGCAGCCGGCAGCAAGAGGCTCGATTTCGAGACCACCGTCGACTGGCGGGAAAAGCACGGGATGCTCAGGGTCGCCTTCCCCGTGAACGTTCAGAGCGATCACGCTTCTTTCGACATCCAGTACGGCTATATGAAGCGCCCGACCCACCGGAATACATCCTGGGACAGGGCCAGGTTCGAGGTGATCGCCCATCGCTACGCGGATCTTTCAGACAACGACTACGGAGTGGCGCTGCTGAACAACTGCAAGTACGGTATCCGCCTGCAGGACAACGTTCTCGATCTGAACCTGCTGCGCTCGCCATGCAACCCCGATCCCGACGCGGACATCGGAGTGCACACCTTCACCTACAGTCTATATCCCCATGCGGGCGATCTGATACGCTCCGACGTGATATCCCAGGCGGCGCAGCTGAACCAGGGCCTCATCCAGTTCGAAGGATACAGATCCGAAAGCGAAAAAGCGCCGTGGCGGCTGAGCGGCGAAGGAGTGTCGCTGGAATCCGTTAAGAAGGCGGAAAACGAGGACTGCCTGATCCTGCGTATCGTCGAAACCCTCGGACGCCGATCCGAAGGATTTCTGCATCTCACCGGGTCCGGCACCCGCCTCACCGAAACGGATCTTTTGGAGTGGAAAAACGGTGAAGAATACTCCTGCACGGATCCGGTTGAAATGAACCTGGCCCCTTTCGAAATCCGAACATACAAATACAGGTGAAACCGCCGGTAGACACACCTGAAGCGAACTTGCTCCCCTGCCAATCCCTCCCCGCGACTTGCAAATAATACTGTTTGCCGCTATACTATTTCAGATTAGTAAGTTTTCCTGCAAGGGGGTCCACAATGGCTTTCAGGCTTTGCCGGTTCATGCCGCTGGTTTCGACCGTGTGTGTTCTCGTTTTCTTTTCTGCATTCCTGGCATCCGCCGCAACCATCCGCGTCCCATCCGAACAGCCGACGATCCAGGCGGGAATCGACGCCTCGGTGGACGGCGACACGGTGCTCGTCGCCGACGGCACGTACACCGGCACCGGCAACAAGAACATAGATTTCCACGGCAAGGCGATAACCGTTCTGTCAGTCGGCGGTGCAGATGCTGCCGTCATCGACTGCGAAAATTCCGGTAGAGGATTCTATTTCAGCAGTGATGAAGGTCCATCCTCCAGGCTGGATGGATTCACCATCAGGAACGGGAATTTGTGGGATGCGAACGGGGGCGGCATCTCCTGTTCAAACGCATCGCCTCTAATCAGGAACTGCAGCCTGTACAAGAACAATGTGGACGGTTATTACCTAAGCGCAGGCGGAGGTTTCTCCTGTGCGGGAACATCCAATCCCGTCATAGATAACCTGTTGATTTCAGAAAATACTGCTAAAGATTTCGGCGGGGGGATCATATGCAAAGACTCGTCCTCTCCAGCCATCACGAACTGCGATATTTCACAAAATGTCTCTGGTCAGAATGGTGGAGGGATCAGCTGTTTCGATAATGCCTCCCCGACAATCACCGGGTGCACTATAAAAGGGAATAGCGCAAGCGGAATGTCATGGTTGAATATGGGTGCTGGTATGTTCTGTGGTGGCTACTCATCTCCAGATATAGCTAACTGCTTGTTCGCAGACAATGTTTGTGATGGTTCAGGCGGCGGGATATACAACGGCAGCCCGGCTCATTCGAGGTTCCTGAACTGCACGATTACCGGGAATACAGCACCCAAAGGCGGCGGAGGTCTGATTGTCGACCATGATTCCCCTGTGATCGCAAACTGCATTCTGTGGAATAATTATCCGGATGAAATATCCAGTCATGCATCACCTACAATCGTTTATTCCGACATCAAGGGAGGCTGGCCTGGAGAAGGGAATATCAACGCGGATCCCTTCTTCGTCGATCCGGCGAACGGTGATTTCCATTTATCGATAATATCCCCCTGTATCGATGCGGGTACCTATACAGGCGACATAGTCGATATCGACGGCGAGACCCGGCCGAACGGAGCGGGTTTCGACATCGGCGCCGACGAGTATTACCCGTCCGGCGGGCTGGAGGTTTTTTTCCTGGAGTATGCCGACACCGTCGCGGCGGGTCATAGTCTCGACTACATAGCCGGTATCGGCAACACGGGTTCGGAGCCGCTGAGCTTCGATGAAGCGTCTTTCCGGGTTACCGGACCCGCTCAAAAAGAGGTTACATTCTATCCCGGTCCGCCTCTCCAGGTGGAACCGGGAGAGTTCATCCAGACGATACAATACGCTATCGTATCCGGCAGCGCCCCTCCGGGGAGTTACATCTTCACCGTGAACGCCTATGGTCAGGTACCAGGCTGTCCAGCGCCGCCTTCTACCTGGAGGTCGTGCCGGGCAGGTGAGAGCGGGAAATTGTCGAGCGAAGAACCCGGTTAATCGTTTCAGGCGAGCTTGTTTCGGTTTTCGCTTGAAAATTCGGATTGACACTCCGAGATTTCAATGATAGTATTCCGGCATGATACAAAGAAAAACTTACCTTGAAAGAATTACCAAGGCCCTTTCCAGAGCGCCTGTTGTCGCACTTCTCGGCCCCAGGCAGTGCGGAAAAACGACTTTAGCGAAAGAACTCGAATCTGCTCACTATTTCGATCTCGAGTCTCCGGCGGATCAGCAGAGACTGAGCAATCCGGAATTGACGCTCGGCTCCCTTTCGGGCCTGGTTATTCTCGATGAAATCCAGCGGATGCCGAAATTGTTCAATATTCTCAGGGTGCTCGTAGACAGGGAAGGCGCAAACTGCCGGTATACCATCCTTGGAAGCGCTTCTCCCCATATCGTTCGAAATGTTTCTGAAAGCCTTGCCGGGAGAATCGAATTTATTGAAATGACCGGTTTCGACCAGTCTGAGATTCATGCTTCCAGCTCGACATCATTATGGGTTCGCGGGGGCTTTCCGCGATCCTATCTCGCTCGAAACAACGAAGACAGCCTGGCGTGGCGCGAGTTTTTCATCCGCACATTTCTCGAAAGGGACATTCCCCAGCTGGGAATCAATATTTCTCCGGTAACAATTCGTCGATTCTGGACCATGCTGGCACACTCCCACGGACAAACGCTGAACAGCTCCGAACTGGGCCGCTCCATGGGTGTATCCGATAAAACCGTCAGACAATATCTCGACATTTTGACCGGGACGTATATGGTCCGACAGCTTCAACCCTGGTTCGAGAACCTGAAGAAGCGGCAGGTCAAATCCCCGAAAATTTACATCCGCGACAGCGGAATTCTGCACTCCCTCCTGGCCATCGAAAACCATAAGCAGCTGACAGGTCATCCCCGCCTGGGAGCTTCGTGGGAGGGTTTTGCACTGGAACAGGTTTTGAGCATCCTGAAACCGGGTGAGGCGTACTTCTGGTCGACACACTCCGGCGCGGAACTCGATCTGCTGCTTTTTGCCGGAGGCGAACGCTTCGGAATAGAATTCAAATACAGCGACGCGCCCAAGGCCGGCAGATCCATGAAGGTGGCTGTCGATGATCTGAAACTGAAGCAGTTGTGGGTGGTTTATCCGGGGGAGCACAGCTACCCCGCTGCTGAAAATATTTCAATGATTCCCCTGAACAATCTGCAAGAAATCAAGAACTCTCTCCACCATGATCCGGAACGATAATTTCGGTTACCTTCTTCTACGCCGCTAATTGAAACCGGGTTCGAACAACACGACCGTAACGAACACCCGCAAGATTCATGATATCCGCCGACGAAAAAATGTGACGTGCCTATTCTCCGCTTGAAGCGGGGTCATTTTCGAACGAGGCATTTGACGAAGACCGGGGCGACGATTTTCCATATTCTTTTTCCTACTCGATGAAGTCGAGTTTCAGGAACCTGTTTTTTAACAGCGGGGGCAGTTCGAAGTTGAGTACGCTCTTACAAAACAGCCTGCTGCTGTCATTGAACATGTCGAGAAGAATCCGCCCGCGGTCTCCAAGACGAAGGAGCCGGCGCTGAGGGATATGGTCGAAGAGCTCAATTGCTGAGAAAACCGCTACGACATGCTCCTCGGGGAAATGAAAAACCTGCGAGGTGACTACTGCGCCGACGGCGGATTCATCCCCTTCTGATTCAGGATCCGCCATTCGCTTAACCCGCC
>CAYMWF010000075.1:0-23187 GCA_964394085.1 uncultured Gemmatimonadota bacterium | reverse complement strand
CCCCGGCTCTGGAACCGGGCTACTACTTCATTCATCTTTACCTGGTGAACGATCTTCTGAACGACCCGATCGAGTTCAGTAATATCGAACTCGAGGTCTCCGGATGAACCCATCGGGATGATGATATATCAATGCTTCCACAGGAGATGTATGCTGGATTTTTTCCGAAGCATCCGCGTGTTGGCTGATGATCCACTCGACTGCTGACCGCCGACGGATATTCGCACCTGTCCGGAAGATCCGGTATTGCACGATTCAGATTATCTAACAGCTCTTTAATAATTCATGATTTTTTTTAAGCAACGTGTATAACCTTCTCCCTCCTCATGCCACCATGGCTGTTGAAGAGGGAGCGTCTTCCGCAGGGCGGGAAGGCGCTCCCTCTTCGCCGGAATGTGGGGGCATCCACGGCAATCTCGGGACTGTTTTGCTGATAACTCCTGTTTAAATTTTTCTTGAAAATCTAATCGATAACCATTACATTCAGCCGCTTGTACCTGAAACGGGCCGTTTTTTTTATTTCCTGGAGTTCTTAATTGTTCGAAGTCTTATCAGACAAGCTTGACGGGGTGCTGCGGAAGCTCCGCGTCCGGGGTAAACTGACCGAATCGGATATCCGCAGTGCGATGCGGGAGATCCGGATGGTCCTGCTTGAAGCCGATGTAAACTTCAAGGTGGCGAAACAGTTCATTACCTCTGTTCAGGAAAAATCTCTGGGTCACCAGGTAATGAAAAGCATCACCCCGGGTCAGCAGGTCGTCAAAATCGTACATGAAGAGCTGACTGAAATACTGGGCGGAACGGCTTCGGAGATTGTTATTGCCGACAAACCGCCCACCCGGATAATGATAGTCGGGCTCCAGGGCTCGGGCAAGACGACGCTTGCGGTAAAACTGGCCTACCGTCTGAAAACACAGGGCAAGAATCCGCTGCTGGTTGCCGCCGACATTCACAGGCCGGCGGCGATAACCCAGCTCGAAGTGATGGCCGGAACAGCCAGGGTTCCGGTCTATTCCCAAACCGATGGGGCTGCCGCCGAGAAGATTGTAAAGAATGCTCTTGATACGGCGTCGGAGCGGGGGGCGGATGTCGTCATTGTCGATACCGCAGGCAGACTGCATGTCGATGAAGAGATGATGCGGGAGGTGGAACAGGTCAGGGCGGTGGTTTCGCCTCATGAAGTGCTTTTTGTCGCTGACTCGATGATCGGGCAGGATGCCGTCACCGCTGCATCTGAATTCAACGAAAGGCTCGAAGTTACCGGAATCGCCGTTACGAAACTGGATGGAGACGCCCGTGGAGGTTCGGCGCTTTCGATCAAGGCGGTAACGGGAAAGCCCATAAAGCTCGCCGGTGTCGGCGAAAAGGTGGATGACCTCGAAGTATTCCATCCGGAGAGGATGGCGTCCCGCATCCTGGGTATGGGAGATATCGTCACCCTGGTCGAAAAAGCTCAGCAGGTTGTTGATGTCGAAGAGGCGCAAAAACTTGAAGAGAAATTAAGGAAACAGGCTTTTACCTTTGATGATTTTCTCTCCCAGCTGAGACAGTTGAAAAAAATGGGACCGCTCGATGGTCTTCTCGATATGATTCCGGGCGCGGGCAAGAAGATGAAAGGTCTGAAGGTCGACGAGTCGGAATTGAAGCGGATAGAAGCGATCATCTGTTCAATGACTCCCGGAGAGCGGTTGAATCCGAAAATAATAGATGGCAGCAGGCGCAAACGCATCGCCCGCGGGAGTGGAACGCGAATCCAGGAAGTAAATGCGCTTGTCAAACAATTCGATCAAGTAAGAAAGATGTTGAGGATGTTCGACGGTAAAAAAGGAAAGCGGTTGAATTTCCCTGGCATGCAGGGGCTCGGCATCATGTGATTCGCGTGAATCCTGATACAGGGACGCGAACGGAAGGTTGGAAAAAGTGGCGTTAAAAATCAGATTGACCCGGGTTGGCACGAAAAAGAGGCCTGTATACCGGCTGGTAGTGTCGGAGAACCTGAGGCCGAGAGACAGCAAATTCATCGATTTTCTTGGGTACTACAACCCCCTTGAAGACGATCAGCTGAAAAACGTTGATGAAGACAAGATTCTGCATTGGCTGCAGAACGGCGCGACACCTACGGAGACAGCGAAATCGCTTATTCGCAAGGCGGGAATCTACACAAAGCTGAACGAGCTTAAACAAGCCCAGAAATCGGATCAAGTGGCTGAAAAAGCCGGTAAGGATGCCGCCGACGCCGGCTGATCCGGTGGAACACTTCCACGAGAAACGGATGAACTGTCGACGTTTGAAACTAAAGGTGATTCCGTGCTTATGCATACCTGCATTTCGCGGGTGATGTAACATATCGATACCCCCGCCGAACTCGCGGACGCCGGTCGGTGATCCTCGAGCGGGTCGGCGCAGGCATCCTGGAGTCAACATGAAAGAATTGATCACTTACATTGTCGAGGCTCTGGTAGATAATCCGGGTGCGGTTGAGGTGACTGAGGTAGAGGGCGAAAAAACAACGATTTACGAGCTCCGGGTCGATTCCGGGGATCTTGGAAAGGTAATCGGGAAAAACGGCCGGACAGCACGTTCGATCAGAACACTCCTCAATGCCTCGGCAATGAGAAGCGGTAAAAAGGTGGTGCTGGAGATTCTCGATTGAAGCGAGTTGACGACAGCCCACCGTGCGAGCGCGAATTTGTCGTCGTTGCAAGAATCCTGAATCCACACGGAGTGCGGGGTGAGCTCAACCTGCTGCCCATCACGGATTTTCCCGAGCGGCTCCTCGACCGCCGAACCCTTTTCCTCGATGCCGGGAAAGGAATCGAAAGACTGACAGTTGAACGGATGAGGGGCGGCGGCCGGAAAATGATTGTGAAGTTTGCGGGTGTGAACTCTCCCGAGGATGCCGGGCAGCTGCGAGGTGGTTACCTCCAGGTGCCTGTCGCAGAGCTTCATCCGCTCGAGAACGGAAGCTATTATCATCACCAGCTGATCGGGTTGGAGGTTATCGATGATCGGGCGGGTGTGATCGGGGTGCTGGATGAGATAATAAAGACACCGGGAGGAGAGCTCTTTTCGGTAAAAGACGAAACCGGTGAGAAGATTCTTTTTCCCGGGATCGCGCAATTCGTGCGGCAGGTGGACCTGGAACGCGGGTTGATGCTGACGACTCTTCCGGACGGTATCGTTTCCGAACCTGAATCGGGTTCGGGAGTCTCCAAATCGCCTTGAAGAAGCGAATCTTCACTTTGACCGTGGAGCGCTTGTCAGGAAGAGATTTTGCTGCGAATAGATATCATAACTTTGTTTCCCGGAATGTTCGAACCGTTCAAAGAACTGGGCATCATCGCTCAGGCGGTAAAAAAGAACATGCTGGATATCCGGCTGGTCAACCTCAGGGATTATGCCGTTGACCGGCACGGTTCTGTTGACGACACACCGTACGGCGGCGGCGCCGGTATGGTTCTAAGGCCTGAACCGGTAGTCAATGCCGTCAGGAAGGTGAAGGAAGAACTCCCGAAAGGGGAGGGCCGGTTGATCATGCTGACCCCCCAAGGGTCCCGCTATGATCAGCAGAAAGCCAAAGAGCTCGCGAAAGAATCGTATGTAACGGTTATTTGCGGCCATTACAAAGGTTTCGACGAGAGAATCAGAGACATTCTCGAACCGGAGGAGATTTCGATCGGCGATTACGTGCTCTCCGGCGGAGAAACCGCGGCAATGGTTATTTCCGATTCGATCGCCAGGCTGCTTCCGGGAGTCCTCGGCAATTTCGATTCCGCCGAGGGGGATTCTTTCTACAGGGGAAAACTCGATGCCCCCTGGTACACAAGGCCCGTGAGCTTTGAAGGCCGGCATGTGCCGGAAATCCTGCTTTCGGGGCATCATGCGAAAATACAGGAATGGAGGGTCCGGAAGTCGGAGGAAAGAACCGCGAACCGGAGGCCCGACCTAAATCGGCGGAAAAATGAATCAGAAGGGAGAAATAGATGAACCTTACAACCGATATTCACGGAGAAACCTTGAGAAAGGATCTTCCCGATTTTAATCCAGGCGATACATTGAACATCCAGATCAGGGTAAAAGAGGGCAACAAAGAGCGTATCCAGACATTCAAGGGCGTAGTTCTCAGAAGGAGAGGGTCCGGTATCCAGGAAACCTTTACCGTTCGCAAAGTATCCCAGGGGGTCGGAGTCGAACGTATTTTCCCGCTTCATGCCCCGCTTATCAAAAATATCGAGGTGGTCCGCCGCGGAAGAGTCCGCCGTGCGAAATTGTACTATCTCAGGCAAAGGTCGGGCAAGTCCGCAAGAATCAGAGAGAAGCGGTAATCCGGGTCCACGCGTTCTTGACGGGTCGAACAAGACATATTTCCACTGATTCACACCTCCTTGCGCTCGAATCCGAGATGCGCAAAGCCGGGTATTCAGCAATTGCGGGAGTA
Organism: uncultured Gemmatimonadota bacterium; assembly: GCA_964394085.1. GTDB lineage: Bacteria > CAYMWF01 > CAYMWF01 > CAYMWF01. The sequence continues at coordinate 18,749 of CAYMWF010000075.1, read as the reverse complement.
GACGAGGCCGGAAGGGGCGCTGTTGCAGGTCCCGTTGTCGCCGGAGCCGTAATCCTGGATCCCCTGAACATTCCTAAAGGTGTCGATGACTCGAAAAAACTGCCTGAACGGGTACGCGAAAACATTTCGCTGAGGCTTCGAGTTTCGGCACTGACTTTCTGCGTAGCAGCCGTCCATCCCGGTATCATCGACAGAATAAACATACTCCAGGCAACGCTTCGTGCAATGCGATCGGCAGTGTCAGGTCTCGGTGTCTCACCGGATCTCGTGCTCGTAGACGGTAACCAGCGGGTCGGTTTCGATAAGGATACCGAGGAGAAAACCATAATCCGGGGAGACAGCCGGGCCATCTCCATCGCCTCCGCATCCATTCTGGCGAAAACCTATCGCGATCAAATCATGAGGACCGCGGACCTGTCATTTCCGGAATACGGTTTCGCAAAGCACAAGGGATACGCGACTGAGGTGCACAGGAAGGCTCTGGTCAGGTACGGTCCTTGCGAAATCCACCGGGGCACCTTTATCGAAAGAATTATTGGACGGCAGACCTTGCTCGATTTTACAGATGAGTAGAAAGTTTCTCTGGCGCCGCGGTGAAAAAATCGCGATGGAATATCTGATAAGCCGCGGATACTCCATTGTGGAGCGGAATTACCGGACCAGAATCGGAGAAATCGACATCATCACCGCCAGAGACCGGACAATCGCATTCGTAGAGGTGAGAACCAGAAAGAGTGCGGCTCTGGGGCCCCCCGAATACAGCATCACACCGAGAAAAGTATCCCGCATCGCCAGAGTGGCTTCCCATTACATCAAGAATGAATTAAAATGTTCTTCTGAATGGAAATTCGCCTTCGATGTTGTTACAGTCGAGATTGGCGATTCATCCCCGGTCGTTCGGCATTTGAAAAACCTGTATATCGACAGATAACCCGGCACATATCAGGATGGCCGGTAGAACGGCCTGCGGGAACAAGAAGGGAGCGCATCATGTACGATACGATTATCGCGGGTGGTGGTATCAACGGCCTGATGACTGCGGCATTGTGCGCGAATTCCGGTGAGCGGGTCCTGCTGGTCGAAAAATCGGAGCGCCTCGGAGGCAGGTGCAGGGTGGCCGATCGGGACGGGTACATGCTCGATTACGGCATTCACCTGATACGAAGCGGTCGGAAATCGGTATTCGCCGGTATCTTCAAGACTCTGGGCCACAGCCTGGATTTCAGAGAAATCGGAACATCGTATTATCTTGATCAATCGGGAAGGATCGTTCTTTTCCCTTCCGGACCGGGAGGGATACTGAAAAGCCGCCTTTTCACGTTCAGAGACCGGTTCAGGCTGGGGAGGCTTCTTCTTGCTCTCAGATCGGGCCGCTACCCTATCGACAGGGATGAATCTTTGGAAGAGCTGCTGGACCGGGAGGATTTCGGAGAAAACAGCGGTGCAGGTAAATACCTGACCCTCCTGGGCGCCACCCTCATGGTCTGTCCGTCAAGCGGTTTCATATCCGCCGGTGCAATGCTCGAGTGTATAACCGGTATCCTGAGAGCCCGGGTGCCCGCTTCCTATCCCGAAGTGGGCTGGGGAAGGATTGTGGAGATTCTCGAACGGACTATAAGGTCGAGCGGCGAGATCGTCATGAACACCTCGGTAGATGGGCTCCTGACAGAGGATGGCGTCGTGACCGGCGTTCGCGCGGATGACCGGGATATCGAGGGGAAACGGGTCGTGCTGGGCCTCACTGCGCCCGAATGTTACGACCTTCTCGGACCTGTAAACGGTGTCGATGCAGGATTCCTCGAATCATTGAAAGGAATCGTCCCTACGGCCGGCATCACAGTCGACTACGCGCTGAACGGCAAGGTTTCGAGCACGTCAGGACTCTGGCTGCTGTCCGATCCTCTGTCCCTGGGTATCTTCACTTCCAACCTGAGCCCGGTTGTGGCTCCTCCCGACGGTCAGCTCTACACTCACTTCCGCCCTCTTGACGCAAGATATCCATTGGATAAAAAAGAGGTCGAAAGCTATGTGGAAACATTAGAGGCTACCCTTTTTAAACTTTTTCCGGGGATGAAAGAAGCCGTTCGGTTCAGAAGAGTGATGCACCTGGACCTGGTAGACGGCGCAGTGGTTTCACCCGATCAGGCAGAGGGGAAGAGGCCCGGTGTAGCCGTGCAGGGAATCAGAAATCTTTTCCTGGTTGGAGATTACGTAGATGCGGAAGGGGCGGGCGGCGATATCGGATATAATTCGGTATGGGATTTTGCGTCCCGGTATATCGATGCGGGTTCCGAAATCACCTGAGGGCACCGCTGAAAGCTTGTAAGGGTTACTGCACGTATCCGAGAGCCCGGAGCGATTCTTTCAATTCCCCGTCTTCGACACGCTTGGAACCCCGAATCCGGTGAAGTCCGGCCGAGTCGTACCACGAGCGAAATTCGCTAGTGAAATTACTATCGATCTTTTCGAAGTCCGGCTCCAGGTTGTCAGCGCCGTTTTCGGCCGCAATCCGGACGAGATCGTTCAACTCATCCGGATCCTCCGCAAGATTATAAAGCTCCTTCGGGCGATGCCGGTATACGGTGCTTTCCAGTTCGAACTGGTCCTCCAGCGATACTATCCATTTCCAGTTATTCTGCAGCAAACCGATCGCGCCGGTATTCGCATGCTCGAATCGCAGCAGCCTTTCATCCTGCTCGTCAGTAGACGGTTTCCCCGCTAGATATTTCTGGAGATTGATCCCTTTGTAACTGTCGGGAACCTGATTGGATGTGAGATTCAGAATCGTGGGGGCGATGTCAAGCGTCTGAACAGGCATTTCCGATACGACGCCTTCCGGTATTTTCCCCGCCCAGGAAAAAATCAGCGGAACACGGATCGTTGGAGAATACAGGGATCTGTGACTGGCGATTATCTGATGCTCACCGATGGATTCGCCATGATCCGACGTTAACACCGACAGGGTTTTATCCCTGATGCCGGATTCCTCCATGAAATCGAATAACCGCCCGATTTCGGCGTCTACGAACGCGATCTCACCGTCATACAGCCCGTTGAGCGCCTCGAATTCCTGCTCGGTTATTCCTATTCCATTGTAATGGAATTCGTTGAGAGGCAGCCCCATCCGGGAAACAGCGGTGAAATAACTGATTTCAGGTTCAGTCCACTCTTTCGAAGACAGGACCTCTTCAAGAGCGACCTGTCCTTTGATTAGCTTGAAGGCAAGGGCGATGCGTTCCGGGAGCTGGCCCGGATAAAGCCTGCTCCGGTATGGTTCCGGCGGATAATAGGGCATGTGCGGATCGAAATAATGTACCCAGAGGAAAAAGGGCTTTTTACCGTGCTTTTTCAACCACTTGATGGCAATATCGGTTGTTTCGTCGGCGTCTCTCGATTTCCCCTGAAAAGCGGGAACTTTTGCCGGATTCGTCCGCATATCGTAGTAATCGTCGAACGCTCCATCCAGGCCAATAGTCTTTCCAAGGTGGATGACGCTGACTATTGCGCAGGTTCGGAGCCCGGCCTTTTTCAGAATCCCGTCCAATCCGGGAAGCCCGGCCTTGTAAATAACATCATTGGTGAACACCCCGTGATCCTGGATGTAACTTGATGTAAGAATAGAAATATGGGATGGCAGGGTCGAGTTGGTCTGACTCCATGCATTGGAAAACCGGGCACCGCTCTCCGCAAGTTTATCGATGTTGGGGGAACAGCCGTTGTTGTTGCCGTAACACCCCAGGTGATCAGATCTGAGAGTGTCTATGGTGATTAGAAGCACACTATAGTCGGGAGGAGGCGTCTTGCTGCACGAGAGATTGAAGAAAATGAGGAAGGAAAGGGAAATTACCAGGCAAAAATATTGTTTTCTTTTCCTTCTCAAAATATCCCTCACCCTCGAACCTTTACGACATAATACGCCATGGGTGCTTTTTCGGCAATAAATTCGATTGGTTTGATAGAAATTATATTAAAAGGAGACGAAGATGAACGATAACGTATCCACGCTTTCCGATATGAAGGAAGTAGTGGCGGAATTCAATCGAAAAAGAGACTGGGATAAGTTTCATTCCCCAAAGAATCTCGCGATGTCGATAGCCATCGAAGCCGCCGAATTGATGGAGATTTTCCAGTGGGTTGACGTGGATGAGTCGCGCCGGATTCCGCTGGACGACGGGAATCTCAAAAAGATCAGCGACGAAATCGCGGATATTCTAGCCTACTGTCTTGACATGGCGAACGTGACCGGCATCGATCTGGCAAAAGCCTTCTCGGAAAAAATGAAAAAGAACGACCTTAGGTACCCGGTTGATAAATCCAGGGGCTCTGCAAAGAAGTATACGGAAATATAGAATCTCCGCCTCCCATAAAAGCAGAAACGGGCTTTCAGCCCGTTTCCTGCGTCTACCACTGTCGCCTCGAACCTGAGACTCCCTTTGTGCCGGGAAGATCCTTTCCGATTCTGAGCCTCCGCTTTCCTAATTCGGTGGCTCGCGAGGGTGACTTTACCTTTTGCAAGAGACGTACCGATATTGGGGGTGTTCGGTATAAACCCGATAACGTCAATTATTGTTGAGGATTACGCCGAACAACCGAAATTCTTAAAAACGGGATCAGGGCGTTTTTTTGCGGTTTTATTTCAACGGGGTGGAAAAAAACCCGCAATCCTGTCTGAATCCGGCAAAAATCCGGGTTCATTCGGGGAGACCGTTTTCGTCTTCCACCGGGATTTTCCTCGTTGCTCGAAAGACCTCCTCGGAAATTCTTCTGTTGGTCGCCAGGAGGTCGGCGATGATGCCGATACTGATGACCAGGAAACCCAGGTTCATGAGGAGTGTGGCCAGGAGGAGGGATTGGATGTGGCCCGAACGGGCTGAATGCAGGTGGAAGTAAAGGTAACGTACACCGATCAGGAACCCGGCGCCGAACAGTCCTAACCCGGGCGGCGCGAGGAACCTGAGAGGCGCGTAACGTGCCGTAGTCCTGAGAAGAACGGCGGTGGAGCGTGCGATATAACCCGGGATGCTTGTTATTAAACGGGACTTCCTCACAGGAGGGCGTGTCTTGATCGGGATATGGGCGACGGGAAGACCGAGACTGTGGACCTGCACCACGCTCTCGATCGTATAGGTGGAAGCGCCGGATGGGTGGAGCCCCGCTGCCGCTTCCCTGGACAAGGCTCTGAACCCGCTCGTTACGTCCAGGCATTTCGTGCCTGAAACAAGGTTGACCGCGCGCGTTCCGCAGTATTGAAGCAGTCGTTTGAAGAAAGGGAAATGAGGTACTTCAAGAACCCCCCTGTCCCCGATCACCATGTGGGCTTTTTTTTCGAGGATCGGCCGGATCAGCCTCGGGATGTCATCGCCTCTGTACTGGAGATCGGCATCGGTGTTGACGATGATGTCGGCATTCGACCGGAGGGCTTTTTCGAGCCCGGCATGGAACGCCCGGCCCAGCCCGCGGTGCATTCCCAGCGGCAGGACCGTCACATCCCCCCGCTCACGGGCGATTTCCACGGTCCTGTCCTCGCATCCGTCATCAATGATCTGCAGAGCGATTGTATCGATACCTTCAATCGATCTCGGTAGATCGTCCAGAGCCGCGCGGATTGTATCTTCTTCATTATAACAGGGGATTTGAATAACCAGTTTAGTCATCGTTTCGGTCTGTTCGTCAGAAAAAAATCTTTATGGATCGCTCCTACCGAATTCCGACTTTCCCGTGGTTCCTTTTCGTTGCGGCCCGGCCGATCATTTTCATGAAATACCGTATCCGGAAATTGCGAGCCATCTTGGGGATTTTCATCTCGTTTTTCTCGCAGACGGTCGAGAGGCTCAAACCGGATATTTCTCGCTGGATCGACGCGGATGATTTGAGATCTCCCTCCGTCGCCTGGAGCTTTTCAATCTTGTTCATGGCTTTCCGGGCTTCCAGGATCCGTTTCTCGGTCCGTTCGCTTGTCTGCCTGTCGATGGTGCCGTGTTCCGATTTGATCCGGTTCAGCCGGAGGCCGGCATCGTACGTGGCTTCCGCGAGTTCGGCTCTCGAGAGAGTTTCCGATTCGTAACTGAGAGTGTCTTTCCAGAGCGGGGCGAGTAGCGCTGTCCTGTATTCCTCGAGAGTCCGGAACCTTATCCTGTATCCGAAGCGTTCAGGATTTTCGAAGGCTATGCTGCCCGGGTCGAGAAACGGCGCGAGGGGGGAGGTGAAAAGGTTGATCCTTTTTCCGAAATCCGACAGCAGTTTCGAACCGTAGTCTATCGTGTCCAGGGAGGATTCGACATCCTGGCCGGGTATCCCGATCATGAAAAAGATATCGAAGCGCCGGCAGCCGTTCGAGAGGGCCGCGGATATACTCTTTTCCATCTCCGCGCTTTTGTATTTTTTTCCGGCGCGTTTCCGTAATTCGTCGTCGTGGGTTTCAGGAGAAATTTCAGTCGTGTACCACCGGAATGCGCGGTTCACTTTTTTGAAGAACCAATCCGGAGCAGGATTGAAAAGCTCTATGATAACAGGGTTTCGAACACGCTCGGCCGCTGCTTTTTCAAGGAACTCCTCTGCGTAATCCTCGCCCGACGAGAGAAGATCGCCCAGAAGAAAGATAGGACCTCGTGAAAATTCGGAAATCCGGACGAAGTCATCCAGCAGGCCGTCCGGAGAACGGTAGGAAGGAGTTTCTCTTCCGTACATCTTTTTAAGAGACCATTTCGATCCGCCGCAGATCACGCAGTTCTCAGTGCATCCCTTGCACGACATGGTCAGCGTGATGGGGTAATCCAGCCAGTCGCGGGAAGGCAATATGCTTTCGAGGTCCATGTACCTTATGACGGAGCGGGTGATCTCGTTATAATCGACCGGGTAATCATCCAGGGAGGCGGGTGGAGGAGCAGGCTCATTTTTCCTGAACGAACCGTCCTTCGTTACCCGGACCAGCCCCGGTATTTCATCCGGATCCGTTCCCCCGTTTCTGCGGCCCGTGATATAGTCCATGAGCTGCTCGAGGGATTTTTCCGTCGTATCGCCCTGCAGGATGTAATCCACGCATCCGTATTCCATGATCTCCCGGGCGAAGTATGATGCTGAATAGCCGCCCATGATCACTGGCACATCGGGGTGAAATCTTTTGCACATCCGCGCGATTTCGATCGCCCCGTTCGCATGAGGCAGCCAGTGAAGATCTATACCGAACGCGGCGGGTCTGATTCTGCTTATCGCCCTCGGGACGTTGAAATTCTTATTTCTGAGCATCTTTCCGCCGATATTCATGATCCTCACCTGGTAGCCGCACCTGGCCAGGTGCCCGGTAATGGTGGCGAAACCGATCGGGTACATCTCGAAGATCGGCGTGGAGGGCACCAGGTCGCTGATCGGCCCGTACAGGATGGAATGCTCTCTGAAATCATAGACCGTCGGTGGATGAAGCAGAAGAAGATCGGGATGCGGGATCATTGGAGCTCCTTCGAATCGCCTGATCCGGGCTCCGGAACACAATGCGGATCAGGGTCTTATCTCCCCTCCGGAGGGGGTGTCGAACCGGGCGGAAAACCCGTATTCGATCACCTGGGGAAATCTCGGATTTGATGTTGCTTATAGCATGAGAGAGGGTTATATTCTATCACTTTTAGCCGCCCGAGCGACTGCTCGATAATCGGTAGGGAACATTCAAGCTCGAGGTAAGTGATGACAAGACGTGAAAAAGTAATGGTAATCGGACTCGATTGCGCGGATCCGGTACTGGTATTCGACAAGTGGCTTGACAGGCTTCCGAATTTCAGGCGCCTGGTGGAAAACGGCGCATATGGAAATCTGGAGAGCACGATACCGGCGATAACGGTGCCCGCATGGATGGCGATGATGTCTTCGAAGAATCCGGGGAAACTCGGTTTCTACGGGTTCAGAAACCGGGCGAACCATACATACGATGAGATGGATTACGCCAACTCCCGCAAGATGCGGGAACCGGTTGTCTGGGATCTTCTCGGACGGGCCGGACGAAAGGTCGCTGTTATCGGAGTCCCCCAGACATATCCCGTCAAACCCGTGAACGGCATCCTCGTGTCTTCGTTTCTGACCCCCGATATACAGAGCAAATATACTCATCCTGATTCACTCAAGGAAGAAATCGCGGAAGTCGTGGACGAATACATCCTCGATATCAGGAATTTCAGAACCGATGACAAGGATTACCTGCTCGAGCAGGTATACGAGATGACCGAAAAGAGGTTCAAGGTCGTGCGTCATTTCGTGCAGGAGAAACCCTGGGATTTCTTCATGATGGTCGAAATGGGCATCGACCGGATCCACCACGGGTTCTGGCGGTATCATGACGAAGAGCACCGGTTGTACGAACCCGGCCATAAGTATGAAAATGCGATTCTCGAATATTATGAATACATCGACAGGGAGATCGGAACCGTCCTCGACCTGCTCGATGACGATGTCACCGTTATGGTGGTTTCCGATCATGGAATCCAGACGATGATGGGCGGGATATGCGTCAACCAGTGGTTGATAAACGAAGGCCTGCTCAAGGTCCGGGAAATGCCGACCGAAGTGACGAAGTTTTCCAACGACAATGTAATCTGGGAAGAAACCACGGCATGGGCATCGGGCGGATATTACGGCAGATTGTTCCTGAACGTTAAAGACAGGGAGCCGAACGGTGTAATTGAGCCCTCGAAATATGAAGAAACGAGAGAGGATATCATCAACCGTCTCGAATCGATGAAAGACGACGAAGGCAAGCCGCTGGGCACCAGGGTGTTCAAACCCGAGGAAATCTACCCCGTAGTCAAAGGCGTTGCCCCCGACCTTATCATCTACTTCGGCAACCTGTTCTGGAGATCGGTCGGCAGCATCGGATACGACTCCATATACACCTTCGAAAACGATACCGGTCCCGATGATGCCAACCATGCTCAGAACGGAATGTTCATAATCAGCAGGCCCGGCGGAAAAAAGAACGAGAGACTGGAGGGAGTGACCCTTTACGATATCACTCCGACAATCCTCGACACGATGAACCTTCCGGTGCCGGGGGATATGGAAGGGTCGGTAATCGATCTCGATTGATTCTGTAAATGAAGCGGGAACCTGCGTCGTGAGGATCCGCTGATTAAGGAGAACCTGCAATGGAACAAGGATTCACTATATGGATTACGGGAATCCCGGGCGCCGGGAAGGCGGCCATGGCCGCAATCCTGAAAGAGCTGATTTCCGCCCGTGGAAAGAATGTTTTGATTCTTTCCGACGAGGAAACGGCCGAGCTGTTCGGCGGCGATCTCGGCTCGGATGAGGAAAGCTGGGCGATCTATTCAGCCCGCCTGGTTTATATCGGCAAAAAGGTGGCGGAAACGGGCGGTGTGACGGTTGTGGCTTCCGCTGCGCCGTTCCGCGAGCTTCGCGACGATATCAGGGCTGAACTGGGCGGTTACTTCGAGATTTATATCCACACCGAACCGGGAGAAGCACCGGGGGTCACGGCGGATATCGCATTGTATGAAACGGTGAAGGATATATTCGAAGAGCCGTATTACCCGGAACATCGATTCGATCCTTCCGATTCCACCTTAAAAGAAGCAGTAGACCTGGTTCTCGCCAGGCTTGAAGATATGGAACTCATCGACCCGGCCGGCGAGCGCGATTACAGTGATGAGGACGAACAGAAAATCGAAGAACGCCTCCGTGGGCTGGGATATATAGAATAAACGGAATTTGCGGAGGTCTTCAAAGAACGAAACGCGACGAAACGGGTGGTTGAATTTAACGCGTACCCTGGGGGACGGTAATGAAAACGGTATACACATTCACGGTTCTCACTTTTTTCATGATCACCATAATGGCCGGCTGCGGCGGCGACGGAAGCGAACAGGGCTGCGGCCGCGGAGCGAGCCTTTCAGAAATTCAATATTCAGCGGCCGCGGGCAATAAATTCGTAATTCTGGGGTTCGACGGCGTAGACCCTGATATGGTGACGAGGGGCTTCGACGAAGGACGGCTCCCGAACCTCAAAAAACTTGCGGAGACGGGAACGTTCAAACGGCTCGAAGTATCGAATCCTCCGCAGTCACCGGTATCCTGGACCTCGTTCTCCACCTGCACATGGCCCGGCGAGCATGGAATTTTCGATTTCCTCGCAAGGGATCCCCGGACGTATTTCCCAAAGGTTGCGTTCCAGGAAGTCGGCAACCCGAAATTCGACAAGAAGGGGAACCTCGAAAGTAGACCCGTGGCCCGGTCGCTCCGGTTCGGCACGACTTTCTGGCGGCTGGTCGCGGATGCGGGTAAGCCGGTAACGGCTTTGAATATTCCGTATTCATTTCCGCCCGACGAGGTGAAGGGCGGCGCTCTTCTTTCAGGTCTCGGAGTGCCCGATATCAGGGGCACGAACAGCACTTGCTATTTCTACTCCACCGACCTGACTGCGGATGCCCTGCGCAAGCCCCCGGGCGGAACGAGATATTTCAAGCTCGAAGGGAGCGGGGCCAAGTATGAATCCAGTATCGAAGGGCCTTATTCGGTGGAGGGGAAAAGAAAGCCGATCGAGATCCCGGTATCCTTTAAGGTAAATTCGGAAAAAGGCACCGTAACCATCAAAACATGCGGCAGATCCGAGGAGGTTCCCGCCGGCGAATTCAGCGACTTTTTCGAGCTCGAGTTCCCCGTTACCTCGAAATATACCGTCGCCGGAATCGCCAGGTTCCATGTCCTCGGGATCGATCCCGGGTTGAGCATCTACCTGACGCCGATCAGCATGCATCCGGCTGAACAGTATATTCCGTTCTCCTATCCTCAGAAATTCGCGGCCGGTCTTGCCTCTGAATTCGGCTGCTTCAAGAATGTGGGCTGGGTGCACGATACATCGGGGTTGAATTCCGGTCGTCTGCCCGAATCGGTATTCCTCGATGATTCATTCGGAATAATGAAAATCAGGGAGGAGATGACCCTGAACAGGCTGGCTGCCGGCAAGGAAGACCTGTTCATATCCGTCTTCACGATTACCGACAGGGTATCCCACATGTTCTATCGATACATGGACGAGGCTCATCCCGGCTATAACGCCGCCGAAGCCGAAAGTTACGGAAAATCGATCGACAGAACCTATAACCGGATGGATGAAATCGTCGGGAAGGTTGTAGCTCTCCTTGATCCGGAAGACGTGCTGATGATTATCTCCGATCACGGGTTCCACTCTTTCCGGCGCGGTCTTCACGTGAATACCTGGCTGGTCAGGAACGGGTTCATGACGTTGAAAGGCCATGCGGAGACGAATCCCGCCGATATCCCGGACGAGGCGTTCGAGGACAGCGGTTTCTTCCAGAAAGTGGACTGGTCGAAGACCAGGGCGTATTCGGTCGGCACCGCCCAGGTATACCTGAACCTTTCCGGCCGGGAAGGCAAGGGGATCGTGGAGCCCGGCGGCGAGGAGTATGCAAAACTGCTTGCGGAAATATCCTCGGGCCTCGAAGCGCTGATCGATCCCGAGACCGGGGTGCATCCCGTGCAGAAAGCGTATATCGAAACCGAAGTATACTCCGGATCGAGCATGAGCAAGGCTCCCGATATCCAGCTTGCGTTCACGGGGGGTTACCAGACCTCCTGGGAGACGAGGATGGGCGGAATGGCGGCCGATCTCATTGTCGACAACGAGAAGAAGTGGAGCGGCGAGCACGCGGGGTCGGATATGGCCGACACCGAGGGGATATTCTTCTGCAACAGGAAAATCGATGCCGAACCGGCCATAATAGACATCGGCGTTACCGCCATGTCCTATCTGGGCGTCGAGGTTCCGGAACGAATGGCCGGCGGGAACTTGTTTGACGGCGAGTAGTATAACTGTGTTCACCGTGCCGGCAGACCGGTGCGGCGGTGTATGGACATGGACGAGGACGCGGGGAATAAGAAACACTCCGTGTCGACAAAAACGCTGGAATGGCGCGCCCCCGGGGGCAGGCTCCCGATAAGGAGAAAACATGGGTGACAGAAAAGTGGTTCTGCTGGGTCTGGACGGCGGAACTTTCGATATTCTACAGCCGTGGATGGATGACGGGTCGCTGCCGAATTTCAAGCGTATCGAACAGAACGGGGTCACCGGCAACCTCGAATCGACTCTCCCCGCAACGACGCCGCCGGCATGGACGTCCAGCATCACCGGAAAGAATCCGGGCAAACACGGCGTATTCGACTTTCGCGATTCATACTTCGTCGACGCCCGGCGACCGCTGATCAATTCCAATTCGATCAGGGCCAGGAAGATCTGGGAAATTCTGAATGGCCACGGTTTGAAATGCGGGGTGGTGAATCTCCCCGTGATTTATCCGCCGGTGGAGCTGGACGGGTTCATGGTGGCGGGAATGATGACGCCGGGTCAGGATTCCGACTATACGTACCCGGGCGATCTCAAGCAGCGGATGCTTGACGGAATCGGCGAATATGTCGTCAATATCGATATTCCCCAATACGACGTCGAGTTCTACAAGGACGCCGTGAAATTTTTCGAGGACCTGGAACACTCCTTCAAAAAGCGGGCGGATGCATTTTTCTGGCTCTGGGACAATACCGAGTGGGATCTTTTCTGGATGGTTTTTATACTTCCCGACCGGATCGGGCACCTTTTCGCGAAATACCTGCAGCCGGGGAGCAAGTTTTACGACCTCAAGCACTCTGAAGCCATCCGCGGGCATATCCGCGATGCGTATATCCTTCTCGACGGCATGGTCGGAAAACTTCTGGACCGGCTGGAAAAGAGCAGAGAGACCGATCTTCTCGTCATGAGCGATCACGGTCTCGGTCCGACCCACGCCTGGATAAACGCGAACACCATCCTGAAGGAAATGGGCCTCCTTTCCCTGGTCGAATCCGAATCATGGAAAAAGAACCTTTTCATGTGGGCGATGAAGATGAACGATCATCCTGCGGTTAAAGCACTGATTCCCGATGCGCTGCAGAGTTTTGTGCGGGGCAGGGTGAGAAAAACCCGCGGCACTCTTAAGGATGAGCTCGAGTCGACCATAGACTGGGACAATACGAAAGCCTTTTTCGCTTCGATCGCCTGCCAGGGCGTCTACATCAATACGGGCACCAAGGGCAGGGAAGCCACAGTCACCCCCGAAGAATACGACGAACTCAGGGAGCGAATCAAAAAAACTTTCGAGGAGATTACCGATCCGGAGACCGGCGAACGGATAATGGACTGGGTCAAATACCGCGAGGAACTCTATGAAGGCGACCAGGTGAAATACGCGCCGGATATCGTGTTCAGGGCGAAGGAATACGCTTACCTCGCCAGGCAGCATTTCGGCCACAAGGGCTGGCTCGACACATCGGAGAATATCGCGAACGGTTTTCACCGCCAGAACGGCATCTTCATGGCCCTGGGAGACCGTTTTAAAAAGGGGCACAAGGTCGAGGGAGCGAATATTCCCGACATCACCCCCACGATCCTCCATGCTTTCGGCCTGCCCGTTCCCGATGATATGGATGGAAAAGTGGTGGAAGACGCCTTTTCTGCCGAATATATGAATTCTCACCCGGTGTCGTCCGAAGCGGCGGTTGATTATACCGCGGCAACCCGCGAAGACACCTACTCGGAAGAAGAGGATGAAGACATCAGGGAGCGCTTGAAGGGCCTGGGATACATAGAGTAGCTCATTCGAGAAACCGGCCTCAAGAAAGTCTGCAAGGAGAAATAAAGGATGAAAAAACATCTCGTAACGGTCGTGAAGGTGCTGGTCACCGTCACGATTCTGTTCTTGATTTTTAAAAAGTTCCAGATCGGATTCGATGATATAATAGTATCCTTCAAGCATAATCCGGGCTGGTTCGCCGCTTCTTTCCTCATGCAGGTGGGAGCGATTTTCTTTTCGATCCTGAGATGGAACGTTCTGCTGACGGGGCAGGATCTCAGGGTCCCGTTTCCCCATATCGTCAAGACATTCATGGTCGGACGGTTTCTCGGAACGTTCACTCCCACGGGTGTCGGTCTCGAAGCCTACAAGGCGTACGATATCGCTCGATATACGGGCAGGGCCGAAGCTTCGGTGTCCGTGGTGCTGATAGAGAAGATGATAGGCACATTTTTTTCGCTGAGCATACTCGTTCTGGCGACGCTGCCGTTCTTCTCAGGCACCATCGATGTAAAATTCCTCTACGTATTCGGCGCCTTTTTCGGAGTGCTGCTGATTTTTGCCCTGCTGCTCCTGTTCGCACCCGGATTATTCCGCATAATTCTCAACTTGAATTTTCCCTTGAAAGCAAAGATAGAAGGTCCCCTGACCAAGATGATCGAGGGGGTCACGGTTTACGGATCAAAGAAAAGCAGCCTGTTCACCGCTATTCTTTTCGGGCTGGTGGTCTATCTCTTCTGGTTCCTGACTTATTTTACCAATTCTCTTGCTCTCGGGGCCGGACTGTCTCTGGGAGAGGTGCTCAAGGTGGGGCCCATGACCCAGATCGCAACGATGATACCGCTGTCGATTGCGGGTATCGGTCTTCGTGAGGGTGCGTTCATGGGTCTGCTCGACAACCTGGGAGTAGTGGCAGGGGCTGATTCAACCGCCAGAACCGCCATGATGCTGTCCGCCACCATGGTATATTTCGTATCGATCTCCGTGAACATAATCGGTGCCGTGATATTCCTGACCAGGCGGACCGATTACAAGGAGCAGATGAAAGAAATGCGGGAATCGGCTGGGGCGGCCCCGGCCGGCGCCACAGGCTGAAATTACTCATTGAAGGGAAGATCAGAATATTCTCCGGTGAAATTGTCGCCCCCGGGCTGACCGGGAGCGAAGTTCCAGCGGTCCATGCGCCCGGCGGAAACGGGCGCAGGTGAAACTCTTGGAGAAAAAGATGGTTACAGACAAGCATACAGGATTCAGAGGGCGTGTATTGAATTCTCTGTTCGGCGGGCTTCTCGGCGGTGTTCTGGTCGGGTTGACGGAGGGCGCCGTCCACATGACAGGGCATTCCGGAATCGGCCCGTCGATTTTTTCATACGGAATGGTCATGTACGGATTTTTCGGCCTGCTGTTCGGCCTCGGCCTCGGGCTGCTGCTGGGGGTCCTGGGTCTTCTTACCGGCAGGGATGTCCTGGCGAGCCGGGTCTTCTCCTTCGGTTTCGCATCCTTTTTCGCCCTGAATTTTCTTGTCATAGGCCGGTTCAGGGTCTACAGGGACGTGCTCCACGAGAGAGCGGTTCCCATGTGGCTCAATCTCGTGATCCTGCTGGTTTGCGCGCTCGCATTCTTCGTAATCCGAGCGGTTTTGAACCGGATCCAGGAAAAACCCGGATACGTTGCTTCGAAAATGCGTCTCGCGACTGTTTTATTCCTCATCGTGCTCTTCATACCGATTCACGTTGCGGGTCAGATCTACAATTCGAAACAGATGTCCCAGGAGGGGGAGCTGCAGGTCGACGCCCAGGCGGCACTGGCGGATAAACCGAACATCATCTTCATCATCATAGACACTCTGCGGGCCGATTATCTCGGATGTTACGGCTTCGATGCCGAAGACCTGAGTCCGAACCTGGACGCCCTCGGCGCGGACGGAGCCGTTTACCTGAACAGCTTCGCCCAGGCATCCTACACCAAGCCGTCCATCGCCTCGCTGATGACATCCCTGTACGTTTCCACTCACAACACGGTAATGAAACCCGACGCGCTGCCGGGAGATGTCACCACCCTGGCCGAAGCGCTCCGCGATCGCGGCTACTACACGGTGGGTTACGCCAACAATCCGCATATATCGTCTCTGGCTAATTTTCACCAGGGATACGACGAGTATTACTTCCTGGAGCCCGATTATTTTTTCAATGCGGACCGTTCATCCGCGCAGCTCGTCTACTACTCGATACTCAGAAAAATCAAAGAAACGGTCTCTACCGCCAAATGGGTCAAGCATTATTACCAGGATGCATCGATCGTTAATGAATACGTGCTGGACCGGATCGGAAAGCTGGGAGAGGACACGAAATTTTTCATGTTCCTCCACTACATGGATACCCACGACCCTTATTTCGAGCATCCGGAGAACGGAAAGGGTTACGCGCGGGTTTCGATGGAGCATCCCCCCGCCGACATGGCTCCCGAGTTCCGGCGGGTTTACAGGGGTGAAGTGGTTCATGTCGATCAGTACGTGGGCGAGCTCGTCGAATGGCTGAAAGCGAACAGGCTTTACGATAATACCGCTATCGTCGTGACCTCTGACCATGGCGAGGAATTTTACGAGCACCAGGGGTGGTGGCACGGCCAGACCCTCTATAACGAGCAGATAAACGTTCCTCTGATAATCAAGTATCCACACGCGATAAACAAAGGCATCAGGCCCGAATACCAGGTGCAGGCCATCGACGTGATGCCCACCCTGCTGCACCTCGCCGGCGCGGAAATGCCGCCCGTCCTCCAGGGGGTCAACCTTCTGGCTTACGACGAGAATGAAAACGTCGGGATGGAATACGTCTACTCGGAGGAGAACCTGGAGGGGAACATCCTGGTATCGGTGCAGACGGCGGGCTGGAAAATGATCAGGGCCAACGAGGACAATCCGCGCGGGTTGAGCCCGGTGGAACTGTACGATATGACGGTCGACAAGCTGGAAACCCGGGATGTGGCGGCGGAAAAAGATTCGCTCGTCTCCGAGCTCGATTCGAAGCTGAGCGGTTTCATTAAAACGGCGGCTGAGGCCGGCTATGAAAAAGAAGCCCGCGACCTTGACGATGCGGCCGCCGAGCAGCTTCGTGCCCTGGGTTACGTGCAATAGCCTTCTTTTGCCGGCCGGCTATCAGATGAGTCGAGAACCTCGCCCTGTCAGGATTTTTCCCTGATTTCGTCCAATGCGTCAGCCGCCATTTCAGATACGTCCGGATTGGCGTCGTCCAGCAGCTTCTCCAGCTCGCGAACAGCCGATGGATGACCGATGCGGCCCAGGAGGTCGGCGGTATCCCCCCGAAGGGCTGTATCTTCGGAGCGGAGGGCGGGGAAAAGACCCTCGACACATTTTTCCAGGGCGGAGGGGAATCGATCGAGAATCTCCTCCGTGATCAATATCAGGGCTATCCTGGAGCTCATCGTGCTTCTCAGCCAGGCCGAGACGAAATGGGCCTGGCCGCCCTCCTGAATAAAATCCGCGGCCTCGTCGAGGCGGTCCTGTTCGATCAGCGACATCAGGTTCGTCAGTCCATGCTCCCCGGTTCCCCGCTCGATAATACGCTGAACCAGCTCCCCGGCCGGTCTTACGCCGACCAGGGATAAATCCCCGTCCAGAATGGTCAAAGGAACGGATTTGACCCCGTGGCGTTCCGCCAGTTCCGGAAAGAGCTGGGCGTCGATTATGGTGGCGGTGATTTTCGGGCTCGAGAGAGCCAGTGAAGCCGCGACCCTTACGGCTCCCGGGCAGTGCGGGCACGCCGATGCGATGAAGACGATAAGTTCCGCCGGTTGAGCGATGGAAGAAATTTGTTCCGATAAAGATTTACTCTCGCTGTTTTCGGTGCCGTCCGGCTCGTGTCGCAGCAGCGTCTCGAAAAAGGGAGCTTCTTCGGGGCCGAAGGGCAGGGCCAGGTAGTTGATCTTTCCCCGGCCGGGATGTTCTATGGTCAGGCCCGGGAGTCCGGGCAGGCCCGCCCCGTCACCCCGCCCGACTTCGATTAAGCCGCCGGAAGTGTTCTTCAGCTCCTCCGCCAGAGCAGTCATTTGCGAAAAAAAAGCCGAATCTTCCTTCGCCGGATGAAGGATCAGAGCCGGTGGATTGTCCAGGCTGGACAGTTCTATCCTGATTCGATCGAGATCCGTTTTGAACAGCATCGTGCTCCCCCGCCGGATTTCTATCCGGCTCTCCGAAAACTCCAGTCCGTATCTCCCGTCCCGACAGCGTTCACCTCTTGGACGAACCCATTATCCTGTATCAGAAACACAAGACAACAAATTTCTTGAACATACGGCATCGGCTGCTGTTCGAAGCCGAAAATTGAACCTATGGGCGCCGGCACAAGCCAGGCGATGAGGGAGCGCCTTCCCGCCCTGCGGAGAACGCTGCGTCATCCTGCTCCACTAGTCCCTCGCTCCGGGAAGCGCTGAAACTCGCTGCTCCCATCCCAAACTGCTCGCATCCGCTCGCAGTTTTCCGCCCAGCCGCAGCTCAAACATCAGCGCTTCTGATCCTCTGCTCGGGAAGTGTCGCCCCATCCCTTTTCCCTGCCTCCCCGGATGACTCCGCTAGATCCGCCAGGCGAAAAGTCGCTCCCTCATCGCCCGGCTGGACTCATCATCGCCGGCAACAGATCATCCAGACGCATTTCGATATGGATGCGGACATTGAGACCAGCTTTCATAAAGGAATACCGATTTCGCGTAAAAAAGGTACCGGGATTACTGAATAATGCTGCTGTCATCGATATTGGAATATGCTGCAACCATAAATATTGAATAACACCGCATCCGCCGGCACTGAATAACTCATTTCAGCTTATTTCAAAAACTCGTTGACACTCCGGAACGTGTTGCTATACTTTAAATTATACATGTTTGGAACACGGATATTGCGAAAAATGATTGTAACTGATTCTATCTATCCAGACAATGTCACACATCGAAAATCAAAGCAAATCAGTCGGAATATTCAATATTTGAGTTGCAGCTTTTCCCAATTTCAATGGCAACTGCCTATTCCAATAACAAGAGAAACTGTATATTTCACTGTTATACATAAAGAAACTGGTAAATAATCAACAATAAAGGATAAAGAAATATGGA
>CAYMWF010000074.1:0-23376 GCA_964394085.1 uncultured Gemmatimonadota bacterium | reverse complement strand
TGATATTTTCCTGCTCGTTGTACGCGAATACACCGATACTGCATCTAATGCGCATCAGAACCCACCAGTTCACCGCTTTCCTGCTCGTTCATCCGTCGCCTGACATTCCTTGTCAAGGATCGCAACCCGAAACCGGAAATCCCGAATATCCGGTTGAAATAAAATGCATCCGCAAGGGTGCACGCAGAACTGCATTTTCTGGCGGCAGCCCTCCCGCGGTCGGCTTCCTCCTTCGACAGCAGCTCTCCGAGGTTGAAGCGAAAACACCTGAGATCACCCAGGACCAGATCTCTTACCGGACAAGCTGACACCTGTCCGTCCGGGTGGATGTAAATCGCGGCGGCACCCGCATAACACCTTCCTTCGGCATATCTCGGATCTAGAGTCCTATAATACTCCAGCCGGGCTGCGCGATGCAACCGCCCGTGACCGGAGAAACCCGATTCGTCCAAAAACCGCGCGTTTCGCAATAAAAGATCTTTCAGGGCAGCAATCGGAACCTGAGACACGGCGCCTGCGTTAAAAAGCTCGTTCCGTTCGCCTGCGGGTTCCATAATAATGTGATCCGGCTTCAATCCGGCGAGCAGCCGGCACGTCTCTTCGAGGTGATTCTTATTGCCGTCCGAAACAGTTATGTTAAACCCGATTTTCAGATTTCGGCCCCTGCCGGGAATAAGTGATTCGTAGGTCTCAAGCACCCGGTCGAAACTTCCGCCGCTTCCCCTGTGGCGATCGTGGACTGCGCCGGGACCGTCCACGGATAAATTCACGATTGTTTCCATCCCTTTACCGATTCTCACCAGCATCATCACGGCGTCCCTGATTCTGTCCGGCAGAGAGCCGTTTGTAGGAAGGACCAGCACTGCGGGACGGGTTACGGAAGCCATGAGGTGTAAAAACTCTTCAATCCCGGGATGTGTAAACGGCTCACCCCCGGTAACCGTAACCTTAAAAGGTCTGAATCCGATACCCCGGCACAGAGCATCCAGCTCTTTCATCGACATATTGCTGCTGTCGTCACCCGTCCATGACCGGCACGATGAGCACCGCTGGTTACAACCGTGTTTTATTTTTATTGTCAGAAAAGGAGGTGGAAGCAGCGGTCGACCGGTTCTTCCCGACAGTCTGTAAGCGGGCACAAGAGCGGCAAGCCGGCACTTTGTGTGAGAGTTTATCCGCAGCATTGCGTCATAGAATATTGTTTGAACCGGTTCTGATGACGCGGATGGGCAGGTTCGACTTACTCAGGCGGAAAATTCAGCATTTCTCGAACTTCGAGTTCTCGAAGAAATTCCACAACATCACCACACACCTCGGCTTCGGGTGCATCGCTGAATATCTCCTTAACCTCATCCACGATATCCCTCACCGAACGATCCCCGTCAAGAAGGTTCCAGATTGCCGTGCCCACATCGTTGAGCACCTTGGTTTCCCCCCGGGACGGCAGAATGATTAATGCTTCATCCTTGATGATCCTGAACATCGCGTTACTGTCCCGGACCGGCTTTTTATCGAGAATATCCATGCAGAAAGCCCTCGATTGATGAATCGGGAAGGAAAAAAAGCTTTTCCGTTCTAACCGACGATACCATATCGATTAGAATATCACAAATTTTTCCGCAGGTAGAAGGATGCAGGACCGCTGAAGGGGCACATCCAAGGAGCAGGGCCAGGGCGTTACTTTCCGAAACCTTCTGCACTCGATGACCGCTCCTTCCGTGGTTCGGAAACAGTACTGCCGAAAGAGGTGGCGGGCTAGCCGCTTCGCCGGACGAGCGGAGATTGTTGAAAGGTGTGCCCCACACCTGGAATTCCCCTTTTTCGCGTGTAACAAAAATCAGATCGTCTCCGACGACATTGAAACCGGGGCATAACGAAGCCAGCGTCGTTTTACCCGAACCGGACCGACCGGGAAAAATGAAACCTCTGCCGTCGGGGTGAGTCAGTGCCGCAGAATGCAGCAGCACCGCACCGTTCCAGGCACCCAGGAACGCGAACATCACCCGCAGACCGTGAGAAAAAGATGTAACCGGATCCCGCGGATGCAGCTCCAGACCGGCTTGAATGCGGTGATCGGGGGAAAGCGTCAATCGGAAAACCGATAAACATTCGATCGATCCGGTTTCGTCATTCTCCCGGACGGACAGGAACGACTCACCGAATTCTCCGGTGCTGACGGGAGGCTTGAGCGTAATCAGGCAGGAGTAACCGGTACCGGTATCCTTTTCCGATTTTTGAAAATGGGAATAACTTTCCCAGATTTCCGGCAGTTTCCGGACGAATTCATCGCCGGAGAAACCTGCGTCGAAAAAGAATCGGCAGCTGAGACCGCCGATCTCCACAACAAATGGTAATCCTGTTTCAACTCGCAAGGGTTGATTCATCGAGGTTTCGGATGCCGGACACCGGACATCCTTAATAGACCGCGTGATTCCGCCGGTCCCGGGATACCACCCGCCGATCCGGGTTCGGTCAACTTCAGATCAAGAGCGGGATCTCCGAACTGCGTATACATCTCTATCAAATCAACATAATAAGGCAGACCCAGGTAATATGAATATTTCGCGGCGGCGAAAACCTCTCCCCAGGAGCTGTAAGCGCCTGAAAAAAGGGCGTCGAACAGGTGCCGGCCGAGTTCGTCGACCGACTCGGTCATGGTCCAGCCCGTCGTGGACCAGTTCGAAGCCGCACCTTCCGGGTTCCGCCGCATCAGCTCTTCTGCAATCGAATAGTCATCATCCACGTGGTGGAACCATCCGTTAAGGCAGTCCATTGCGACGATTACGGTCAACCTGTCGCTGTTGTTCAGAAGCGATACGTCATCCGATGTAAAGATGTTCTCGTGAGCCCAGTTGTCTATACCCCCATGCCCCAGGTAGTATGTCATCAATACGCCCTCGTCCATCTCCGTGACAATCCTGTCGCGGCAGGCGCCGGGTATGCCGATCGAATCGAGATACGCCCTTCTCGGAATATAATCCTGAGGAAGACGGTACTGGATTATACTGTCGCACAAAGCTGAATACTGACCGGCGTAATCGGAATTGTCGGCAACGAAAAGGCAACGCTTCAGCCACTCGTCTTCCGGTGCAGCATCCAGCTCATTATAAGCAATTGTTTTATTCACGGCCGTTATAACATCAAGGGTGTCCTTGGCGGTGATCCTTCCGACGAAAATATCGGGAACCGGGTCGTCGCCCAGCACCGCCGCATACCAGTTGTCGCTGGCGGTTTCAGTGGAATAAATAATACTTTCGAACAGGTGTGCGGGTACGTAATTCCGCTTGCCCGTTCCCAGATAATCCTTGTAGTCATAGGTTGCATCTCCCACGAGCAGCAGATAGGAAGGCGCCGGTTTCTCCCAGCAGGTGAGCGCGTATTCGACAAAATAGCGTATTGCTATGGGGTCGTATAATCCATGTGAAAATTCATCGTAGACATCCTCGACATCGATGGTTTTCGTTTCGAGCCCTCTGGCCTCGTTGTGATCGGCGAGGGGACCGACGGCATTGAGGATATCGCCGGCTGTAACGATAATGTAGTCCGCCCTGTTCGCGGGGTTCTTCAGGGCTGCTCCCGCTTGACGCTTCGTAATCCGGTCTACTGAAGCAGCCGCTGATGAACAGAGAGATACATACGACCTTGCTGATCCGGGGAGATCCTGGAATGACAGTCTGAATTCATCTCCGACGTCTTCAATTTGCGCACCCGCTATCAGTGTGGGCTTCGTCCCGTCCGTTACATCGAACAGAAAAATATCCCCTGTGCTGAAGCCACCGATCTCGTAAAGAACGGAATCGACGGAAGAATAAGTAAATTCCAGTTTGTCGCCAACGGCCCGCAGCTGTCTTCCATAATCGAGGGTCACGTTTCCGATGGCGAAAATATCGAACGGCGCCGATGTGGCGCCCGTGGCGACTATGGAGAAATCATTTCCTCCCTGATGCAGCCATGAAGAAGGAAAACTGACCGTCGTATCGAACTCCGACTGCCCGTCCCACTCGAAATCTCCGGCTACACTACCGTTGATTACGACTCTCGCCGCATGGTCGGGCGTTTCCCACATGCTTGTGAATCCCATTAGGAAAACAGAGATGGAGCAGGATTCGAGCTCGGCGGAAAAATCATAGAGTTCCATTGAGAATTCCAACGAGTCGGGCGCGGTCAGGAATTCCCAGAACCAGTGATCCTTACCCTCCCCGCCGGGATAGCTGCTCAGATAGTTGCGGTTCTCCTCGGCCATACTGCGTTCAAGAAAAACATCCACCGGCTCCGCTGCGCCGGGGGGCAGGATCCTCAAATCCATGCGGAGGCCCGGAGAACCCGAAAACAGCAGCCAGTAAATGTTCTCATCGGAAAAGAGCGAATTGCCGGCTTCTCCGTAAAAAATCAACCTGTCACCGGGATCGAAAGAATGATCTTCCTCACCCTCGACCAGGATCGCGACTTCTTCCCCCCGATTCAGCAGCGAGATCGACTGCGGGTCGAAAATATCAGGATCGACCCCCGCTGAAATAAGTTCATTTCTGGTCACCTGGTAGATACCGGATTCAGTCACAGCCAGCTTGACAGCGACAGGTTTTTCCCCCGTGGCTGCTGGTATGACCCGCGGTGATCCAATCGATCCTTCCCGCATTTTCCCTGTCGGGATTTGATCGCGGCTGAAATTGGGAGTTCCCATGCGGTACAGGGAAAGGAATGGATCAGAATTAGCAACGGGTGTGAATCGTCCCGCGGAGTTCAGTGTTCCTTCCAGACCGCCCGTTACCGAAGTAATCCTGAAAACAATTTCACGGTTGAACCTCAGCTCCCGAACCGCCGGAATATATCGGAAAGGGTGAACAACGATTCGTGCCGCATGCAGCTCGCGCATCGTGACTTCACCTTCTAGTTTTACCGGTCGCGACGGAAAGATTTCCCGGGATGAATAAATGGATTCTGACTGCTTGTATATCGGAACGGGAGGTTTCGAACCGGGACGTAGTGTCGGCAGCAGGGTCGGTCCGGGACGGAGTAAAATATTCCGGTAACTTTCGGGCGGAGCTATTTCAAGCAGCTCAAGTTCGAGTTCGGTACCAGGAAGCATTGAGACAGGTATGACGAAGGAAGGGAGCTCCGGTTCACCGGGTGGAGCCGGGCCGCCAGCGCCGTTCCGCAATCGCACGAAGCCTGTGTTTTCCCCTGATTCAGTATTATCCTGAATGAATACCGGCTCTGCGAAAGCAGCCCTTAAAACGAGATAATCTTCACCTTTTTCAATTATTTCCACTGTATGGTAACCGCTTCGTGTTCCGTAAGCACCTGTTTTTATATAGTTGCCTGGCTCAGCAATAGTCGACCCAGGCTGTAAAACCCAAAATATCACTGCGAAAACCAAGAAGAATAATTTACATTTCACCGTTTCAATACTCCTGTTCCGTCCTGAACATCCAGGTTTTGTTCGTAAAATGCAATTATCATACCATAACCTCACCATTATAATGATTGGTTGAAGTCCCGCCGTAACCCATTGTCTAAAACAAAGTTA
Source organism: uncultured Gemmatimonadota bacterium (assembly GCA_964394085.1). Classification (GTDB taxonomy): domain Bacteria; order CAYMWF01; family CAYMWF01; genus CAYMWF01. The sequence continues at coordinate 17,849 of CAYMWF010000074.1, read as the reverse complement.
GTATCTAATATCGATTAGACCAAAACACTACGGTCATCATCCTTTACTGACTTCACCTTTGAGACCTGGGCGAAAACCCCCTTTTTATTAAATCTTTGGGTTTTTTCCCGGCCAGAGCGATATCCAGCATGGAATGGTGATCGGCAGCAAAAACAATGTAAGGGCATGTCCGTATACAAAAGGTGATTTCATCCGCCGTAAAAGAAATTTCAGCCGAAGAAACGCCATTACAGGGAAGGAGAACAGTTTCATGCACATTAAGGCGCCGGAACCTGGAATTGATGCTTCTGCACAAAAGGTATTTCTTCCACCTCTCGTATTCTCCGCGCTCACGCCGAGGCCTATGACGCTCGATACCTTCAGGAGTTCCACCGGTTGCAGAGGGTTATCCCCCTTGACCAGAAGGTATCGTTCGCCTTTGTACTCACAGGATGAGTAGAACCTGTGAGTGAAAAACCTGCCGTCCCTCTCATAAAGAATTATTTCACCTCTCTTCAGCTCATCCGGAGCCAGGTTGCGAAACAGGACATTATCGCCATTCCTGAGAGCTGGAAACATACTGGAGCCTGAAACAGTGAATTTTATATCTCCGCCATCGAGCAATCGCTCTTTGATTAACTGACGGCTGGCTTGATAGGCTTGGGAGTTAGGCGAATGTGACCGCATGACCATGAAGTGTATTCGAAGGCAGGAAAAATGTAGGCGGCAAGTTCCTGATCAGATAAAATTGGGAGTGCAGGCATACGTAAAAGCGCAGGTGCCCGCCTGGACGGTAAGGGAGCCTTCAAAGATAATCGCCGGTTTCCTGTACTTCTTCTTGGTTTCCTGTTTTGAAGCTGGCGACTTCCGTTTCAACGATCATCCTTTCTACTGCATTATTTAATATACCATTCTTTCATCGTTTCGACAATATTTATTTCGACGGGAGGTGGCCCCTCCCGCGGAAGCTTTTCAGTGTGCAGATACACCGAAATCTCAATTATTCTTTCGATCTTTCAAAAAATCTTCCAGGTGGCCCCAGATCGCTTTTACGCCCCTCAGGAAATAACTGAGATCCTCCCTGGTCCTGATTGAAAGTATATGACGAACTATAAAAGACGGGGTCAAGAATGTTTTGTATACACCTCCGCATAATTTTACGACTTCTTCAGGCGTCAGCCCGGGGGTTTTCAACATGGGTTCGGTCATGTCGAACCGTTCATATTCACCCGGGTCGATCCGGAACCAGTCGTTATCCATAGCCATCCTGTGCAATGGTGTTCCGGGATATGGCACGACCACGGTAGCCTGGAGCATTTCAGCGTGCCCCCCGGCCATGAGCTTTTTCGCCAGGTTAATCGTATTATGGACCTCCTCCCTGGTTTCCCAGGGATACCCGACCATAACCGTCAGCTGCACCTCCAGTCCCGCCCTGGTGGCTGTTTTGCATCCCTCTACAATCTGTTCAACCGTGGTTCCCTTTTCTATCCTGTCCAGGGTACTTTGATTTGCAGACTCGAGACCGGACTTGATCTTCCTGAACCCCGCACGTTTCATGAGAGCGGCTCGTTCCGGTGTAACCATGTCGAATCTCATATTGCATGAAAAAAGAATTTCTTTGTTGTACCCCCGATCGATCATACCCTCGCAGAATCTCTCGAGCCAGACACCTCCGGGGAAGGTACCTGTATCATCGAAAATTTCTTTTACGCCATGATCTTTGATGAGAGTCCCTATCTCATCCAGGAGATTCTCCGGTGTCCTTACCTTGAACCGCGGATACAGGGTGGTCCAGGAGCAGAAAGTGCATTTGCCCCAGTGGCAGTCGCGTCCGGCCATGGTGTAGAAGAAAGGGGTGCGGCGTTTCCATTTCTCACCGTACTTGACGGCCTGAGTCAGAGTTCTGTTTATCCAGGGCAACTCGTCGAGGTCATGTTCGAGGACGAAATCACCGGAAGACTTTACTTTGCCGTTCTCTCTGTAAAAAATTCCGGGCGGAAGAGGAGCTCCGTCCCTGATGTGCCTGGCAAGACCGTGAACCAGGAGATCGTAATTGCCGCCGGCCAAAACATAGTCGACAACGCTTCCTTCCATGGATTCATGCGGCAGGGCCGTAACATGATCACCGCAGAACAAGGTCCTGGTCTTGGGAGAGAATTCCTTGATTCTCTCGACTATGCTCCAGTGCTGCCTGATTACGGGTGTTTTCGACTCCAGCAGGATCAAATCGGGACTCTCCGATTCCACATCCCTGTAGAAATCTTCCATTGTCAGGCCATCGACGATACCGTCGACCCATTTAACTTCGAAATCATCCCGGTCAAGGAGCGTTGCGGCGGATCCGGCGACCACGGGAAAGATATACGAACCGACATGGTACCACTGGAATTGCCGGTTCTGAGTCAGCATGGGGCTCCCTTTGCCCTCCAGGGGAGGGTAGCCGATCATAACTTTCATCTTATCTTTCACCATTCGAGATCTTTCCCGCAACAACCCCAACCGTAATAAATGTGTAAAAGGCAGGGGTCAGAAAACGAAACCGGTTGCGAATTCTGTTCCGTAAATCGTGCACGGGACCGGGGCCGCGAGGATACATCGGCAATTCCAGGGACAGTTTCCTGAAAACTTCACGAAGTGAACGGTAGAAAAAACTCGGATACATCCATTCACCATAGCGTTCGAGGATTCTGAAGCCTTGACCAGCCACCAGCCCCTCGAGTTCATTGATCGTGTATTCGGTTTCCCATCCCGCAAACCACTTCCCTGCACGAATGAGTATATGTTTAACAAGTGTATATGGGTGATATTTCTGCGGAACCGTGACTACAAGCAATCCCCCCGGTTTCAGCACGCGTCTCTGTTCCTCGATTATGGCTGTCGGCTCCCTGAAATGCTCAAGCAGGCCCTGGTGGAAAATCACATCGAAACTTCCATCCCGGAACGGCAGCGAAAAAGCGTCACCCAGAACCGCATCAGTGCCGTTATCCGAAACCGCTGAAATCACCCGAAGCGCCTGTCGCGAATAATCGAGTACAGTCACATCGAATCCCTCCGCAGCAAGCCTCGACCCATCCCTTCCCGAACCGGCGCCGACTTCGAGAATCCGCTTCCCTCCGGCTTTTCCTGCATGAGCGAGCAGCGGTTCGAAAAAAGCATTCGAATCGGGATATACCTTCCCGATATCTTTTTTGATATCCCAGAAATTATCCCAGTGGTCCAGTGTGGAATTCCGTCGCGGCATGGGTCCAGTTACCAGAGATCAATCGCCCCAGGTGAGGCGATGGGCGAGATGGGAAGGGAGTCTTGCTTGAAGGATTTTATCCCTGGCCGCACCGATATCGTAAGGAACCCTCCTGGTTTCAACGATTCTCTCATCTTCGTCGTACACAAGATAACATGCTCTGGGGTCCTTGTCTCGCGGCTGACCGACACTTCCGGCATTGATTATGTATTTAGTATTCTTCGAAAGTTTGCAGATTTCTTTTCTGGATGTATCGATATTCCCGTTCTGGAACTCATAGATCAGTGGATTATGGGTGTGCCCTACAAAGCAGACCTGGCTCTCGAAGGCTCTGAACTGCTCTTTTACGCCCTTGTGCGAAGCGATATAGCGCCAGCTTTCAGGTTTCTGCGGTGACGCGTGCGCACAGAATGCCGCATCACCGATATACCCGGTGTATTCGAGATTCCGCAGATATTCGAGCTGGCGGGCACCGAGCCTGTCGATGGTCCAGCTGATGGCTGTACGAGCCATCTGGTTGAACCGGTCAGTGTTTTCCCAGCCGATGACGGCCGAATCGTGGTTTCCCAGAAGGGAGAAGTCGACCTGTTGCGCGACTTCGTCGATACATTCGCCCGGATCAGCGCCGTATCCGACGATATCTCCGAGGCAGACAATGGTGTCGATCGAGTTTTCGCGAAGCATTTCGATGACCGCTCGCAGCGCTTCGATATTAGAATGGATATCGGAAATGATTCCGTATCTCATCCGGAAAATCCCTCCTGGGGTATTTCTCGATCCAGCTCTCTAGGAACATTATCGAGCAGAGCGTTGATGAATTGACCGGATTTCTCGGTCGAATACAGCTTTCCCAGCTCCACCATTTCATTTATCGTCACTTTTCTCGGAATATCCGGCATGAATAAAAGCTCGGTGATCCCCATCTTCAGAATCAATCGATCCACCACAGGCATCCTTGCCGGCAGCCAGTTCCTGGAAAGGCTGGAGATCAGCGGATCGAATTCCTCGACTCTTTCTTCGAGCATACGGAGCAGGCGCAACGCGTACTGTTCAATTTCCTCATTCCCGGCAACCGGAATTTCAGAGTCGGAATCTTCAAAATCAAAAACCGGTTCCTTCTCTTCAGCACCATCATCGTCCTGTAAATCATTCAGCTTGATGATAGTTTCGAAAAGCTGGATCGCCGGCATATCCTGGAGAACAGCGGAATAGAGAGTTTTTAATGCCAGTTCCCTTGCCCGTCGTCTCCGAGTCATCCCGAAATCTCTCCGCTGGAAATATACTGCCTTCAGCTATATGTCCGACACATCTCTTATCCTGGATAAACTCCAGCAGATGAAGACACACGCATTTGAAATCAATCAATGCGCAGATGTGCGTAAAGATCTGTCAGCTCAAGAACTGATAGAGCCGCGTCGGCACCCTTGTTCCCTGCTTTCGAACCTGATCTCTCGATAGCCTGATCGACGGTGTCGCAGGTCAGCACTCCGTATCCGATCGGAATCTTCGACTTGAGGCTGACCTGAGCGATACCCTTGCTGACTTCAGCGGCGACATATTCGAAGTGCGGGGTGGAGCCGCGGATCACCGCGCCGAGGCAAATGATGCCGTCAACCCCCTGTTGGTCGGCGCATAAACGCGCCACGGCGGGAATCTCGAAAGCGCCGGGCACCCATACAACGGTTATATCGCCATCATCCACTTCGTGGCGCACCAGCACATCAACAGCCCCGCCGAGTAAACGCGAAGTCAGGAATTCATTGAAACGGGAAACGATAATCGTGAATTTCTTCCCTTTACCCTGTAATATTCCGTCTATCCTGTGCATAAATTTTTCCTCTTCGGATGCACGTCCGATCGTTCTTTCGACCCGTCCGCACCCTCTTCTCCCGACGATGATACATCATCCACGTGGATTATATGACCCATTTTTTCCTGTTTTGTTTTCAGGTACGATATGTTGTTCTCATTCGGAAGGATCTCGATCGGCAAACGCTCGACAATCTCGAGATTGTATCCTTTCAGACCAATTACTTTTCTCGGATTATTCGTAAGAAGCCGGATAGTGGATATCCCGAGATCCACCAGAATCTGCGCGCCCGTGCCGTATTCTCGAAGATCGGCGGGAAATCCCAGTTTCTCGTTCGCCTGCACCGTGTCATACCCCTGATCCTGCAGATTATAGGCACGGAGCTTGTTCAACAGCCCTATACCCCGGCCCTCCTGGTTCATATAGAGAAAAACACCTTCTCCCTCTCCTGAGATCCTCCTGAGAGCCGCATCCATCTGAGAACCGCAGTCACAGCGCAGCGAGCCGAAGATATCCCCAGTCACACAAGACGAATGAACCCTGACGAGGACATTCTTTTTTCCACTTACGTCACCGGCAAGGAGAGCGAGATGGTGGACACCGTCGAGCTTGGAGCGGTAAAGGATAATCTGGAATTCACCCTGCTTGAGAGGCAACCTGGAAACCACAAGGCGCTCGACGAGTTGTTCGGTGCGCATTCTGTATTCGATAAGATCCTTAATCGTTGCGACCTTGAGATCGTACCGGGCGGCGAGTTCGAAAAGATCGGAAACCCGGGCCATAGTCCCGTCTTCCTTCATTATCTCACAAATCACTCCCGCACGCCGGAGACCGGCGAGTCGGGCAAGATCCATGGAGGCTTCGGTATGACCGCTCCGTTCAAGAACACCGCCATCCCTGCCTTTCAGCGGATGTATATGGCCTGGTCTCGCGAGATCGCCCGGCCTGCAGGAAGGATCGACAGCCGTCTGGATCGTATGAGCCCTGTCAGCGGCCGAGATACCCGTTGAAATCCCGTGCGCGGCATCAATCGATACCGTGAACGGAGTGCCGAAAAGAGATGTGTTCTCCCTCGGGTCGACCATGTAATCAAGGTGAAGCTCCCTGCACCTTTCGAGAGTCAGCGACAGGCAAATCATACCCCGGCCGTATTTGGCCATGAAATTGACATCGGCGGCGGTTACCTTTTCAGCCGCCATGACGAAATCACCTTCATTCTCCCTATCTTCGTCATCGACTATTATAACGATTCTGCCGTCTCGTATATCTTCTATTACATCTTCGATTTTTGCAAATGCTTCCATGCCCTGCCTCCCTGGTCCATCCGCCTAGGATGCTTCGTGTTTGAGCAATATTCAATATGGCAACAGCTTTTTCAAATTACCCGTTGCCAGCAGGCTTTCAACATATTTCGCCAGAATATCAACTTCAAGGTTCATTTTGTGACCGGGTCTCCTTTCGGAGAGCGTCGTGTTCTCCAGGGTAAACGGTATAACCGCAACCGAAAAAGCTGAAGGACGTTTCACTGTTACGGTCAGACTGACCCCGTCCAAGGTCACCGAACCCTTATCCACAACGTAAGGCGCCAGCCCGCCGTCCAGCTGCATTGTAAACAGGGTCATGGACGGAGTCTCGCGCCGGGAAATCAAGCTGGCGACACCGTCAACATGCCCGTTGACTATATGACCTCCAAGCCTGTCTCCGACCCGTTTCGCCCGTTCGAGATTCACTCTGACTCCGGGACGCAGACCACCGAGTGTAGACTTGGAAAGTGTTTCCCGGCCGGCGAAAACAATGATTTCACCGGAACGGACGGTTGTCGCCGTCAAGCATACGCCGTTGACGGCAACAGAATCGCCCACGGCGATTTCATCCGACAATGAACCGCAGGAGAGCAGTAACTCTCTACCGTCACTTTTCTCGGAAATCCCGTCACAGGTTCCCAGCATTTCGACCAGACCGGTAAACATCACAAGGTCTTTCGATTTATCTTCGGGAGGTAGTATCCTCCCGCGTCAGCGTAGCCTTCTGTTCAAGCCGGGCTCGCGTGTAACCCTCCATCATAACATCATCCCCGAAAACATGCCAGCGTGCATCCATGATTTTCATCCTTTTCCCGTCACTCGGGGCTTTCACGCCGGCAGGTTCGAAAAAACCGGCCGCCTGCTTATCTCCCGCCGATGAAAATACGGGCGCGATGAACCAGCATACTTTATCGACGAGACCACGCTCGAAGAAAGAGGTGAAGATCTTTCTTCCTCCTTCGAGCAGAATTGATGCAATTCCTTGCTTGTAGGCAGCTTCCAGAGCCAGTTCGAGATCTATTTTTTTTCCGTCTTCGCAGGAGGATACCGATTCGAGTTTTCCCCCCGCCTTCCGGAGATTTTCAGCTTTTTGTTCACAGGCTTCTTCTGAATGAAAAACCAACGTTTTTCCATCGACGGCACCGAGTTTAATCACTCGTGCCTCCGCGCTCGTCCTTAAGCGGCTGTCAAGAATGATCCTGACCGGGTTGACGCCCTTGACTTTCCGGACAGTGAGTTCCGGATCGTCAGCGAGTGCGGTACCGGAGCCTATCATAACGGCATCCAGGTCTCTTCGAAGAGCATGAACCTTTCGCCTGGCGGCTTCACCGGTGATATATCCGGCATCTTTCGCCAGATCACCGCCGAGGGAGCCGTCGAGGGTAACAGCCGCTTTCAGAACTACAAATGGTCGTTTCAAGGAAATGTTTACGGAGAAAACCTCGTTCAAACGACGGGCTTTTCTTTCAAGGAGTCCTGTTTCGACCTTGATGCCGGCATCGACTAATTTTCTGAAACCGCGTCCGCCCACAAGGGGATTGGGGTCTTCCATACAGCAGACAACCCTGGTAATGCCCGCATCGATGATTCTGTCGGCACAGGGGGGTGTGCGCCCATGATGAGAACAGGGTTCAAGATTCAGGTAGAGGGTGGCGCCGCGGGCTCGATCGCCAGCTCGTTCGAGAGCGAGGGCTTCGGCATGAGGTTCGCCCGTTTTCTTGTGAAAGCCGCGGCCGACGATCCGATCGTTGTTAACGATAACTGCACCGACCATCGGATTCGGCGCGCATCGCCCTCGTCCCCTGGCGGCAAGAGCAAGCGCCGTCTCCAGGTAACGTAGATCGTCAGCTCTCCGCTTACCTGCCCTGCGGCTTCTTTTTGACATAAAAGGAGGGATTGGGTTAATCGTGGTAATCCGCTCTAATCTTCAGTATACCACATTTGAAGCATGACCTTTTCTTCCTTCGCACCCGCCGGTGAAAAGACCAGTGCATCTTTCGATTCTATGGCTATGTTGCTGTTCAAATCTATCCAGCGATTTACTTCCTGCTCAAGTTTTTCGTAGTCCGAAACAGGCTGAACGAATACTTTCAGTTTCATGTTCTATCCCCCATGATGTCGCAACCTGAGATTATATCTGCTCAGTTTGCTGCAAAAGTCAATAAAGCCCGGTGTGCGCTTTCATCAGCGGGCAGGTGCATCCGACGCACATCTGAAACCCAGATCCGGTCTTCTCGCGTCCGGCGGCATACACATACTGTTACTGGTTCTGCAAAGAAATCTGGTTACATCCCAGGAGCCACCCCTTATGAGATACCCTTCAATATATTCTGAATCAACTTCCGGCTCAGCTTCTCCACTCTCTGCCGCATCACCATCTTCTTCAATCAACGCCTCTCCGGAGTCCTGATCCTCTTCAACGATGTTAATTTTCAAAATTTTCTGTTTGCAGGAATCCTCCACCCACTCCCAGACGTTCCCGGCGACGTGGTACAGGCCATAAGGGCTCCTGCCTTCAGGATAGGAATCGACCGGAACCGTACCCGTTATACCGGCCTCGACGCAGTTGAGCCTGGTCGAATCGGGATCGTTTCCCCAGGGGTAAAGCCTCCCGTCGACGCCGCGAGCCGCTTTTTCCCACTCCAGGCTGGTCGGAAGACGCTTCCCTGCCCATTCCGCATAGGCTTTCGCCTCGTCGTAGGTTACGGATGTAGCAGGTTTATTCGCTGACGCGGGATGGAAGAAATGGTCTCTTTTGAATTTCTTATACTCACTGTTGGTAACTTCGTGGAGATCGATGAAGAACCCCGGAAGAGTCTCCTGCCTGATCGGCCGCTCCCGCCACGATTCCGTACTCCCCGTGCTGAACTCTCCCGGAGGGATCCATACCATCCCGGAAGGCGTTTTGGAAGGCTGACCGCCTCGAGCACCACCGGCCAGCATCATGCAGCACATAAGCAGAATAAAAAACAGACGGAAATTCATCGTTTTCGCCTTTCAAAATGATGGCGGGTTCCGGAGGAACACCCGCCTGGAGTCTAGATGCAGTATGCTGGATTGTCAAGGCATTTCCTCCTTGCGATCCCGCGTACATTCTTCCATTATAAGATGTTATTCGATATCGAGCTCGATATCGATCCGAAAAATGCGAAATGGGACTACTCACTGATCCGCCATGAAAGCAAATAACTTCCAGGAAATCCTGCTGATGCTCCTGAAGCGGGATCTGAAGGCGCGGTACACAGGCTCTCTGATCGGGTTCTTCTGGTCGATCGTCAATCCGCTACTCTATATAGCTGTATTTACACTGGTTTTCGGCGTACTGCTCGAAGTCCGGTTCGAGCCGGACGGCAGCGGAACAGATTTTCTTAATTACCTTCTGGCAGGAATCCTGCCATGGTTCATGCTGCAGGAGGCGGTACTGCGATGCACTACCGTTTTCACCGACAACAGGGAGCTTGTTAAAACGGTGCGCTTTCCCTCGTTCATACTGCCGCTCACAATGGTTCTGTCAAGCCTCGTGAATCATGTTGCCGGACTTTTTGTCCTTACGATAGTGCTGCTGGCGTCTAAAATTTTTTTTATTGCGGGAATCGCGGAGATAACTGTTTTATTGAGTTTGTTCGTACTGCTTATTTCACTTTCACTCGGAATCGGCGTGTCGGCGGCCGTGATTCATAATTTCTTCAGAGACATGTCGCATCTTATGGGAGCGATACTCCTGATCTGGATGTATGCCTCTCCGATTTTTTATCCTTCCGAGATCGTCGAGGCGAACCACGTCCCGCAATTCGCAAGAGTGATAATTACAATTAATCCACTCACTTATATCATAGAAGGATACAGGAGCGTCTTCCTTGGAACCCCGTTTCCCTCGGGCGGCCTTTTATACTCGGCTGCCGCGTCGTTCTGCGCACTGGGCGTCGGCCTATATGCATTCGCACGTCACTACAGGAGGTTCCCGGAACTCTTATGAACGGACTGGAATCGCGAAACCTGGTCAAAAGATTCAATATTTTCCATCGTCCGAGGAACAGGCTCATTTATAACCTTTCCAGGGGAAGGCTGGGGAAACCGGATACCATCACCGCTCTCGATCAGATCGATTTTTCCCTGGAAACTGGTGGGATTCTGGGTATTATCGGCGAGAACGGCGCGGGAAAATCAACGCTTCTTCGCATTATGGCGGGTGTCCTGTCCCCCGATGCGGGTTCTTTTTCTTCCGGCGACCTCGAACCGACATTGCTTCAACTCGGAGCCGGTTTCCATCAGGATCTCACCGGTGAAGAGAACGCCCGGATCAGTGCGGTACTGCACGGCTCAACTGCGCGGAATATAAACAAAAACATCGCGCTCATCGGGGAGTTTTCAGAACTTGGTGAGTTTTTCAAAAGGCCAGTCAGAACATATTCCCAGGGGATGCTTTTCAGGCTGGGATTCTCTATCGCGGCAGTAACCAGGCCGGATCTGCTCCTTATCGATGAAACCCTGGCCGTGGGTGATGAATACTTCAAAACGAAGTGTTTTCAACTGCTGAATGAATTCAAAAAAAATGGTGTTACGATGGCTATCGCTTCTCATGATCTCGACCTGGTGAGACATTTTACAACGAAAATTCTTGTTCTGGAAAAAGGAAAGTCTGTTTTCTTCGGAGATCCTTCCACAGCGGTTGATCGATTTCTTTCAAAGCTCTTTCCGGAGGATGAAGCAGGTGAGTCGTCGAAGCGGGATCCCGATGTCACAGATAGCACAGGCGGCGGTTCAACCGCCGTTGAATTGTATTCGGTGCGGATACTCGATGCCGGGGGAGCTCCGGTAGAGAGGTTCGGCCGCAAAGAGTTCGTCGAGGTCGAGATCGGTTTCAGAATTAGCGAAACAGTAAACCACCCTGTTTTCGGAATTGGAATTTTCAGGGAAGATGGTGTTTATATCAGCGGATTCAACCATTTCTGGCGGGAAGCCCCGATCCGGCTTCCAAGCTTCGAGTCGGGGGTATCCGGTTCTATCTCCTGTACGATCGAATCGACTAATCTTGCAGCGGGAAGATATTACCTGTCGGTGTGGTGCCACGATCACTCCTCCCGGGTTCCCAGACCGCTCGCCGTCAAGAACAGGGCGCGCACATTCAGGATCTCAGATACATCACCCCGCTTCGATGGAGCGATTCAACTGGAAAACAGGTGGAAATGGCGAATCGATCAACATTAGATCTCAGTATCATTGTACCCTGCCGAAACGAAGAAGAGAATCTGGAGCTCCTTCTGTCGAGGACCGACGCCGCATTCCATGACACCGGCATCCACTGGGAAATCATTCTCATCGATGATGGTTCCACGGACGGTACATGGTCGAAAATCTCCGAACTGGAGGAAAAACTGGATAATGCCAGGGGAATTAAGCACGAAGTGAACAAAGGTATTCCGGGCGGCTGGAAAACGGGCGTCACTCATGCACGGGGGCGATATGTCCTGACGACGGACGCCGATCTACAGTACCTGCCGGAGGATTTTCCAAGGCTGTACCAGACGCTCCGAGAGAAAGAAGCTCGCGGTGTTGACATAGTACAGGGGAAACGGGAAGAACATTCGAAGGCAAACAGTCTGCGCCTTGCTTTGAGCATGGGGTTCAGCATCATGCTGAATTTGCTGTTCGGCATGAACCTGAAGGATATCAAATCCGGTTTTCTCGTAATGAAACGCGAAATTTTCATAGATGTGCTCGACTACAAAACACCTTACCGACATTTTCAACACCTGGTGACCATCTCCGCGTTCTGCAAAGGTTATCATATTCTGCAGGTTCCAGTTCTATTCGATGAAAGGCACGCCGGGGAATCCAATATTTCACGCCCCCTTGCTTTTTCACTGGACGCCCTGAGAGATCTCCCCGCCGCCTTTCTGGAATTCAGAATAAACCGAACCGGGCGAAAAAAGGCAAAGCGCTCCGCCGCTTCTGACACGCAATCTGCGGCCATGGAAAGAAAGGTGGAGTGACATGTGCGGAATCGCCGGTATCTGGGGTTCGGGTTCGATAGAACCGATGGTCGAGATCCTTGCACACAGGGGTCCCGATGACGAAGGATTCTTCACAGATGAAAAAAAACCGGTCAAACTGGGTATGCGGCGCCTTGCGGTAATCGACATCGAGGGGGGAGCCCAACCGTTGTCGAACGAGGACGGCACAATCCATGCCGTCTTCAATGGCCTGATTTTCAATTACAAGGAACTCAGGAACGATTTAGAGAGTCGCCACGATTTCAAAACGCGGACTGATACCGAAACCATCATCCACGCATACGAGGAATACGGCGACACTTTCCCCGAAAAGCTGAACGGCATGTTTGCCATTGCTATCTGGGACGGCGGTCGACTCATTCTCACACGTGATCGGATCGGCGAGAAACCTCTTTACTGGTACCATAAAGGCGAACGGTTTCTGTTCGCATCCGAAATCAAAAGCATCCTTACTCAGATTGAAGCGGAGCCTGTCTTTCCGGAATCGTACTTCTCTCTCGAGTCTTCCGTGAATGACGAAACCCTCTTTAAAGGTGTCAAATCTCTTGAACCCGGTTCCACCCTCGTTTTCGACGGCGAGAAAATAGTCAAGAATAGATACTGGCGGCTGGAATCGGAGGATCCGGATACCGGCAAGCCGGATTCCTACTTCGTAAAACGTCTCAGGGAGTTGATTGAAGATTCGGTCAGATTGAGAATGAGGAGTGATGTCGAAGTCGGCCTTTTCCTTTCCGGCGGCCTGGATTCATCACTGATTGCATGCCTGGCGAGACCGCAGCATGTTTTTTCCTGCAGGTTTCCCATGGGTGAAAGATTCGATGAGCTCCACTTCGCTCGTGAAGTGGCGGACAGGATCGACAGCCGGATGCATGTAATCTCACCGGAGCCTTCAGACTTTAGAAATTCCTTCAGCGATATCCTCTGGCACCTCGATCAACCGATCGCCACACCTTCTTCCATCGCAGAATTCTTACTTGCACGGTCGGCTGCGCAATTCGTCAAGGTGGTTCTGGGCGGCCAGGGCGCGGATGAAGCTTTCGGGGGCTATGTCAGATACCTTTTTATGACTATCGAAAACGACCTCGCAGCTGTCCCTCAACTTGCCTCTTACAGGCCTATGGCGCGTTTCTTCTGGAGTCCATCGATCTTCGACAAACCCGCGACACGATATGCACAGATGCTCCACAGGGGCGGGGGCGAGCCTCCCGGCTGGTTGATCGCACTCGTTGAAGACAGGTTCTCACGTGGGAAAAACCTGGTCGATTCAATGGGTATCTGTGATATCGATCTCACACTTCCCTCCCTCCTTACCATGAATGACAGGGCGGCCGCTGCTGTCGGCCTGGAGAACAGGTGTCCTTTTCTGGACCACCGGATCCTTGAATTCGCTTTCAGGCTGCCGGCAAGACTCAAGATCCGCGATTATGCCGGCAAGCACATTTTAAGGCTTGCTGCCAAGGGGATCGTGCCGGACAGCATCATCGAGCGGACGGACAAAATGGGGCTGGTCGTGCCCGTCGCAGGCTGGCTGGCCGACGAATTGCGTCCGTGGGCCGACGCGGAGATCAGCAAACTGGGAAAGCTGAGAAAGAACTTCAGTGCCGGGGATTCGAATCGCGGAGTATTCGACAGATCTCGCTACCATGCGCTTTCCACCGCCCTCTGGCTCAACCGGTTCGTTCCCGGCTGGGATCACTCAGATTTCAATATTTAACCCGATCGGGTATCAGCGTGGATAAAGGTACGGTACCATGGGATCTTGCGACCAGAGCAGAAAAAGAAGAAGTGCGGCCAGAAGAATCAGTGGGGGGAGCAACCACCATTTAAAAGAAGATAATCTGCGTATTGTTCTCTCGAGAATTTTTTGATCCGCGCGCCCGTTTGGCGTGTTCTTCGATTTCACCCTGCGGCCTCGGCGGTTCCGTTCACGGTAATATCCGGAACTTCTTTTTTTCTCAGCTGATCCAGTGCCTTCATTGCTGACTTACCGTGACGACCGGACGGATCGAGGCGTACGCACTCCCGCCACGCCCGAACGGCTTCATCTGCGAGTCCTCTACGGAGCGACAGCTCACCAAGATAATACTGTCCCTCAGCATTGAAACTCTGGATTGCCACCGCATTCTCGAAACACTTCAAAGCCTTTTCATCCTTCAGGGAGTCTTTGTACATTTTCCCCAGCTCTATATATCCTTTTACAAGAAGATGGTCTTTTTCAAGGGCGGTCAGGAAGCACCATTCCGCCTCTGAATCCCTTCCGAGTTTGCGGTTGCACTCTCCCAGATTCAGAAAAAGATACGCGTCCTCTTTACCGAGTTCACGGGCCGATTCGAATGATTTGACCGCCTTTTCGAATTTCTTCAGCTGTTTGTAAAGTTTTCCCAGAGAAAAGTGAAGCTGGGAGTTGTCGGGATTCCTCCTGATCGCGAGAAGCAGGTTTTCAATCCTCGTTTCCGGGTTGCTCAATCCTGCATAAAGCAGGTCGAGGGTTTCATCAAAACCCGGGGCGGAAGCGGTCATGTGCAGCGCCATGTTTTTTGCGCCGGCAGCCTTCAGGGTGGAAATCGATTCGAAACCTGGATCCGATGATACTATCCGATCACCGGCGAGTTCGAGCCTGGCAGGAAGGGTCGGCAAGGTTTCTCCATGTAAATGAACATTTGAAGGGAACCTTCTGCCGCCGTTGAGGATATCGAAAAGTACGGATGGTTTCTTGCCCGGCGCGGCCTCGATAATACACACGACTCCGCCCGGTTTGTTCGTTTTGAAAACCCAGCTGACTACGCCGGAGCCGTTATCGACAATATGATCTGAAGATTCCTGGAACCGCCAGGGAATCACATTATAAAGACAGTTTTCGAAACGCATTTCACCGCGGTACCACCGGTATGTTTCGGTGAAATTACTCGTCGAACCATAGTCTTTACTCCATATTATATTCAGGACGATCCTGTTGTCATCAACCGGCTGGCGCCAGAGTGAAACGCCGTCTTCAATGGTGAAATCAAGCCAGCGGAATTCGTCTCCCTTGAACCCCTGAAAGATATCATCCGGTTCTGTTGTTTCCATCTGGGCGGAACCCTTGCCGGTGCCGGTTATCCTGACCCTTTCAAGAAAAGGCTTCCGGTCGGCCTTGAAAGAAAGAACATGGGTTCCTTTTTTAAGAAGCTTGGCGACACTCACCCTTTTAGATCGTCCCCTGAGATACCCGCCATCCCAGGTGAATTGTTCCGAAAACCGATAACCCACGCCATCAAGGGCGAATACCAGATCGTCATCCAGTATTGCGGGGCTTTTCCCTCGAACCCCGCTGAATTCCGCCGAAGCGTCGATGTCGATCCGGACCCATTCCTCCTCGGAACTGAAATCGAATTTCTTCCATTCGTACCAGGTTCCCCCTTCACCCCTTTCCCCTACAACCTCATCCAGGATCGTCCGGGATGTGACCACGTACTCGACGGCTGCGCTGTTATTCCATTCGCTCGCTTCCCTGACCGTATTCCCGCTGTCAACGACAAGTCTGTATTTATGCTCCCCTGCCTCCCCGTAGGTATTCCAGTTAAGCTGGAAGGATGCTGAATCCCCTCCTGCAATCGACGACAGGAGAGCCGAGGAAACCTCTCGTTCCGGCCCACCTTGGAACGAATCGTGGAGAGTTACACGGGAATTCCCGGCCTTCCCGGCTCCATTATTGAATATTTTTCCGTAACATTTCATCGATGAGGACGTTAGTTGTTGAATTTTCAGCGAATTATCTACGGCTTTCAGGTCGGGGCGGGGATGATCCACCCAGACGGGGCTCGACCAAGCCATTTCACCATCCTGCTGAGTTACCCTCGCATAATAAAATGTTGAACCGCCACGTGGCTTGACATCCCTGAATGTTACCGACGCCTGGGCTTCGCTGCATTCATGCCTGAGCACCACCTCGTTATTTCTGATTATCTCGATCAAAGCGATCGGTCCGGTACCGATTACGGTCACTTCGATCAGAGGGTCGTCAGCAGTCACGTATTCTTCGCCCATCATGTGGCCGTCCACACTGAAATCGAGAACCATGTGAGCGTGAGTCGTCCCGTAACAACGGCGCGCATACAGTGCATCGAAGATCGCTTCCCTGGTTTGAGCTTCCGCGTATACGGCCGCGATGCCCAGAGTGGCGGGCAACCCGCTGTGTGAGTCACCACCACCAATGATTCCGACTCTCAATCCGAGTGCCAGAGCATCCTGCAGCGACCTGTCTCTTACATTAATGACCGATTCATCCGTGGTATATTTCTGGTTCGGCGGTGTGTTGGGTGTGATCGGATTTTTACAGGCATAAGATTCTGAACGCCCGTGGAGGGAGTACACTTCCACTATTCTGACAAGGGAAGGATCGTGAAAACGCCAGTCGGTCGGCCGGAAAGCACTTAAAGGATGATGAGGAATCATCAGCACTTCTTTGCCGCGGAAACTATCGTACAGATCCAGTGGATGATCTGACCCGGGTTCGTTTCTTCGGAGCAGGATCGGGTCGTCACCCCGGAAATAGACATTCTTGTCACCGAATTTAGACGACCATTCGTAAGCGTGAAGAGTAACAAAATCTCCCGGTTCGTTCATGTTATCCGCGAGTTCGATAAGATGTGCCCATTCATCTTCGTCGAGGAGATAATCGTGATCGGTTAATATCGCGAAATCGAGATGTTTCTGATCTCGGGCGTTTAAGAAATAATCGATCGGAAGCCCTCGACCGTCGGTGAAGGATGTATGATCGTGTGTTTCTCCGAAGTACAAGCCGTAACCCATTTCCTTCTCACGACAGGCCACCACCACCTCACCCTGCAAAGCGGGATTCTCAATGTCGAACACTGTCAACACATGGTAACCGGGTGTCAGCAATGTCAGGGAGTTTCCGAATAGATGAACACCGTTCTCCGCTTTTTCGAACCGGTAAGGTGACGGCAGAACCGCATCATAGTCCGTGCAGGTGAAAAGCAGGTTGCCCTCGTATGCATCCCTGATCGGACCGGTCTGCACCCTCACTTTTACGTCGAACGGCTTCCCGGCTTGAAGCAGTCGGGGACATTTGATGATCATATTGGGAGTGACGATTATCGGCGGCACCTTTTGAATCGACTGGAATACATCGTCCCCGTCCGCATCCACAAGAAAACCGACGCGATACCAGCCCGAATTTGTTGGAGGTATACGCCGATCGAAATTGATTATGATGAGGGAACCGGTTTTCAACCTGGCATTCGACACCGAAACGTCGATCCACCATGCACCATCAACCAAATAGTCGGTTGCATCGAGAACAACGTTTTCCTGGTCGGTCGACACGGTCAGGAAGCCGTTTTTAAGTGCATCAACCAGCTTCGAGGTATCGACGAGCTCTGCAGGCAATTGAAGCCGGATCGTGCCTCCTGTTGCTATTCCGCCGCGGCCGCAACAGAATGTAAAACGCGGATACCAGTTCTCTTCACCCAGTTTGACACCTGCGTGAAGGATTTCCA